>NZ_LZMC01000038.1 GCF_001668615.1 Mycobacterium sp. 1274761.0
GCCATACCCCCACCCAGTTCCGGTGACCGCGCACTGATGATGCCCCGGCGCAAACGAACCCGCGCCGCCGACAACGCCGCCCGCATCACCGCCGAACGCACACTCAACCAACTCGACACTCCGCCCTTCTGAGTAGGCTGCCCGGGTGACCGAGCCGCCGATGCAGCCGAACCTGACGTTGACCACGCAGATATGGCGGTTCGTCGTGACTGGCGGGTTCTCGGCGATTGTCGACTTCGGGCTGTATGTGGTGCTCTACCGGATCGGCGGCATGCAACCAGACCTGGCCAAGATCATCGGCTGGATCGCGGGCACCACCACGGCGTATCTGCTGAACCGGCGCTGGACGTTCCAAGCGCCCCCGAGCAGGGCCCGGCTGGCCGCCGTGTGGGCCCTCTACATCACGACGTTCGTCGTGCAGGTCGGGCTCAACCACCTCTTCCTGCGGCTGCTCGACTACACCCCGACCGCCGTCGTCGTGGCCTTCGTCATCGCACAGGGCACGGCCACCGTGATCAACTTCGTTGTTCAGCGGTCGGTCATTTTCCGGCTGCGCTGAGGCGGAAGCGTCGCACGGTACCCTCGTCACGATGTTTCCGACCACCTCTCGACGCCTGACCGGCTGGGGCCGCACCGCCCCGTCAGTGGCTCAGGTGCTCTCGACGCCGGATCAGGAACTCATCGCCAAGGCCATCGCACACGCGGCCCACGGCGGCACCCGCGGTGTGATCGCCAGGGGCCTCGGCCGGTCCTACGGAGACAACGCGCAGAACGGCGGCGGCATCGTCGTCGACATGACGGCGCTGAACAAGATCCACTCAATCGATCGCGACAGCCACCTTGTCGACGTCGACGCGGGCGTGAACCTCGACCAGTTGATGCGCGCCGCGCTGCCCCTCGGCCTCTGGGTGCCGGTGCTGCCGGGCACCCGCCAGGTCACCGTCGGCGGCGCCATCGCCTGCGACATCCATGGCAAGAACCACCACAGCGCAGGCAGCTTCGGCAACCACGTGCGCTCGATGGAACTGCTGACCGCCGACGGCGAGGTCCGCCACCTCACTCCCGACGGCACCGACGCCGAATTGTTCTGGGCTACCGTCGGCGGCAACGGCCTGACCGGAATCATCCTGCGCGCCACCATCGCGATGACCCCGACGGAGACGGCGTACTTCATCGCCGACGGCGACGTCACCACGGGCCTTGATGAAACGATCGCCTTCCACAGCGACGGCAGCGAATCCAACTACACCTACTCGAGTGCATGGTTCGACGCCATCAGCGCGCCCCCGAAGCTGGGCCGCGCCGTAATCTCCCGCGGTTCGCTCGCCACCGTCGACCAGCTGCCGAAGAAGCTGCAGGCCGACCCACTGAAATTCGATGCGCCGCAATACTTCACCACGCCCGACATCTTCCCCAACGGCCTCGGCAACAAGCTGATCTTCGGGGCGATGACCGAACTGTGGTACCGCACCGGCAAGACCTACCGCCGCAAGGCGCAAAACCTGACGCAGTTCTACCACCCGCTTGACATGGTCGGTGAGTGGAACAGGGCCTACGGCGCAGTCGGTTTCACCCAGTACCAGTTCGTCGTGCCCACCGAGGCAGTCGAGCCGTTCAAAAACATCATGTACGACATCCAACGCTCGGGGCACTACTCGTTCCTCAACGTGTTCAAGCTGTTCGGCCCCGGCAACCAGGCGCCGCTGAGCTTCCCGATCCCCGGCTGGAACGTCTGCGTCGACTTCCAGGTCAAAGCCGGCCTCAATGAATTCCTCAACGAACTCGATCGACGCGTTCTCGAGTTCGGCGGGCGGCTCTACACCGCCAAGGACTCCCGCACCACCGCCGAGATGTTTCACGCCATGTATCCGCGGATCGACGAGTGGATCGCCGTGCGCCGCAAGGTCGATCCCGACGGCGTATTCGCCTCCGACATGGCCCGACGTTTGGAGCTCCTGTAAATGGTGTTGTCGCATGGTATTTGACGCCACAGGTAACCCGCAGGCCATTCTGCTGCTCGGCGGCACCTCGGAGATCGGACTGGCCATATGCGAGCGCTATCTGCGTAACGCGTCCGCCCGCATCGTGCTGGCCGACCTCCCCGACCACCCGAAGCGCGACGACGCCATCACCCAGATGAAGGCGGCCGGCGCCAAGTCCGTTGAGTGGATCGACTTCAACGGACTCGACACCGACAGCCATCCCGAGGTAATCAACCAGGCCTTTGCCAACGGTGATATCGACGTGGCGATCGTCGCGTTCGGCCTGCTCGGTGACGCCGAGGAACTCTGGCAGAACCAGCGCAAGGCGGTCCAGATCGCCGGAATCAACTACACGGCAGCGGTTTCGGTGGGTGTGCTGCTCGGCGAGAAGATGCGCGCACAGGGCTCCGGCCAGATCATCGCCATGAGCTCGGCGGCCGGAGAGCGGGTGCGGCGCTCCAACTTCGTCTACGGCTCCACCAAGGCCGGCCTCGACGGCTTCTACCTCGGCCTCGGAGAAGCGTTGCGCGAGCACGGAGTCCGCGTGCTCGTGATCCGGCCGGGCCAGGTCCGCACCTCAACCACCATCGAGCATTGGAAGGCCACCGGCACCAAGGAAGCGCCGTTCACCGTCGACAAGGAAGACGTCGCCGAGTTGGCGGTCACAGCTTCGGCCAAGGGTAAGGAGCTGGTGTGGGCGCCGGGAACGTTCCGGTACGTGATGATGGTGTTGCGGCACATCCCGCGGCCCATCTTCCGCAAGCTGCCCATCTGATATGACCGTGCTCGGCCGGATGACGGTGGCGGTCGTCGTCGCGCTGATCGTCTCGGCCGTCGCGCTGATCGCCATCGCCCGGGTGGAATGGCCCGCCTACAACTCGTCCAACCAACTGCACGCGCTCACCACCGTCGGTCAATTCTTTTGCCTGGCAGGGCTACTCGCATCGGGCTGGGTCTGGCGCCGCGGCCGCCGCGTCATAGCGCATGCGGGCGGGCTGATCTTCCTGTCCGCATTCTCGGTCGTCACGCTCGCGATGCCGCTGGGCGCCACCAAGCTCTACCTGTTCGGCATCTCCGTCGATCAGCAGTTCCGCACCGAGTACCTGACCCGCCTCACCGATACCAGCGCGCTGCGCGACATGACCTACTTCGGCCTGCCGCCGTACTATCCGGCCGGCTGGTTCTGGGTCGGCGGGCGCGCCGCGGCGCTGACCGGAACCCCCGCGTGGGAGATGTTCAAGCCGTGGGCGATCACTTCCATCACGGTCGCGATCGTGCTGGCATTCGTGGTGTGGGGGAGCATGATTCGGTTCGAGTACGCGCTGATCGTCACGACCGCCACCGCCGCCGCGACGCTGGCCTACTCGCCTGCGGAACCGTACGCCGCCGTCATCACCGTGCTGCTGCCGCCGGTGTTCGTGCTCGCGTGGTCCGGGCTGCGCGGGCGCACACGCTCCGGCGGTTGGGCGGCCGTCGTCGGTGTCGGTGTGTTCCTCGGCGTCGCCGCCCTGTCCTACACGCTGCTGCTGGCCTACGGCGCCTTCACCGTCGTCCTCATGGCCGTCGCTCTCGCGCTCGCCCGCCGCAGTCTGGAACCGCTCATACGGGTGGCAGTCATCGCGGCGATCGCCGTCGCCATCGCCCTGATCGGTTGGCTGCCCTACCTTTTGGCGGCCCTCCGCGGCTCACCCGCGGACTCCGGCACGGCCACGCACTACCTGCCGCCCGACGGCGCGCAGCTGTCGTTCCCGATGCTCGAGTTCACGCTGCTCGGCGCGCTCTGCATGCTCGGCACGCTCTGGCTCGTCGTACGCGCCGGTAGGTCGACGCGTGCCGGTGGGCTCGCCTTCGGTGTGGTCGCGGTCTACGTCTGGTCGCTGCTGTCGATGCTGGCCACCCTCGCCGGCACGACGCTGTTGTCGTTCCGGCTGCAGCCCACGTTGACCGTCCTGCTGACGGCGGCAGGCGCGTTCGGCTTCATCGAGCTGACGCTTGCGATCGCACGCCGCTACGAACAGCCAACCCATCGCCGAATCGTCGCAGCCACATCCGCTGTCGGCGTGCTCGGCGCCCTGACGTTCGCCCAGGACATCCCCGACGTGCTGCGCTCCGACATCGTCGTCGCCTACACCGACACCGACGGCTACGGCCAGCGCGCCGACCGCCGCCCGCCCGGCGCCGAGAAGTACTACCGCGAGATCGACGCGAAAATCCAGGAGGTGACCGGCAGACCGCGCAGCGACACCGTCGTGCTCACCGCCGACTACAGCTTTCTGTCGTACTACCCCTATTACGGGTTCCAGGGGCTCACGTCGCATTACGCCAACCCGTTGGCCCAGTTCGACGAGCGCGCCTCGGCGATCCAACGGTGGTCGACGCTAGAGCACCCCGACCAGTTCATCGCCGAGCTCGACGCGCTCCCGTGGCGGCCGCCGACGGTGTTCCTCATGCGTCGCGGCGGGGCGGGTGACACCGACGCCAGCTACACGTTGCGCCTGGCCGCCGACGTCTACCCTAACCAGCCCAACGTCCGTCGCTACCAGGTAGCGCTCGACGCCGCGTTGTTCGACGATCCGCGGTTCACCGTTTCCGAGATCGGACCGTTCGTGCTGGCGATCCGACTGCCCAATTAACATCTAGCCCCGTGGTCCACGACCGAAGGCCGGAAACCAATCACCGCACTGCGCGGTTGATCGCCGTCATCGCCGGTCTTCTGGGCGCCGCGCTGGCCGTGGCCACTCCGTTCCTTCCCGTCAAGCAGACGACCGCGCAGTTGAACTGGCCGCAGAACGGCGTCCTGCAGAGCGTGAACGCGCCGCTCATCGGCTACGTGGCCACCGACCTCGACATCAGCGTGCCCTGCTCGACGGCCGCCGGCCTGGCTGGTCCGCAGAACGCGGGCCGCACGGTGCTGCTGTCCACGGTGCCGAAACAGGCGCCCAAGGCCGTTGATCGCGGCCTGCTGATCGAGCGCGTCAACAACGACCTGCTCGTCATCGTCCGCAACACGCCGGTCGTCACCGCGCCGCTCAGCCAGGTGCTCAGCCCTGCCTGCCAGAAGCTGACGTTCACCGCGCACGCCGACAAAGTCACCGGTGAATTCGTCGGGCTGGTCACCGGACCCGAAACCAACGACCCCGGCAAACCGCTACGGGGTGAGCGCAGCGGCTACGACTTCCGGCCCCAGATCGTCGGAGTGTTCACCGATCTGGCCGGTCCCGCGCCGCCCGGCCTGAAGTTCTCGGCCACCATCGACTCCCGCTACAGCACCTCCCCGACGCTGCTGAAGCTGATCGTGATGATCGTCGGGGTGTTGATGACCGTCATCGCGCTCGGCGCACTACACGTCCTCGACACCGCCGACGGGATGCGGCACCGACGATTCCTTCCGCCGCGCTGGTGGTCGATCCGCCCGTTGGACGTGCTGGTCATCGCGGTGCTGGTGTGGTGGCACTTCGTCGGCGCCAACACCTCCGACGACGGCTACATCCTGACGATGGCCAGGGTGTCCGAGCACGCCGGCTACATGGCCAACTACTACCGGTGGTTCGGCACACCCGAGGCGCCGTTCGGCTGGTACTACGACCTGCTCGCGCTGTGGTCGCACGTCAGCGCCAACAGTGTCTGGGTCCGGCTGCCGACGCTGTTGATGGCGCTCACCTGCTGGTGGGTGATCAGTCGTGAGGTGATCCCGCGGCTCGGCCACGCGGTCAAGACCAACCCTGCGGCGAAATGGACTGCCGCGGGTATGTTCCTGGCCTTCTGGCTTCCGCTGAACAACGGCCTGCGGCCCGAACCGATCATCGCGCTGGGCATCCTGCTCACCTGGTGCTCGGTCGAGCGGGGGGTGGCCACCAGCCGGGTGCTGCCGGTGGCGATCGCGATCATCATCGGCGCGCTCACCCTGTTCTCCGGCCCCACCGGTATCGCCGCCGTCGGCGCTCTGCTGGTCGCGGTCGGGCCCTTGAAAACCATTGTCGCCAGCCATACTTCGCGGTTCGGCTACCTCGCCCTGCTGGCGCCCGTGCTTGCCGCCGCGACGGTGACGATCTTCCTGATCTTCCGCGACCAGACGTTCGCCGCCGAGATCCAGGCCAGCACGTTCAAGTCGGCGGTCGGGCCGAGCCTGAGCTGGTTCGACGAACACATCCGCTACGAACGGCTCTTCATGGCCACCCCCGACGGGTCGGTGGCCCGCCGCTTCGGGGTGTTGACGGTGCTACTGGCGCTGGCCGTGTCGGTCGCAATGACCTTGCGCAAGGGCAGGATTCCCGGCACCGCCGCAGGCCCGAGCCGCCGCATCATCGGCATCACCATCATCTCGTTCTTGGCGATGATGTTCACCCCGACCAAGTGGACCCA
This sequence comes from Mycobacterium sp. 1274761.0, assembly GCF_001668615.1. Taxonomy (GTDB): domain Bacteria; phylum Actinomycetota; class Actinomycetes; order Mycobacteriales; family Mycobacteriaceae; genus Mycobacterium. The sequence goes on from NZ_LZMC01000038.1 coordinate 6,345, forward strand.
CCACTTCGGCGTCTTCGCCGGGCTGGCCGGTTCGCTGGGCGCGTTGGCGGCGGTCGCCGTCACCGCAGCGGCGATGAAGTCACGCCGTAACCGAACGATCTTCGCCGCCGCCGTCCTGTTCGTCATGGCGCTGTCGTTCGCCAGCGTCAATGGCTGGTGGTACGTCTCCAACTTCGGTGTGCCGTGGTCAAACCAGTTCCCGGAATGGCACTTCGGGTTCACGACCATGCTGCTGGCGCTTGCCGTCATCGCTCTTCTGGTGGCCGCGTGGTTCCACTTCTACGGCCACGACCGGTCCCCGCCCCATGGCAGCCAACGGCGGCTGACGCGAATACTTCAGTCCCCGTTGGCAATTGCGACGTGGCTGCTGGTCGTGTTCGAAGTGTTGTCACTGACGCTCGGGATGATCGACCTGTGGCCGGGATGGTCGGTCGGCCGGTCGAATCTGGGTGCCATCGCCGGTAAGCGCTGCGGCCTCGCCGACTATGTGATGGTCGAGCAGAACCCCAACGTGGGCATGCTCACGCCCGTCGGCCCGCCGGCCGAGGCGCTCAGCGGTCCCACCTCAGAAGGCTTCGGCCCCAACGGCATTCCGACCAACCTTTCGGCCGACGAGGTCATCGGCGGTGGACCCGGCACGTCGAGCAATTTCGCCGACAGCGCCCAGGGCGACGAGGACGACACCGACCAGAGCGGCACCGAGGGCGGCACGACCGCCGGCGCAGGCATCAACGGGTCGCGGGCGCGGCTGCCGTTCAACCTCGACCCGGCGCGCACACCCGTGATGGGCAGCTGGCGCAGCGGCACCCAGCAACCCGCGGTGCTGCGGTCGGCGTGGTATCGCTTACCCGCCGACTGGAAGCAACTCGACCGGTCGTCCTCCATCCTCGTCGTGTCGGCGGCGGGCCGGTTCGACTCAGGCGATGTCGTGGTCCAGTGGGCCGGCGACGACGGCGAGGTGAAGGGCGGCGTCGGTTTCGCCGACGTCGGTGCGCCACCGGCGTGGCGCAATCTGCGGGCACCGCTGGGCGCCGTTCCCGCCGAGGCGACGCAGGTGCGCCTCGTCGCCACCGACGACGACCTGGCACCACAGCATTGGATAGCGGTCACCCCGCCACGGATCCCGCAACTGCGCACGCTGCAGGCGGTCGTCGGTTCTCAAGACCCGGTGCTGCTGGATTGGCTGGTCGGCATGGCGTTCCCCTGCCAGCGTCCGTACGGCCACCAGAACGGCGTCATGGAGGTACCGAAGTGGCGCATCATGCCCGACCGCTTCGGCACGGAGGCCAACTCGCCGGTGATGGACAACGTCGGCGGCGGCCCGCTGGGCATCAGCGAGCTGCTGCTGCGCGCCACCACCCTGCCGTCGTACCTGAAGGACGACTGGTTCCGCGACTGGGGCGAACTACAGCAGTTCACGCCGTGGTACCGCGACGCGCAGCCGGCCCGACTCGATCTCGGTTCGGCCACACGAAGCGGACTGTGGAGCCCGGCACCGCTGCGTCATTAATTCTGTCGCCTAACATCGACCCTCGTGCCACGCGACGACTCTGAGCGGCTGACCGCCATCGCCCGACTTGTCGCCGTCGTCGCTGGCATCGCCGGAGTCCTGCTGTGCGCGCTGGTCCCCCTGCTTCCGGTGAGGCAGACCACCGCAACGATCTCCTGGCCGCAGGCGCCGGGTTCGGACGGAATGGTGACCGACGTCACGGCCCCGCTGGTGTCCGGCGCTCCGCAGGCACTCGACATCTCTATCCCCTGCCCCGTGATTGCGACACTGCCCACGCAGGGCGGCGTCGTGCTGTCCACCGTGCCGAAGGACGCCAGTGACGCCACCAGGGGCGCATTGTTCGTCCGCGCGTCCGCCGACACGGTGTTCGTCGCGTTCCGTGATTCGGTCGCCGCCGCGGCGCCGCGGCCCGCGGTGGCGTCCGGCAAGTGCAGCGTGCTTCACGTCTGGGCCAACGTCGGCCAGGTCGGCGCCGACTTCGTGGGGATCCCTGGCGCCACCGGCACGCTGGCGCCGGAGAAGAAGCCTCAGATCGCCGGCATCTTCACCGACCTGAAGGTGGCTCCGCAGCCGGGCTTATCGGCGCGCATCGACATCGACACCCGGTTCATCACCTCACCGACGACGCTGAAGCTGGCCGTGATGGTGCTCGGTGTCGCCTGTGTGCTGGCGTCCATCGCGGCGCTCGCGGTGCTCGACCGGCGAGGTGGCCGACGTGTGCCCGGCGCATGGCGCCGCATCCTGCGCGCCCGGCCCATCACGTGGGTCACCGATGTCGGCGTGATCGGCACGCTGCTGCTGTGGCACGTCATCGGGGCCACGTCATCGGACGACGGCTACAACCTGGCGATCGCGCGGGTGTCCGCCGACGCCGGCTACACGGCGAACTACTACCGGTTCTTCGGCGCCAGCGAAGCGCCGTTCGACTGGTACCAGAGCGTGCTGGCCCACCTTGCCGCGATCAGCACCGCAGGCGTGTGGATGCGGCTACCCGCTACCGCGGCGGCAATCGCGACGTGGCTGATCATCAGCCGGTGGATCCTGCCCCGGCTCGGCAGGCGGGTGGCGGTCAACCGTGTCGCGGTACTCACCGCCGGCGCGGTGTACCTGGCCGCGTGGCTGCCGTTCAACAACGGCCTACGGCCCGAGCCGATCATCGCGTTCGGTGTCATCGCCGCGTGGGTGCTGGTGGAAAACGCGATCGGCACCCGCAGGCTGTGGCCCGCAGCGGTCGCGATCGTCATCGCCGTGTTCAGCGCCACCACCGCCCCGCAGGGGCTCATCGCGCTGGCCCCGATCCTGGTCGGCGCCAGGGCCATCGCCCGCAACATCCGGGCCCGCAGGCCCGTCGACGGCCTCCTCACACCCTTGGCGCCACTGGTGGCCTCGCTGTCGCTGATCTTCGTGGTGGTGTTCCGCGACCAGACGCTGGCCACGGTCGCCGAATCCGCCCGCATCAAATACGTCGTCGGCCCGACCATCGCCTGGTACCAGGAGTTCCTGCGCTACTACTTCCTAACCGTTGAGGACAGTGCCGACTCGTCGCTGACCCGCCGGTTCGCCGTGCTGGTGATGATGCTGTGCCTGTTCGGCATGATCGCGGTGCTGCTGCGCCGCGGGCACGTGCCCGGCGTCGCATCGGGTCCGGTGTGGCGGCTGCTCGGCGCATGCGCCGTCGGGCTGTTGCTGCTGACGTTCACGCCTACGAAGTGGGCCGTGCAGTTCGGCGCCTTCGCCGGCCTGGCGGGGGCGCTGGGCGCGGTGACGGCGTTCGCGTTCGCGCGCGTGGGTCTGCAAACCCGCCGCAACCTGGTCCTCTACGTAACCGCGTTGCTGTTCATCCTGGCGTGGGCCACATCGGGTCTCAACGCCTGGTTCTACACCGGCAACTACGGCGTGCCGTGGTTCGACAAACAGCCGGTGATCGCCAGCGTTCCGGTCACGTTCATCTTCCTGGTGCTCGCGGTGATAACCGGCCTGTTGGCGGGCTGGCTGCACTTCCGGATGGATTACGCCGGGCACACCGAGGTCGCCAATACGGGCCGCAACCGCGCCCTGGCGTCGACGCCTCTGCTCGTGGTGGCGGTCATCATGGTCGTGCTCGAGGTGGGGTCGATGGCCAAGGGCGCCGCGCAGCGGTACCCCGTCTACACCACGGCCAAGGCCAACGTGGCTGCCCTGACTGACCTTTTGTCCGGGGCGTCCGCCCCTAGCTGCGCCATGGCCGACGATGTCCTGGTGGAGCCGGACACCAATGCCGGTATGTTGCAACCGGTTCCGGGCCAGCGGTTCGGGCAGTACGGGCCGCTGGGCGGTGAGAACCCGGTCGGGTTCAACCCCAACGGCGTCAGCGACACGCTCGAGCCCGCCGAACCGGTGATCGCCAACCCCGGCACGGTCAACTCCGACGGCTCGCCCAACAAGCCGAACGCGGGCGTCGGCTACGCGGCGGGCACCAGCGGCGGCTACGGCCCCGAGGGCGTCAACGGGTCGCGGGTCTTCCTGCCGTTCGGTTTGGATCCGAAGCGCACACCGGTGATGGGCAGCTACAACGAGAACACTCTCGCCGCCAAGGCCACGTCGGCGTGGTACCAGTTGCCGCCCCGCACGCCGGATCGTCCGCTGGTGACCGTCGCCGCGGCCGGGGCGATCTGGTACTACGAGGAGGACCACTCCTTCAACTACGGCCAGTCACTGAAGCTGGAATGGGGCGTGCACCGCCCCGACGGGTCCTATCAGGCGCTGGGTCAGGTCCAGCCGATCGATATCTTCATGCAAAAGGCTTGGCGCAACCTGCGTTTCCCGTTGGCGTGGGCGCCGCCGGAGACCAACGTCGTGCGCATCGTCGCCGACGACCCCAACCTGTCCACCGACCAGTGGTTCGCGTTCACGCCGCCGAGGGTGCCGGTGCTCGAAACCGCGCAACAGATGATGGGATCAAATACCCCGGTGCTGATGGACATCGCCACTGCCGCGAACTTCCCATGCCAGCGCCCGTTCTCCGAACACCTCGGCGTGGCCCAACTTCCGGGGTTCCGCATTCTGCCCAACCTCAAGCAGACCGTGGTGTCGTCGAACCAGTGGCAGTCCAGCGAGGACGGCGGTCCACTGCTGATCACCCGCGCGCTGCTGCGGTCCGACTCCGTGCCGTCTTATCTGCGCGACGACTGGTACCGCGACTGGGGCGCCATCGAGCGCTACTACCGGCTGGTGCCCGAGCCGCAAGCCCCTGACGCGGTGATCGACCAGGGTTCGGTGACGGTGCACGGCTGGAGCCGCAGCGGACCGATCAGGGCGCTGCCGTGAGCCAAGCCGTGAGCCAAGCCGTGAGAGAACCCATGAGCCAAGCCGTGAGAGGTGACGTGAAGCTCACCCGGTGGGTGGCGACCATCGCCGGACTGATCGGGTTCGTGCTGTCGGTGGCCACGCCTCTGCTGCCGGTGGTGCAGACCACCGCGACGTTGAACTGGCCTCAGAACGGTCAGCTGAACAACGTTACGGCGCCGTTGATCTCGCAGGTTCCGGTGACGATGACGGTGACGGTGCCGTGCGACGTGATCCGCGCGATGCCGCCCAACGGCGGCACTGTGCTCGGCACCGCACCCAAGCGCGGTAAGGAAGCCGCGCTCGAAGCGCTGTTCGTCAACGTCACACCGCAGCGGGTGGACATCACCGACCGCAACGTGGTGATCGCGAGCGTGCCTCGCGCGCGGGTCGCCGGCGGCGGAACATCGCTGGGATGCTCGCGCATCGAGATCACCTCCACCGACGCAGGCACCTTCGCGACGTTCGTCGGCCTGACCGATCCGACCACCGGCAAGGAACTGCGCAGCGGGTTCGCCGACCCCAACCTGCGGCCGCAGATCGTTGGCGTCTTCACCGACCTGGTCGGCCCCGCCCCGCCGGGGTTGAGCCTGTCGGCGACCATCGACACCCGATTCACCAGCAAGCCAACAGCTTTGAAGCTGGGGGCGATGCTGGGTGCCATCGCGGCCACCGTCGTCGCGCTGCTGGCGCTGTGGCGGCTGGACCGGCTCGACGGCAGGCGGATGCACCGCCTCATTCCACAGCGCTGGCGCACCTTCACCGCCGCCGACGTCGTTGTGGTCGGCGGGTTCCTGCTGTGGCATGTCGCCGGCGCGAACTCTTCCGACGACGGCTACATCCTCGGCATGGCCCGGGTGGCCGACCATGCGGGCTACATGTCGAACTACTTCAGGTGGTTCGGTAGCCCTGAGGATCCGTTCGGCTGGTACTACAACGTGCTGGCGCTGATGACCCACGTCAGCGATGCGAGCATCTGGATCCGACTGCCGGATCTGATTGCGGCCCTGGTGTGTTGGCTACTGCTGTCTCGCGAGGTGCTGCCCCGGTTCGGCCCGGCGGTGGCGTCGTCCAAGGCGGCGATGTGGGCCGCGGGCCTGGTGCTGCTGGCCGCGTGGATGCCGTTCAACAACGGCCTGCGGCCCGAGGGGCAGATCGCCGTCGGCGCGTTGATCACCTATGTGCTGATCGAGCGCGCCATCAGCTCGGCGCGGATGACGCCTGCGGCCCTGGCCGTGATCGCCGCCGCATTCACCCTCGGCATTCAGCCCACCGGCCTGATCGCGGTGGCTGCGCTGCTCGCCGGTGGCCGACCGCTGCTGCGGATCCTGGTGCGCAGGCACCGCGTCGTGGGCACCTGGCCGTTGATCGCACCGCTGCTCGCGGCCGGCACCGTGATCCTCACCGTGGTCTTCGCCGACCAGACACTGGCAACGGTGTTGGAGGCCACCAGGATTCGCACCGCGATCGGCCCGAGCCAGGAGTGGTACACCGAGAACCTGCGGTACTACTACCTGTTCCTGCCGACGGTGGACGGCTCGCTGTCGCGGCGGTTCGGCTTCTTCGTGACCGCGCTGAGCTTGTTCACCTCGATGTTCATCCTGTTGCGGCGCAAGCGGATTGCCGGTGTGGCCCGTGGTCCGGCGTGGCGGCTGATCGGCATCATCTTCGGCACGATGTTCTTCCTGATGTTCACCCCGACCAAGTGGGTGCATCACTTCGGACTGTTCGCCGCCGTGGGCGCGGCGATGGCGGCGCTGGCCACCGTGCTGGTGTCGCCGAAGGTGCTGCGCTGGTCGCGCAACCGGATGACGGTGGTCACGGCGGTGCTGTTCCTGCTGGCGCTGTGCTTTGCGACGACCAACGGCTGGTGGTATGTCTCGAGCTTCGGGGTTCCGTTCAACAACGCGATGCCTAAGGTCGCCGGAATCACCATCAGCACAATCTTCTTCGCGTTGTCCGCGGTCGCGGCGGTCTACACCCTGTGGCTGCACTTCGCGCCGCGCGACCGCGGTGAGGGCCGTTTCGCACGCGCCCTGACTCTTGCGCCGATACCGCTGGCGGCGGGCTTTATGGTGATCGTGTTCGTGGCCTCGATGCTCGTCGGCGTGGTGCGCCAGTACCCGACGTATTCGAATGCGTGGGCTAACCTGCGCGCGTTCACCGGCGGCTGCGGATTGGCCGACGATGTGCTGGTCGAGCCCGACACCAATAACGGCTTCATGACGCCGCTGCCGGGAAACTACGGTCCGCTGGGTCCGCTCGGCGGCGAGAACCCCGTCGGTTTCAGTCCCAACGGTGTGCCCGATCACATTGTGGCAGAGTCGATTCGGCTCACGTTGCCGATGCCGGGCACCGACTACGACTGGGACGCGGCCGTCAAGCTCACCACCAAGGGCGTCAACGGGTCGACCGTGCCGTTGCCGTACGGGCTTGACCCGGCGCGGGTTCCCGTCGCGGGCACCTACGCCGAGGGTGTGCAGCAGCAGAGCAAGCTGGCGTCGGCCTGGTATCAGCTGCCCGCGGCCGACGACGCGCATCCGCTTGTGGTGATCACCGCGGCGGGCACCATCGCGGGCAACAGCGTGTTGAACGGCCACACCGACGGCCAGACCGTCGAGCTCGAGTATGCCCGGCCAGGCCCGGGCGGGGTTCCCGTGGCGGCCGGCAGGCTGGTGCCTGACGACATCGCCGTGGCGCCGTCGTGGCGGAATCTGCGGTTCGCGCGTTCGGACATTCCCGCCGACGCGGTCGCGGTGCGGGTGGTGGCCGAGGACCGCTCGCTGACGCCGGGCGACTGGATCGCCGTCACGCCTCCGCGGGTGCCCGAGCTACGGTCCCTGCAGGAGTACGTCGGCTCCAGCCAGCCCGTGCTGATGGACTGGGCCGTCGGTCTGGCGTTCCCGTGCCAGCAGCCGATGCTGCACGCCAACGGCGTGACCCAGGTGCCGAAGTTCCGGATCACCCCGGACTACACGGCCAAGAAGCAGGACACCGACACCTGGCAGGACGGCCGCAACGGCGGGCTGCTCGGCATCACCGACCTCCTGCTGCGGGCGCATGTGATGGCCACCTACCTGTCGCGCGACTGGGGCCGCGACTGGGGTTCGCTGCGCAGGTTCGACACCACTTGGATTGGCGGAGACGCCGTTCCGGCGCAGATCGAGCTCGGCACGGCAACCCGCAGCGGCCTGTGGAAGCCCAACAAGATCCGGATCGGCGCCTGACCGAAAATCGGGAAATTAGCATCCCGCGGATTTCTTGACTTATTCCAGAAAAGGGATAAGACTTTCCTACATGCGCACGTCGGAGGACTTCCAGCAGATGCTGCGAGGCGCCGCTTTGCGTGTGACCCGTCCGCGGGTCGCGGTGCTGACCGCGGTGCACGCCCACCCGCACGCCGACACCGATTCGATCATCCGTGCCGTGCGCGCGGACCTGCCCGAGGTATCCCATCAAGCCGTCTACGACTCGTTGAGCACGCTGACGGCCGCCGGCCTGGTGCGGCGCATCCAGCCGTCGGGCTCGGTGGCGCGCTACGAGTCGCGGGTCGGCGACAACCACCATCACGTCGTCTGCCGGTCCTGTGGCGTCATCGCCGACGTGGACTGCGCGGTCGGCGAGGCGCCCTGCCTGACCGCATCCGACGACGACGGCTCATTGGCCGGATTCGCCATCGACGAAGCCGAGGTCATCTACTGGGGCCTGTGCCCCGACTGTGCGGCCAGTCCGACTTCGCGATCACAACCGTGATCACAGCCCGTTGAAACCCACTCCCGGAAGGAATGTTGTGTCATCTGATACATCCGATGCTCGTCCCCCCGCTTCTGGCTCAGGCACCGCCAGCGTCAGCGAGAGCGAGAACCCGGTCGTCCCGTCGCCGAAGCCCAAGGCGCACGCTCCGCGGACCAACCAGGACTGGTGGCCCAACCAGGTCGACGTCTCTAAGCTGCACGCGCACGGCTCGGCCTCCAACCCTTACGGCGAGGACTTCGACTACGCCGAGGCGTTCAGCCAGCTCGACCCAGAGGCGCTCAAGGCCGACGTGATGGAGGTGATCACCACCTCACAGGACTGGTGGCCCGCCGATTACGGCAGCTACGCCGGATTGTTCATCCGCATGAGCTGGCACGCCGCGGGTACCTACCGCATCCACGACGGCCGCGGCGGCGGCGGTCAGGGCATGCAGCGCTTCGCCCCGCTCAACAGCTGGCCCGACAACGCCAACCTCGATAAGGCGCGCCGCCTGCTGTGGCCGGTGAAGCAGAAGTACGGCAACAAGATCTCGTGGGCCGACCTCATCGTGTTCGCGGGCAATGTGGCCCTGGAGTCGGCCGGCTTCAAGACGTTCGGCTTCGGCTTCGGTCGTCCCGACGTGTGGGAGCCCGAGGAGATCCTCTTCGGTGAGGAAGACGAATGGTTGGGCACCGACAAGCGGTACTCCGGTGACCGTGAGCTCGCCGAGCCGTACGGCGCCACCACCATGGGCCTCATCTACGTCAATCCCGAAGGGCCAGAAGGCAAGCCGGATCCGCTGGCGGCGGCCAAGGACATCAAGGACACCTTCGGCCGGATGGCGATGGACGTCGCGGAGACCGCCGCTCTGATCGTCGGTGGCCACACACTCGGCAAGACCCACGGCGCAGGCCCGGACGAGGGCATGGGCCCCGAGCCCGAGGGTGCCCCGATCGAGCAGCAAGGCCTGGGGTGGAAGTGCCCGTTCGGCTCCGGCAAGGGCGCCGACGCGGTCACCAGCGGGCTCGAGGTGGTGTGGACCAACACCCCCACCAAGTGGAGTAACGCCTACCTGGAGATCCTCTACGGCAACGAGTGGGAGCTGACCAAGAGCCCGGCCGGTGCGTGGCAGTTCGAAGCCAAGGACGCCGAGGCGACCATCCCCGACCCGTTCGGCGGCCCGCCCCGCAAGCCCACGATGCTGGTGACCGACGTCTCGATGCGGGTGGATCCCGAGTTCGGTGCGATCACGCGTCGTTGGCTTGATCACCCCGAAGAGCTCAACGAGGCATTTGCAAAGGCGTGGTACAAGCTGCTGCACCGCGACATGGGCCCGATCAGCCGCTACCTCGGACCGTGGGTGGCCGAGCCCCAGCTGTGGCAGGACCCGGTGCCTGCGGTCCAGGGTGAACTGATCGACGAGTCCGACATCAAGGCGTTGAAGGCCAAGGTGCTCGACTCCGGCCTGTCGGTCCAGCAGCTGATCAAGACGGCGTGGTCGTCGGCGGCCAGCTTCCGCAGCACCGATAAGCGCGGCGGTGCCAACGGTGCACGGATTCGCCTTGAGCCGCAGCGCACTTGGGAGGCCAATGAGCCGTCGGAGCTCGAGAAGGTGCTGCCGGTTCTCGTGCAGATCCAGCAGGACTTCAACAGCGCGGGCGGTAAGCAGGTTTCGCTGGCCGACCTGATCGTGCTGGCGGGTTCGGCGGCGGTGGAGAAGGCGGCGCGCGACGCCGGCTACGAGATCGACGTGCACTTCGCGCCCGGTCGTACCGATGCGTCGCAGGAGCAGACCGACGTCGACTCCTTCTCCGTGCTGGAGCCACGGGCCGACGGCTTCCGCAACTACGTCCGTCCGGGCGAGAAGGAACAGCTGGAGCAGCTGCTGATCGAGAAGGCATACATGCTCGATCTGACGGCACCCGAGCTGACCGTCCTGGTGGGTGGCCTGCGTGTGCTGGGCGCCAACCACGGCGGCACCAAGCACGGCGTGTTCACCGACAAGGTCGGCGTGCTGTCCAACGACTTCTTCGCCAACCTGCTCGACATGAGCACGGAATGGAAGTCGGGCACCGCGGAGAACGTTTACGAGGGCACCGACCGCGCAACCGGTCAGCCGAAGTGGACCGCGACCGCGAATGACCTTGTGTTCGGCTCGAACTCGCAACTGCGGGCGCTCGCCGAGCACTACGCCCAGGACGACAACAAGCAGAAGTTCGTCGAGGACTTCGTCGCGGCCTGGGTCAAGGTCATGAACAACGACCGGTTCGACCTGGAGAAGTAACAGCGCTGGAAGGCAACACCCCGCGGGCTCAAAGCTCGCGGGGTGTTTGCTTATGCGCGGCCGTTCATTGGTGGCGAGAGATTAGATCGGCAGCAGACCGTGCTTGCGCTGCACCCGGCCGTAGTGCTGCTTGTCGCGCAGCAGATGCAGCGATTTGCGCAGCAGCAGCCGGGTTTCGTGCGGCTCGATGACCGCGTCGATGAACCCGCGCTCGGCGGCGATCCACGGCGTGGCCATGTTCAGGTTGTAGCCCTCGATGAAGTCGGCGCGAATTTTCTGCACCTCCGGCGCGGTCGGATCCGGGAACCGCTTCACCAGCAGCTGCGCGGCGCCCTCGGCGCCGATCACCGCGATACGCGCCGTCGGCCACGCGAAGTTCAAGTCGGCCGACAACTGCTTGGAGCCCATCACCGCATACGCGCCGCCGTAGGACTTGCGGACGGTGATCGTCACTTTCGGCACGTCCGCCTCGACGACCGCGTTCAGGAAGCGGCCGCCGCGTTTGATGATGCCGCCCTTCTCCTGCGCCACACCGGGCAGAAAGCCGGGGGTGTCGACGACAAAAATCAGTGGCAGGTTGTAGGAGTCGCAGAATCGGATGAACCGGGCGGCCTTGTCTGATGCCTCGTTGTCGATCGAGCCCGACATGTGCATGGGTTGGTTGGCGACCACCCCGACCGGGCGGCCGTCGACCCGCGCGAACGCGGTGATCATCGCCTGCCCCTGCTGCTGTGCGACATCGAAAACATCGCCGTCGTCGAAGATCCGCAACAAGATCTCGTGCATGTCGTAGGCCTGGTTGTCGGAGTCCGGCACGATCGAATCGAGCTCGAGGTCGTGCGGGGTGATCTCCGGCTCGAGGCCGGGATTGACGATCGGTGCATCGTCGAAGGTGTTGGGCGGCAGGAAGCTCAGATAGTCGCGGACGTACTGGAACGCTGCCTTCTCGTCCTCGACGACCTGATGGATGTTGCCGTACCGGGCCTGGGCCTCGGCGCCGCCGAGCTCGTCGAGCGAGACGTCTTCACCCGTCACGTCCTTGATCACGTCGGGGCCGGTGACGAACATGTAGCCCTGATCGCGGACGGCCACCACCAGGTCGGTCTGGATCGGCGAATAGACCGCTCCGCCAGCGCATTTGCCGAGAATGATGGAGATCTCCGGCACGAAGCCGCGCAGCAGCTCGTGGCGGCGGCCGAGTTCGGCGTACCAGGCCAGCGAGGTGACGGCGTCCTGAATGCGGGCGCCGCCGGAGTCATTGATGCCGATGATGGGGCAGCCGACCATGGCCACCCACTCCATCAGCCGGGCCACCTTGCGGCCGAACATCTCACCGACGGTGCCCTGGAACACCGTCTGGTCGTGGCTGAAGACGCCGACGGGCCGGCCGTTGATGGTGCCGTGGCCGGTCACCACGCCGTCGCCGTACAGCGCGTTGGGATCACCGGGCGTCTTGCACAGCGCACCGATCTCCAGAAAGCTGCCGGGGTCGAGCAGCGCGTGGATGCGCGCCCGGGCACTCGGGATGCCTTTCTTCTCTCGCTTGGCGACGGCCTTCTCACCACCGGGTTCCTTTGCCAGCTCCAGCTTTTCGCGAAGTTCGGACAGAAGTTCCGCAGTGGGTTTGTTCGTCACTTGCTCTCGCTCTCGATCCGGTTGATCGCCTCGCTCATGTGGGCGCCGACCTTCGCAATGTACGGCTCGTCGATCGCCTGGATGTGCTCGCCCCCAATGGGCACGACCTCCAAGTCGGCCACGTACTCGCCCCAGCCGCCGTCGGGCTTGCGGGTGGCGTAACGCGGCTCGAAGAAGATCGCGTCGTCGTGGTAGCGGTCAGCCATGTAGAGCGTGACGTGTCCGTCGTAGGGCTTGATCTCCGCGGTCTCGAGCAAGCGGTTGTCCAGATACGACGTGCGCTGGTGCTCGATCACTCCGCCGGGGATCTCGACGCCGCTCGCCTTGACCGCGTCGAGGACGAACTGCACCTGTCCCTCGTCGTCGAGTTCCTCGAGCTCCTCATAGGGGATCGCGGGCACCTGCACGTTGAAGGTGCGCTCGGCGAACCGCGCGTAGCGGTCCCAGCGGGCGCGGGTCTCCTCCTTGGTCTGCGGCACCTCTTCACCGGGGCGAACGGTGTCGATCAGGCCGACGAACCGAACGTCCGCGCCGGCCTGCTCGAGCCCGATCGCGCACGCGTAGGCCATCGCGCCGCCCAGCGACCAGCCCGCCAGGATGAACGGTCCATCGTGCATCTCCAGCAGCTTGGGCACGTACTGCGCGGCGCGCTCCTCGACCGACCCCTCAACGCGCTCCATCCCGTACATCGGGGTGTCCGCCGGCAACCGCTTCAGTAGGGGCTCATAGACCACCGTCGAACCACCGGCCGGATGGAATACGAAGACAGGAACGGCTTTTGAGCCTTCCTTCGGCGCCCGCAGGGTACGGACGAAGCCGTCGAGCTCGCCCGCCTCGAGGTGCTCACGCACGATGGTCGCCAGCGCCTCGATGGTCGGCGAGTTCTTGACGTCCTCGACGGTGATCGTGCCTTCCGCGCGTTCCGAAAGACGGGCGGCCATCTTCTCGGCGGTTTCGTCGTCGAGCTGCGGCAGCGCGTTGAAGATGCCGCCCGGCGACTTGCCGGTGACGATCGCCCACGTCGCGAACGTCACGCGCTCGGCGGCCTCACGCGGTGGCACGTCGGCACCGAGCGCCTCGGTGACGGCCTCCTGGGTCAGCACCTGTGCGGCGAGCGCGGCCGCAGAGGCCTTGTCCCCGTTGGCCTTCGGACCTGACGGGTCGGTCGGGGGCGGCGGGATCGGCAGGTCGGATGCCGGTGGCGCCGCATCGGATTCGGGCTGGGTTTCCGGCTCGGCCTGCGGATCGGGCGCGGGCGCCGTCACCGTCTCGGGGCTGGCGCCGCTCAGCAGCTTGGCCTGCTCGGCGGCGATCTCCTCGGGAGTCTGCGTCTTCTGGTGCTCGTGAAGCTCCGCGACCTCGTCGCGGTGCTCGATCGCGTACTGGATGAGGCTCTCGACGTTGTAGAGGTTGGCATCCCGCACCGCCGTCAATTGGATCGGCGGCAGGTCGAAGTCGTATTCGACGCGGTTCTTGATCCGCACGGCCATCAGCGAATCCAGGCCGAGCTCGATCAGCGGCACCTCCCACGGGAGGTCCTCGGGCTCGTAACCCATTGCGCCGCCGACGATCGCGGCCAGCCGGTCGCGCACAGTCTCGCCGCTGTCGGGCGACCACTTGGCGAAACCGGCGCCCATGCCTGCACCCGCGGTGAGGTTGTCCTGCAAGATTTCTGCATCGGCGTCCTGGTCTTCCACGACTAACGGCGTGGCTTCGGTGACCGCCTGCTCGACCGCGGCACCCGCCGCAGCCGCGACCGGAAGGGCGCCACCCGCAGCACCGCCCCGCGCCACTCGGCTTACTACGGCGTCGTACACCAAGGTGAACGACTCGTCGACGCGGGCGTGCACCTGGATGCTGGCACCGCCGGGATGACGGGTCATGGTCGTCACCAGGCGGGCACCCTCACCCGGCACCGCGCGCTGTTCGGATGCCGTCAGCTTGGCATCCGGAAGCACCTGGGCGGCAGCGGCTTTCACCAGCGCGGCAAGATCGGTCGTGCCCTTCGGCGCGTACTCCCACACGTGGCGGCCGTCGGGCGTGGCCACGTGGTTCCCGGGCATCATCGTCGAGCTGTCGCCGGTGAAGTGCGCCTCCAGCCAGTGCGGCTTGCGGCGGAACTTCGTCGGCGGGATGTTCGCGTAGTCGAGTGCGCCGGCCAGGCCGCTGGACTTGCGCGGGAACAGTGTCCGGAAGTCCAGATCGTGGCCGTGCACGAAGAGCTGCGCCATGGCAGCGGTCATCGAGTCGACCTCGTCCTGCTTGCGGGCCAACGTCGCGATGAGCTGTGCGTCGTGCAGCCCCGCCGTGGCGGTGGTGAGCCCAACCTGCATGAGCGCCACGGGATTCGGTGCCAGTTCCAGGAATGTGGTGTGGCCGTTGTCGACGGCGTTGCGGATGCCGTGCGTGAAGTACACGCTGTGCCGCAGGCCCTTCTTCCAGTACTCCACGTCGTGGATCGGCTCGCCGCCCGGGCGGATGTAGCTGCCCTCGTGGACGGTGGAGAAGTAGCCGGTGTGCAGCGGACGCGGTTCGATGCCCTGCAATTCGGCGGCCAACTCGCCGAGCAGAGGATCCATCTGCTGGGTGTGGCTGGCGCCCTTGGTCTGGAACTTGCGGGCGAACTTGCCCTCTTTCTCGGCGCGTTCGATGATCGCGTCGACCTGGGCCGGCGGCCCGCCGATCACCGTCTGGGTCGGTGCGGCGTAGACGCACACCTCCAGATCGGGATAGTCGGAGAACACCGTTTTGATTTCGTCTGCCGAGTACTCGACCAGCGCCATCAACCGGATGTACTCGCCGAACAGCATCGCCTCGCCCTCGCCCATCAGGTGCGAGCGGGAGCAGATGGTGCGGGTGGCGTCGGCCAGCGACAGACCACCGGCGAAGTAGGCGGCCGCGGCCTCACCGAGCGACTGGCCCACCACCGCAGCGGGTTTGGCGCCGTGATGCTTGAGCAGTTCCCCGAGCGCGATCTGGATCGCGAAGATGACCAGCTGCACCTTCTCGATCGGCAGTTCGGTGGTTTCGTCGGTGTAGTCGACCGCATCGTCGAGGATGAGCTCGAGGATCGAGTGGCCGCGCTCGTCCTGCACCAGGGCGTCGACCTTGTTGATCCACTCTGCGAACACTTCGTTGCGCAGATACAGGCTCTTACCCATCTTGCGGTGCTGCGCACCGAATCCGGCGAGCACCCAGACGGGTCCATTGGTGACGGGGCCGTCGGCGCTGTAGACGTTCGGGCTCTGCTTGCCGTCGGCGAGCGCGCGCAGCGCCTTGATCGCTTCATCGTGGTCGTGGGCCATCACCACTGCGCGCGAGCGGCCGTGGTTGCGCCGCGACAGCGAACGGCCGATCGACTCGAGCGAGGAGGCCCGGCCCTCGGGGCTATCCATCCAGTCGGCGAGCTCAGCGGCGGCCAGCCGCTTGCGTGAGGTCAGGAACGCCGAAACTGCAAGTGGCACAACTGGCGTCGGCTGCTCTTGCGCCTCCATCTCCTCGCGGGCGACTTCAAGCAGCCGCTTGGCCTCGTCGGTGAGGCCGGGCAGTTCGGGTTCGGTGTCCGCGACGTGGGCGGGCGCGTCAAGCGCGTCGGCGTCATCAACGAACTCGCCGTACTCGTCCATCCGCACCCCGCCGACGAACACCGCGTCGGCATCGGACGCGGCGTGCTTGCCGTCGGAGGCGGGCTCTAATTCGGGTTCTGGCTCAACAAGATCTGAGGGCAGCACCTCGCGCAGCACCAGGTGGGCGTTGGCGCCGCCGAAGCCGAAGCCGGAAACGCCCGCGATGGCATGCCCGCTGTAGCGCGGCCAGTCGGTGACGGTGTCGGCGACCTTCAGCCGCACGTTTTCGAAGTCGATGTACGGGTTGGGCCCGCTGTAGTTGATCGACGGCGGAATCTTGTCGTTGCGCAACGCCAGCGTCATCTTCGCCAGGCTCGCCGCACCGGCCGCCGATTCCAGGTGTCCCACATTGGATTTCACCGCACCCAGCAGGGCGGGCTTGTCGGCGGGACGGCCGCGGCCGACCACCCGGCCCAGCGCGTCGGCCTCGATCGGGTCACCGAGGATGGTGCCGGTGCCGTGGGCCTCGATGTAGTCGACGTCGCGCGGGTTGATGCCGGCGTCCTTGTACGCCTTGCGCAGAACTTCGGCCTGCGCGTCCGGGTTGGGTGCCAGCAGGCCGTTGGACCGGCCGTCGTGGTTGACCGCGCTGCCCGCGATGACGGCGAGGATGTCGTCGCCGTCGCGACGCGCATCGGCAACACGCTTGAGCACCAGCATGCCGCCGCCCTCCGAGCGCGCGTAGCCGTCGGCGTCCTTGGAGAACGACTTGATCAGCCCGTCGGGCGCGAGCACGCCGCCGACCTCGTCGAAGCCCACCGTGACCAGCGGGGTGATCAGCGCGTTGACGCCGCCGACGATCGCAACGTCGGCCTCACCCGAACGCAGCGCAGCCACGCCCTGGTGCGCGGCGACCAGCGAGCTGGAGCACGCCGTGTCGACGGCCACCGACGGCCCGCGGAAGTCATAGAAGTACGACACCCGGTTCGCGATGATCGAGCTGGCCGTGCCCGTGATCGCATACGGGTGGGCGACCGACGGGTCCGACATCGCCAGGAAGCTGTAGTCGTTGGTGGAGCTGCCGATGTAGACACCGACGCTCTGGCCCCGCAGCGACGACGCGGGAATACGGGCGTGCTCCAACGCCTCCCACGTCAGCTCGAGCGCCATCCGCTGCTGCGGATCGATGTTGTCGGCCTCCATCTTCGACAGCGCGAAGAACTCGGCGTCAAAACCCTTGATGTCCTTCAGGTATCCGCCGCGGGTGCGCGCCTTGGCGACCCGCTCGGCGATCCGCGGCTCGTCGAGAAACTCCTCCCAGCGGCCCTCCGGCAGATCGGTGATGCCGCTGCGTCCCTCGAGCAGTGCCTGCCACGTCTCGTCCGGGGTGTTCATGTCGCCGGGGAAGCGGGTGGCCAGGCCCACAATGGCTATGTTCGCGATGTCCTCATCAACTTCGCGTGACCAGTCCTCGTCATCATCGGACAGCTCGACTTCGGGCTCACCCTCGACGATGACCGTGGCCAGCGATTCGATGGTCGGATGACGGAAGGCAACGGTGGCCGTCAGCGTCACACCGGTGAGATCTTCGATGTCGCTGGCCATCGCGACCGCATCGCGCGACGACAGGCCGAGTTCGACCATTGGGGTGGACTCGTCGATGGCGTCGGCCGACTGGCTGGTGGCGTTGGCGACCCAGTTGCGCAGCCATTCGCGCATCTCGGCGACGGTCATGTCGGTGCGGGCGGGCGTCGTGGGCCGCTCGGGCGCCAGCTGGAAACCCTCTGTGTTGCCCTGCGAATCCGGTTCTATATCAGCCATTTTCAGTATTCGTCGCTGTTCAGTCGGCTGCGTCGGGGAAGGCGTTGGCCACCTTCCCGCTGCGCAGGCTGCCATCGAGGTACGCGGCACGGCAGGCGCGGCGGCCGATCTTGCCGCTGGAGGTGCGCGGGATGGCGCCGGCCGGGGTCAGAAGCACGTCACGCACGGTCACGCCGTGCCGCACCGCGATCGCGGCGCGAATGGCGTCGGTCACCGGCGCCAAGTCCATCTTGTGCGAACCGGGTGCCCGCTCGCCGACGATGACGAGTTGTTCGGAGGTGTCGTCGGGGTCGCGCTTGAGACCCGCATGGGTGTTCTCGAACACCTCGTCGGGAAGCTGGTTGGCCGGCACCGAGAACGCCGCGACGAACCCTGTGCGCAAAGCCTTGGTCGCCTCCTGCGCCGAGTACTCGATGTCCTGCGGGTAGTGGTTGCGGCCGTCGATGATGATGAGGTCCTTGACGCGGCCGGTGATGTAGAGCTCGCCGTCGTGGTAGGCACCGTAATCGCCGGTGCGGACCCACGTCGCGTCGTCGGTCGCGCCCTCGGCGTGCGACGGGTTGGTGCGCGACTTCAGGATGTTCTGGAAGGTGGCAACGGTCTCCGCAGGCTTGCCCCAGTAGCCGGTGCCCATGTTCTGGCCGCTGATCCAGACCTCGCCGATCTGCCCGTCGGGCAGTTCGGTGGCGGTTTCGGCGTCGACGATCACGGCCCATTCGGCGATGCCGACCTTGCCCGCGCCGGCCTGGGCCACCGCGCTGGGCGAGTCCTCGGGCACCTCGACGAACGTGCCGGTGTTCAGCGCCTCGCGGTCGACGTGAACGATCTTCGGGTGGTCGCCCATCGGGGTCGTCGACACGAACAGGGTGGCTTCGGCCAGCCCGTAGGACGGTTTGATCGCCTGCGGCCGGAACCCGAACGGGCCGAACGCCTCGTTGAACCTCCGCACGGTGGCAGCCGAGATCGGCTCGCTGCCGTTGAGGATGCACTTCACGTTGCTGAGGTCGAGCTCGGGCTCGCCCTCTTTGGGCAGGCCGCGCAGGGCGGCGTGATCGAATGCGAAGTTCGGCGCGACCGAGATGACGCCGCCGGTGTCCTCGGGCGTGCGTGCCATCGCGCGGATCCAGCGGCCCGGCCGGCGGACGAACGCCGCGGGCGTCATGAACTCCACATAGTGGCCGATCATCGGCGAGATCATCGCGGTGATCAGGCCCATGTCGTGGAAGAACGGCAACCAGGACACCCCTCGGTCGCCCTCTTCGCCTTCGAGCGCCTCCATCACCTGGACCACGTTGGTGGCGAGGTTGAGGTGCGTGATCTGCACGCCGGTCGGGATGCGGGTGGAGCCGGAGGTGTACTGCAGATAGGCGATCGTGTCGGGTTCGACAGGCACGGGTTCCCAGGTGGCACCGACCTCGTCGGGGACGGCGTCGACGGCGATGACGCGCGGGCGTTCCTTGGCGGGCCTGCTGCGGAAGAACTTCCGGACGCCCTCGGCCGCCTCGGTGGTGGTGAGGATAGCCGACGGATGACAGTCGTCGATGACGGCGTGCAACCGGCCGACGTGGCCAGGCTCGCTCGGATCGAACAAGGGGACCGCTACCCGGCCGGAATACAGGGTGCCGAAGAACGCAACAAGGTACTCGAGGTTCTGCGGACAGAGGATGGCGACCCGATCCCCGGGTTCGGTCACCTGTTGTAGACGGGCGCCGACGGCGCGGTTGCGCTTGCCGAAGTCCGCCCAGTTCAGATCCCGTGCGACGCCGTCACGTTCGGTGGAGAAGTCCAGGAAGCGGTAGGCGAGCTTGTCTCCACGCACCTTCGTCCACCGTTCGACGTGAAGAACCAGGCTGCCGTTATCGGGAAACCTGATCTGTCCGTCCTTGAGGAACGGGTTGTGGAACCCCATCTCACTCTCCTGTCAAAGCACTCATCGCGACGCGGTCTCGCGTGCACCGTCCGGGCAGCCGCGGGCGTCGTGAGGGACTTCGTTGTCCAATTTGTCCCAGCGAAACCCAAACCTCCAAGATGTTACCGAGGCGTTGACTTTCGCTGTCGGGCCACGCTGTGACGAGCAGTTTTCATCCAGCCGTACGTGATTGGTCTTAGTTATTTCTTAATGTTATGCGAGGCGGTCCCGCAGGCCAAATCTATGCCGGTAACGCCTCAGCCATGTTTTGGATGCGGCGCGTTATCGACGACCTGGCCGGCCCAATCCAACGTCCACGTCGTGGCCGGTTGGCCGTCGAGGTTCCAGAACTGCGTGGTGTTGTACATGGCGTGCACGGGCTGGCCCGCCCCGCCGGCGAGCACCTCCAGTGTCTTGGGCAGGTTGGCGATCGAGAACGCCTCCTCGGGCGCCGAGCAGATCAGGTCACCCGTCGCGCAGATCTCGTTGACGCGTTCGTTGAGCACACCGAAGCCACCCGCCCGCGGACCCGTCATCGTCAGCCCCATCGACGACAGCATCGGCACCTCGTGCAGCGTGATCTCTGCACCCTGGCCGGGAGGATTGGGGCCGATGTCCTGACCGACGCCGGTCTGCCTGCGGCCGTCGGCTATCAACGTCACACCGAGCACGAGGTCGGCGTCGACCGGGCCGCGCCCGTTGCCGATGTCGCTGGCGATGTCGCCGGCGATGACGGCGCCCTGCGAGAAGCCGACGAGCACATAGCTGGTCAGCGGGCAGCGGTTGTTCATGTCGGTCATTGCCTGCACGGCGGTGCGGGTGCCTTCGGCCCGGCTGTCGTTGTAGTTCATCTGGCCGTCGGCGGACAACGGATTGTGGAACTGCGCGGTGTAGGGAACGGTGTACACCTCGACGCGGTCGTTGCCGAACTGTTGACGGATCGGGTTGGTCACGTTGAGCAGCAACGCGATCGGGAACTGTGTCGGGTTGAGCGGGTCGAGCGCCACCGACGACTCCCACGTGCCAGGGATAGACACCAACTGAACGTCGGGGCAGCTGGCGTCCTGGAACTCCGGACGCGGCTTGCCCGTCGTCGGCCCGCCCGTGGGTGGCACGCCGGTGGGTGGCACCGCATTCTCCGACTTCTCGGGCTGACGGATCATCACCCACACGACCACGACGACGAGCGCGACGACGAGCGCTATCGCCCCCGCAGCGATGAGCGCGAGGATCCGGTGGCGCTTGCGCCGACTATTGACTGGCATGGGTGTACTTCTGCTCCTTGCGGGCGGGGGTTGACGTGGGCTAGCAGAGACGCTCGGTGGCGATCTGAATGTAATCGGCGGTCAGCGCGTCGACCTGCGAGGGCGGCGGCGCGACGACGTTGAGCTGGTTGTCGTTGCGCAGATCGCTACGAACGAGCGGAGTCACGTAGTCGCGCACCGCCTGGTCGGATTGTTTGGCCGCGCGCGCCTGACAGACATACGAGCCGATGCTCAGCGCCAGCAGATCGGTCGACGGCCGCACCCCCGCGCCCCGCAGCGCATCGAGATAGGCACGCTGCTGCGGTGTCACGGTCAACGCGCCGGGCTGGCGGCCTGCGGCCTGCGGACCGACGAATTGCGGCGCTGCCCGCGTCGGCGTGGACGCCGGCGGCGGCACCGACATCGTCGGCAGCATGCCGTCCGCGGACGTGCATGCGGTGAGCACCGGCGCGACGAGTGATGTCGCTACGAATGTCGCCCCAAGGGCGCCGACCGACCACCTCGGCCAACGACGAACCCTGTGCAGCACTCCTCCAAGGTACCGGCGCTCGTCACCTGATCGTCGTGACGAGCTCGCCGGACATCGCGGCCAGTTGCGGGCCCCATGTTCCCCAGTCGTGCTGGCCGCTCGGCGGGAAGTCGAAGTGCCCGTTGTGGCCGCCGACGGTGCGGTAGTGCTGGTAGAAGCTGCGGTTGCTGCCCTGGGCCTGGTCGCAGTAGCCGATCATGGCCGCAGGGTCGCTGCACGTCAGCGTGGTCGGGCTGAACACCCACAGCCGGGTGTTGTTGTCGGCGAGCAACTGGATGTGGACGTCGGGGTCGTGCCACTTCCAGCGGCCGAGTTGTGGCAAACCCCACATGTTGCGGATGTCGACGCCGCCGAACCGGGCGAGCCCGTCGGTGATCGCACCGTTCATAGTGGTGGCTGACGGGGTGAGGAAACCCGACAGCGAGCCGGCGTAGCGGTATCGATCGGGGTGGAAAGCCGCAAGGGCCATCGCGGCGTAACCGCCCTGGGCGGGGCCGACGACGCCGTGCCCGTTGGGTGCAAGGCCCTTGTTGGCGGCCAGCCAGTCGGGCAACTCATCGGCCAGGAAGGTTTCCCACTGCTTGCTGCCGTCCTGTTCCCAGTTGGTGTACATGCTCCATGCGCCACCCGCGGGAGCGGCCACCGAAATGCCCTTGCCGGCCAAGGTGTTGAACGCGCCGGCACCCACCCAGTTGCTGACGTCCGGGGCGGCGTTGAAGGCGTCGAGTAGGACGACCGCGTGCGGGCCACCGCCTTGGAAGGCGACGGGGATGTCGCGTCCCATGGCCGCCGAGGGCACCATCAGCATCTCGATGCCGTCGGCCTTGGCGACCGGCGCCGTAGCCGACCACAGGCCGGCCGCGAGCACCACGGCGAAGACCGCTCGAATCAGTCCACTCAGCGCCTTCGTTTTCTGCATCTACCCACCCTCACCAGTTGGCTGTCCCCGCGCATTGCAGTGAACCACATCGCGATGCTGCTCGGAAACCGGCTGACGGCGGTGACCCGTGGGGATCACCGCCGTCAGACGCATAGCTATCGAGTGCTTAGCCGCCTGTGGTGGCAGAAGCCGTCTGGGTCGACGCCGACGCGGCAGTCGCGATCGGAGTCGACGGCTGCGGAGTCGCACCGAGCACCCGCTGGATGTCCGGCTTCATCTGCTGCAGCTGTGCTCCCCAGTAGCCCCAGTCGTGGGTGCCGTTCGACGGGAAGTTGAAGACACCGTTCTTGCCGCCGGCGGCGATGTACTGCTCCTGGAACGTCTTGTTCGTGCGGAGGGTGAAGCCCTCCAGGAACTTGGCGTTGAAGTTATCGCCGATGACGCCCTGCCCGTTGCCGATGTCGGCGGGCTTGCCGTTACCACAGAACACCCAGACGCGGGTGCCGTTGGCGACCAGCTTGGAGATGTTGACCATCGGGTCGTTGCGCTTCCACGCCGGATCGCTCGAGTCGCCCCACATGTCCTTAGACTTGTAGCCACCAGCGTCGCCCATCGACACGCCGACCAGCATCGGCCACCAGCCCTCGGAGAGGTTCAGGAAGCCCGACAGCGATGCGGCGTACTGGAACTGCTGCGGGTAGTAGATCGCCAGCGTCATCGCGGCCGAACCGGCCATCGACAGACCCACCGCGGCGTTGCGGTTCGGGTTCACGCCCTTGTTGGCGGCGAGGTAAGCGGGCAGCTCCTGGGTCAGGAACGTCTCCCACTTGTAGGTCTGGCAACCCGCCTTGCCGCAGGCCGGGGCGTACCAGTCGCTGTAGAAGCTGGACTGTCCACCGACCGGCATGATCGTGGCGAGACCGGAGTCGACGTACCACTCGAACGCCGCGGTGTTGATGTCCCAACCGTTGAAGTCATCCTGCGCGCGAAGACCGTCGAGCAGATACACACCTGGCGCGTTGGGACCGCCGTTTTGGAACTGGACCTTGATGTCGCGTCCCATCCCCGCTGATGGAACCATCAGATATTCGACCGGCAGACCCGGCCGTGAGAAAGCCCCTGCAGTCGCCGAGCCTCCGACGGCGCCCACCAGGCCGGGCAGCACGGCGGCTGCGAGTGCCGCGACCGTGAGCCGGCGCGGCAAGGCTTTCGCCGCGCCACGGATTTTGCCAACGAACTTCATGCTTCATCTATCCCATCTGTCGTATGCCGCGCCCGAGATCTCAAGACCCATTCGGCTCGGACGCCCGTGTAGTCAACCACACCTTGCTGTGATATCTCTCCTCAGCCGCTGTCGCCGCTGGTCGCCGCCCTTCGCTGTTGAGGGCTCTGACCTGCTCGGATGGTGACGGCCGTTTCGCTTATCGTCCCTTTGGAGTGACTCGTTACGGACCGCTGGCGGGCAGCCCGGTGTAGGCGGGCACCGACGGAGGCGGAATCGGCAGCCCGCACCGGATGAGGTCATACATCGGCACACGGTCGATGCGGTACTTCGTGAACTGGTACGCGTGCACCAGATTCGACAGGAATCGCCGCGGGCTCATCGGGCCGCGGATCGACGTCAGCATGGCTTCGGTGCGCGGACACTTCAGCGCCGCTTCCGCCTGGGCGATCCAGTCCCGGTCCAGGTACGTCGGAATCCAGGGCGGCTTCTTCAGGAAGGGACCTTCGGCCACCGCCCAGTCCGGAAACAGGTTCTTGTCGTGCCCGATTCGGCCGTCCTCCAGCCGCGCGGTATGTGCGGCAAGGGGATTGGCCAGGCCGATCTGATCGATCACGCGAATGTCGAGGCCGACGTTCATGCCGACCATGCCGAGGTTGGTGAAAAACACTGTGTGCGGGCCGATGTAGGCGGCGCGCTCCTGCGGCGTCATGCCCGGCGGTGGCGGTATCGCCGGGACGACATCCCACACGTCGTAGTTACCTGAGGGCAGCAGCAGCGCGCCGTCGGGAGTGTTCTCGAGCGCGACCAGTACCGCCCGCATCCGCGGGTAGTCCAGATAGTCGGCGGCGGTCAACGGGTGGGCGTGGCCGGTGGCCTGCGAGTAGAAGCGCCGCTCGTCGACGATGCCCGTGTAGGTCACCCGGGTGGCGTCGGGTCCCATGCCCGGTGAATTGGCCGTCCACAGCGACCAGCCCACCACGGCCAGCCACAACACCGAGGTGATGCCTGCGAGCTGGTAACCGACTCCGCGGCTGAACTTTTCACCGTCGGGCAGCAGCACCGGTATCACCGCTACCGGAGTCAGCAGGAGGAACATCGGCGTCAGCAGCACTCTGCCGTGCATGAAGTCGCCGCCCTGCCGGATCCAGTAGAGGGCCTGCAGAACGCCGCTGAACACGAACAACACCACGACCGCCGGCGGACTGGCCACGATGCGCGCGATCCTGCCGTATCCGTACGGCACCTCGCGCCGGATCCACCAGGGCCGGCTCCGGGTGGTCACCAGGACCAACGCGAGCGCGATCAGCAGAAGGGCCGGGATCCACAGTAGGTAGGGATCGTCGAAGTTGGTGAGATAGATCCAGCCCTGGGCCCACTTGTCGCCCGAGGCGTCCTTCGCCAAAGCCGTTTGGGGAACCAGCAATCCGTAGTAGCCCATGCGGAAGATCTGGTAGGCGACGGGAAGCAGGCCGCCCGCGACGATGATCAGCACCCGGCGCCGCCAACCCCTTGCCGCGATGAGCATCATGATCAGCGCGAGGCCGCCGACCAACGCCAGTTCGGGTCGCACCAGCACCGACAGCCCCGCCACCATCGCGAGCGCGCCATCGAACCGGTTGCTGACCGCATTGGGCTGTGCCGGGTCATGCGGTGCGCGCAACGCCTGCGACCAGCAGACCATCATCCACCACAGCAGGCCGAGATAGGCCAGCACCAAACCGTTTTCGAGTCCCGAGGTGGCGAAGTCGCGTGCCGGCGGCACCGCCATGTAGACCAGCACGCCCGCAGGCAGCAGCAGGGCGCGACGGCCCTGCAGGCTCGGTGCGTAGAGCCGGCCCGCGCCGAGCATCGCGAACACGACACCGGCGACGCTGAGCACCAGGGCCAGCCATAGGGCGATGTATTCCAGCTGCGTGGGGCCGCCGATCAAGGCGCCAACATAGTTGAGGTAGGTCCACAGCGCCGAGGTGTTGGACTCCACCCGCTCGCCCGCGTTGAACACCGGGCCGTTGCCCGCCAGCAGGTTTCGCACTGTGCGCAGCACGATCAACCCGTCGTCGGCGATCCAGCGACGCTGCCACGCTCCCCAGGCGAACAGGGCAGCGGCCACGATCACGCTGAGCGTCAGGCTGATCCTGGCCGAGCGCTCAACCGAGGAGAACTGCGGCACCAATGGTTCCGATCCACGCAACGGCCAGCAGCTGAAGCACCCGGTCCTTCAGTGCGATCTCCTCCGGTTCCCCCGCCAGTCCCCCGTCGACGTCAACGGCGTAGCGCAGGATCGCGATTGTGAACGGGATCATCGTGATCGCATACCACGAGGCGTTCGCGCCGTCGCGTTCGAAGGCCCACAACCCGTAGCAGACCACCATCGCGGTGGCCGACAGCGTCCAGACAAACCGGAGGTAGGTCGACGTATAGCTCTCGAGCGACTTGCGGATCTTGGCGCCGGTCTTCTCGGCGAGCTGCAGTTCCGCGTAGCGCTTTCCTGCCACCATGAACAGCGAGCCGAAGGTCATGACGAGTAGAAACCATTGCGACAGCAGGATGCTCGCAGCGACACCACCGGCGATCGCCCTGATCAGGTACGCCGAGGACACGATGCAGATGTCAAGCACGGCTTGATGTTTGAGGCCGAAGCAGTACGCGAGCTGCATCGCGATGTAGACGCCGATCACCACGGCGAGGTTCGGCGTGGCCAGCAGCGACACCGCGAACGCCGCGGCGGCCAGCACCACCGCCGTGCAATAAGCCAGCCACGGCGGCACCACGCCCGCGGCGATGGGCCGGAACCGCTTGGTCGGGTGCGCGCGGTCGGCCTCGACGTCGCGCGCGTCGTTGACGAGGTAGATCGACGACGCGCCGAGGGAGAACGCCACGAACGCGATCGACACCTTGACCGCGACCTCACGCCAGTCGTAGGAGACGTCGCTGCCGAGTGCGGCAACGGGCGCGATGAGCACGAGCAGGTTCTTGACCCACTGGCGCGGCCGGGCAGCCTTGATCAGGCCGGTGACGACGTTGCGGGGTGGGCCCTTGACCGGTGCCGGTTCTTCACTCATCTTTGCCGCCCTGGATGCACTGCTGTCACTTGAAATGCTCATGAGGCTCCTCCGGCCCGGCGCGCGAAATAGCCGACCGTCTTAGCGACGGCCGCGCCGACCGCCACGCCGGTGATCACGTCGCTGGGATAGTGCACGCCGAGGACCAGACGCGACAACGCCATTGGCGGGACGAGCAGCGCCGGCAGCGGCAACCCCGTCGCCCGGGACAAGAGGATCGACGCCGCGGTGGTCGACGTGGCATGCGCGGACGGGAAGCTCAGCCGGCTCGGCGTGCCGACATTGACGGCGATGCTCGGGTGGTGCGGCCGTTCCCGTCGCACCACCCGTTTGATGATGACGGCCGCCGCATGCGCGGCGAACGCGCCGAACCCGGCGGCCAGCCACGCGAGCCGGTTGCGTGGCTGCAGCAGCGCGCCGACGGCCGCGACGGCTACCCAGCCGATGCTGTGCTCGCCGAAATGCGACAGCGCGCGGGCCCCGGCGAGCACGCCGGGGCGGTCGGCCAATGCCGATTGCACAGCCACCAACGCGGCCTCTTCGCCGCTGGGCCCCCACGCGGAGCGTAGAGGAGGACTCTCACCCATTGGCGGAGTCCGCCGAAATCCCCCGGTCGCTACGCTCCTGCCCCCGGGGATCGAACACAGCCTCCCACTGCTGCACACCCGACAGCATCGGCAGCGCATCGCGATAGGTCTTACGCAGCTCGTCGAAGCGGCGCAGCAGCTTGCGTTGACGGATCAGCGAGGCGCGCAGCAACGCGAACATCTTGGCGCGGTCGCGCTGGCGGTACACCACGCCGCGGCTGTCTGCGGTCGTGACGGTCACACCGTCGACGGTGCACAGCAGAAACCACCGTGAGTCCTGGGTCGGCACGTTCAGCTGCGGGCGCTCATGATGCGCGGGGTCGGCCTTCGACAGGTTGTGCAGCACTCCGCGGAGAAGGCGAATCGCCTTGCCGGGGGCGGTTTTCGGCTCTCCGACACGGCCGACCATCCCCGACGGTGGCGGCAGTTCGGTGGCCGACGGCAGGATCACCGCGTCGGGGTAATTCTTGCGCAGGCGGTGCACCTCCGGCAACGCCGACTCCAGAATGGAAAAGATGTGCTCGGGCCCGGCGAGGAAGTCGTCCATGGCCTTGTTCTGGATCGCGACCGTCGAATACTCAAGGCACAACAGGTGTTTCAGCGTCGCCTTCAAGTGGCTGCGGACCAACCCGCGCACGTCACCATCCCAGTGCAGCGCGGCGACCACCAACCTGTTGCGCAGGTGGAAGTAGGCCTGCCAATCGATCGCGTCGTCCTTGTCGCTCCACGCCATGTGCCAGATCGCGGTGCCCGGCATGGTGACGGTCGGATAGCCGTGCTCGGCGGCCCGCAGGCCGTAGTCGGCGTCGTCCCACTTGATGAACAGCGGCAGCGGCTGACCGAGCTCGTCGGCGATGGCGCGCGGGATCATGCACATCCACCAACCGTTGTAGTCGACGTCGATGCGGCGGTGCAGCAGCTTGCTGTCCGAATACCGGTCGTTCAACGGATTTCGCGCGAAGTCATGGTCGTACTTGGTGTGCGGCGCGTTGGTCCACATGAAGTCGTGCCTGCCGACCACCTCGCCCATCACGTGCAGGTGCGCCGGGTCCTGCAGGTTGAGCATCTGGCCACCGACCAGCATCGGTGTCTTGGCGAACCGGTTCATCGCCAGCGCCCGCAGGATCGAGTCGGGCTCGACGCGGATGTCGTCGTCCATGAACAGGATCTGTTGGCAATCGGTGTTTTTCAGTGCCTCGTACATCACGCGGCTGTAACCGCCCGAGCCGCCGAGGTTCGGCTGGTCGTGGATAGACAGCCGGCTGCCCAGCGGCGCGGCGGCGTCGGCGAACTCCGGATGATCGCGCAGTTTGCGCGTTCCCTGATCGGGCACGATCACCGCACCGATGACCTGGCCGACCAACGGGTCCGACGTCAGCGCGCGCAGCGTGTTCACGCAGTCGTCGGGCCGGTTGAAGGTCGGCATGCCCACCACGACGTTCGCGGTGCCTGGCGCGGGCACCGGCGCGTACCAGCCGGCGTTCGTCAGCGTGACCGCGCTGTCGGTGGTGATGTCGAACCAGATCCAGCCGCCGTCCTCGAACGGTTCCAGTCCGATCTCGAACTCGACCGGGCCTCGACTGTCCTCGTGGTGAAAGGGCTTGCCCTCGATGAAGATCCGGGCACCGGTGGCCTTGCTGCGGTACACGTCGACACGGCCGGTGCCGGCCAGTTCGGCGCGCAACACCACCGAGCCCAGCGTCGACCAGCGCCGCCAGTAGCTGGCGGGAAACGCGTTGAAGTAGGTCGCGAACGAGACCTCGGACTCCGCGCCGATCTGCAGGGTCGTCCTGGTTTCGGCGTGTGCGCGCCGCGCGTTGGTGGTCGACTCCTCGAGGTAGAGCTTGCGGACGTCGAGCGGTTCGCCGGGGCGCGGCAGGATGATGCGGGCAAGCAGACTGACCGCCGCTTGACTCATGCCTCGGCTCCGCTTTCGTGCAGCGGTTCACCGTCGCGCAGATGCGGGGCGAGGATGTTGTCGTACATGTTCAGCGCGCTGGCGATCGCCATGTGCATGTCGAGATACTGGTATGTCCCCAGGCGACCGCCGAACAACACTTTGGCGCTGGTGGTTTCGGCCTTGGCCCTGGCGCGGTAGGCCGCCAGCACGGCGCGGTCGCGCTCGGTGTTGATCGGGTAGTACGGCTCGTCGTCGTCGTTGGCGAAGCGGGAGTACTCCCGCATGATGACGGTCTTGTCGGTCGGGTACTCACGCTCGGGATGGAAGTGGCGAAACTCGTGGATGCGCGTGTAGGGCACGTCCTCGTCGTTGTAGTTCATCACCGGGGTGCCCTGGAAGTCACCGGTGGGCAACACGTCGAGTTCGAAATCCAGTGTGCGCCAGCCTAACCGGCCTTCGGCATAGTCGAAGTAGCGGTCCAGTGGCCCGGTATAAACGACTGGAGCCGACGGGGCCTCACGGCGCAGCTGGTCGCGCACGTCGAACCAGTCGGTGTCCAGCCGCACCTCGATACGGTCGTCGGCGGCCATGTTCTGCAGCCACACGGTGTAACCGTCGATCGGCAGACCCTCGTAGGTGTCGTTGAAGTAGCGGTTATCGAACGTGTAGCGCACAGGCAGCCGAGTGATGTTGCTGGCCGGCAGTTCCTTTGGATCGGTCTGCCACTGCTTGGCGGTGTAGTGCTTGACGAACGCCTCATAGAGCGGACGGCCGATCAGGCTGATCGCCTTCTCCTCGAGGTTCTTGGCATCGGCGGTCTCGATTTCGGCCGCCTGCTCCTTGATCAGCGCACGGGCCTCGTCGGGGGTGAAGTACCGACCGAAGAACTGCGACACCAGGCCCAGCCCCATCGGGAACTGGTAGGCCTGGCCGTTGTGCATCGCGAACACGCGGTGCTGATAGCCGGTGAACTCGGTGAACTGCCGGACGTAGTCCCACACCTTCTTATTGGAGGTGTGAAACAGGTGCGCGCCGTAGCGGTGCACCTCGATGCCGGTCTGAGGCTCCGGCTCGGAGTAAGCGTTGCCGCCGATGTGCGGGCGCCGTTCGAGCACCAGGACTCGCTTGTCCAGCTGGGTCGCCACGCGCTCGGCGATCGTCAGGCCGAAGAAGCCGGAACCGACGACGAAGAGGTCATAACGAGCGGTCATCGGCAGCCAGGGTATCCGACCAGCCGCGACCCACCCGAATCCAATAGGGACTCAATGTCGCGATTCGCTCACAATTACATCTCGTCACTCTAGTCACAACTGTCACGCCCGTACCATCGTTCACGTACCGCTCTACACGTAGTCCACATATTGAGGAGACTTCCCGTGCCAAACCGACGTCGACGCAGGCTCTCGACAGCCACGAGCGCAGTCGCCGCCCTGGCCGTCGTGAGTCCATTCGCCTATTCCGCCATCTCCGATATGAAGCCCGCGCCGCAGCCGCGCGAGTTCCAGTCTGCCGCCATGGTGACCGACTTGCCCAACGAGCTGATGTCCGCGCTGTCGCAGGGCCTGTCGCAGTTTGGCATCAACCTGCCGGCCATGCCGTCGGCACTCACCGGTTCCAATGCTGCGGCGCCGACGACGCTGACCGCCCCTGGCGGCCTCACGTCGCCCATGACCTCTCCTGGGCTGGGCACCGCCACACCTGGGCTGGGTGCGACATCGCCGCTGCCCGCGGCCACCACGCCCGCCCTCGGTGCGACCAATCCGGCACTCGCCGCCGCACCGGGACTCAATGACCCGACGCTGGCCAATCCAGCGTTGACCAGTCCTGCGCCGGCACCACCGGGGGGTCCGGCGGGGATGCCCGGGTTGGCCGCTGCGCCGGCCAATCCGGCATCCAATCCGGCCCTGAGCCCCGCGTTGAGTCCGACCGGGGCGCTTCCCGGCGGTTTGACGACGCCTCCGGTCACCGGAGTCGATCCAGCGCTGGCGGCCACGACGCCGCTCTCGAACGCGGCGGGCCTGCCCAACCCGGGTGAGGTGCCGATCTCGGCGCCGATCGGCCTGGACCCCGCCGGCACCAGTCTCGGCGGCACCAGTCTCGGCGGCACCAGTCTCGGCGTCGATCCCGGTCTGGGACTGGGCGCCGCGCCTGCGGCCATCGGCGGCGGCAGCGGCGGTCTACTCAGCGATCTCAGCAGCGCCGCTCAACAGCTGGGCGCCGGCCAGGCGATCGACCTGCTCAAGGGCGTGGTGATGCCGATGATCACCTCGGCCATGAAGGCGCCTGCCGCGGCCGTGCCCGCACCGCCGCCCCCGGCCGGCTAGACCTGTCCCCCTAGAACGGCGCCGCAGAGCCCGCCACTGGCTCTGCGGCGCCGTCGCAGGAATACACGCATGGCACCGAGAGAACAGTGCGCAGTTCGGCCGTGTCGAAACACTGGCAACAACTGACACTTACGTAACATCGGTGCGTGCGCAGACACCCGATGCTCTTCACCGCTCTCGCGGGCACCGTGGTGATCCTGCCGTGGGCGCTGCCGAGCACACCGTTCGACGAGGACCGCCGCCCGCTCGCCGAACAGACACAGCTGGTGGAGCAGACGCTGACCGGCCTCGGCGGCGGCGAAACGATCCGCGAGGTCCATCAGGACACCCCATTCTCGCTCGTCGCCCTCACCGCGGCCGACCTCAGCGGCACCTCGGCGCGGGTGCGGGCGAAGAAATCCGACGGTTCGTGGGGTCCCTGGTACGAGGCCGAGAACCTCGACGGAGTCGGCGACGGCTCCTCCGCGGCGCGCGGCACCGAGCCGGTCTTCGTCGGTCTCACCACCACCGTGCAGATCGCCGTGACGCGGCCGGGCGGCCCCACCGCATCGGCACCGCAGCAACCCGCCGAGGCGCGGCCGGCCGGGCCGGGCCTCGGCTACGTGCCGGCCACCACCCACCAGCCGATCGGACAGAACGTCAACGCGGTCCTGATCAGCCCGCCGCAGGCACCGATCGGCGACCTGCCGCTGCCGAACGCCGTGACCCCGCCCGGTCAGCCGCCCGCCGTCATCACGCGCGCGCAGTGGGGCGCCGACGAATCGATGAAGTGCCCGAACACCGTCTATGACAACGGGGTACGGGCCGGGATCGTGCACCACACCGCGGGCAGCAACGACTACCGGCCCGAGGACTCCGCCGCGATCGTGCGGTCGATCTACGCGTACCACACCCGCACGCTGGGCTGGTGCGACATCGCCTACAACGCGCTGGTGGACAAGTACGGGCAGGTCTTCGAAGGCCGGGCGGGCGGCATAGACAAACCCGTCGAGGGCGCCCACACCGGCGGGTTCAACAAGGACACCTGGGGCGTGGCGATGCTCGGCAACTTCGACGTCGAACCGCCCACCCCGATCCTGCTGCGCACGGTCGGCCGACTGCTGGGCTGGCGGCTGAGTCTGGATCACGTCAACCCAAGAGGCACAGTCGTTTTGACCTCTGACGGCTCATCGTTCACCCACTTCCCCAAAGGGGCGAGCCCTACCCTGCCGTCGATCTTCACCCACCGCGATGTCGGCAACACCGAATGCCCGGGTAACGCCGCCTACGCGGCGATGGACCAAATACGCGATATCGCAGCACGTTTCAACGAGCCGCCCGCGCCGCCGTCGTTGAAGGATCTTCTGCGCGGCGGTGCCATCCTGGCCAAGTGGGAGTCGATGGGGGGCGACAACAGCATCCTCGGTGCGCCGAGATCACCGGAGGCCGCGGGCGAATTCGACACCCGCTACGCCACATTCGAAAAGGGCGCGGTGTACTGGTCCCCGGTGAGCGGGGCCCAACCGCTGACCGGTGCGATCTACAACGCGTGGGCGTCGCTGGGCTACGAGCGCGGCGCGCTGGGCCTACCGACCAGCGGCGAGACTTCCGAGCCGCAATGGATCGTCCAGAACTTCCAGCACGGCACACTGAACTTCGACCGTGAACGCGGCACTGTGACAAGAGTTATCGACGGAGTGCCCGAGGAGCTGCCACCGCTGTCGGATGACGGGCCGCCCGTGCAGCTCGAGCGCATCAAGCCGATCGACGCGGCCTAGGCCCGATTCTCACAGCCACCAACGCTCGAGCACTCGCGCCAGGCCGTCGTCACTGTTTGACGCCGTCACCTCATCGGCGGCAGCCAACGCTTCGACGTGGGCATTGCCCATCGCCACCCCGAGGCCGGCCCAGCGCAACATCGGAATGTCGTTGGGCATGTCGCCGAACGCCACCACGTCCTCGGCGGTGATGCCGTGGGGCCGCGCGACCTCCTCGACACCGGTGGCCTTGCTGACGCCTCGCGGCACCACCTCGATCAGGCCGTTGTTGGTGGAGTAGGTGATATCACCGTGCAGGCCAACATGTTTCACCAGCTCGGCGGCCATGTCGGCGCTGCGCGCACCGGCCTTGCGGATCAGCAGCTTGATCGCCGGCGCGGATAGCAGGTCCTGAACCGACACCTCGGTGTTGTCCGGGTTCAACCACGCGTGCTCGTAGCCGGGTGAGCTGACGAACTGCGGGGTGGCGGCGTCGTGAGCGCTGCGCCCCACCCGCTCCACCGCCAGGCCCGCACCGGGGATGACGCGCGTCGCGATCTCGGCGAGTGCACCCAACTCGTCGACCGACAGCGTCCGCGCCGACACGATGCGGTCGGTGGACGGGTTGTAGATCACCGCACCGTTGGCGCAGACCGCCATCGGCGCGAACCCGAGCTCGTCGACGACGGGCTGCACCCAGCGCGGCGGTCGGCCCGTCGCCAACACGAAGTCGGCGCCCGCGTCCACCGCGGCGAGCACGGCGCTGCGGGTACGGTCGGTGACGTTCTCGTCGTCGTCAAGAAGCGTGCCGTCCACATCCGTGGCGACCAACGCGGGCGTCTTCACTTTGCTTGCCGCTCCGCCTGTTTCCGCGCCCGCTCGGCCAACTCGGCGGCGTCGAGTTCCTTGGCCTCGGCCATCGTCGGCGCCGAACCACCCAATCGGCGCGGCACCCAGTAGGCGCCTTCGGGATGCTCGTAGGACTCCTGCGCATCGTGCAGAAGCCTGGTCATCACCTCGCGCATCGCGGCGTCCGTCTGCGCAACCGTCTCCTTCGGCAGCACCGGCGGTCCGACCTTGACCGTGACCGGGATCTTCGCCCGGCCCAGCGTGCGTGGATGGTCTTTGGTCCAGCGCCGGTGGGCGCCCCAGACGATCATCGGGATGATCGGCACCTGCGCCTCGATCGCCATGCGGGCAGCGCCGGTCTTGAATTCCTTGAGCTCGAAGCTGCGGCTGATGGTGGCCTCTGGGTACACGGCGACCAGCTCACCGGCGCGCAGCCGCTGCACCGCGACGCCGTATGCGCCGCTGCCGGCGTTCCGGTCGACCGGAATGGTGCCGGTGCGCTTGATCAGGAAGTTGACAATCTTCACGTCCGACATTTCCTGCTTGATCATGAAGCGCAGCCGCCGCTTGCGCTGGTAGGCGGCCAGCGCCGCAGGCATCCAGTCGAGGTAGCTGGTGTGGTTGATCGCCACCACGGCACCACCACGATCAGGAATGTTCTCCAGCCACTCATAGGTGATGCGGGTTCCCGATACGGCAACACCTGTGCTGCAGGCGATTTCCAGCGTGCGGAAAACAGGTTCCATCGCTAGCCCGAAGCCCCCGCGGGGTCACCAGGCTGCTCGCGGCGGGCAGCCTTGCGCGCGGCCTCTTCAGCGTCCATCCGGTTCGCCTCGGCCAGTGACGGGGCGCCACCGCCGAGCCGCCGCGGCACCCAGAACTCGCCGGGCGGATGCGGGCCGTAGGCGTCCTGCACCTGTTCGAGGAGGTGCTGCATGCGCGAATGCAGCAGCGCGGTCAACTCGGGCGCGGGCAGAGTGGGCATGATCGGTTCGCCGACGGCCACCGAGATCGGCACCTTCGGCCGCCACAGTTTCTTCGGGTGGTCCTTGGTCCAGATGCGCTGAGCACCCCAGACGATGTGCGGCACGATCGGAACGTCACACGCGATGGCCATGCGCGCGGCGCCGGACTTGCATTCCTTGATCTCGAAGCTGCGGCTGATGGTCGCCTCGGGGTAGACGCCGACGAGTTCGCCTTCCTTGAGCGCCATGCAGGCCGCCTGGAAGGACGCCGACCCGTCTGCGCGGTCCACCTCGATGTGCCGCAGGCTGCGCATGATCGGGCCGGTGATCTTGTGGTCGAAGACTTCCTTCTTGGCCATGAACCGGACCTTGCGGCCGCGCTTCTGCTTGTAGGCGGGCAGGCCCGCGAAGGTGAAGTCGAAGTAGCTGGTGTGGTTGATCGCGATGACGGCGCCGCCGCTGACCGGCAGATTCTCCACTCCCGTGACGGTGAAGGTCAGCCCCTGCAGCTTCCAGACCAGCCGTGCGAGTTGGATGACAGTGCCGTATACCGGTTCCACACTGGCAGCCTAGCGCGGGCGTGTGGCGTGCTCCCGTCCCAGCGGGGACTAAACTCAACGCGAACCCCCCGCACCGCAGGAAAGGCAATACGTGCAGGTCACCAGCGTCGGCCACGCCGGTTTTCGCATCGACACCAAGGCCGGAAGCATCCTGTGCGACCCGTGGGTGAACCCGGCGTACTTCGCCTCGTGGTTCCCGTTTCCCGACAACAGTGGGCTGGACTGGAACGTGCTCGGCGACTGCGACTATCTCTACATCTCGCATCTGCACTCCGACCACTTCGATCCCGAGAACCTGCGCGCGCACGTCAACAAGGACGCCGTCGTGCTGCTGCCCGACTTCCCGGTGCCGGATTTGCGGCGCGAACTGGAGAAGCTGGGCTTTCACCGGTTCTTCGAGACCACCGACAGCGTCAAGCACACCGTCAGCGGCCCCAAAGGCGAGCTGGCGGTGATGATCATCGCATTGCGCGCCCCCGCCGACGGCCCGATCGGCGACTCCGGCCTCATCGTCGACGACGGAGAGACCGTGGCGTTCAACATGAACGACGCCCGCCCGGTCGACCTGGACACGGTGCACGCGGACTTCGGTCAGGTCGATGTCCACATGCTGCAGTACTCGGGTGCCATCTGGTATCCGATGGTCTACGACATGCCTGCGCGGGCCAAGGAGGCGTTCGGCACGCAGAAGCGGCAACGCCAGATGGACCGCTGCCGCCAGTACATCAGCCAGGTCGGGGCCAGATGGGTGATCCCGTCCGCGGGACCGCCGTGCTTCCTCGACGAGGAGCTGCGCGACCTCAACGACGACCACGGCGACCCGGCGAACATCTTTCCCGACCAGATGGTGTTCCTGGACCAGATGCGCGCCCACGGCCATGACGGCGGCCTGCTGCTGATCCCCGGTTCGATCGCCGATCTCACCGGCTCTCAACTGAATTCGGTGACCCACCCGATACCCGAGGATGAGGTCACGGCGATGTTCACCTCGGGCAAGGCCGACTACATCGCGGCCTACGCCGAGCGCATGGCGCCGGTGCTGGCGGCCGAGAAGGCGCGCTGGGCACCAGCCGAGGGTGAGCCGCTGCTGGAACCGCTGCGCGCCCGGTTCGAGCCCGTCATGAGCCAGAGCGACCAGATCTGCGACGGCATCGGCTATCCCGTCGAGCTCCGGCTAGGGCCCGAAACCGTGGTGCTGGACTTCCCGAAACGGGCTGTGCGCGAACCGATTCCGGACGAGAAGTTCCGCTACGGCTTCGCCATCGCCCCGGAGCTGGTGCGGACGGTGCTTCGCGACGAGGAGCCCGACTGGGTCAACACGATCTTCCTGTCGACGCGGTTCCGGGCGTGGCGGGTCGGCGGCTACAACGAATACCTGTACACGTTCTTCAAGTGCCTGACCGATGAGCGCATCGCGTATGCCGACGGCTGGTTCGCCGAGGCGCATGACGACACCGCGACCATCGAGATGGCCGGCTATCGCATGCAGCGGCGCTGCCCACACCTCAAGGCCGACCTGTCGAAGTTCGGGGTGGTCGAGGGCGCGACACTGACGTGCAACCTGCATGGCTGGCACTGGAACCTGGAGAACGGTCGCTGTCTGACATCGAAGGGCCACGAGCTTCGCTGCGCACGCATAGAGCAGGACAGCGGAAGCGAGAAGATATGAGCGCCGCGCCCGAGCAGTTGTACGACGACGGGCTGATCCAGCTCGACCAGCAAGCAATCACCTTGCGGCGCTACCACTTTCCCTCGGGAACGTCGAAGATCATTCCGCTGTCGGCGATCCGCGGGTACAAGGCCGAGTCGCTGGGAATGTTCAACGCGCGGTTCCGCATCTGGGGCAGCGCCGATCTGCGCCGCTGGCTGCCATTGGACGTGTGGCGGCCGATCAAGTCCACGCTGGTGACCCTCGACGTCGACGGCACACGGCCCAAGCCGGCGTTCACACCGCAGCGGCCCAAGGAGTTTCTGGCCAAGCTCGACGAGGTGCTTCAGGCGCGTTAGCAGAATTTGTGCGCGCGCCTGCGGACCGCGCGGACCGCGTTGGCCGCGACGACACCGCCGAGCAGATACGGCGCCCCGACGATCAGCGGGTCGATCCAATTGTGCGCCTTGTCAACCCGATTGGAGGGCGTCCTGGTGCGCATCAGCGCGTCCTCGTCGGACATCCAATCCGGGGTGATCGCCGGTCCGACGTCCGCGAACGGCACGCGCACGAATTCCGCCTCGCCGCCGTCGTATCCGCCGCACGTGTGGGAGTAGCCGTAGATGCCGCCGACGGCCGTCGCGTTCGGGTTCACGTTGTGGCAGTTGGAGTACAGGCCGCGGGCGCAGAAGTAACACGAACCGCCGCGACGATCGCATCGTTGGGATGCTCGATGGACGGGATGTCCTTTTCCTCGACCCGTATCTTGTACGGGCCGCGATAGACCATCGCTTGCATCACTGTCCGATACCCGGCGACGGCCGGGAGAAGCCTCAGCGCGGCTGCAGCACGTCGGTGCCGACGAACGGCACCAGCGCTTCGGGCACCCGCACGCTGCCGTCGGGCTGCTGGTGATTCTCCAGGATCGCCACCAGCCAGCGTGTGGTCGCCAGGGTGCCGTTGAGGGTGGCCGCCGGTTGCGGTCTGCCGTTCTCGTCGCGGTAGCGGATCGCCAGCCGGCGAGCCTGAAACGTCGTGCAGTTCGACGTCGAGGTCAGCTCCCGGTAGGTCTGTTGCGTCGGGATCCATGCCTCGCAGTCGTACTTGCGGGCCGCCGAAGCACCGAGATCGCCCGCGGCGATGTCGATCACCCGGTAGGGCACTCCGATGGTCTCAAGCATCCGGCGCTCCCAGCCGAGCAGCCGATCGTGTTCGGCCACAGCGTCTTCGGGCTTGCAGTAGACGAACCCTTCGACCTTGTCGAACTGGTGCACGCGGATGATGCCGCGGGTGTCCTTGCCGTGGCTACCCGCCTCGCGCCGAAAGCATGACGACCAGCCCGCGTAACGCAGCGGACCGGCCGACAAGTCCAGGATCTCGTTTGAGTGGTACCCGGCCAGCGGCACCTCCGAGGTGCCCACCAAATAGAGGTCGTCGGCCTCGAGCCGGTACACCTCCTCGCTGTGCGCGCCAAGAAACCCGGTGCCCTCCATGATCTCGGGGCGAACCAGCACCGGCGGGATCATCAGCGTGAAGCCGTTGTCAGCGGCGAGGCGCACCGCGAGCTGCATGATGCCGAGCTGCAGCAGTGCCCCGTATCCGGTGAGGAAGTAGAACCGCGCCCCTGACACCTTCGCGCCACGCTCGAGGTCGAACAGCCCCAGCGATTCACCAAGAGCTACATGGTCTTTCGGGTCCGGAATCTGGGGCGGCTCGCCGACGGTGTCGAGCACCACGAAGTCGTCTTCACCACCGGCGGGCACGCCGGCGAGGACCACGTTGGATATCGCCATGTGCGCCGCGGTGAAAGCCTTATCCGCCTCGGCCTGCGCCGCCTCGGCGGCCTTTACCTTGTCGGCCAGCGCCTTGGCCTGATCCAGCAGCTTCGGTCGGTCCTCCGTTGACAGGCGCGCCGACCAACTTGCTCGCGGCCTTCTGCTCGGCACGCAGGTTGTCGGCGGCCGACACCGCGGCGCGACGGGCCGCGTCGGCCTCCAGCAAAGCGTCGACGAGGCCGGGGTCCTCACCACGGGAGCGTTGTGACGCCCGTACCGCATCCGGATCTTCGCGCAGCGTTTTGAGGTCGATCACGGCGCAACCCTACCGTCGAGGGCACAACCCCATAACTTTACATCTGCCTCACTTGTCACATGGGTCGGCGCGCCTGTCACAATAGAGCAGATGTTGCATGCACCCGAGCGGGTAGAAGCTCCCGGCGACCCCACCGGATCAGTGGCTAAACAGCCCACTGAAAAGGTGGCGTGGTGGCGCAGTTTGCAAGCCACGTCCACCCGTCGCGCGCTGCTGTTGACCGCGCTGGGCGGGCTGCTGATCGCGGGCGTGCTGACCGCGCTGCCGCGGGGGGAGGGTCCCCACGCAGGCCCGGCCAACGCGATCGCCCTGGGGCTGCGCGGTGCGGAGACCTTCAGCAAGGCCAAGGCCGGTGACTGCCTGAACTGGCCGGAGCGCAACCCGGATGCGGCCGAAGTCGTCGACTGCAAGGGCGAGCACCGTTTCGAGGTGGCCGAATCGGTCGACATGCGCACCTTCCCCGGCAGCGAGTACGGGCCCGACGCCCCGCCGCCGTCGCCGTCGCGCATCCAGCAGATCAGCCAGGAGCAGTGCCAGGTGTCGGTGCGCCGCTACCTCGGCGATCGCTTCGACCCCAACAGCCGGTTCACCGTCAGCATGATGTGGGCCGGTGACAAGGCCTGGAAGCAGTCGGGCGAACGGCGCATGCTGTGCGGTCTACAGCTACCTGGGCCCAACAACACCCAGCTCGCATTCCAGGGCAAGGTCGCCGAGACCGACCAGTCCAAGGTGTGGCCGGCGGGCACATGCCTGGGCATCGACCCGTCCACCAACCAGCCGACCGACATCCCGGTGGACTGTGCGGGGCCGCATGCCATGGAGGT
This sequence comes from Mycobacterium sp. 1274761.0, assembly GCF_001668615.1. Lineage (GTDB taxonomy): Bacteria > Actinomycetota > Actinomycetes > Mycobacteriales > Mycobacteriaceae > Mycobacterium. The sequence continues at coordinate 46,574 of NZ_LZMC01000038.1, forward strand.
GACCGGCTCGGTCAACGTCGCCGAGAAGTTCCCCAACGGCCTGCCGCCCGAACCCGAGCAGGACGCATACATCAAGGACGCCTGCACGCGCATGACGGATGCCTACCTGGCGCCCATCCAGCTGCGCAGCACCACGCTGACGCTGATCTACAGCACCCTGTCGCTGCCGAGCTGGGCCGCAGGCAGCCACCAGGTGTCGTGCAGCATCGGCGCCACACTCGGCAACGGCGGCTGGTCCACGTTGCTCAATAGCGCCAAGGGTCCGCTGCAGATCAACGGCCAGCCCCCGGTCCCGCCGCCGGACATCCCCGAGGAGCGGCTGAACTTCCCGCCGATCCCAATGCCCGACACGTCGTCGTCGGCCGGTTCGAGCAGCGGCACCTACGACCAGAGCGATTCGAGCCAGTCGTCCCAGTCGACGCAGTCCACTCAGTCCACACAGACGCAGCACGGCCAGCAGAGTCAGGCCACGGCTACCCAGTCGCCGTCGACGTCCGCGCCGCCTGCACCGGGTGGCAATACCTACCTCAACGGTCCGCCGCCCGGCGAAGCGCCCCCGCCCGGTGACGCCGGGGCCGCCGCGCCGCCGCCCGCGGAAGCTCCGCCTGTCGAGCAGGCCCCACCGGCGGCACCTGCGCCCGCCGAGCCCGTCATTCCGCCGCCGGGGGCGTAGTCTCCAGTGGCCGTGCGGATGAGCCCGCAACGGTTTGAAGAGCTGGTGGGTGACGCGCTGGACCTGATCCCGCCCGAGCTTGCCGCGGCTATCGACAACGTGGTCGTCCTCGTCGAGGGCCGCAACGCGGAGGAACCCGACCTTCTCGGCCTGTACCACGGTGTCGCGCTCACCGAAAGAGACTCGTGGTATGCGGGGTCGCTGCCCGACACCATCACCATCTATCGCGACGCGCTGCTAGACATCTGCCAGTCCGAGGATGAGGTCGTCGACGAGGTGGCCATCACCGTGATCCACGAGATCGCCCACCACTTCGGCATCGACGACGACCGGCTGCACGAGCTCGGCTGGGGGTGAGCCCTTCAGCGCGGCAACCACGGATTGTCTGGCGTTGGTGCTATGAACGGGCCTATGGATGTTGATTGCCGCGGATGTCGAGACAGCCTCGACCACTGCCATGGCACGGTCATCCACCACGCGCTGGCGTGGACGGAATGCACAGAGGACGGCTGCGTGACACCCGAAGTCGTGCACGCCTTCGTCATCGACTGCGAGGCGATCGGCTGCACTTGCGCTCAACCCATCGGGTCGACCGACTGGAGCGCGTCCTCGACGGGGTGACGTTCGGGCTCCGGGTAGAACGGCGGCGCCAGCTCGCCCCAATGCAGGCAGCTCCACCGGCCATCCGTAATCGGCGCCAGCACAACGGATTCGGCGTTGCCAAGGTGATGGTCAAGAGCGAACCCGGCGTCGACGCCGGCCAGCGTCGCGGCCGTGAGCCGGATCGCCGCGCCGTGGCTCACCACGACGATGTCCCCGCGCCACGCGTCGTCGTCGAGGTAGCGCAGCCGCAGCTGGGTCAATGCGGGGACGTAACGGTCGAGCACGTCGCGTCCGCTCTCGCCACCGGGCAACCGGGCGTCGAGGTCACCCCGGTGCCACCGGTGATACACCGTCTGGAAGTCCGCGATGGCGGCGTCGTCGTCGCGGTCTTCCAGCTCGCCGACCTGAGCCTCGTGGATGCCCTCGATCGCCACCGGCGCCAGCCCACGCTCGTCGGCGATCTCGGTCGCCGTCTGCGTGGCACGCACCGCGATCGAATGCGCAACCAACCCGATATCGTGCCGCCAACTGCGGGCGAAGGTGCGGGCCTGCGCACGCCCGAGATCTGTCAGCTCCGCGCCTGGCGGGCGGGTGTCGAGTCGGTGGGCGACGTTGCTGTATGACTGGCCGTGTCGGACCAGCACCAGCCGCCCACTCATGTCCTGCCTTTCCTCAGTGCGTTCACCCAGCGAGTCGCCTCGTCCAGCCGCGGCGGCGGTGCCCCGGCGGCCGATCCCGTCGGCCATGACCCCAGATATCTCACACCTGCACAACGTCGATGCAGCGCTTTGAGTGCCTCGGCGACAGGGTCGTCCTCAATGTGCCCAACACAGTCGAGGAAGAAAACATAGGTGCCCAATTCTTTTCGGGTGGGCCGGGACTCGATGCGGGTGAGGTCGATGTCGCGGATGGAGAACTCGGTCATCGCCGACACCAGCGCGCCGGGCACATTGTCGAGTTCGAGCACCACCGACGTGCGATCGGCACCGGTGCTCGCCGGCGGCGGACCCGGCGGGCCGACCAGGACGAAGCGCGTCTTGGCATTGGGTTCGTCGACGACGCCGGACGCCAGCACCTCGAGCCCGTAGCGCTGGGCGGCCAGGACGGTCGTGACCGCGGCGTCGGCGCGGCCGTCGGCGACGTCGGCGGCCGCCGCGGCGTTGGAGTCGGCGGGCTGGAATGTGGTGTGCGGCAGATTTTCCGAAGCCCACCGGGCCACCTGTGCGCGCGCCACCGGATAGGCGGCGATCGTTTCAGGTGCGGTGACACCGGCGCGCACCGCGATGGTGAATGCGATCTCGAGGGTGAACTCGGCGACGATCTGGACGGGGGGACCGCTGGCGAGGCTGTCCAGCGTCGGCAGCACGGACCCCTCGATCGAGTTCTCGATGGGCACACACGCGTAGTCGGCCTCGCCGCCGCGCAGCATCTCCACCGCGCCCGCCGGGCTCGTCGCGGGGATGGCGTCGAACTCGGCCAACGGCACCAAGTTCGCCGCTGTCATCTCGCGTAACGCCGCCTCGGTGAACGTTCCTTCTGGCCCGAGGTATGCGATGCGCGGCACCGTCCAACCCTATCGGCTGGGCGGCGAATCCCTGGTGAAGCTGCGACGAAGGCCTTGCCGGACAAGTTAGGGTCCGCTAACTTAGGGCCACCTAACGATGGGAAGGCACGGTATGGCTGCACCGGCAACGACTGGCACCACGACGAAGGCACCAACGACGGCCGAGCGGATCCGCAGCACCTGCGTGTGCGCCGGCGGCGCGATGATCGCGGTCGAGGGGGTCGAGCCGGTTGCCACCGCGGTGCACCACCTGCTCGACGACGGCTCGTTCGCCGTCACCATCCCCGTGCACGGCGTCGTCGCCGAGAGGACGGTCACCGCGGGCGCAGCCGGCGTGCCTGCCGTGCTGGAGATGACCGATTATGCCCCGCTGCCGCTGAGGGAGCCGGTGCGATCGCTGGTGTGGATCCGGGGCGCGCTGCAGGCCGTGCCCGACTCGGAGATCACCGGGATGCTGGACCTGATCGCCGCCGCCGACCCCAACCCGGCGCTGCTGGGGGTGAACACCACCGACGGCGACACCAAGCTCACCCTGGTTCGCCTCGAGGTCGAGTCTGTCGTCGTCGCGGACTCCACCGGAGCCGAGGCCGTCGGCGTCTCCGCGCTGCTACAGGCGCGTCCCGACCCGTTCTGCGCCATGGAGTCCACCTGGTTGCAGCATCTCGAGTCGGCCCACCGCGACGTCATCGACCGGCTCGCCGACCGGCTGCCTACACCGCTGCGGCGTGGCCGGGTGCGGCCGCTGGGGCTGGACCGCTATGGGATGCGGCTGCGGGTGGAGAACGAGGACGGCGACCACGACGTGCGGCTGGCTTTCCCGAGCCCGGTCGACGACGTCACCGGGCTCAGCCGGGCGATCAGGATCCTGATGGGGTGCCCGTTCCTCAACGGCCTGCGGGCGAGACGCCCGCTAGCCTAGCTTCGGTGACCGCGCCCGAGGAGAGCTCCGATGCCGACCGGCGCGCGTTGCGCCTCGAGATCGCCGTCGTGCTGGCGGTGACGTTCGGGCTCAGCGCCTACACCGCGAGCCTCGACCTCATCGAGGCGATCCTGCTCAACCTGTCCCAGCAGACCGTTGCGCTGAACCCGCGGCTATCCCCCTTCGACCTGATCAACCTCGGGCTGAATCTGGCCCGTGTCGCACAACTCGTGGCATGGGGGGCGTTGGGCCTATACCTATTGTGGCGCAGCGGTATTGGGCTGGCCCGCATCGGGCTGGGCCGGATCCGCGGGCTCGATGTGCTGGGCGGCCTCGGGCTGGCCGCGCTCATCGGCCTGCCCGGTCTCGGTTTGTACGTCGGCGCGCGGGCGTTGGGCCTGAGCGTCTCGGTGGTGCCCTCCACGCACGAGAACCCGTGGTGGTACATCCCGGTGCTGATCCTGCTTGCGTTCGCCAATGGCTGGGCCGAAGAGGTCATCGTCGTCGGCTTCCTGCTCACCCGCCTGCAACAGCTGCGGGTGCGCCCCGCCGTGGCGCTGCTGGCAACCAGCCTGCTGCGCGGCGCGTACCACCTCTATCAGGGTTGGGGCGCGGGCCTCGGTAACGCGGCGATGGGCCTGGTGTTCGGCCACACCTGGCGGCGTACCGGACGGCTGTGGCCGCTCGTCATCGCCCACGGGGTGATCGACACCGTCGCGTTCGTGGGATACCTCCTGCTCGCGAGGCATCTCAACTGGCTGACGTGACCGAACCGCGTACATTCTCTGTGTGAACGGCGATCGACGGCCTCCGCCGCCGCGGCGGCGCGAGCCGTCCCAGGTCATCCGTCGCGACCCGAATCGCCCGCCGCCGACCTGGCCGCCCAATCCGCCGACTCCGCAGCGGCGTTACCCTTCCGTTCCGCCCCCGCCGCCACCGCCGCGTCAGTGGCCGAATCCCGTTGTGCGCCAACCCCCGCCGCCACGGCGACCGCCCGCCCCGCCGGCGCCGCGCCGCAAGCCCAGGCGCCGTTTGCGCCGCATCATGCTGTCGCTGTTCCTGGTGGCGGTGCTGCTCACGGTGGGTGTGATCGGCACCGCGTTCTGGGTCGATATTAAGCTGCACCGGATTCCGGCGCTCACCGCCTACACCGACCGGCCCGCCGAGGGCAGGGGCACCACCTGGCTGCTGGTCGGCTCGGACAGCCGCCAGGGGCTGACACCCGAACAGCAAGAGGAATTGGGCACCGGCGGCGATATCGGCAACGGTCACACCGACACGATCATGCTCGTGCACATCCCGGCGCCCTGGTCGGGGACCCCGACCACCATGGTCTCGATCCCCCGCGACTCGTATGTCGAGATCCCCGACTACGGCACCGACAAGATCAACGCCTCGTTCTCGTTCGGCGGCGCGCCGCTTCTTGCGCAGACCGTCGAGCAGGCCACCGGTGTGCGGTTGGATCACTACGCCGAGGTCGAATTCGACGGCTTCGCAAGGCTTGTCGACGCCGTTGGCGGGGTGACGATGTGTCCGCCGGAGCCGATTTCCGATCCGCTGGCGGGCATCGACCTGCCCGCGGGCTGTCAGGAACTCGACGGCCGCAACGCGCTCGGGTATGTCCGCACCCGCGCCACACCCCGCGCCGACCTGGACCGGATGGCCAACCAACGGCAGTTCATGTCGACGCTGATGCACCGTGCGAGCAGTCCGAGCGTCTGGCTCAACCCGTTGCGCTGGTACCCGATGGCACATGCCGCCGCGGACTCGCTGACGGTCGACACCGGCGCCCACGTCTGGGATCTGGCCCGGCTCGCGTGGGCCCTGCGCGGTGACATCACCAGGACCACGGTGCCGATCGGTGAATTCACCGGAAGCGATTCGGGTTCGGTCGTGGTCTGGGACGAGGAGATCGCCGACCAGTTGTTCGCCGCGCTGCGATCGGACACCCGGGTGCCTCAGGATGTGCTCGACGCGGCCGCGATCCGTTAGTCCCGGCCCGCCGCCCCGGTCAGGCCGTTCTGCAGCCAGTCCTTGGTGCGGCCGGGATGGTTGGTCGCCACCCAGGCCACGCCGAGGTCGCGGCAGTAGCGGACATCCTCGTAATGGTCGACGGTCCAGCAGTACATCGCGCGGCCCTGGGCGGCTGCACGGTCGACGAGTTCGGGGTGTGCACGCAACGTCATGATCGACGGCCCGACCGCGGTGGCACCGACGGTGGTGGCAGCACTGCCGCCGAGATAGCGTGACGTCTCGCCCAGTAGCACGGTGGGCAGCATCGGCGCCGCGCGCCGGATCCGCCAGACGGCCGCCGCCGAGAAAGACATCACCACCGCACGCGATAAATCCGCCGACGCTGGCGAGGCGATGCCGTAGCGGTGCAGCAGTGCGAGCACCTTGCTCTCGACCAGCGCCCCATAACGCACGGGATGTTTGGTCTCGATGAAGATCTTCACCGGCCGGTGCCAGTCGAGCACCAGCTTGACCAGATCGTCGAGGGTGAGCAGACCGGTGTCGCCCTGTGTGCCGTCGGCCCGCCAGCTGGCGTGCCAGGATCCGTAGTCCAGGGCCTTCAACTGGGCCAGCGACATCTCGCTGACCAGACCGGTGCCGTTGGAGGTGCGGTCCACCCGGCGGTCGTGCAAGCACACCAGGTGCCCGTCGCGGGTCAGCCGGACGTCACATTCGACGCCGTCGGCGCCTTCCTGCAACGCCAACTCGTATGCGGCCAGCGTGTGCTCGGGGCGGTCCGCCGACGCGCCCCGGTGGGCCACCACGAAGGGGTGACCGCCGAGGCCCTGGCCGGCGCCGGCGTCACCCGAATTCATAGGGCTATGCTGCCGGGTTCTGGCCGTGGGTCTCAACTGGACCGCTGGATTCGGGGTCAGATTGGTCGGGGACGACCACCCATCGCGTGGCCGGCTTCTCGACCGGACGGCGCTCGAAGCCCAGCACGACCCGCGCCACCAGCACCAGAGTCGCCATCGCGATGAGGTAGGCGACGATCGTCGTCACCGTGTTGTCGGCGATGCCCTGCGCATCGGTGGTGAAGCTGGTGGCGATCGAGAAGATCGACACCGCGGTGGACAGCACCCAGACGATCCACCACACCGTGATCGGTCGACGCAGTCGGCTGAGCGCATCTTCGACGCTGGCCAGTTCGAACACGAAGACCGGCGCCCACGCCAAGTTCACGAACGGCACCAGACAGCCGACCCACAATGCCCATATCGGCCGATGTTCTTGTCGCCCAACATGATTGAAGGCCGCCGCGCGCCGGGCGATCAGCCAGTTGGTCAACAGCACGAACGTCGCGAACAACAGGAACAGCGCTGCCACGCTGGTGACGACGCCCAGCCAGGTCGCGGCCCACGCCACGATCGGATTGAGCAACACGTCGCGGTTGATGATCAACAGCACGTACCGCACGATGTGCACGAAGGCCGCGACCCCGAACACCGCAATCGTGGCGATCAGGGTGGCTCGCAGCGCTGCTGACGACGGGCCGCGCCGCAGGGCGTCCTGCTGGCGGGCCTGGTCGGTGTCGAAGTGCTCGACGAGGCCCCAGCGCGGAATCGTGGCGTAGCGCGGCGTGGGACCGAGATGACGCGGCCGTCTGCGCGGCGGCGGGGCAGCGCCGGGGCGCACCGCGATCCAGCGGTAGCCCGGCGGCAGCCGCGGCGGGTTCTTCGGGACGGCGTGTCCGGTGGGCGGAACCGGGGGCGCGGACGGGCGTGCGCTCCACTCCGACGGCGGTGGCGTGGTGCCCGGCGCCAGCAGGCTGCCGTTACAGCGCGGGCACCAGACACGCTGCCTGTCGCGCACGTTCCACCGCGTCCCGCAGCGGGAACACACCTGGATCATTCGACCAGCCTAGCGACGGTCGCTCAGACGGTGCCCGCACCGCCGCCGTCGGTGACCACCGGCCTGCCCGCCTCGGCCCACGCCTGCATGCCGCCGGTGACGTTGATCGGCGTGTAGCCGTTCTGCGCGAGATATTGGGCCACCCGCATGGATCGGCCGCCGAGATGACAGACGACATAGAGGTCAGCGTCGGCGTCGAGCTCGCCGAGACGCGCAGGCACCTCGCCCATGGGAATGTGCCGCGCGCCGGGGGCATGGCCCCGCTGCCACTCGTCGTGCTCCCTGACATCGAGCAGGACGACCGAGTCGTCGAAAGTCGTCGGAACGTCTGACACCTCTGCCTGCCGAACGCTTGCTGGCCCCGCCATGCCCTCATGCTACGAGGCCGAAGTTTATCGACACACGTCAAGCAGCAATGTGTGGCTATCCACAGTTTCCACAGATTCATCCACAGGGCCTCACTGGCCGGAAGCCCCCTGAGCTTTCGAATCTGTGCGTTTCCTTGGCGTGGCTGTGGATAACCCGCCACCGTTATCAAACGGTGATCAACAGCTGAGCAGGCTCTTAGCGAAATCGCTTGCCGCTCTAACCTTTGCAACCCTAATGGGCCGATTGTTCGTTCGGCATCCAACCGGCTATGATCGGCGTCACAAGAGCCAGTTGTGATAGATCTCACCGGGGTGGGCACGTGTTTTTGCAGTTCAGGGGGTTCTAGATGACGTCGCATCCGGTCGGACCCGGGTCCGCAACGTCGTCTGAGTGGCAGTCGTCCACTCCCGCATATACGCGCAGCCAGCTCATAGCCTGCGTGCGTGCGGGCCTGATCGCGCTCGTGCTGCTGGTGGTCCTCGCCTTGATCGTCTTGTTCTGACACACCAAAACAGCGCTGGTTCTCGCCATGAGAGCCAGGGCCGCTTCGTGTCAGGGGATCAGGCCGGCGGGTAGACGCCCATCTGCTTGCCCTTGTCGGTCTGCCAGAAGATGTCGGCGATCTCGTCGATGGTCTTCAGCAGCTTCTCGGCGACGGCGGCGTCGAGTGACTTCTTGACGTCACCGGCGCCGTGCACGCCCTCCCAGAACAACTGGTGCAGGTTCGGGAACTGTTCGAAGTGGTCCTTGGTGAAGAAGTCGGCCCACAGCACCATCAGGTGATGCTTGACCTCCTCGGCCTGGCGCTCCTTGATGATGATCGCGCGGGCCTTGAAATGGTCGTCGTCTGAGTCGTGGTACTTCTGGATCGTCTTCAGGCACGACAGCGCCTCGATCTTGGCCTGGGCCGGATCATAGACACCGCAGTACAGGTCGCAGTGGGCATGGGCTTCAGTGGCGTTGGAGAAGAGTCGATGCAGCATGGCCCTAACCTACCCTTCCACTGTGCGGTGCAACCATGCCCTTCGCCTTCGGCCGCTACGGACATTCCGGGTGGTCGACGAGTCCATGCGCCCGGCGCTCGATCCCGGCGACGGCTTGGTGGCCCTGCGGGGCGGGCGCCTGCGGCGGGGGCAGTTGCGGGTGTTCCGGGACCCGCGGAAGTCGAGCCGCTGGCTCATCAAGCGCGTCGGCGATGTCTACGGCCGCGGCCGAGGCGCGATATTCGAAGCGCGCTCGGACAATTCACGCGCGGCCGGGGCGGCGGACTCCCACGAATTCGGTTGGGTGCCCGCGGCCGGTTCCTACCGCGTGGTGTGGACGGTGAAGACGAAAATCGCGCCCTAACCGCCGTGTTCCGCTTGCGACCAGGTTTGACCTGCCCCATTCTGGTCAAATCGATCCACAGCCGTGTCGGGTAACCGAACACCGTAGGCGCGGAGGCATGAGATGGAGATGGGCTCAGGTCGGGCGATCGAGATCGCGCCCTTCCATTCGCGCGGTTCACTCAAGGGATTCGTGGTGTCCGGTCGTTGGCCGGACTCGACCAAGGAGTGGGCACAGGTCTTGAAGGTCGCCGTGCGCGTCGCCTCGCTCCCCGGATTGCTGGCCACCACAACGATTTTCGGCGCCCGCGAAGAGCTGCCGGATTCCCCCGAGCCCGGTACCGTCGGCCTTGTCGTGGCCGAAGGCCCCGTCGTCGGCGAGAACGCGGTTGCGCCAGGGCATTTCGCTGAGCACCAACCGCCCGCGCTGCTGATGCTGCATCCGCCGTCGGAGACCACGCCGTCGTTGCCGGAGTGCTCGGGCGCCGCCTCGGGCTGCGTGCTGCTGCCGGGTCTACCGCACCTCGGGCTCGAACACCGGGCCGCATGGGTGGAGGCCGAATCGGACGGCACGGTCACCTCGATGGTGAGCCGGGTCGGCATCGATCCGATCAGCGATCCCGACACCGCCATCCTGGCAATGCTGCTCGCCGCCTAGCGCGACAGCAAAAGCGACGACAAGACGGGCGGCAACAGCGGCAGCAATGCCGGGCGCCTGCGGCTGGCAATCGCCGCAGTGGCGCCGACCCCCGCGCGCGCATGAGCTGATCCGAGAGGGTATGAATCCAGCAAACATTCTGACTCGCTATTGTGCTGGGCCGACTCGTTGCCCGGAGCTGTCGAAATCGACCGCTGGCCAGTGGGCGCGGACCTCGGAGCTAAGAGTCTGGAACGCCTCGGTCGGAATTTGCTTGACCACAACTTGAGACATCCTTGCGATATAGTCCAAACCCGCTGCTTATTGCACTATCGAGGGCCCCGGCAAAACAGCTGGGTTAACTTTTCCGTGGTTTGCACTTGGTTGTTGGCACAACTCTCGCTACGATGATCAGCAAATACGCCGCCTAGAAAAATCGCTCTTGCCAGCAGTGGAGGTCAAATCGATGAGCAAGACGTTCTCCGCCCGCCTAAACCGCCTGTTCGACACGGTTTACCCGCCCGGGCGAGGCCCTCACACGTCGGCGGAGGTGATCGCGGCTCTCAAGGCGGAGGGCATCACCATGTCGGCTCCGTACCTCTCTCAGCTGCGTTCAGGCAACCGTACGAATCCATCGGCAGCCACCATGGCAGCGCTTGCCAACTTCTTCCGGATCAAGCCGGCTTACTTCACCGACGACGAGTACTACGAGAAGCTGGACAAGGAATTGACCTGGCTGGCCAACATGCGTGACGAGGGCGTCCGCCGTATTGCGGCAAGGACGGTCGGCCTATCCGCTGAAGCGCAACAGGACATTGTCCAAAAGGTCGACGAACTGCGCCGCAGGGAACACCTCGACGATTAGCCCGCGGGGCGTCTCAACGCGACCCCCGGCGAAGTAACCGGGGGTTCACCCTCAGGTTCCGGCGTCGACACCCGCCCTTTCCAGGTCCCGGTACTGCTTAGCGATGGCAAGAATCCACTCCCGGTCTGAGTAGGTGGTTGGCTGGCGCAACCAGCCCAGGCCGGGAAACAGCGCACGCTTGGTTTCCGCGTCCGTTTCGCCGCGGCCCGCGTAGATCCACTCCGCCACCGCGTGCGCCTGCTCTTCAGGTTCCACGTCGGGCGGCTCGACGTCGGACAAGTCGGTGATCTCAGCATCGAGGTCACTGTCGAGGTCCCGCTCGGCCGACGCGCCGGACGACTCGACGCGGTGGCGCAGCGCGGCGTCAGCGGCCGTCGCCTCCAAAAACAGCGCATCGGAGATCAGCGACATCCGCTCGGCCACCCGGAACACCAGCGGGCCCCTGGGACGCACCCCGATTCCGACGTCGGGATGCCGCTGGCCGAGTTCGTCGAGCAGCGGCTGGATCATCCGCAGCTCGCGCCGCGCCCCGAACCAGTCCTCAACGCTGGGCAGCAGTGAGCCCGCGGCCACCACCACCATGGCGCAGCCCAACAGGGTGGCCGCCGCGCCGACACCGACGAATTGGGTGGTGCCGACGGCCCTCAGGAAGAAGAACGCACTGGCGAGCACGATCAGCACGATGCCGACAGTGAACACGAACAGGGCCCGGCCGCGGCGGGTGCGGTTCGAGTGACGCATGCCGGCCCACGACACCAGCGTCAGCGCCAGAAGCACATACAGCAGCGGCAGCAGCCAGGACGACGCGGTCCCGCTCGAGCCCAGGTTGCGCCGCAGGTACTCATCGGGCGACATCTCCGGCTGGTGGCCCGCCGCGAAGAACGCGACGAGCGTGGCAACGGCGATGACAACCGCAATGGCGTACTGCGCCAGCGCGATACGGCGAAGCGTGGCGGGTTTACGCGGCGAGGAGACCGTGGTGATCATCACGCAGCTGCCCGCCGCGCAGGCGACGAGTGCGACCTGGCTGAGCGCCATCGACACGTTGGGCCACTGCAGCAGGGTGTCCAGCAGCAGCGTCAGCGGTTGCCAGTTGAGCGCGGCCACCATTCCCAGGCTGCCCAGCGCCAGGATCATCGCGGTGCTCACCAGCGACTGTTTGTTGACCAGGGCCCAACCGATGCGCAGGCCGGTAGCAAGTCCGAGCAGACCGGCGATGACCCAGATGATCAACCAAACGCCTCTCCGAGCCGAACCTGCACGATCGAGGAGCGGTCGGAGGGCAACCTGCCCAGGCGGTAGATGAGCAGCGCTGCGAAGTCCTCGGCCTCCTGCTCGGCGTCTTCGCCGCTCGGTCCCATGCAGCCAGTTCGCTGGTTGAGCATGTACCCGATCAGCTCGGAGCTGGCGACTTCGGTTTCCTCGCGGGCGGCTTGCACCACCGGGATGCCTTCGTGGCCCAGCACCAGGTGCCCGAGTTCGTGGGCCAACGTGCGGTCCCAGGCCGGCAGGCCTTTCTGGATCAGGAACACGTCCCGGTCGGCGTACTGGCGCCACTGGCCGCAGACGCCGGGCGGCAGGTCCGCCGTCTTCAATTCGATCGGCCGCTTGCGGTCCTCGCTGACCGCGTCGACGAGACGTGGCAGCGAGATCTCACCGCGTCGCGGCGCGAGATCCAATACCGCGCCGACGGCGCGGGTAACCCGACGGCTCGCTGGCATATGCCCCCCTCTCGACGTAATCCACTATGCGCCGCCCAGTCTTGTGATGGGGCGGTTTGTCCTACTACCTCATGAAGCGAGCCGAGCCGCCGGTCCGAACGGCATGACCCGCCCTTGCTTGCCGGTATCCCATCAGGCCGCCGGCGCCGGTCAACACCAGAATGCCGACGACGCCCGGCACAGCCAAGGCCGCCACCTGCGGCAACCCCGCGCCGCGCAGATACTCGCTGTACCCGACCCGATAGGTGGAATGTGATGACGCGGCAGCGCTGCCCACATTGGCCGGCGGCGGGATCCGTCCGGCGGGCGGCTGCGCGGACATGGCTCTCGGCGCCGTCGGCGGCCCGGCCACTGGGCCTGCGCCGCGCGCACCCACGCCGAGACCGAGAGGCGGTGCGACGATCACCGGTAGAGCGATCGGGGCGGCCGGTCCGACGGGCGCGACAGCGACGGCGTTCGCGCCCGCGTCGAGCGCAGCGGTGTCGCCCGGCTGGCTGGGGTTCAGCTGATCAGGCAGCACCATGTCGGGAACGCGCGGCGGCGTGTATCGCGGAAGCGCGACAGCCGCACCCCCGCCACCACCCCCACCACCGCCAGCGCTCTGCGGCGGCGGTGGAGTCTCGCCCGGCGGCTGGTCGTCGCCATCGCCGGGACACGGCGGCTTGGTGGTCTCTTTGGTGGGGGTGCCCTGCGGAGGACGACCGTTGCCCCAGCGGGGATGGCGGGGCAGCTCACTAACCGACTCACTGTCGCTGCCGCCGGCTTTGACGTCGAACGCGGGCCGGACCGCATCGGCGACGGTGTCTTTATCGCTGTCTTTATCGCCCTTGTCGTGGTCGGAGCCGGCCTCACCATGGCTGTGACCGGGCTCCGCAATCGCCATCGCGCCACCGGCACCGGCGAGGAACAGGCCAGACGCTACGAGGCATGCGGACGCGGCTACACGGACACGCGAAGCCACCCGGTCACCACCTCTCGAGACTCCGCCCCCCAACGAAATCAACCGCTGCGACAATCGTCGCACAGGGGCACAGTAGCGTTTGCTAGTGGATCGCACCATACGCCGAAAGGGGCACGCAAGCGCCCGCCGCGATGCAGGCGATAGTGTTGTGCTGCGCCATCGCATGAACCGATGGCCAGATGCCGACGAGATGACGGGGAAGGCGGCCGGGTATGGCCCTGTTCAAGCGACGCAAAAGCCGCGCTACTCGGCGAGCTGAGGCCCGTGCCATCAAGGCCAAGGCGAAGCTGGAAGCCAAGCTTGCGGCGAAGAACGAGAACCGTCGCATCAAGGCCGCACACAAGGCCGAGACCAAGGCGCTCAAGGCTCAGCTACGGGCGCAGCGGGAGAGCGACAAGAATGCGCTGAAGGTTGCTGAAGCCGAGCTCAAGGCGGTTCGGGAAGGCAAGCTGCTGTCGCCGACGCGCATTCGCCGCACGCTGACCGTCACCCGGTTGCTCGCCCCTATCGCGGTGCCGCTGGCCTACCGCGCCGCGATCGCTGCACGCGGATTCCTCGACCAACGGCGGGCAGACCAGCTGGGTGTGCCGCTCAGCCAGCTCGGCCAATTCTCAGGCCACGGGGCTGCGTTGTCGGCCCGCATCGCAGGCGCCGAGCAGACGCTGCGCCAGGTAGCCGACAAGAAGCCGAAGGATGCCGAGACGAAGCAGTTCGTCGCCGCCATCACCGACCGGCTGACCGATCTTTCGGCGGCCGTCACCGCCGCGGAGCACATGCCGTCGGCCAAGCGGCGCACCGCGCACAGTTCGATCTCCCAGCAGCTCGACGGCATCGAAGCCGATCTGATGGCCCGCCTCGGCGTGGCCTGACAACACCGTGCGAGCGCAGCCGACGACCACAGCGCCCCCTCTTCGGGGCACGGCGGCGGGGCTGCTGACCGCTGCCCTGGCCGTCGCCGCCCACGGCACCGCCGCGGGGGCCGCCCCCGCGGGCGCGGCCGTCGTTCTGCTGGTGGCGCTTTCCGCGACGGTCGGCGGGCTCGCCGCGACCGTCTCCCACGCCGCGGACGTGCGCGTGCTGCTCGGGTTACTCGCGACCGCCCAGCTCGTCGGCCACGTGATGCTCGCCGGGGCGGGGCACCATCAGGCGGTGTCGCCGACCCCCTCGATGATGGCCGCACACGCCGTGGCCGTGGTCGCAGGCGCGGTGCTGATCGCCGCGGGCGACCGGCTGTGCGGGGCGGTGTCACGTGCTGTCGGCGTCGCCACGCGCCCGGTCGCCGCGCCGATTCCGGGCATGACGGTCGTCGCCGCGAGCGCCGATCAGCCGTTGCGCTCGTCGCTGCTGCTCGCGACCTCGGTGTCGCATCGGGGTCCGCCGGTCAGCCGCGCCCGCTGACCGTCCGTTCCCCTATTCCACGAAAGCGACATCTTCAATGCGTTTCCCATCCATGGCGCCCAAACGCGCCCTCATCACCGTCGCCGGCGCGCTGACGATCGGCTTGGCGTGCGCGGCGCCCGCGGCGGCCCACGTCCGAGCCGAAGCCGACAATCCCACGCCGGGTAGCACCTCGGTGGTGACCTTCCGGGTTCCGGGTGAGTCCGAAACCGGTGCTGTGACAACCCAATTGAGCGTCACCCTGCCGAATGTGGCATCGGCTCGCGCCGAAGTCATGCCCGGCTGGACCGCCAGCCTGGACCGCGATACCGCCGCCGGCACAGTCCGCTCGGTCACGTGGACGGCCGACCCGAAGACCGGCATCGCGTCGGACCAGTTCGCTCTGTTCCGGATCTCGGTGAAGTTGCCCGAGGGTGACAGCGTCGCCTTCCCGGCAACGCAGACCTATTCCGACGGCACCGTGGTGCGCTGGGACCAGCAGCCGCTGCCCGGGGGGCAGGAACCCGAACACCCCGCACCGGTGGTGAGCTTGACCGGCACGCCGGTGGGCGACGATCGCGAGATGACGGCGTCGAATGCCGCACGCACGGTGGACAACTCGGCCCGATGGCTCGCCGGTAGCGCGCTTGTGCTGGCCGCGGTCGGCATCGCCGCGGCGCTGCTCACGCGCAGGCGCACATGATCCGTTCGGTCCGGTTCGCGTTCATCACCGCCCTCGTGGCGGCGATGGCGCTTGCCGGTGCGCCCGTAGCGGCCGCGCACGCCGCCCGGATCGCGACCGACCCCGCCGACAATGCCGCGCTGACGCAGGGCCCGCCACGGGTCAGCGCGACGTTCAACGAGGCGTTGCAGCCGCAGTTCGCTGCGATGACCGTCGTCGGTCCCGACAAGAACCTGTGGTCGACGGGTGACGCGCGGGTGGCCGGTGCCGTGATCACCGTCGACGTGCGGCCGCTTGGCCCGGCGGGCACCTACACGGTGAACTACCGGGTGACTTCGGCCGACGGTCATCCGGTGTCGGGTTCGTGGACGTTCCGGCTCACAGCGGCGGGCACCGGCACGCCCGGTCCGCCGGCGGCTCAGCCGGCCGACACCGGTGACGGCGGAATTCCGGTGTGGCCGTTCCTGATTGCGGGTGCACTGATCATCGGCGGCGCCACCGCATGGACGGCGCGGCGCAAGCCGTGACCCGGCGCCGGGCCGTGCTCGGCGGCCTAAGCGTCATCGCCGTCGTGCTGGCCGCCTCGGCCGCGGCCTGGGCGGTGGCGTTCGACCAGGCGGCGCCTGCTGCCACGGTGGTGCGCGCGTTCGCCGACTGCGCGGCCGTCGCCACGCTCGGCCTGGCGGTGGCGCCGATGCTCGACGCCGGCCGTCACCGTGCCGAGTTGGTGCTGCGCGCTGGCCGGCCGTTGGTGAGGGCGGCCGGTCTCTGGCTGCTCGCCGAGATGTGCCGTCTCGCGGTCGGTGCCGCCGAGGCCGCTGCTGTCCCGCTCAGCCGGGTCGGGGTCGCGGCCACGGCCCAGTTCGCCTGGACGACGTCGACGGGGCGGTCGGGTCTGTTTAGCGTCGTGGCGGCCCTCCTGGTGCTAATCGTGGCGCTGGCCGGGGTGAGGACGCAGGCCGCGGCCGTCGCCATTGTGGGGGTTACGGCGATCGGTCTGGCCGCACGCACGATCGGTGGCCACACGTCGGCCAGCGGGCTCGGCGCCGTCGCGGTCGCGATCCATGTGCTGGCCGCCGCGACGTGGTGCGGGGCGTTGGCGGCGCTGGCGTTGACCGTGGAGCACCGCGGTCAGTGGGCTCGGGTGCTGCCGAAATTTTCCGAGCTGTCGTTGGCGTGCGTGCTGGCGTTGCTGGCCGGCGGCGTGATGGGCGCACTTGCCGTGCTGGGTTCGCCGTCGCAGTTGTTCGCCACGGGTTACGGGCGGCTGTTGCTGACAAAGATCATCCTGACCGCCCTGCTGATAGCGCTGGCGTGGCGTAACCGCGCCCGGTGGTTGCCCGCGGCGAAGTCCCACCGGGCCACGGCGTATGTGTCGCGGTGGCGGTCGCTGACCGAGCTGGCAATCATGACGGTGGCCCTGACCATGGCCGCCGCGCTGTCGGTTACCGGTTAGGGTGGAATGGCTTTGAGGACGAGACACTGCAAAGGAGCAGCCTGATGGCCGACCCGCAGGATCGACCCGACGAGAAGCGGGGCGCTCCCCCGGCCGCGCCGCAGTTCTTAGACGCTGCGCCTGCCGGGCGGCCTGCGCCCGAGCCGCCCGCCGCCGAGCCGCCAGCACCGCCGCCTCCGGCCCCTCCGGCCAAGAAGTCCGCCAAGAAAGCCGCGAAGAAGGCCGCCAAGAAGGCGCCCGCCAAGACACCCAAGAAGGTGCCGGCGAAGGCGGCCAAGAAAGCCGCCCCGGCGAAAAAGGGGGCGCCCAAGAAGGCACCCGCCAAGAAAGCGCCGCCCGAGGCCGCACCCAAATCGCCTGACACCAACGGCGCGGGCAATGTCGCCGACGCGGCCAAGGAGGTCGCGGCACAGGCCAAAAAGACAGTCGCCGCCGCGAGTAACCCGGCGACCGGACCGGCCCCGGCGCCGCTGGTCGGACCCGCACCCTCGCGGATACCGATCGCCGCGGCGATTGCCGCGGGTGTCCTCGCGATCCTGTTGGTGTTGGTCATCCGCCGGCACGGCGAGGACTGACAGCGATTGGCGGAAAGGCGCTTGAACCCTCACGTGACGTCAGAGCCCACACTGGCGGCATGGACGCCAAGACCGTCGGAGAGGTAGCCGCCCTCACGGGTGTCTCCGTGCGCACCCTGCACCACTACCACCACATCGGTCTGGTGGTGCCCGGCGTCCCTACGCCTGCGGGCTATCGCGGCTACACCGACACCGACATCGAGCGGCTGCATGTCGTGCTCGTCTACCGCGCGGTCGGACTGCCGCTAGACGAGATCCGCACGCTGCTCGACGACTGTGACGCCGATGTGATGGCACACCTGCAGCGGCAGCACGCGCTGCTGACCGAAAAGGCCGACCGGCTTCGCGACACCATCAAGGCAGTGGAGGAACTGATTAGCGCACACCGCAACGGGATTCCGCTCAGCGCGGAGGAACAGGTCGAGATCTTCGGAACCACCGCATTTGGCGGGCAGTACGCCGAGGAGGTGCAGCAGAGGTGGGATGATACCGACCCGTGGCGGCAATCGCAGCGGCGGTCCGCGGACTTCACGAAGGGACGACTGGACGGCGATCAGGCCGACAAGCTGGCGCGGTTTCTGCACGACATCGTTGTCGCGCGCCACGCTCGCTAGCATCGACGGGTGACCATCGAACCCCGCGCCACCGCAGACCTCGTCGACGAGATCGGTCCCGACGTGCGCAGCTGCGATTTGCAGCTGCGGCAGCTCGGCGGCCGCCCGCAATTCGCCGGGCCCATCACCACGGTCAGGTGCTTCGAGGACAACGCCTTGCTGAAATCGGTTCTCTCCGAACCGGGTAACGGCGGTGTGCTGGTGATCGACGGCAACGGCTCGCTGCACAGCGCCCTGGTCGGCGATGTCATCGCCGGGCTCGGCGTCGACAACGGCTGGGTCGGCTTGATCATCAACGGCGCGGTGCGCGACGCCGCGACGCTACGGACGCTGGACATCGGCGTCAAGGCGCTGGGCACCAACCCGCGCAAAAGCAGCAAGACCGGAGCCGGCGAGCGTGACATCACCGTCGAGTTCGGCGGGGTCGCCTTCGTCCCCGGCGACGTCGCCTACAGCGACGACGACGGGATCGTCGTCGTCGCCGGCTGAGGCGCTACGCCGAAGCCGCCACCGCCGCACGGTGTTTCGTGAACTGCAGCGACTCTTCGTCGACCTTGCCGTACCGGATCATCCGCATGTCGAACAGGTAGTTCTGCTTGAGCCGCCACGGAGCCCGTGATCCCGACTTCGGCAACATATGCTCGGAGCGCTTGAAGTAACCGGGTGAGAAGTCCATGAACGGCAGCTCGTCCACGCTGTCGCCCGGATGCTGGGGCTCGACGCGGTCGAATCCGTTGTCGTCCATGTAATTCAGCAGCCGGCACACGAATTCGGACACTAGATCGGCCTTCAGCGTCCACGACGAGTTCGTGTAGCCGAACGTCATCGCGAAGTTCGGGATACCAGAGAACATCAGGCCCTTGTAGGTCATCAGCGACGTCAGGTCGATTTCCCGGCCGTTCTTTGTCGGCTTCAGGCCACCGAGCAGCTGCATGTTCAAACCCGTTGCGGTGATGACGATGTCGGCGGCAAGCTCCTCACCCGAGGTCAGCTTGATACCGGTCTTGGTGAACCGTTCGATGGTGTCGGTGACGACGTCGGCGTGCCCCTTGCGGATTTCTTTGAACAGATCGCCGTTGGGTGCCAGGCACACCCGCTGATCCCATGGCTTGTAGTTCGGCACGAAGTGCTTGTCGTAGTCGAACCCCTCGGGCAGCCTGCGCTCACCCATTTGGCGCAGGGCCTTCTTGAAGACGTTCGGGAAATTCCGGGCGATCTGATACTGGATCGTGCTCTGCAGGATTGCCTTCCAGCGGATCGCCGTGTACGCCGCCTTCTCGGGCAGCCACTTCGCGGCCTTCGCCGCAAAAGCATCGGTGTCGGGCATACCGGCGATGTAGGTCGGCGTGCGCTGCAGCATCGTCACGTGCCCCGACCCCGACCGGATCAGCGCCGGAATCAGCGTGACGGCGGTGGCGCCGCTACCGATGACCACGATCTTCTTGCCTTGGTAGTCGAGGTCCTCGGGCCAGTGCTGCGGGTGCACGATGGTGCCCTCGAAATCGTCGGCCGCGGGAAACTCGGGCGAGTAGCCCTCGGCGTAGTTGTAGTAGCCGGTGCAGCCGAACAGGAACCCGCAACTGATCTCGCGCCGCTGCCCGCCGGACTCGACGGTCAACGTCCAGCGGTTGTCCGCGTCGGACCAGTTGGCGCCGACCACGTTCTGGCCGAAACGCATGTGCTTGTCGATGCCGTTTTCGGCTGCCGCTTCCTTCAGGTAATCGAGGATCTTCGGCCCCTCGGCGATTGCCTGCTCGTCGAGGTAGGGCTTGAACCGGAAGCCGAGTGTGTACATGTCGGAGTCCGATCGCAGACCCGGGTACTTGAACAGGTCCCAGGTACCGCCGAGGTTCTCCCGCCGCTCCAGGATGACGTAGCTCTTGTTCGGGCAGCGGTTCTGCAGGTGCCATGCCGCGCTGATGCCGGAGATACCAGCCCCGACGATGACGACGTCGACAAATTCAGTCATGGTGTAAAGCTATCAACACGGTGTCGATCTAGTCAACAGTGCGTTGAAACTTTCGACACCGTGTAAAGTTGGCCGCGTGATAACTGCCAGCCATCCCCGCATCGCCCGAGGTCGCCGCGGCAGCCGGCCCTCCGGCGACGATCGTCAGCTGGCGATACTCGAGACCGCCGAACGGCTCCTCGAGGAGCGGCCGCCCACCGAGATCTCCGTCGACGACCTGGCCAAAGGAGCCGGGATCTCCCGGCCGACTTTCTACTTCTACTTTCCGTCCAAAGACGCGGTGCTTCTGACGCTGCTCGACCGGATCATCGCCGAGGCCGATGAACGTGCGGACAGGGCACTGGGCCCGAAGGACGAGGCGGTCGACCCGGCCGGCGTCTGGCGAGCCATCAATGCCCTGTTCGAGTCGTTCGGCGAGCACCGGGCCGTCTTGCTCGCCGGCTGGCAAATGCGGCCGACCAACGGCGAGATGCACACGATGTGGTCGCGGTTCATGCAGAAGTGGATCGGCTACACCGCCGATTCCATTCAAGCCGAACGCGATCGCGGGGCGGCTCCAGTCACCATTCCGGCGCGGGACCTTGCGATCGCGCTCAACCTGATGAATGAGCGAACGATGTTCGCCGCGCACGCCGCCGAGAAGGATTCGGTGCCGCGCGAACGCATCGTCGACACGCTCGCCCACATCTGGGTGAGCAGCATCTACGGCCCGGCGGCCTCGGTCTGACTGTCGGACGCCGGTGCGACCATGTGGTCGTGTCAGGTGAGGCCAGTGTGCTGCACGCCGACCTCGATTCGTTCTACGCATCGGTAGAGCAGCGTGACGACCCGGCCCTGCGCGGCAGGCCGGTGATCGTGGGCGGCGGCGTGGTGCTTGCGGCTAGCTACGAGGCGAAGGCCTACGGTGTCCGCACCGCGATGGGGGGCCGCCAGGCCCGAGAGCTGTGCCCGCATGCCTTGGTGGTACCGCCGCGTATGAGCGCCTACTCGCAGGCCAGCGACGCCGTGTTCGCGGTCTTTCGCGATACCACCCCGCTCGTCGAGCCCCTCTCCATCGATGAGGCCTTTCTCGACGTGTCCGGGCTGCGCCGGGTCTCAGGGACGCCCATCGAGATCGCCGTGCGCCTGCGCGCTGAGGTCCGCGACCGTGTCGGCCTCCCGATCACGGTCGGCATCGCCCGCACCAAGTTCCTCGCCAAGGTAGCCAGCCAGGAAGCTAAGCCCGACGGCCTGCTGCTCGTGCCTCCTGACCGCGAACTGGCGTTCCTGCATCCCTTACCGGTGCGCCGATTGTGGGGCGTTGGCGCCAAGACCGCAGAGGCACTGCACGCACACGGCGTCGAGACCGTGGCCGACGTCGCCGAGCTCAGCGAGTCGACGCTCGCCTCGATGGTCGGCGGCGCAATGGGTCGTCAGCTGTTTGCGTTGTCCCGCAACATCGATCGCCGCCGCGTGGTCACGGGCGTGCGCCGCCGTTCGGTTGGCGCCCAACGTGCCCTCGGCCGCCGCGGCAACACCATGTCGGCCGCCGAGGTCGACGCCGTGGTGATCAACCTGATCGACCGGATCACCCGCCGCATGCGCGCGGCGGGGCGAACCGGCCGAACGGTGGTGCTGCGGTTGCGGTTTGACGACTTCGGCCGGGCCACCCGCTCCCATACCATGCCGCGGGCCACGGCGTCGACCGACACCATCCTGGGCGCGGCCCGTGAGCTCGTGTCCGGCGCCGCCCCACTGATCGCCGAACGCGGCCTCACGTTGGTGGGTTTCGCGGTGTCCAATATCGACCGCGACGGCGCCCAGCAGTTGGAGCTGCCGTTCGAGGAAGCCGCCGACACCGTCGCGCTCGACCACGCCGTCGACGAAGTCCGCAAGCGCTACGGCAACTCAGCGGTCATCCGCGGCGTCCTCGTCGGTCGCGACCCCGGCCTGGAGATGCCCCACCTGCCGGACTGACGGCGACCCGCTCAGGCGACGACGACGCGGTTCCACACCCGGTGTTCGCCGAGGCCCTCTAAGAGGGTGGCCGCAAGCGCCGAGGCCTCCGAAGCCGTGAGGACGCCGTCCGCGTCTGCCGCCACCCCCGCTGCAGCGAGCAGCTCCTCACCCTGCGGCAGCACAGCCAGCGCCTTGAAGTGCCGGAACGCCTCGTCGACGAGGATCCGCGCCTGAACGGTCGCCGGTGTGCCGGCCAGGACCAGGGCGTCGAACTCGATGGACCGGGAGGTGGCATACGTGCGGGAGACCGGCACGCTGTCGCCGTCGTGGTCGAGGGTGCCCCCGTGCGGGGCGATCACCAAGGGCACCACGTCGGCTGCACCCAGCGCGGCAACCACCGCCGCCACATCACCGTGATCGGAGTCGGGCCCGGTGAGAATTCCGACGAGGCGTCCATCGACCGGCCAGTTCCCGCCGACCTGGGACAGCGCCTCGCTGATCACCGTGGGTTCGGTCGGGGGCACCGTCGGTGCCGGCGGCTCCAGGCCCAATCCGGCGGCGACCGTCGCGCACAGCTCGGCGTCGATGTTGGCCAGCACCGCGAGCTGGCGCTCCTTGATCGCCTGTTCGTAGCACTTGCCCAGCTCAAAGGTGTACGCCTCGGCGACGTGAGCCTGCTCGACCGGGCTCAGGCTGCGGTAGAACATCGTGACCTGCGAGAAGTGATCGTCGTACGACGCAGGGGCGGCGCGGACCTTTGTCGACTCCGCGACCGCGGCAGGCGCCTCGATGAACGCGGCGGTGTCTGCGCCGGCGAGGAACGGGCACCCGCCGTCGAGCGAATTCGGCCGGTACGGCGCGACGCCCGGATGCACACCATGCTGATGGAACCCGTCGCGGAGCATGTCGTTGACCGGAGCGTGCGGCCGGTTGATCGGGATCTGGCCGAAGTTCGGCCCGCCCAGTCGGCTGAGCTGCGTGTCCAGGTACGAGAACAACCGCGCCTGCAGCAACGGATCGTCGGTGACGTCGATACCGGGTACCAAATGCCCCGGGTGGAACGCCACCTGTTCGGTCTCGGCGAAGAAGTTGGTGGGATTGCGGTTGAGCTGCATGGTGCCGATCACCTGCACCGGGACCAGTTCCTCGGGCACGATCTTGGTGGGGTCGAGTAGGTCGATGCCCTCGTACATCTGGTCCGGGCTGTCCGGCATCACCTGCACGCCGAGGTCCCACTCCGGGTAGGCGCCCTTCTCGATCGCGTCGGCCAGGTCGCGGCGGTGCAGATCCGGATCCATTCCGGCGGCGATCTGCGCCTCCTCCCACACCAGCGAATGCACCCCCAGCCGCGGCTTCCAGTGAAACTTCACCAGCGACGTCGAACCATCCGGCGCGGTCAGCCGGAAGGTGTGCACGCCGAAACCCTCCATCATCCGGTAGGACCGGGGGATGCCCCGGTCGGACATGTTCCACATGGTGTGGGCCTGGGCTTCGGTGTGCAGCGACACGAAGTCCCAGAAGGTGTCATGCGCGCTCTGCGCCTGCGGGATCTCCCGGTCCGGGTGCGGCTTGGCGGCGTGGACGATATCGGGAAACTTGATGCCGTCCTGAATGAAGAACACCGGGATGTTGTTGCCGACGAGGTCGAACGTGCCCTCGTCGGTGTAGAACTTGGTGGCGAACCCGCGGGTGTCGCGGACCGTGTCGGCCGATCCGCGTGAGCCGAGCACGGTCGAGAAACGGACGAAGACATCGGTCTCGGTACCGGACTTCAGGAACGCCGCTTTGCAGATCTTCTCGGCCGCGCCGTTACCGCGGAACACGCCGTGCGCAGCGGCGCCGCGGGCGTGCACCACCCGTTCCGGGATGCGCTCGTGGTCGAAATGGGTGATCTTCTCCCGAAGGTGATGGTCCTGCAGCAGGGTCGGCCCCCGTTGCCCCGCCTTGAGCGAGTGATCGGTGTCGTAGAGCCGGGCGCCCTGGGCGGTGGTGAGATATTCGCCCTGCTGACCCCGCGCGGTCTGGGTGCCTCCGACCGAGACACCAGTGGCCGTTCGCAGTGCCGGTCCGCCCTGATCGGGCTTCGGCGGCAACGGTTCCCGGGGAGCGGTCGGCTCGGTGAACGAAGGCGTCTCCGACCCCGGCCGACCGGGGATGTAGCTCGGGCTGTGCTGCTCAATCCGCTCGACGGTCTCCTTCACCTTGTCCTTGGCGTCCTTGATGACACCCTTGATGGTCTCTTTGGCTCCGCGCTCTTCTGGCATGGTGCGCGGTTTCCCTGCACCGGAAACCCTGAAACGTGATCAGGACTCGGTCCAGGCCAGCAGTTCTTCGACGGGCCACGTATTGACGATCCGCTCGACGGGGAGCTTGGCGTCCAGCGCCCGCTGCGCGCCGTAGCCCAGGAAATCCAGCTGGCCGGGAGCGTGCGAATCGGTGTCGATCGAGAACAGGCAGCCGACCTCCAGCGCAAGGTTCAGCAGTCGGGTCGGGGGATCGCGGCGCTCGGGCCGCGAATTGATCTCCACCGCGGTGCCGCTGTCCCGGCATGCCGTGAACACCTTCTCGGCATCGAACTTCGACTCGGGGCGCATGCCCCGCCCACCGGTAACCAGCCGGCCCGTGCAGTGGCCGAGGACGTCGGTGTGCGGATTCTCCACGGCCTTAAGCATCCGCCGCGTCATCGCCGGTCTGTCCATCGCCAACTTGGAGTGCACGCTGGCCACCACCACGTCGAGGCGCTCCAACAGCTCGGGCTCCTGATCGAGCGAACCGTCTTCGAGGATGTCGACCTCTATGCCGGTGAGAATGCGCAGCGGCGCGACGGTCTGCTGCAGTTCGTCGATGACGTCGAGCTGCTCGCGCAGTCGCTCCGGGGACAACCCGTTGGCGATCCGCAGGCGGGGCGAATGATCGGTCAGCGCGCAGTACTCGTGGCCCAAATCCCTTGCCGCAAGCATCATTTCCTCGATCGGCGCCGATCCGTCGGACCAGTTGGAGTGCACGTGCAGATCGCCGCGCAGGGCAGCCCTGATCTCTCCGCCACCGAAATCCTTTGCACTGGAGCGCAATTCGACGAGCAGATCCGGTTCACCACCCGACCACGCCTGGGCGATGACCTTGGCCGTCTTGGGCCCGATTCCCGGCAGCGACTGCCAGCTGTTGGCAGCGCCATGGCGTTCCCGCTCGGTGTCGCTGAGTGCTTCGACGATGTCGGCCGCGTTGCGGTAGGCCATCACCCGTCGCGGATCCTCGCGGGCGCGGTCCTTGTAGTACGCGATCTGGCGGAGGGCGAGGGCAGGATCCATGACCCCAGTGTGCCCGCTACCGCCCGCGCAGCGGTTTCGTCGCCCCGTGAACGAGGGCGCGCACCTGGTCCTCGACGGTGCCACCGGCGAAGAACAACATCTCGTCATCGGCCTGCAGCACCTCGTCGGGCTGGGGCACGATCACCCCGCTGTCGCGGATGAGCAGCGCCAACGCCGTGTTCTCGGGCAGCGGAATGTCTCGCACGTGCTTGCCAACCATCGGATCATCGGCGGGCAACCGCAGCTTGCCCAGGCTCACCTGCCCCTGCCGCAGCTCCATCAGGCTCACCACGTGGCCGATGTCGATCGCGCCCTCGATCGCGGCCACCAGCGCACGTGGCGCGGACACCGCGACGTCGACACCCCAGGCGTCGCTGAACAGCCATTCGTTGCGGGCGTCGTTCACCCGCGCAACCACCCGCGGCACCCCGAACTCGGTCTTGGCGAGCAACGACGACGTGAGGTTCACCTTGTCGTCGCCGGTGGCGGCGATGACGACATCGCAACGCTGTATTTCGGCGTCCTCCAACGACGACAGCTCGCACGCATCGGCCAGCAGCCAGTCCGCGTCCGGTACCGTCTGCGGTTCGTAATGCCGCACATTGTTCTCGATCAGCAGGATCTTGTGGCCGTAGGCGAGCAGTTCCATTGCAACAGACCGGCCGATCGCCCCGGCGCCCGCGATGGCCACGCGCATCGTCGCGCGTTCGTCGACCGGTTTCGCCGACGTTCTCCAGCGCGGTCTGCTTCGGAACACTCGGAACACAAAGTCATACTGACCCATGCGTGGCCCTACTGGTTAACTGCGGGATGAAATGACTTTGCAGCAGCTGTATCTGGTGCTGCTGGCCGGCGGACTCGTTTTATTGGCCAGCATCATCGCCACGCGCGCGGCCACCACCGTCGGCTTACCGAGCCTGTTGTTGTTCCTCGGTGTCGGTGTCATCGTCGGCGAAGACGGGCTGGGTCTGCACTTCGACAATTACCTTCTTGCCGACCATCTCGGCACGGTGGCGCTGGCCATCATCCTCATCGAGGGCGGCCTCACGACCCGGTTCTCCGACATTCGGCGCGTGCTGGCGCCGGCGGCCATGCTGGCGACGGTCGGGGTCGCAGTGTCCATGGTGATCACCGCTGCGGGCGCACACCTGCTGTTGGGCATGGATTGGCAACTCGCGCTGCTGCTTGGCGCCATCGTCTCCTCGACCGACGCCGCCGCGGTGTTCTCGGTGCTGCGGGTCGTGCCGCTACCGAGACGGCTGGCCGGGATGCTCGAGGCCGAGTCCGGTTTCAACGACGCGCCCGCCGTCATCCTCGTGCTGATGTTTTCCCAGACGCCGCTGGACCTGGCGCCGTTGCACACGGTCGGTGAACTGGCCTACGAGTTGGGCGCCGGTGCGGCGATCGGGCTGGGCTGCGGGGTGCTCGGCTCGCTCGCGTTGCGCCGCATCGCGCTTCCGGCATCGGGGCTGTATCCCCTGGCCAACTTCGGGCTCGGCATGGTGGCGTTCGCCGCGGCGGGCAGCGCCCACGCCAGCGGCTTCCTCGCCGCGTATCTGGCCGCGGTGGTGCTGGCCAACTCGGGGCTTCCGCACCGCTCGGCGACGCGGTCCTTCGCCGAGGGGCTGGGCTGGCTCGCCCAGATCGGGTTGTTCGTCCTGCTCGGGTTGTTGGTCGACCCCAGCGACCTCGGCCGCGACCTGGTGCCGGCGATCATCATCGGGTTGGTGCTGTTGCTGATCGCGAGGCCGGCGTCGGTGCTCATCTCGCTGGCCGGTTTCCGCGTGCCCTGGAAGGAGCAGGTTTTCCTGTCCTGGGCCGGGCTGCGCGGCGCGGTTCCCATCGTGCTGGCGACGTTCCCGATCGTCGCGGGCGTCGACGACGCCATCAGGCTGCTCAATATCGTCTTCGTCCTGGTGGTGGTGTTCACCTTGGTGCAGGGACCCAGCCTGCGGCTGCTGGCCCACCGGCTGGGGCTGATCCCGCGCGAGGCGACCCGCGAGATCCAGGTCGAAGCGGCGCCGCTGGATGTGCTGGAGGCCGAGCTGCTGACGATGCGGGTGCAGTCGCCGTCGCGGTTGCACGGCGTCACCGTCCTGGAACTGCGGTTGCCCGACCCCAGCGTCATCACGCTGATCATCCGCAACGGCCACACCTTCGTCCCGCAGCCCCAGACCCGCATAGCGGCGGGCGACGAACTGCTGATCGTCACCACCCCGAAGACGCGCACCGCGGCCGAGCGCAGGCTCCGCGCGGTCAGTCGGCGCGGCAAACTCGCCTACTGGTTCGACGAGTACGGCGAGCCGGACTAACAGCGCACGCCCAGGAAATCCGGACTAGCCTTGATCTAGTGTGATTCGCCTTCAAAACATCCCCGCAAAACACCACCTGGCACGAGATGCTGGCCGTCTGGCAGGCCGCCGACGATATAGACGTCTTCGAGTCCGGCTGGACCTTCGACCACTTTTATCCGATCTTCTCCGACTCCACCGGACCCTGCCTCGAAGGCTGGACCACGCTGACCGCGCTGGGGCAGGCCACCAAGCGGTTGCGCGTCGGGGTGCTCGTCACCGGCATCCATTATCGTCATCCCGCCGTGCTGGCAAACATGGCTTCGGCGCTGGACATCATCTCCAACGGTCGTCTGGAGCTGGGCATCGGTGCCGGCTGGAACGAGGAGGAATCGGGCGCCTACGGGATCGAGCTCGGCTCGATCAGGGAACGCTTCGACCGGTTCGAGGAAGCGTGCGAGGTGCTCATCAGCCTGCTGAGCAAGGAGACGACGACCTTCGACGGCAAGTACTACCAACTCAAGGACGCGCGCAACGAGCCGAAAGGCCCGCAGCAGCCGCACCCGCCAATCTGCATCGGGGGTAGCGGCGAGAAGCGCACACTGCCGCTGACCGCGAAGTACGCCGATCACTGGAACTTTGTCGGCGGACCGCCGGAGGAGTTTGCGCGCAAGCGCGACGTGCTCGCCGCCCGGTGCGAAGACATCGGCCGCGACCCGAAGGAGATCACGCTGTCGGCGCACGTTCGGCTGGAATCCGCGCGCGCGAAAAACGGAGAAGATACTGACTTGGATTACGCCAAGGCGGTCGACGAGGCAGGCGCGCTGGGAGCCGAAGGACTGGACCTCGCGATCATCTATCTGCCGCCGCCGCATGACCCCGCCGTGTTGGCGCCGCTGGCCGAGGCGATCAGGGATTCGGGGCTGAGCAGCAAAGATGGTTGACGATAACGAAAATATAACGGTCGGGCAAAGGGTTGGTCACATCGCGGCGATACACCGCGTTCGGACCGGGTTTGCGGTTGCTAGAAGCCGTAACGGACGAGTTCGTCGGCAGTGATCAGGCGCTCGGCCTTCGCCGGGTACTCACGGCACTTCACGGGGTGGCGGAACAATGACCAGGCGATTCGACTCATCCGTGAGCGGGAGAGTGGGTTGAGGTACACGTCGATCACTCCTGCGGTATAGCAATTGCTGAACCGAGGCACTACGTTACCGCAGCGCCCTCACCAAGTCATTAAATAACGCTGATCTGGCAAACAGAATTAGGCGCGCCGGTTAAAAAGCAGATGATTTTATTGATGCAGAAGTGACAGATGTTGTTCAGCTGACGTACACATCATTCAGGGTGACGGTGCGCAACCGGCGCTCCCGGATGAGGTCGACGAGCCGGCCGTAGACGTGGGTGACCGGCTCGTGGTTGAGGTGTCCGATCACGATCGAACCCGGCGTGAAGTACTTCTCGGCCATCTTGACGATCTCCTCGGCCGGCAGCACCACGTGGTCCTCCAACGAGCCCGACCACAATGTGCCCGCGGTGTATCCGAGCTCGCCGCAGACCGTGTCGACGTTGGCGTTGTGCGCGCCGTAGGGCGGCCGGAAGTAGGGCCGGGCGTCCACGCCGTAGGCCTTCCACAGGAAGTCGTGGGTGTGCCGAAGCTCTTCTGCCACAGCGGTTAACGGCAACTTCGTCAGGTCCGGATGAGACCAGGTGTGGTTGCCGAGCTGGATCTGCCCACTGTCGACGAGCGGCCGCAACAGCGCCTGGTTCTCCGTCCACGACCGGTAGGCGCCGTTGACGAAGTACGTCAGCCGCACACCGGTGTCCCTGGCGAACTCGGTGTAGAGCCGCACCACATCGCTGCTGACACCATCATCGACGGTCAGCGCCAAGAGGTCCCCGCCGTCGGGCAGGGTGGCAAGCATGCCGCCACCCGGCAGCGGAATTCGCGCCACGCGCGGGGGCGGCGGCAGAAGCGGTGGCGGTTGTTCGACGGCGACCGGGGTCGCCTCGGTGGCGCGGGGCTGCGCGGCCGTGCTACACCGGGTCAACCCCATGGCGCCGACCGTCACCGCAGAAAGCGCCACCAGAAAGTGCCGCCGGTCCAGTTGCATGGCACTTACTGTCGCGCGTGCGGGCGCGAAAACCCGCTCATTGGCGGGCGTGTCGCGTCAGCGCTGGGGGACGGCGGTGGGCTTGATCGGCGCAGGTAGCACTGTGTTGCCCATCAGGAACCGGTCGACGCCCGCGGCGGCCGCGCGGCCCTCGGCGATGGCCCACACGATCAGCGACTGTCCACGCCCCATGTCACCGGCGACGAAAACACCCGGCACCGAGGTGGCGAAGTCGGCGTCCCGTGCCACGTTGCCGCGGTCGGTCAGCTCGACGTTCAGGTCGGTCAGCAGGCCTTCGCGCTCGGGCCCGACGAAGCCCATCGCCAGCAGCACCAGGTCGGCTTCCATCTCGAACTCGGTGCCGTCGACCTTCTCGAACCTGCCGCCGACCATCTGCACCTCGTGCCCGCGCAGGCCGGTGACCTTGCCGTCGCGGCCGATGAACTCCTCGGTGTTCACCGAGTACACGCGCTCGCCGCCCTCTTCATGGGCCGAGGACACCCGGAACATCAGCGGATAAACCGGCCACGGCGTCGAGTCGGCGCGTGTTTCCGGCGGCCGCGGCATGATCTCGAACTGGTGCACGCTCTCGCAGCCCTGCCGGTGCACGGTGCCCAGGCAGTCTGCGCCGGTGTCGCCGCCGCCGATGATGACGACCTTCTTGCCCTTGGCGTGCAGCGGCGGCAGGCCCTCGTCGTCGGTCACCGGATCGCCCTGCTGCACCCGGTTGGCCCACGGCAGGAACTCCATGGCCTGGTGGATGCCGTCCAGCTCCCGGCCGGGAATGGGTAGATCCCGCCAGGCCGTCGCACCGCCGGACAGGACGACCGCGTCGAACTGCGACCGCAGCTCCTCGGCGGAGATGTCCACGCCGACATTGCAGTTGGCCTGGAAGCGGGTGCCTTCGGCCTCCATCTGCTCGAGGCGGCGGTCGATGTGGCGCTTCTCCATCTTGAACTCGGGGATGCCGTAGCGCAGTAGCCCGCCGATGCGGTCCGCACGCTCGAACACGGTGACGGTGTGACCGGCACGGGTGAGCTGCTGGGCGGCGGCCAGCCCGGCCGGGCCCGACCCGACGACCGCGACTGTCTTGCCCGTCAGCTTGTTCGGCGGCAGCGGCACCACCCAGCCCTCGTCGAAGGCGTTGTCGATGATCTCGACCTCGACCTGCTTGATGGTGACCGGATCCTGGTTGATCCCCAGCACGCAGGAACCCTCACACGGCGCAGGACACAGCCGGCCGGTGAACTCCGGGAAGTTGTTGGTGGCGTGCAGCCGCTCGATCGCGTCCCGCCAGCGGTCGTTGCGGACCAGATCGTTCCACTCGGGAATCAGGTTGCCCAGCGGACAGCCGTTGTGGCAGAACGGAATACCGCAGTCCATGCAGCGGGTGGCCTGCTCGCGCAGCATGTCGTGGGAGAAGTCCTCGTAAACCTCTTTCCAGTCACGCAACCGCAGCGGGACCGGCCGCCGCTGCGGGGTCTCGCGCTTGGTGTACTTCAGAAAACCGCGGGGGTCAGCCATTCGCCGCCGCCATGATCGCGGTGGCTATGCCGTCTTCGTCCGCCCCGTCTTGCTCCGCGTCGGCGATTGCCTGCAGTACGCGCTTGAAGTCGCGCGGCATCACCTTGACGAAGTTCTTCAATTCGTTGTCCCAGTCAGCCAGAATTTGTTGCCCCACAGCGGAATCGGTGGCATCGACGTGTGCCGTGATGATGCCGCGCAAGTATTC
The DNA here is from genome assembly GCF_001668615.1 of Mycobacterium sp. 1274761.0. GTDB lineage: Bacteria > Actinomycetota > Actinomycetes > Mycobacteriales > Mycobacteriaceae > Mycobacterium. The sequence continues at coordinate 78,131 of NZ_LZMC01000038.1, forward strand.
GACGTCCTCGTTGTCCATCTCGTCGAGGTCTACCATCTCGGAGTTGAGGTTCTGCTCGAAGGTGCCGTCGACGTTGTAGACGTAGGCCACCCCGCCGGACATGCCGGCCGCGAAGTTGCGGCCGCATGCTCCGAGGATGACCACCTTCCCGCCGGTCATGTACTCGCATCCGTGGTCGCCGACGCCCTCGACCACCGCGTGTGCGCCGGAGTTGCGCACCGCGAACCGCTCGCCGACCACACCGCGGAGGAAGACCTGCCCGCTGGTGGCGCCGAACAGGATCACGTTGCCTGCGATGATGTTGTCCTCGGCGACGTAGTCTTCAGGCGCGTTGTCGGATGGGCGTACGACAAGCCGTCCGCCCGAAAGCCCCTTGCCGACATAGTCGTTGGCGTCGCCGTACACCCGCAGGGTGATGCCCTTCGGCACGAATGCACCGAAGCTGTTGCCCGCCGACCCGTCGAACGTGATGTCGATGGTCCCGTCGGGAAGCCCTTCTCCCCCATAAGCCTTGGTGAGCTCGTGACCGAGCATCGTGCCGACCGTGCGGTTGGTGTTGGCGATCGTGGTCGAGAAGCGCACAGGCGTGCCCGAATCCAGCGCCTCCCGGCACATCACGATCAGCTGCTGGTCCAGCGCCTTGTCCAGACCGTGGTCCTGACGCGAGCTGCAGTACAGGTCCTGGTTCATGAACGCCGACTCCGGCTCGTGCAGCACCGGCGCCAGGTCGAGCTTGTGAGCCTTCCAGTGCTCGGCGGCCTGTGTGGTATCCAGCGAGCCAACCTGGCCGACCATCTCGTTGACGGTGCGGAAGCCCAACTGAGCCATCATTTCCCGCACTTCCTCGGCGATGAACATGAAGAAGTTCTCGACGAACTCCGGCTTGCCCGCGAACCGCTTGCGCAGCGTCGGATTCTGGGTCGCCACGCCGACGGGGCAGGTGTCGAGGTGGCAGACACGCATCATGATGCAGCCCGACACCACCAGCGGCGCGGTGGCGAAGCCGAACTCCTCGGCACCCAGCAGCGCGGCGATGACGACGTCGCGGCCGGTCTTGAGCTGGCCGTCCACCTGGACGACGATGCGGTCGCGAAGCCCGTTGAGCAGCAACGTCTGCTGCGTCTCGGCGAGCCCGAGCTCCCACGGCGCGCCCGCGTGCTTCATCGACGTCAGCGGCGTGGCCCCGGTGCCGCCGTCGTGACCGGAGATCAGCACGACGTCGGCGTGCGCCTTCGACACGCCGGCTGCCACCGTTCCCACTCCGTTTTCGGAGACCAGCTTGACGTGCACACGGGCTTGCGGGTTCGCGTTCTTCAGGTCGTGGATCAGCTGGGCGAGATCCTCGATCGAGTAGATGTCGTGGTGCGGCGGCGGGGAGATCAGGCCGACGCCGGGTGTGGAGTGCCGCACCTCGGCCACCCACGGGTACACCTTGTTACCCGGAAGCTGGCCGCCCTCACCGGGTTTCGCCCCCTGGGCCATCTTGATCTGGATGTCGGTGCAGTTGGACAGGTAGTGGCTGGTGACGCCGAACCGGCCGGATGCCACCTGCTTGATCGCGCTGCGCCGCCAGTCGCCGTTCTCGTCACGGTCGAACCGGCTGACGGCCTCGCCGCCCTCGCCCGAATTCGACCGCCCGCCAAGGCGGTTCATCGCGATTGCCAGCGTCTCGTGCGCCTCCGCGGAGATCGATCCGTAGCTCATCGCGCCGGTAGAGAATCGCTTGACGATCTCGCTGGCCGGCTCGACCTCGTCGATCGGCACCGGGGGGCGTTCACCGTCTTTGAACTTCAGGAGACCGCGCAGCGACGCCATCCGCTCGCTCTGGTCGTCGACCAGCTTGGTGTACTCCTTGAAGATGTCGTACTGGCCGGTGCGGGTGGAGTGCTGCAGCTTGAACACCGTGTCCGGGTTGAACAGGTGGTACTCGCCCTCGCGGCGCCACTGGTACTCGCCGCCCACCTCGAGCTCGCGGTGGGCCCACTCGTCGGGCCGGTCCAGGTAGGCCAACGCGTGCCTGCGCGCCACGTCGTCGGCGATGTCGTCGAGGTCGATGCCGCCGACCGGGCACGTCAGGCCCGTGAAGTACTCATCGAGCACGGCCTGGCTGATGCCGACCGCCTGGAACAGCTGCGCGCCGGTATAGGACGCCAGCGTCGAGATGCCCATCTTCGACATCACCTTCAGCACGCCCTTACCCGCGGCCTTGACATAGTTCGCCTTGGCCTGGTCGCTGCTGATGCCGGTGATGATGCCGCGGTCGACCATGTCCTCGATCGACTCAAACGCCATGTACGGGTTGATCGCGGCGGCGCCGAAACCAACCAGGCAGGCCATGTGGTGCACCTCGCGGGCGTCGCCCGCCTCGACGACCAGGCCGACCTGGGTGCGGGTGCGGTCGCGGACCAGATGGTGGTGTACGGCGGACACGCTCAGCAGCGACGGGATGGGCGCCATCGACTCATCGGACTCCCGGTCGGACAGCACGATGATGCGCGCGCCGTCGCGGATCGCCGCCGACACCCGTGCCCTGACGTTGTCGAGCGCCTCCTTGAGGCCTTGGCCGCCGCGGTTCACCGGGTACAGGCACCGGATCACCGCTGCGCGCATGCCGTGCTTGTGGCCGCGGATCTCGTGATCGGGGTCGACGCACATCAGCTTCGACAGTTCGGCGTTGCGCAGGATCGGCTGCGACAGCACGATCTGGCGGCACGAGTCGGCCGTCGGGTTGAGCAGGTCGCCCTCCGGGCCGAGGGTGCCCTGGAGGCTGGTCACCACCTCTTCGCGGATGGCGTCCAGCGGCGGGTTGGTCACCTGGGCGAACAGCTGCTGGAAATAGTCGTAGAGCATGCGCGGCCGCTCCGAGAGCACGGCGACGGGAGTGTCGGTGCCCATCGAGCCGATCGGCTCGGCACCGGTGCGCGCCATCGGCGCCACCAGCAGGTTGAGTTCCTCGTAGGTGAAGCCAAAGATCTGCTGGCGCAAGACAACCCGGTGATGCGGCATACGTACGTAGTCGCCAGGCGGCAGTTCGTCGAGCTTGAACCGACCGGCGTCGAGCCATTCCTGGTAGGGATGCTCGGCGGCCAGCTCGGCCTTGATCTCCTCGTCGTCGACGATGCGTCCCTTGGACGTGTCGACCAAGAACATGCGGCCCGGCTGCAGCCGCATTTTCTTGACGACGGTCGACGGGTCGAGGTCAAGCACGCCAGCCTCGGAGGCCATCACCACCAGGCCGTCCTTGGTCACCCAGATGCGCGACGGGCGCAGGCCGTTGCGGTCCAGCACGGCGCCGATCACGGTGCCGTCGGTAAAGGTCATCGACGCGGGGCCGTCCCACGGCTCCATCAGCGACGCGTGGTACTCGTAGAACGCCCTGCGCGCGGGGTCCATCGACTCGTTGCGCTCCCACGCCTCCGGGATCATCATCAGTACCGCGTGCGGCAGGCTGCGGCCGCCAAGGTGAAGCAGTTCCAGCACCTCGTCGAACCGCGCGGTGTCCGAGGCGCCGGGCGTACACACCGGCACGATCTTGTCGAGGCTGCGGCCCTTGTCACGGCCGTCGCCGCCGGCCGAGCCGAACACGTCGGTGTTGATCAGCGCTTCCCGCGCCCGCATCCAGTTCTCGTTGCCGGTGACGGTGTTGATCTCGCCGTTGTGGGCGATCCGGCGGAACGGGTGGGCCAGCGGCCACGACGGGAACGTGTTGGTCGAGAAGCGCGAGTGCACGATGCCCAGCGCGCTGGTCAGCCGGTCGTCCTGCAGATCGAGGTAGAACGCCTTGAGCTGCGGCGTGGTCAGCATTCCCTTGTAGACGAATGTCTGCCCGGAAAGGCTTGGAAAATAGACGGTTTCGCGCCCGGGCCCGTCCTGGCCGGGGCCCTTGGTGCCGAGTTCGTGTTCGGCGCGCTTGCGCACTACATAGGCGCGACGCTCGAGCTCCATGCCACTCGCGCCCGCGATGAACACCTGCCGGAACGTCGGCATGGCGTCGCGCGCCAGGGCACCGAGCGACGAGTCGTCGGTGGGCACCTCTCGCCAACCCAGCACCTCCAGGCCCTCGGCCTCGGCGATCTTTTCGACGGCTTCACATGCCGTCGCCGCGTCCTTCGACGACTGCGGCAGAAACGCAATGCCCGTGGCGTAGCTGCCGGCTTCGGGCAGCTCGAAGGCTTCCTTTTCGCAGACTTCTCGCAAGAAGTCATCGGGCACCTGCAGCAGGATGCCCGCACCGTCGCCGGTGTGCGGCTCGGCGCCCTGGGCGCCGCGGTGCTCGAGGTTGACCAGGGCCGTGATGGCCATGTCGACGATGTCGCGGCTACGGCGGCCATGCATGTCCGCGACCATGGCGACGCCGCACGCATCATGCTCGAACGCGGGGTCATATAGCCCGCGCGCACGCGAGGAGCGAAACAGCCCTGGCTGTACGGGCGCCATTCCCACCTAGCCCTTCAAAACACCTACGGAAAATCTGTGCTGGCCGTCGACGACGGCGTTAGCCGGTCATGCGTGGAGGGCGCCTCCGTGCAGCACTGAACGACGACCCCTACCCCACTCGGCACAAGTGGGGAAAACGATATGACAAACCCCGGCTGACATGCCAACTTAGTCGCACCTAACTAGCCCGCCCGGCCACCGCGGCAACGCTGCCCCATGTGCTGCCATGATACGGGCGAAGCCCTTGCGCGCCTTAGCCTTTGGGTGATCGGAGGCGGACTGGCCCGGTCGGCACCGCGGGTACGGGTGCGACGAACATCACTAATCGAGATTGCTGCGGTCGATCCCGGCCGCCTATTACAAGGGAAAAGACGATCTTGTTCGTTTGCTGGAAAGCCTATCCAGTTTCTTAGAGTAGCCCGCCCGCTCACCCCTCACGAGCGGGCAGGCAGCGGGCTGATCAGCGGTGAACGGGGTATCCGCCGCGCTCGGCAAGCGAGCGCAGTTGCTTGAGCGCGAACGTGCGACCCCGTCCGCCCTCGGGAATGTGAATACCGGCCCACATGCCCTGGGCGCCGGGCATCTCGCAGGCCTCCTTCGCACACAGCCAGCGCCGCGGGCAGGACCGGCAGACCGCCTTGGTCTGGTCGTCGGTTGCGGTCATCCACCGTTCCGGGTCTTGAGTGCACGCGCCGATCTGGCCGTCGGTCAGTACAGGTAGGTCGATCATGACGGTCATGGCCCGTTCCTCTCGCTCGCCGGCCGTTAAGGAAAACGTAGCGTTCTTTCCGTAGCAGCGCAACACTTGCTACCGGTTTTGCGGCTCGGCGAGGTTGGCCCGTCGCGGCCGGTTCTGCTGGCTACACTGGGCGGGTGGACGAGGACGCCGGCGATCCGGGCATCGCCCGCGCTGGTGCCGCGGTTGCCGCCCGGCGTCGTGAATTGGACATCAAACAGCGGAATCTCGCGAAGTACAAGATCATCAACGCCGGTGCGCTTATCGCGTTCGAGAAGGGCCGCAGCTGGCCGAGGGAACGGACGCGGGCCAAGCTCGAGGAGATCCTGCAATGGCCCGCCGGAACCATAGCGACGATACGGTATGGCGGTCCGGTTCCCGGGGCTGCGACGGCGCCGCCCGCCGACGACGGGGCGGCCTCGCTGATCGTCGGCGCGGTCGAGGTGGCCATGAAGACCTTCGGCGCGGCCATCGAATCGCTGCCTCCCGACGACGACGCGGAGTTCTCCTCGCGCGTCACGGTCATCCTGGCCGATCTGCGCAAGCTCGAAGCGGTGGTGGCCCGCGCCGCCCAGCGCAGCCGCGGCACGCCCGACGTGGTGCTGGCGCTGAAGACGGTCCGGAGCAGCTACGACGACCTGATGTTCCGTGCGGCCGCCGCGCCGGGGGCAACGCTCGGCCAGCGGCTCTACGCCGCGCGCCGACGCGCCAACCTGTCGGCGGCCGAGACCGCCAACGCGGCGGGCCTTCCCACGGAGCTCGTCGACGCGGTCGAAGCGGGCGAACCGGCCACTGAGGCCGACGCCGCCACCCTGAATGCCCTCATCACCTCGCTCGATGGCTGATACTGGGCCCGTGGCACTGCCCGATCTCGTTCGCAACGTCGGCGACGTGTTGTCGCGGGCGCACACATTGTTCGGCACCGCCGACCCGGACGCGGCCGCCGCTACCCCCGACCGGTTGACCGACATCACCGACACCATCCGCTCCGGTCAGGAGCAGGCCGCCTCGATGACCGGCGACGCGATCACCGGCTACGCCGACTTCGCGCACGGCACCCGAGAAGCACTGGACCATCTGTCCGGCGTCGAATCCGAGCTCGGCCGGCGCCTGCAGGATGCCGCCGAGGCGGTGACCGCCGCCCATACGGCATCCGGGTCGGCCCTCGACGTCGCGTCGTCGGCGTCGGACGCGCTCGACCAGCTGACCGGTGCACCCGCCGCCGAGATCGCCGTTATCCGGGCACTTCGCGCGCAGGTGGGACACGAGCTCGAGCTGATCCGCACCCAGCAGGCCCTCGCCGAGCAGCTCGGCGCGCAGTTGCTTGGCCTGGGCTACTGATCCGCGCAGCGGCCAGCCGGTGGAAGATCCCGATCAGCCCGACGATTCCCCCCGGGGTGCTGTCCGCATCTGCCTCACGGCGCTGGTGGCCGGTGTCCTCATCGGGTTCGTCGGTGCCGCATTCCGCTGGTGTCTGCAGACGGCCGACCGCTGGCGCATCGACCTGGTCGACTGGGCACACGACCTGCCGGGGCCCAGCTGGCTGGTGCCGATCGCGGCTGCCGCGGCAGGCGCGACGCTGGCCGCCCTGATCGTCCGGTGGGAGCCGTTGGCCGCCGGCAGCGGCATTCAACACGTCGAGGCCGTCTTCCGCGGCGAAGCCCGACCGCCGCCGATCCGGCTGCTCCCGGCGAAGTTCGTCGGCGGCGTGCTGAGCATCGGCTCCGGGTTGGTGCTCGGCCGCGAGGGGCCCACAGTGCACATGGGGGCGGCCATCGGGGCCGAAGCAGCGCGGCGCGCTGCCCTGCCCGACGCCGAAGTCAGGATGATGCAGACAGCGCTCGGCGGCGCGGGCCTGGCGGTCGCGTTCAACGCGCCGATCGGCGGCACGCTGTTCACCCTTGAAGAGGTCACCAAGTCGTTTCGGGTAAAGGCCGTGCTCGCAACGCTTTTCGCGGCCGTCACCGCGGTGAGCTGTTCTCGCTGGGTGCTGGGCAACCATGCCGACTTCCACGTCGCGTCCGTCGGCGGCGCACCGGCACTCGCGTGGTTGCCGCTGTTCGTCGTCTTCGGGCTTCTCACCGGATGCGTCGGCGCTGCCTACAACAGGCTGATCCTGTGGTCCCTCGACCACGTCGCGGCGATCCAGCGCATACCCACGGTCGCCAAAGCCGCCGTGATCGGCGCACTCATCGGTGGCGCGATGTTCGCTCACCCCCTTGCGGTGGGTGGTGGCGACGATCTGACGCAGCGGATCCTCGGCGGCGGACACATCGCGGTCTCTGCCGCCGTCGCGATCCTCCTGGTGCGGTTAGTCGCCGGCCCACTGTCGTATTCGGCCGCGGTTCCCGGCGGGCTCTTCGCCCCGTTGCTGGCGGTCGGCGCGTTATGGGGCCTGGTGTTCATTGCGGGTTTCGGTGCCGTCTGGCCCGGCGGCACAACGCAATTGGCGGTGCCCATGGCCCTGGTCGGAATGGCCGCCCTCTTCGGGGCAGCGGTGCGTGCACCGTTGACCGGGATGGTGGTGGTCACCGAAATGACCGCCACCACCGAGACGTTAGTGCCGATGATGGCCGCTACCGCCGCCGCGGTGCTGGCCGCGTGGCGCCTCAATTCCCCGCCGATCTATGACAGCCTGCGTGAACGCATGCCCGAAACGAAGTAAGCACCGCGCGATCACGACAATTGCGGTCCCAAAACAATTCGGCAACAACCTCTTCAACGGGGTCGTCGCGCGCGCACCCTGGCGACCATGACACCACCGACCATGCTGCACCGTCTGGTCGCAGAATTCATCGGCACCTTCTGGCTGGTGCTCGGCGGCTGCGGCAGCGCCGTGTTCGCGGCCAAGTTCGCGTCCTCGGACGGCACCTCGCTCGGCGTCGGATTTCTCGGCGTCGCACTGGCATTCGGCCTCACCGTGCTCACCGGCGTGTATGCGTTCGGCACGGTGTCCGGCGGCCATTTCAACCCGGCGGTCACGCTCGGGGCGGCGCTGGCGCGCCGCGTGGAATGGAAGGCCCTGCCCGGCTACTGGGTCGTGCAGGTCGTCGGTGGTCTGGTGGCGGGAGCGGTGATTCTCGTTGTGGCCAAAGGCAAGGACGGTTTCGAGGCCACCGGCAACATGGCCGCCAATGGATACGGCGAGCACTCCCCCGGCGGCTATTCGCTCACCGCCGTCCTCATCATCGAGATCATCCTCACCGCGGTGTTCCTCTTGGTGATCCTGGGCTCGACCGACGACAGGTGGCCCGCCTCAAAAGGTTTCGCCGGGCTGTCGATCGGCTTGACCCTGACCCTGGTCCACCTGATCTCGATCCCGATCTCGAACACCTCGGTCAACCCTGCACGGTCCACGGGCGTCGCGTTCTTCAACGGTGCCGGCGCACCCGCGCAACTGTGGGTGTTCTGGCTCGCCCCCCTGGTTGGCGCGGCGATTGCAGGGCTGGCGTACCCCTACCTCTTCGGTAAGGCGGGCGAACTCGCCACCGAACCGGTACGGGACGACGCGTTGGACGGACCCGGTCCTACTTGACCGGTGCCTTCTTTTTGGCCCGGTTCGCGGCAGCCTTCTCGGTCTTGGCGCCCTGATTGGCGAGCTGGCCACCGGCGTTCTCGAGGTGAGCGCGCACGAACCACTGGAACTTCTCCAATTCGGCTGCGTGGGCGATCAACATGTCCTGGGTCACCGGATCGAGCTCTTCGGTCCGCTCGATGGACTTGCGGGTGTCCTCGATGACGCCCGTGTAGACCAGGTCAAGCGCCGCCAGGTGGGCCTGGACGGTGTCGCGTTCCACCGAGTAGTCATCCCACGTCCGGTCGTTGATGATGGCTCCTGGCGTACCCAATGGCGACTTGCCCAGCGTGGCAATCCGCTCGGCGACCTCGTCGGCGTAACCGCGCACCAGCTCCACCTGCGGGTCGATCATCTCGTGCACGCCGATGAAGTTCGGACCGACCACATTCCAGTGAACGTGCTTGAGCGTGAGGTGCAGATCGTTGTACCGGCTCAGCGCCTTCTGTAGCAGCTCGGCGACCTCATTGCTCTGCTTGTTCGACAGGCCGGGGACTGTGAACTGAGTCATCGAAAGCTCCTTCGCACGTGATGGACCGGGGCGATGTCTCTTCGGGTCTACCCGAGCCCACCACGCGGTAATCACGCCGCGGGCGACGTCACAAATCGGCCAGCTTCGGAATGGCCTGCCGGGCGCCGAACCGCGGGTTGCGCGCCAGGCCGCTGACTTCGAGGAGACGGACCGCGCGGTGGCGGTGGGGACGGACCGGTGCAAGCAGGTCGATCATGGCCTCGTCGTCGATCGGATGTCCGAGCAGGCTCCAGCCGACCACCTTCGCCAGGTGGTAGTCGCCGACAGACAGGGCGTCGGCGTCGCCGAACGCCCGCTGCGCCGTCTCGGCGGCTGTCCATATGCCGACCCCCGGCAGGGAGGTCAACGCCTGGCGCGCCTGCTCCGCGGGCCGCGTCACAAGCCGTTCGAGCGAATCGGCCCGCTGTGCGCAGCCGACGACCGTGCGCGCCCTGCCCGGGTCGACGTTGGCCAGGTGGAACTCCCAGGACGGGATCCGTCGCCACACGTCGGCAGGTGGTGGCACACGCATGCGCGCGGGCGCCGGGCCCGGCGCGGGTGAACCGAATTTGGTGACCAGCACCCGCCATGCCCGAAACGCGTCCTTGCCCGCCACCCGCTGTTCAATGACCGCCGGGATCAGCGCTTCCAGCACCCGTCCGGTGCGGCCCAGGCGCAGATGCGGCACCCGCCGGTGCGCCTCGGCGAGCGTCGGGTCGGCCGGGACGAAACCGCTCGCGTCGTCGTGCGCGCCAAGCAGGGCGGCGAACCCGTCGGCGAACTCCGCCGCCCCGGCGCCCCACGCCTCGCCGGCGATAGTGCGGGGGTCTGCCCTGCTGATCCGCGCGGTCACCGGCCCCGTGCGCATCAGGCTGGTGCGCCAGATGGCCCCGTCGGACGTCGTCTTGTAGCACGGGTCGCCGCCGCCGCGGCGTAACGGCGACAGCGTGTAGGAGGGACTGACCGGTCCCGGGAACTCCACGCTGGTTTCGACGGCGGTGCCACGCATTTCAGCCAATAGTGACATCGGCCTTGTCGGGATAGAACGCGACGTGGCCGGCGATGTCGGCGACGGCCGGATACGGCTGCTCGTAGCTCCAGATGGCGTCTTCGACGATCGCGCCCGCCGCGGTGGTGACGTGGTAGTAGCGGGCGTCGCCCTTGTAGGGGCAGTACGACGTGGTGTCGCTCGACGTCAACACCGACTGCACGATGTCAGCGAGCGGGATGTACTGCACCGCCGCATACGTCGACTCCTGCAGCGTCAGCGCGTTGTCGCTCTCGGCGACGACCTCGCCGTTGACCGTCACGACGACGTGCCTGCCGGTGGGCTCGACGGTGATCGGGTGGTCGGCGGAGGGCTCGCGGACGGGTTTGGTGGTCATATCTGGGCCAACGTGGCAAGCGCCACACCTGTTCCGCGTGCGCGGATACGATTTGCACTATGCCTGTTCTCGGACCCGCCACTGTCGAGGCGTCGGTGAAGATCTCCGCCCCGCCCACCGCCATCTATGAGCTGCTCACCGACCTCCCGACCCTTGCGACGCTGGGTGAAGAGGTCGAGGAGATGGCGTGGCGCAAGGGCACCAGCGCCACGCCCGGCGCCAAATTCCGTGGCCGCAACCGCCACGAGAACCACAAATGGACGACGACGTGCACGGTCACCGATGCCGATCCCGGACGTACATTCGCCTTCGACGTCAAGACTTTCGGTGTCGTGCCGGTCGCGCATTGGCGCTATGAGCTGACCCCCACCGACGACGGCTGCACCGTCACCGAGCGGACGTGGGACAAACGGCCTGGATGGATCCGCAAGCCCGCCGGGCTCACGACCGGCGTGTCCGACCGGGCAGCCGCCAACGCCGAGCACATCAAGGTCACGTTGGAGAGGCTGAAGGCCAGGGCGGAGGCCGGCTAAGGGCGTCCGGCGATCTTGTCGGCGACGATGGCGATCGGCGACGTGGTCTGCCTGCCGCGGTTCTCATGCCAGTCGGCCAGCTTGTAGGCCGCATACATGCTGCGCACACCGAGCCAGCGCAATGGCTCGGGCTCCCAGTTCGGTGATTGGTGGCCCACCCACGGCAATGCCGCCAACGGAGTCTGTCGGTCGAGCACGAGATCGGCCAGGGTGCGGCCGGCGAGGTTCGTCGCGGTGACGCCGTGGCCGACATATCCACCGGCCCAACCCAATCCGGTGCTCTTGTCGAGCGCGACGCCGGCCGACCAGTCGCGCGGCACCGCGAGCACGCCGCACCAGCCGTGTGCGATCGGCACATCACGAACCTGCGGCAGCACCGCGCGCAGTGTGTGGGCCAGTTGGGTGATCGTACGTTCGGGGACACGCCCGTCGACGTCGGTGCGGGAGGCGTAGCGGTAGGGCACACTACGGCCGCCGATCGCGATGCGGTTGTCGGCAGTGCGCTGCGCGTAGAAGAACCCGTGCGCGGTGTCACCGACGGTTTCGCAACCGTCCCAACCGATCTCGTCCCAGAGCTCGTCGGGAATCGGCGCCGTCGCGATCATCGAGCTGTTCATCGGCAGCCAGCGCCTGCGCAGGCCCGCCAGTTTGGCGGTGAAGCCTTCGGTCGCCCGCAGCACGATCGGCGCGTTGACGGTGCCGCGCCCGGTGGTGGCCCTGCCGCGGTCGATCGCGGTGACCGGGGACTGCTCGTAGATGTCGACGCCCAGCCGCTGCACTGCGTCGGCCAAGCCTCGCGCCAGGCGTGCGGGTTGGATCCGGGCACAGTGCGGGTTGTGGTAGGCCGTGGTCACACGAGCGAACCGGATCCGTTCGGCGGCTTGCGCTTTCGTCAGCACAGCGATTCCGTCGACCTTCCAGCTGAGCTCGTCATCTGCTTCCGCGGCCAGCCGCGCGGCCTGCGCCGCGTTGCGGGCGATGTGAAGCGTGCCGCCCTTGACGATGTCGGCGTCGATGCCTTCACGGGCCGCGACGTCGATCACCTCGTCGATGGAGTCGTTGAGTGCGCGCTGCCAGGCGACGACGCGGTCACGTCCGTGCCGCTGCGCCAGCCGGTCACGGTCACCGGGGACCAGCCCGGACAGCCATCCGCCGTTGCGGCCCGACGCACCGAACCCGGCAAACCTGGCTTCCAGAATCGCGATCCGCAGTGACGGGTCGGCCCGCTTGAGGTAGTACGCCGTCCACAGCCCGGTGTAGCCGGCACCCACGATGCAGACGTCGGCGTCGCGGTTGCCGCCAAGCGCCGGCCGCGGGTCCGGCAGCCGGTCATACCAGTGCGACACCCGACCGTTGATTGTGCCCACCGCGCAATTCTTTCAACTTGTCAGAGGCCAGGCGCATGGTGTGACCAAGTACTACGAGAGGACACGCCATGTGTTGGCAATGCGATCATCCCGGCGCCACCACCGCCGACTGGCTCGACGAATTACACAGAACCATCCGCAAGAGGAAGTGGGTGATGCAGTACGTCGAGGACGACAACAAGCCGTTCGCGTACACGGTCGGCTTGCACAAGCGGGGGTTCGCCGAATACCTCGTGACCGGCGTCACCCCGGAGCGGGCGCTGCGACTGCTCAACGCGGTGGCCAACTACACCATCCACGAGGTTCAGCCGGCACCCGGCGACACCATGGATCTCGGCGACGAAGAGCACCTGGAGTTCGTCGAGGTCGCCCAACCGGATGCGCACCTGTATGCCGCGATCGGCCTCTACGGCCCCGAAGTACGGGCGCTGCAGCTGGTTTGGCGCGACAGCGACGGACACTCGCCGTGGTGCCCGGAGTTCGACGGCGGCCGCGGCTCACAACCGGTGCTCGGAAGGCGTGGCCCTCAGAACGCGTAGCGGTGGTACTGCGCCATGAAGCGCAGCGGCTTGGCCGCCGTCATGACCGCGGCCATCACGCGGTAGGGAACGGACACCTCGGCGAAGGTCGGTGAATCGAAGGGCGATATCCACTGCAGCAGCCGCACGCCCGGCACCGCCGAGACGACGTCGGCGGGGGCGTCGATGCCCCAGCGCAGCGTCGCACCCGATCGCCTCACCACGGCGTTGGCCCACTGCATCTTGATTCCCAGTCGGCTGAACGCATCGAACTGCAACTCCCCGGACGGCGCGTGGTCGACGACGCGCCGCAGCAGCGCCAGTCCGTCGGCTTCGGTGAGGTACATGGTCAGCCCCTCGCCGATCAGCAGGGTCGGCCGATCGGCGGGGACATCGGCCAGCCACGTCGGATCGGTGACCGATGCAGCGACGACGTGGCAGCGCTCGTGCGGCGGGAACAACTGACGACGCAGGTCGGCGACGTCGGGATAGTCGACGTCGTACCACTCGACACCGGGGCCGGGCGCCAGCCGGTAGTAGCGGCTGTCCAGACCACACCCGAGATGCAGCACGATCGCCTCCGGGTGGACGGCCATGAACTGGCGCGCCCAGTGGTCGAAGTGGGCCGTGCGCGTGGTCACCGACGGCGAAGTCCGCGCCGTGATGGTGGTTCTGGTCCAGTCGTAGTCGACGCGGTCGACGATGTCGCGGGCCCACCGGTCCCCCAGGATCGGCTTGTCGAAGTCGGCGTCGAGCGCCTTGGCGTACAACGTCGCCAGCATCGTCTGCGGCGCTCCGGACAGGTCGACATTCAGTTTTCGCGTCACGGCGTCGCTCAGCCCGCCTGCTTGCTCTTGCGCTTGGCGTCGCGCAGGCCGACCCAGAACCGCGCCGCCTCGCGAATCGACTCCTCCACCGGCATTGGCTGCCAACCCAATTCGCGCCGCGCCTTCGAACAGTCGACCGGCGCCTCCGCGCGCATCAGACGCAGCGATGCCAGCGACAGCTGCTCGTCGGTGCCCCGCAGCCGCGCTTTGGCCGTGCCCAGTGCAGCCAGTGCGTAGGACGCGGCCAACGGAATCGACTTGGCGGGCGGCGCCACACCTACCGCCTCCGCTGCGATACGCGCCACCTCGGCGTTGGTGATCATCTTCTCCGAGATCAGGTATCGCTCACCGACACGGCCCTTTTCGGCGGCCAGGATCAGCGCGCGAGCGGCGTCGTCGACACCGACGGCCTCCAATTCGATGCCCGACATCACGAAGGGCAGCTTGCCGAACGCGGCGCCCGCGATGATCGCACCGTGCGGCGTGCGGCCCCAGTCACCGGCCCCGTACGTCGTCGACACGCACATCGCGGTCGCGGGCAGTCCCTGTTCGCGGGCGTAGCGCAGCACCATCTCCTCGGCCTGCACACGCGACCGCACATACGGGGTGAGCCCGCGATCGACGATCACGTCGTCCTCGGTGGCAACTCGCCCCCGTTTGCGGCCCACCGTCACATAGCTGCTGGTGAAGATGAAGCGTTGCAGCCCAGCATCTTTCGCGATCTGGAGCACGTTGCGGGTGCCGTCGACGTTGGTGTGGAACAGCGGCGCCGGGTCGTTGAGCCACCCGCGGGTGTCCACCACGCAGTAGTAGACGACGTCGCAGCCGGTCATCGCCTCGCGCAACACCTCGTTGTTCCAGATGTCTCCGATGAACCGCGTTGTCTTCAAGTCGTCGATGCCGATGGTGTTGGCTCCCTCACGCACCATGACCCGGACATCGCGGCCGTCGTTGACCAGTTGACGGGTGACGTGGCTGCCGAGGTATCCGTTGGCGCCGATGACGAGATCGGTCATGTCAACTCCTCACGCCCGCGCCGTACTTCTTCATCCACTTGGCGGCCTCGTCCGGCAACGTGCCCAACTTCTCCGCCTTGCGGCACCATTTCGCGGTCGCGGCCACGAACCGCAGCGGGTTGTACACGTCTTCTTGGCGACGCCACTGCCCGTCACCGGCGTAGGTGATGATCGAGATGTTGGTGGCGCTGATGATCGTGCCGTCACCGGGATCGCGCATCGGGTTGTCCAACTCGCAGATAATCCGGCCGGTCGGCTGGTCGATCACCGACCACAGCGACGGGAAGGAGGTCATGTAGCTGCCGGGAAACGTTTCCATTGTCTGCCAGATCCACTTGCGAACCGCTTCGCGTCCGCGCATCGTGCCTGCCGCGTGCTCGACGTAGAGAACGTCGGGTGCGTACTGCTCCACCCACGGATCCCAATCGCGAGTCTGCGCGGCCCGCTCGACGGTCCGCTCGAAGGCCGCGAATGCCTCCGCCAGCTCGTCACGGCTGAACATCTTGCCCGTCACGGGACAAACTAGAACACGTTCTACCTGGGTTTGTCGAGTGCCTGCGCAGAAGCGTTGAGCACTCGCCGATCGCCGAGCGGCGCGCTCAACGGCACCTCGAGCGTGCCGAACACCGCCAGCATGATGCACATCCGGCCGACCGCGTCTGGCAGCGTCCCGGCCTGAAGCGCGACGGTGACGTCGTCGGCGGTCTCATGAACGTCTGCGTGCACACCGGAACACGTGGGCGCCCCGCTGGTGAAGTTGACGGCCACCGCGTTGGCGTCACGAGCGCGGCTCCAGGAGTCGACCGCCAGCGGTCGCACGTCCACGAGCGACGGGTCCTCTGTGACCCGGCCGCCACCGGGCACCTCGGGCACCGCGGTCGGTTCGGCCCACGCCACCGCACCGCTCGCGGCCAGGATCACCGCTGCGGTGACCATCACCATCGCCGTGCGCATAGGTCTACGGTAAGCGGTGCTGACCAGGATTAACGGCGCGACCTATACCGTTATAGAAGCGCTATGACCACACGGGAGGCGAGAGCCATGAGTGAGTACAAAAAGGCGATCTTGGCCGGCGGCTGCTTCTGGGGCATGCAGGATCTGATCCGCAAACAGCCCGGCGTGGTGTCCACCCGCGTCGGCTACACCGGCGGCCAGAACGCGAATGCCACATATCGCAACCACCCAGGCCATGCCGAGGCCATCGAGATCATCTACGACCCCACCCAGACCGATTACCGGACCCTGTTGGAATTCTTCTTCCAGATCCACGATCCGACCACAAAGAACCGCCAGGGCAACGACATTGGCACCAGCTACCGCTCGGCGATCTTCTATGTCGACGACGAGCAGAAGCAGATCGCGCTCGACACCATCGCCGACGTAGACGCCTCGGGCTTGTGGCCGGGCAAGGTGGTGACCGAAGTCACTGCGGCGAGCGACTTTTGGGAAGCCGAGCCCGAACACCAGGACTACCTCGAGCGGTATCCGTCGGGGTACACGTGCCACTTCCCGCGGCCGGGCTGGAAGCTGCCGAAGCGGGCACCGCAGCAGGCCTAGCTTCGGCGGATATGTAGGGAAGCACCCGACTTCGTCTTTGACGACAGCGTCGAGGACGAAGTCGGCCCTCACATCACGACCCTACGTCCGGCGCCTGACCACCACCTTGCCGCCGTCCTTCGGCGTGTACGCCACACCCCGGTGGTGCACCTTCTCGGCGGGCGCATCGTCGGTCTCGATCTCGAAGTGCTCCAACACCGTTCGCAGCACGACATTCATCTCGGTGTTGGCGAACGCGGCGCCGATGCAGCGCCTGGTGCCGCCGCCGAACGGCAGCCACGCGAACGTCGGAGGCTTCTTGCCGAGGAAGCGGTTCGGATCGAATCGCGTCGGGTCCGGGTAGATGTCCGGGTTCTCGTGCAGATCGGCGATGCTGACCAGGATGTTATAGCCGTGCGGCACCCGCCACTCGCCCAGATCGATGTGCGGCGCGGCGACGTTGCGGCCGGCGAAGTCGATCACGGTGCGCGCCCGCTGCAACTCCAGGATCATGGCCTGGCGGTATTCGTCGCCGCCCTGATCGACCTCCTCGACCAGTTTGGCAAGAACGTCGGGATGACGGCGCAACCGCTCGAACGCCCACCCCAGCGCAGACGCGGTGGTTTCATGGCCCGCGCCGAGCAGGGTCAGCAACTCGTCTGAGACGTCCTGTCTCGACATCGAGGTGCCGTCGTCGTAACGGCTGCGCAGCAGCAGCGCCAGGATGTCGTCGCGCTCGTCGAGATGCGGGTCGGCCTCGGCCTTGTCGATCAACGTGAAGACCACGCGGTCGAAGTTGCGGCGGAACTCCTTGAGCCGTCCCCACGGGCTGAAGCGGCCGGTGGGGAACGACGGCTCCGGCAGCACGGCCATGCGGGAGCCGAGCTTGACCCACGGCGGAATGATCTCCCGCAGATAGTCCAGCTCGCCGCCGTCGGCACCGAAAACCGTCCGCAGGATCACGTTCAGCGTGATCCTGTTCATCGGCTCGAGTGTCCGAAACTCCGTGCCCTGCCGCCAATTCGAGATCTCCCGCAGCGTCTCTTCCTCGATGACCTTCTCGTAGTTCTTGATGCTCTGGCCGTGAAACGGTGGCGCCAGCAGCTTGCGGCGGTTGCGGTGCTCGGTCTTGTCGAGGGCGAACACCGAACCCGGGCCGAAGACCCGGCTCAGGTTCGGCTTCACGTTGACCAGGTCGTCGGTGCTGGCTGTGAACACCTGCCGCACCAGCGACGGGTCGGCCATGTAAACGGTGTTACGGAAGAACGGGATGTCGACCGCGAACACCGGCCCGTAGCGTTTGCCCGCCCATCTGATGAACGGTCTGCGAAATGCCACAAAGCCAACGCCCTGAACGATTTTCGGCAGTGGCGCCGCAGTCGGTGACTTCATCGCTACCGAGGCCGTCTGCGAATCGACGGTAACTGCCTCAGTCATGCCGTATGGCTCCCATCGCTGTCGTGGTACCGCTGAGTACCGGCGCGTTTTCCCAAACGGTACTCTGCGGTACCGTGTTGTGACAAGGTGTTCTCGTGAAACGGTGGAGGATGGGTGGCCGTGACCGTCGCTAGGGATTGGCAAACCCTCGATGGCGGGGCCGACGACGCGGACGGGCGGTTCCGTCGGCGGCTGCTTGACGGCCTCGCTGCGTCGATCGGGGAACGCGGATACCGCGATACCACCGTCGCAGACATCGTCCGCCACGCCCGCACCTCCAAGCGCACCTTCTACGGCGAGTTCTCCAGCAAGGAAGAGTGCTTCATCGAGCTGTTGCGAAGCAACAACGAGGAGATGATCGACCGGATTCGGGGTGCGGTGGATCCCGAGGCGGATTGGCAGGCGCAGATTCGGCAGGCCGTCGGGGCCTACGTCGACCACATCGCTTCGCGGCCGGCCATCACGCTGACGTGGATCAGGGAAGCGCCGGCTCTTGGAGCGAAGGCACAGCCTCTGCACCGGCAGGCGATGAGTGCGTTCACCGACATGTTGGTCGAGCTCAGCGACAGCCCCGGATTCCGGCGGGCGGACATCCCGCCCATCACCCGGCCGCTGGCGTTGATCATTGTCGGTGGTTTGCGGGAACTGACAGCGCTTTACGTCGAGGACGGCCAAGACGTCCACGCGATCACCGACGCGGCGGTGATTGCGGCGACTGCGATTCTCGGCATACGGAAATCACCGCAGCATCAGCCGCGCTGACTTCTCCAGTCGGTCCGCGATGTCTGCGTAGGACCCGTATCCCATCCCGGCCCGCACGAGCGCACCGGCGTACAACAGCTCCAACGACTCCAGCACGTCGGGATCACGCTCAGGCCCGAACGCAGTCAGCAGCCGGTCGTGGATCGCTCGTCCGATCCGCAGACGCAGCACCTCCACGTCCGGGTCCTTGCCGAGCAGCGCGGTGGTGACCGCGCAGGCGAACTCGGGTTCATCGGCGACCAGGAGCGCGATGTGGCGCAACACCTCAATCACCCGGCCCGCTGGATCGTCGGATTCCCGCGCGGCCGGCGGGGCGATGGCCAGTTTGCGCCAGAAGACCTCGGCGACGAGGTGCTCTTTCGACGAGAAATAGGTGTAGGCGGTGGCCGCGCCCACCCCGGCTTCGGCGGCGACGCGTCGCACGGTCAGGCCCGCGAAACCATCTCTGGCCAGGATGTCGACCGCGGCCCTGCCGAGCCGGTCGACGGTGTCGGCCTGCTTGGCGCTCAAACGGCGTCTGGTCGACTCCAGAGCCGCATCGGACACGTGTCCGGACGCTACTACAACCGCCATTGACCAGCAACGGTAAGTTGGACGCGATGAGCGACACCGACACCGACACCGCACTGCCCCCATCGGCCGCGCGGTTATTCGCGCTGGCCGAGCAGGTCACTGGCTTCATGCCCGCCGACGAGGGGCGCACGCTCTACGACACCGCGTTCCGGTATCTGGGCGACGGCGTCGGCGTCGAAATCGGTACCTACTGCGGCAAATCGACGCTGATGCTCGGCGCGGCGGTGCTGCAGACCGGCGGCGTGCTCTACACGGTCGATCACCATCACGGCTCCGAAGAGCACCAGCCGGGTTGGGAGTACCACGACACTACGCTGGTCGATCCGCACAGCGGACGGTTCGACACGCTGCCGTCGCTGCGCCGCGCCTTGGATTCGGCAGATCTCGATGACCATGTCGTGACCGTCGTCGGGAAGTCCGCCGTCGTCGCCCGCGGCTGGCGAACTCCCTTGCGGTTCTTGTTCATTGACGGCGGCCACACCGAGGAGGCGGCGCAACGCGATTTCGACGGCTGGGCCCGGTGGGTCGACGTCGGCGGCGCGCTGGTCATTCACGACGTGTTCCCCGATCCCGCCGATGGCGGCCAGGCGCCGTTCCACATCTACCAGCGCGCGTTGGGCATCGGCGCGTTCCGCGAGGTGCTGGCGACGGGTTCGATGCGGGTGCTCGAGCGCGTCTCGGGTACGCCCGGCGAGCCGCTGTAATCAGCGACCGCTGGTCGCGCACTCGCAGTCGAACTCGCCTTCAAGGCCGCGCGGCAGGTCCGCGCCGCGGAAGATGCCGTTGGCCGGTGTGGTGCGCGACAGCGCGTCGGCGGCGAGGATCATCGCCCCGCCGGTCCAGGTGGTGCGTTCCTCCGGCCAACGCTTACCGTCTGCGAACACCAGGCCTGTCCAGTACGACCCGTCCTTTTCGCGCAGGTGATGCATGGCTGCGAATTGCTCACGGGCACGGGCGGTTTGGCCGATGGCATCCAGAGCCATCACCAGTTCGCAGGTTTCGGCTCCGGTCACCCACGGCCGATCGTCGACGCAGCGGATGCCGAGCCCGGCCACCACGAAGTCGTCCCACCGCTCGTCGATGCGGGTGTGGGCCGCCGCGCCGCGCAGCGCGCCGCAGAGCACTGGGTAGTACCACTCCATCGACCACCGGTCCTTGCAGACGAACAGGTCGGAATGGTGGGCGATGGCGTGGCCGAGCTGACCGACGGCGACTTCCCATTCGGGCTGTGGGTCGTCGAAGTAGTCGGCGAGCGCCAGCCCGCAGCGCAAGCTGTGGTAGATGCTGGCGCACCCCGTCAGCAGCGCATCCGCCTCTGGTCCTGAATCGCTTCGGGCCCAGACGATTTCGCCGCTGGGCCGCTGCAGGTCCAGCACGAATTCGACGGCCTTGACGACCGTCGGCCACATGTCTTCGGCGAACTGCCGGTCGCCGGTGCTCAGCACGTGGTGCCAGACACCGGTGGCGATGTAAGCGCAGAAGTTGCTGTCGCTGTTGGCGTCTTCTACCACGCCGTTGCGCAGCTGGATGGGCCAGGAGCCGTCGGTCCGCTGGGTGGTCCTACACCAATCGAACGCCGCCCGTGCGGGTTCCAGCAGACCCGCGGCGGTCAGCGCCATGGCGTTCTCGACGTGGTCCCACGGGTCGGTGTGCCCGCCGTCGGACCACGGGATGGCGCCCGAGGGCTCCTGGGTGCTCGCGATCGACTGCGCCGTCTGTCTGCATTCCGCGGGCGTCAGCACGCCCGGCACCCCTGGAATCCCCGACCCGTTAACTCGAAGCACCAGGCTCCCCCGGCATGCGGAAGTACAGCGCCACGCTCTTACCGATCAAGGGGTTCAAAACCGACTCCGCGGTCCGCGTCAGCCACGGCTGGCTGACCATGTCCCATACCAGCAGCTTGTGATATGCCGCCACCGCCGGATGATCCGACTTCTCGGTTCCCACAGCGCATTTCAACCACCAGAACGGCGAGTGCAGTGCGTGCGCGTGGTGAGTGTGGATCAGTTGCAGGCCATGTGCGAGCACCTTGTCACGCAGTTCGTCGGCGCGGTAGATCCTGATGTGGCCGCCCTCGTTGGCGTGGTATTCGTCCGACAACGCCCAGCAGATCCGTTCCGGTAGCCACCGCG
The DNA here is from genome assembly GCF_001668615.1 of Mycobacterium sp. 1274761.0. GTDB lineage: Bacteria > Actinomycetota > Actinomycetes > Mycobacteriales > Mycobacteriaceae > Mycobacterium. Next base: position 99,475 of record NZ_LZMC01000038.1, read on the forward strand.
GAACCGTGATCGCCAGCGCGCCGCCCGGCTTGAGCACCCGCACGAGTTCGGCGATGGCGCGGTCGTCCTCGGGCACATGCTCGAGGATCTCCGAGGCGATCACGCAGTCGAATGTGCTGTCGCCGTAAGGCAGATCAAGCGCATCGCCTTTCACCGCCTCGGCCGTTGCCGACGCGGGCGCCTCGCCCTGGTCCTTCATCGCCTGCAGAATCTCGTCGACATCGTTGAGATCGGAGGCGTTCTGATCGAAGGCCACCACGTCGGCGCCTCGGCGGAACGCCTCGAACGAATGCCGGCCCGCGCCGCAGCCGACGTCGATCACCTTCGTGCCCGCACCGATTCCCAGCCGGTCGTAGTCAACGGTCAGCACTGCCCGACCCTCGCCCGCGCCATCCCGTACACCGCAACCGTCTGTGCGGCGACGGATTCCCAACTGAAGACGTCGAGCGCGCGCCTGCGGCCATTCGCGCCGAGCCGGCGCAGCTCCAACGGCGAGTCGAGCAGCTCGCCGAGCACCGCGGTGAGCTCGTCGACGTTGGCGGGCGTCACCAGCCGTGCGCACTCGCCGTCGGCGCCGACGACCTCGGGCAGCGCGCCCGCCCGGCTCGCGACGATGGGCGTTCCGCTGGCCATCGCCTCAACGGCGGGCAACGAGAACCCCTCGTAAAGCGAAGGGATGCAGGCGACTTCGGCCGACGCCAGCAGATCAGCGAGCTCCGAGTCGGACAGTCCGCTTGAGCTGTGCACGATATCGGAGATGCCGAGTTCGGCGATCAGCTTCTCCGTGGGCCCGTTAGGCTCAAGCTTTGCGACGAGCTGCAGTTCGAGGTCGCGCTCGACCCGCAACCGCGCGACCGCGTGCAGCAGGTGGCTGACGCCCTTGAGCGGAACGTCGGCGCTCGCGATCGCGATGATGCGGTTGCGAACCCGATGTTTTGAGGGCTTGAACAGGTCGGTGTCGACCCCGAGCGGGACGACGTGCAGTTGGTCGGAGGACACGGCGAAGTCCTCGGCGATGTCGGCCGCCGAGGTCGACGACACGGTCAGCAGCTCGGGGATCCGGCGTGCGACGTCTTTCTGCATCTCGGCAAAGCCGTACCAGCGACGCACCAGTGGCTTGCGCCACCAACGCGCCGCTGCCACGTCGAGCACGCGGTCGCGGGTGATCGGGTGATGGACGGTCGCCACCACCGGCAGACCCATGTCGGCGATCTTGAGCAGGCCGGTGCCGAGGCACTGGTTGTCGTGCACGATGTCGAAATCGGCCAGCCGGTCGGCCAGCAGCCGCGCGGCGCGCAGGCTGAACGTCTTGGGCTCGGGAAAGCCGGCCGTCCACGTCGTCAGCAGCTCGCGCAGGTCGATCGTCGTCTTGATCTCGTTCGGCCACGGGATGCGGAACGGATCGGGCTCGCGGTAAAGATCGAGGCTGGGCACCTTGGTCAGGCGCACCCGCGGATCGAGTACTTCCGGATAGGGCTGGCCCGAGAACACCTCGACGTCGTGTCCGAGCTCGACCAGCCCGCGGCTCAGATGGCGAACATAAACGCCTTGTCCACCGCAGTGCGTCTTGCTCCGGTAGGACAGCAGGGCAATGCGCATACTCAGTTATCTCCGGACTTTAGTGCCTGCTGACCCCTGTGACCTGCGGCTCGAGGCGACAACAGATCACTGGACATGTGTCCAGACTATAGTTTGACGGGCTATCGGACGCAACGCGGGCACCCTGTCTGACTATCACAGTCACGCGTAACCGTCGCGCTCAGCCCGGCGCCTCACCGCGGCGGGAAGCCACCCGTGGCGACCGGGCCCCAGCGGCGGGGGGTGATCCGGATCAGGCACTTGCCCTGATCGACCATGGCCTGCCGGTACTCGTCCCAGTCGGGGTGCTCGCCGGAAATCGCCCGGAAATAGTCGACCAGCGGCTCCACGGCGTCGGGCAGGTCGATCACCTCGGCTTCGCCGTCGACCTGCACGTAGGGTCCGTTGAAGTCGTCGGACAGCACGGTGACGCTGGCCCGCGGGGTGCGTCGGATGTTGGCGGACTTGGCGCGCTGGGGATAGGTGGCGATGACGATCCTGCCGTCGCCGTCGACCCCGCCTGTCACCGGCGAGCTCTGCAGCGAGCCGTCGGCCCGGAACGTGGTGAGCACCATTCGATGTCGCGGTCGGACGAACTCGAGGAGTTCGGGCAGGCCGACGGCATCGGCGGTGGCATATTTTCTGGCCACCCGGACAGCGTATCGACGCCCGCTGATTTGCCGTCGTCGACAACCGCAAATCCCCGGTTGCGGCGATGTTCGCTCGGTACCTTTGGCAATTACCAATTCCTCGGCGAGGTAACGGAGGACGATCGGCACCATGGCGGAAAGTTCTCCCCCGCATGCGAGTGGGGTAGCTGCCGAGTTGGCGGCCGCCGGGTTCACCCAAGCCGTCGAGGTCGGCCGGGGCGGCAGCGGTGTCGTCTTTCGGTGCTACCAGCAGTCGCTCGGGCGAAGTGTGGCGATCAAGGTGCTGGCCTCTGACCTCGACGAGGGCGATCGCGAGCGGTTCCTGCGTGAGGGCTATGCGATGGGAGCGCTCTCGGGCCACCCGAACATCGCCAACATCCTGCAGGTCGGAATGACCGAAAGCCACCGGCCTTTCATCGTAATGCCCTACCACTCAATGGGATCCCTGGCCGAGCGGGTCCGGAGGGAAGGCCGTATCCCGTGGCCGGACGTGCTCCGGATCGGTGTGAAGTTGTGCGCTGCATTGGAAACCGCGCACCGGACCGGCACGCTGCACCGTGACATCAAGCCCGCCAACGTCCTCGTCAGTGAGTACGGCGAACCACAACTCAGCGACTTCGGCACCGCGCGCATCGCGGGCGGCTACAAGACGGTCACCGGTTACTTCACCGGCACGCTGTCCTACACGGCTCCGGAAGTGCTTTCCGGCAATCCGCCGACGGCCGCTGCCGATGTCTATTCGCTCGGCGCCACGCTGTACGCGCTGATCGCAGGCAGGCCACCGCACGAGCGCAAGGCCGACGAGGATCTCATCGCGCACTACCTGCGCATCACCTCGTCGCCGGTGCCGGATCTACGTCCCGGTGGAATCCCGGCCGACGTGTGCGCCGCGATCGAGAAGGCGATGTCGATCGAACCGCATGAAAGGTTCGCCTCGGCGGCCGAATTCGGCCGGGAACTGCAGCTGGCGCAACGCAACAACGGGCTGACGCCGGACCCGATGCCGCTCAGCGAGCACCATGACGAGCCGGAGCGGTCTGGCACGCAGGCCTTGCCGTTGTCGGAACACAGCGGTGAGAACGCCGTCCCCGGCGAGACATCCATTTCGGGAGCCAGCTCGGCCGGTTCGGCGCCGGCGCCCGACCCGCGGATGTTCGCCCACACGGCGTCGGTCAGCGCATCCAGCCTGCCGTGGCAGCTTCCGCCGCCCGACCCGGCGACGGCGATGATCGCCAGGAAGAAGCAGAACCGCAAGAAGATTCTGATCGGCGCGGCCGCCCTCGTCGCGGTCGTGGTGCTGGTGGTCGCCGGCATTTTCATCGTCATGCCGTCGAACGACCAGAAGGCCGCCGCCCCCACTCCGAGCCAGCCGACCATTGAAGCGCAGTCGAATTGGCGCTCGATCGCCGATGCGCGGGTGGCTCGCGACGCGGTGGCGGCTACCCAGACAGACGGAACCATCTGGGTGTTCGGCGGCATGGACGCCGACAACCGGGTCAGCGGCAGGCACGAGGGGTACGACCCGGCCATCGACAGCTGGAAGGGCGGCGAGGACCTGCCCGTGCCGGTGCAACACGCGATGGCGGTGACGTGGCAGGACACCCCGGTCGTCCTCGGCGGCTGGCGCACCGATGGCGCCAATTCGAAGGTGGCAACCGATAAGGTCTGGCGCGTCGTCAATAGCCGCTGGACCGAACTGCCGCCCCTGCTGCAGCCACGCGCTGCGGCGGCGGCCGCGGTCGTCGGCGACCGCATCGTCGTCACCGGTGGGGTCAATGCGGCCGGCGATCTGCTGAACTCCACCGAGATCTTCGACGGCACCTCATGGAAACCCGGTGCGCCCCTGCCGACTCCACGACAGATGCTGGCGGCGGCCTCCGACGGCAAGGTCGTCTACGCACTAGGCGGGTCGAACGGCACCACCGACCTTGCCACGGTTGAGTCGTACAACCCCGCCACCGACACCTGGACCGGCCTCGCCGAACTTCCCGGGCGCCGCAGCGACTTCGGCGTAGCAACCGCCGATCGCAGGCTGGTGGTGGTCGGCGGCATGTCGCAAGGGCAGGTACTCAAAAGCGTCGTTGCGCTCGACCTGGTCACCCAGACGTGGAATGGCTTGCCGGACTTGGCAACTCCGCGTCACGGCATGGCGGTGGCCGGTGTCGGCAAGAACGTCTACGCGATCGGCGGTGCCAACGGTCCCGGCGATTCCGAGATCACGGCGTCGGCGGAGTCGTTGAAGCTGGCGCCGCGGAAACCACAGCCGGCACCCGACTGGCGCACGCTCCCCGACGCACCGACGGAGCGGTTGATGATGGCCTGGGCCGTCCTCGGTGACGAGATCTGGGTCGCGGGCGGTATGCGCCACGGCGAGTACCTGTCGACGGTGCAGAGCTACAACACCAAAACCGGTGAATGGCAGGAACATCCGCCGCTTCCCGTCCCGCTGCACCATGCGACGGCGGCGGCCTATCGCAACCAGATGGTCGTGATCGGCGGTGCCAGCGACAACCTCGCCGACGCGTCGAATAAGGTCTTTGCGTTCCGTGACGGCAAGTGGGACGAGCTTCCCGAACTTCAGCACCCCCGCGCCGCAGCGGCCGCAGCGGTGGTCGGCGACAAACTGATCGTGGTCGGCGGACAGAACGACAAGCAGCTCGTCACGTCTACCGAGGTGTTCGACGGCGAGAAGTGGACCCAGGCCGCCGATCTCCCGACTCCGCGGGAACATCTGGCGGCGGTGTCTGACGGCACCTACGTCTACACGGTCGGCGGCCGGAACCTGTCAGCCGACGAGAACTCTGCCGCTTTCGAGCGGTTCAACCCGGCGTCGGGGACCTGGGACAAGTTGGCGGACATGCCGACCCCGCGCGGTAGTTACGGGGCGGCGTTCATCGACGGCCGCATCGTGGCGGTCGGCGGCGAGGAGCCGACACGGGTACTGCCCACCGTCGAGATGTACGACATCTCCACCGCGAAATGGACGACGGTGGCGCCGTTGAACACGCCCGTGCACGGCCAGGTGGTCGCCGCCGTGGGTTCGACGGTGTACTGCATTGGCGGCGCCGACCGGCCCACGCACGAAAGTGCGGTCGCGACCGTGGAGGCGCTCGACTTCACGTAGCCGTTGCCGTTAGTCGGCGCCCTCGCGCAGCTGCGCGATCGTCACCGCCCCGCGCCGCAGGGCTTCGTTGGCCAGCCGGACGCGGCGATCCCCCTCCGTCGGGATGGCGAATTTGTCGTAAAGGTTCTGCAGGTGTTGTTTCACCGCGGCCTCGGTCACGTACAGCTCCCCCGCCATCCGTCGCACGGACGCGGGCTCGGGGAAGGGATCGTCGGACACCAGCGGCCGGCACAACACCACGAGCACATCAACTTCCCGGCGGGTCAACCGCGGCGGCAGCTCGGAGGGCTGCGCGGACACCGTCTCCTCCTCGCGCGGGCCGTCCTCGCGCACCTCCCAGAACAGCAGCCGGGTCTTGCCGACGCGCACCTCGTCGCCGGACCGCAGCACCCGCTCAGCCGAGATCTTCTCGCCGTTGAGATAGGTGCCGTTGCGGCTGCCCAAATCCCTTATCGACCATGCGAATCCAAGATTCTCGAATACGGCGTGCAGCCGCGAGACCGTCTGGTCGTGGTCGAGGGACACGTCATTCGACGAGGCCTTGCCGAGGGTCACCCGTGGACCGATCAGCGGCACCAGTTCCCGCCCCGACGGCTTCGAGACTTCCAGATGGGAAGACATACAGACCTCCTACAGGCAATCTTGACGCAGAGAGTGGGATTACGGTCACCGAACACGCCCGGCGGTCACGCTCGCGGGGCGCGATGGGTGGGTCGCCAGGCTGCGGGGGTGAACCGTCGGACCGTTTTCGTTTCCAGGATCGGCGTCCACGGCCAGTCGCTGCGACCCTTGCCGCGGGGCGCCTTCAGGAAGGCCAGGCCCAGGACCAGGCCAAAGATGACGTGTCCGACCAGGGTGATGGTGAATGTGGCCGGGTTCAGGTCGAACATCATCTCCTCGCCACGGGGCAGCAGCGCGACGGTGGCCATCAGCCCGGCCCAGGTCGGGAATACGGCGAAGGTAACAGCGGCCAGCACCACCTTGACGTTCGACCACCGGTCGATGCCGATCGCGAAGGCGACGACGAAGAACGCGACGCCCAGGCCGCCGGCGTCGCCGATGTAGCGCCAGATGTAGCCGACGGCAGCGCTGCCAGTCGTGTCCGGTTCGCCGGTGACGAATGAGCCCATCACAGGAATGAAGTCACCCATCAAGCCGAGGACGTGGACGGCGAACAGCCGCGCCCCGTCGTAGACGATGCAGGCCACCATGCCCGCGATCAGGCCGCGGCCGACGATCATGTCGGTGCGGTGCGGCGCGAACACGACAAGTGTGCCGTAGACGGCCGTCAGCACGATGACGACGATCGATGTGGTGGCCTGCGAAACCAGCCCCGACACGTCGACAGAAATTCCGAGGATCGGCATGGACGCCAGCGTCAGCACCAGAAGGATCCGCGCGATACCCCAGACGGTGGGACGCGCCGGCTGGGCGGCACTCACGTCGGCGTAGCGCTGCCTGACAGTCTTAGCGACGGCGCCGATGACCGGCAGGTCGACAGGGCGCAGCCGGACGGTCTTGCCGTCGAAGGCGCTGATTGCCGTCGGCAGCTTCTTCACCGGCACGCCCACTGGGCGTAGCCGCACGGTCTCATCCGTAGCGAAAATCGTGTTTACCTCGGCTCGTGTCATGTGTTCATCGTCGTGATCACGGGGGATGACCGTAATGACTGCGTCGCCAGATTCGGGACATACGGAGGAAGGTTTTGCTGTCCGCCAGGTAAGTACCGCGGCGTGGCGAATGGGGTAGTTCACCACTCGTGGCATTGCGGCGCCGCGTTCATAGCGTGACCGCATGTCCGTCACAGTGCCGGCAGGCATCCAGGAGCACACCCGGGTCGTGCGGCTGCAGGGAGGCGGTCTGCGCTTCCTCGACGTCGTCGATGGCAGGATCGTCACCCGGCCATTTGGAGCCGTCGACGCTCAGCATTGGCGCATCGTCGACATCGGCGGCGGCCTGTGTGTGGTGGAGCAGGTGAGCAGCGGCCGCCTCCTCGACACCACCGGCAACCGCGCGGTGATCCGGCCGCGGCGGGACGACGACAGTCAACGCTGGCGGCTAGAGGATCTCGGCGGGGGCTTCGTCACGCTCGAGCAGGTGAGCAGCGGCCGGTTCCTGGAGGCCGGCGTCGACGGCGACTTTCCAGTGGTGACGAGGCCGCCAGGTGACAACGAGCAGACGTGGCGGCTCGGCGACCCGTGATGTCGGTGGGAGGCGATAGCATTCGAACATGAGTTCGAGTAAAGATATCGTCGCTGCTCTAGAAGCCGTTGATGCGGCTCACCGCCGGCTGCTCGCCTTGCCGTTGCACACGTTGACGCGGGCCCAGCGCATCGAGCTGCTGCAGAGGATCGACGGGCTGGGCCAGAACCTGGCCGACTTCGACCGCCGCCTCATGGGCCGGCTCATCAGCGAGGCTGCACCGGCCCAGTGCGGCGGCGCCTCGTGGGCCGAGGTCCTTTCGCGGCGGCTGCGGATTTCCCGCGCCGAAGCCGAGCGGCGGGTCGCCGCGGCGATCTACTCCCCTGACGTGGACCGGCCGTCGGCGTAGCGCGATGAGTGCGGTTGCTGTCGCCAAGCGCATCACCGCGATCGACGCGGAGATCGATGCTCTGCTGGCCGAGCCGGTCGACGGGACCACCGCCGAACTGACCGCGGCGGCCTATCAGCTGGAATGCGTCGAGCGCCGCTTCCCCGCCGTGCGTCACCGCTTGGTGGCCGCCCTGGCGCAGGTGCCGAGAGAGGAATTCGGCGAGACCTCGCTGGGATCAGCGCTGTCGACATTGCTGCGCATCTCCAAGACCGAGGGCAACCGCCGAGTTCGCGAAGCCAAAGATCTCGGCCCGCGTGCGGCCATGACCGGAGAACCTTTGCAACCGCTGCTGACCAACACCGCTGACGCTCAACAGGGCGGCCTCATCGGCGCTGAGCACGTCGCGATTATCCGGCGGTTTTTCGACAAGCTGCCCGGCTTCGTCGACCACGAGACCCGCGAAGCCGCGGAGGCCCAACTCGCCGAACTGGCCTGCGGGCTGCCGCCGGAAGAACTGCGCGCCGCCGCTGAGCAACTGGCCACCCTGCTCGACCAGGACGGTGAACTCACCGACGCTGATCGTGCCCGCCGCGCCTTCCTGCACATCGGCAGACAACAGCCCGACGGCATGAGCGAAATCCGCGGCCAAGCCGACCCCGAACTGCGGGCTCTCATCGAGGCCGTCAACGCCAAATGGGCAGCGCCCGGCATGTGCAACCCCGACGACGACACCCCCCGCCTCGACGGCGAACCCTCGATCGAGGCCGCCCGTGCCGATCTGCGCTCCACCGGGAAACGCAACCACGATGCACTTAAAGCGGTCCTGCGCGCCATGTTGGCCTCTGGACAACTCGGCAGCCACAAGGGGCTGCCCGTCACCATGGTCATATCCACTAGCCTCGGCGAACTGGAATCCGGCGCGGGCCATGCCGTCACGGGCGGCGGAGCCCTGCTACCGATGGCCGACGTGATCCGCCAGGCCGCCGCCGCACACCATTACCTCGTAGTGTTCGACGATCACACCGAGGAGCCCCTCTACCTCGGCCGCGCCAAACGCCTCGCCACCAAAGCCCAGCGCCTCTTCCTCTACGCCCGCGACCGCGGCTGCACCCGACCCGGATGCACCGCACCGGCCTACCACTGCGAGGCCCACCACACAGACGGTTGGGCCGCCGGCGCTCCCACCAACATCACCACGATGACCCTGGCCTGCGCGCGGGACAACAAACTCATCGAAGACACCGGCTGGACTACTCGCACCCGCGCCGACGGGCGCACCGAATGGCTGCCCCCACCCAATCTCGACACCGGCCAGACCAGGGTGAACAACTACCACCATCCCCGCCGCTATCTCATCCCCGACCCATACGACACCCGAAAACGGGAGGGCGACAACGACGACGAAGACGACTGTTGATCAGCCGCGCTCCGGCTTGCGCTTCAACACCCAGGCCGGAATCCAATGGGTCACCGATCGCCGCCTGGGGCCGTAGGCGATGGCGTAGGTGACGAGGCCCCACCAATGACCCTGCTCGCAGATGCCCCAGCAAGTGAGTCGGCCTTCGACGACCGCGTGCATCTGCAGACCGGCGGGGTTGTAGCCGCCGCGGCTGTGCGGTTCGCGCGGAAACAGTGCGGCCAGATCGACGAGGACCGCCATCGGCGGTTCGACGGGCCGAAAGGCTTGTTGCACGGGTTGACCGTTGTAGCCGATGGACTGGAGCTCGCCCATTGTTCGATCATACGTTCGAATGGTTGCGCTGACTTCATCGAAGAAGCGCCTCGCCGCGCCGGCGAAGCTCAACCTTCCTGACCTTGCCGGTCACCGTCAACGGGAACTCGTCGACGATTTGGACGTATCGCGGAATCTTGTGATGCGCTATGCGGCCGGCACAAAATGCGCGCAGGCTCTCCGCCGTCGGCGGTTCGGCGCCGTCTCTGATCCGCAGCCAGACCATCAACTCCTCGCCGTACTTCTCATCGGGCACCCCGACCACTTGAGCGTCGACGATGTCGGGATGGCGGTACAGGAACTCCTCGATCTCCCGCGGGTAGATGTTCTCTCCGCCGCGGATCACCATGTCCTTGATCCTGCCCGTGATCGCGAGGTAGCCGTCGTCGTCCATCACCGCGATATCGCCGGTGTGCATCCAGCCATCTGCGTCGATCGCCTCGGCCGTCTTGTCGGCTTCCCCCCAATAGCCGAGCATCACGCTGTAGCCGCGCGTGCACAGCTCGCCGGCTGTCCCGCGCTCGACCTGCGCTCCGCTGTCGTCGACGACCTGCACCTCCAGATGCGGGCCGACCCGCCCGACCGTCGTCACCCGCCGCTGCAGGCTGTCGGTCGGCCGCGTCTGCGTCGATACCGGCGACGTCTCGGTCATGCCGTAGCAGATCGCCACGTCGCGCATGTGCATCCGGTCGATCACGTTGCGCATCACCTGCTCCGGACACGGTGACCCCGCCATGATCCCCGCGCGAAGCGTGCTCAGGTCGAAGCTGTCGAAGTTCGGCAGCCCGAGCTCGGCAATGAACATCGTCGGCACGCCGTACAACGATGTAGCACCTTGCTGCGCAACAGCTTTCAGCGTCGCTTCCGGCTCGAAGCCCGGCGCCGGAATCACCATAGCCGCACCGTGGCTGGTGCAGGCCAGATTCCCCATCACCATCCCGAAGCAGTGGTAGAACGGCACAGGTATGCAAACCCTGTCCTCCTCGGTGTAGTCAAGCAGCTCGCCCACCAGATAGCCGTTGTTGAGGATGTTGGTATGGGTGAGCGTGGCGCCCTTGGGAAATCCGGTAGTGCCCGACGTGTACTGAATGTTGATCGGATCCCCCGGCCGCAAGCCGGATCCCACCCGAGTCAGCGCGTCCTCGTCGGTCGCGGTGTCGGCGACCTCCTGCCACGCCTCACCGCCGATCACCACCACCTCGGACAGCGCCGGGCAGCGCCCGCGCACAATCGACAGCATCGCCGCGTAGTCGGAGCCCTTGAACGACGGCGCCGCGAACACCGCGCTGACCGACGACTGGTTCAGCGCGAACTCCAGTTCATCGGTGCGGTACGCGGGGTTGATGTTCACCAGGATGGCGCCCGCTTGCGCGGTGGCGTACTGGATCATCGTCCACTCGGCGCAGTTCGGCGCCCAGATGCCGATCCGCTCACCCGGTTTGGTGCCACCCGCAATCAGCCCCGAGGCGATCCGCCGGGTCGCCTCATAGAACGAGCCGTAAGTCCACCGCCTGCCGGTCGCACACTCGACCAGTGCCTCCCGGTCGCCGAAGGCGGCGGCCGTGCGAGCGAGGTTCCCGCCGATCGTCTCGTCGAGCAGCGGCGGGCTGGTCTCTCCGGCGTCATACGACAACATGCGCCCAGCTCCTCCATCGCTCGCGGTCACCGACCGTGAATTTTCGGTTCCCGCGGGGTACTCGTCACCGTAAATCTTCGACCGGAAGGCGGGTGGGCGAAATGTCAACAGAGGTGGCAGAGGCGGCAGAATCATGAGCTTCGACCTGACCCCGACTGAAGCGCAACACGATCTCGCGCAACGCACCCATGAGTTCGCCGAGCAATGCATCCGCCCCGTCGCCGCCGACTACGACGCCCGCCAGGAATTCCCGTGGCCGGTCCTCGAGGAAGCCGCCGCCCGGGGTTTCTACAGCCCGCTGTTCTACCGCGATCTGATCGGTGACCCCACGGGCCTGTCGCTGCCCATGTTCATGGAGGAGTTGTTCTGGGGCTGCGCGGGCATCGGGCTGGCCATCGTGATGCCCGCGCTCGCGCTGTCGGCGATCGGCCAGGCCGCCTCACCCGAGCAGATGCTGGAGTGGGCGCCGGAGTGCTTCGGCAGCCCCGGCGATCTGAAGCTCGCGGCGCTGGCGATCTCCGAGCCCGAGGGCGGCAGCGACGTCCGCAACCTGCGCACGCGCGCCACCCGTGACGGGGACGACTGGATCATCGACGGCCACAAGATGTGGATCGGCAACGGCGGCATCGCCAACGTGCACGTGGTGAACGCCGTCGTCGACGAGGAACTCGGCCACCGCGGCCAGGCCCTGTTCATCGTGCCCGGCGGCACGCCCGGGCTGGAGATGGTGCGCAAGCTCGACAAGCTCGGCTGCCGGGCCTCCCACACCGCGGAGCTGAAGTTCAACTCGGTTCGCGTGCCGGCCGCCAACCTCCTCGGCGGTCAGGACAAGCTCGACCACAAGCTGGCCAAGGCCCGCGAAGCCGTCGAGGGCGGCAGGCATTCGGGTTCGGCGACGCTGGGCACATTCGAGCAGACGCGGCCGATGGTCGCCGCCCAGGCGCTCGGCATCGCAAGGGCGGCAATGGAATACGCCACCGAATATGCCAACCGCCGTGAGGCGTTCGGCGCCCCGATCATCGACAACCAGGGCATCGCGTTCCCGCTGGCCGAGCTCGCCACCGCTCTGGACGGCGCGCGGCTGCTGACGTGGCGCGCCTCGTGGATGGCCGCCAACGGCATCCCGATGGAACGCGGCGAAGGGTCGATGTCCAAGCTGGCCGCCAGCGAGGTCGCGGTCCGCACCACCGAACGCGCCATCCAGACCATGGGCGGCTGGGGCTACATCAAGGACCATCCGGTGGAGAAGTGGTACCGGGATGCCAAGCTGTACACCATCTTTGAAGGCACCAGCGAGATCCAGCGGGTCGTCATCTCCAACGCGCTGGGCGCCGCCGACGGCAAGCCGCCGCTGCATTTCGACCTCGAGCCCTCCGGCGGGCCCCTCAACCGCTGGTTCGGTCGCGGCACCCCGGCGCGCACCCAAGCGGCCAACACCGCCTTGGACATGCGCGACCGCATTCCGCAGCCGGTCATGCAGCTGGCGATGAAGGTGCTCAAGCCGCCCAAGAAGTAGCGTGGGGTCATGGCCGTCAGGATGCGGGGCCTCCTCGCCGGCACCATCGATTCCCTGCGGTATGAGCCCACCGCCAAACGGATTCGGGTGTGCCTGGCCGGCGAACTGGTGGCCGACACGACCGATGCCCGGCTGGTATGGGAGCCGCGCCGCATCGTCCCGGGCTACGCCGTCCCGGCGGCCGCACTGACCGCGCACCTGCTGCCCGCGGGAGCTGAGTCCGGCGACCGGTACACCGGGTTCACGCTGCCCGACGTGAGTGACCGGCCGCTGCTGGACCCCAGCGTGCCCTTTCCCGTACACAGTTGCGCCGGAACGGTTTACGACGTCATCGCCGGCGACGAGACGGCCGGGAGTGCGGCCTTTGCGCCCGACGACCCCGACCTCGACGGTTACGTCGTCCTCGAATTCGATGCGTTCGAGTGGCGCGAGGAGGACGAGCCGATCGTCAGCCATCCCCACGATCCGTTTGCCCGCATCGACGTCTTGCGCAGCAGCCGCCATGTGCGGATCGAATACGACGGCACGGTGTTGGCCGAGTCGTCACGGCCCATGTTGCTGTTCGAGACGTTGCTGCCGGTCCGCTTCTACCTGCCGCGCGACGACGTCGTCGTGGCTCTGGAGTCCAGCGATACCGTGTCGTACTGCGCCTACAAGGGTCGCGCGTCGTATCTGTCGGTGCCCGGCGGTCCGCGTGACGTGGCGTGGACCTACCGCGAGCCGTTGCACGATGCCCTGCAGGTGCGCGATCGGGTGTGCTTCTTCGACGAACGCGTCGACGTATTCGTCGACGGTGCCCTGCGTGAGCGGCCGGTCACCCCCTGGAGCGAATGATCGTTACGCACCCGCAGGTTTCGTCGCGCATTCAGCGGGCACCCGACACGCGACCTGAGGAGGGGAAGTGCGGGCAGTCACGTGGCAGGGCCGACGGAGCGTCACGATCGAGAACGTGCCGGATCCAATCATCAAGGAACCGACCGATGCGATCGTCAGGGTCACCAGCACCAACATCTGCGGCAGCGACCTGCACCTGTATGAGGTGCTCGGCGCGTTTATGACAGCCGGCGACATCCTCGGCCATGAGGCGATGGGGATCGTCGAGGAAGTCGGCAGAGACGCCGGCGACCTGAAGGCCGGCGACCGAGTGGTGATCCCGTTCAACATCTCCTGCGGGCACTGCTACATGTGCGGGCACGGTCTTCAAAGCCAGTGTGAGACAACGCAGAACCGCGACCAGGGCACCGGCGCTGCGTTGTTCGGCTACTCGAAGCTCTACGGCCAGGTGCCGGGGGGACAGGCCGAATACCTTCGGGTGCCCCAAGCCCATTACACCCACATCAAGGTTCCGCTGGACGGGCCCGACGAACGCTACGTGTATCTGTCCGACGTGCTGCCCACCGCTTGGCAGGCCGTCGAATACGCGAACGTGCCCGACGGTGGAACGCTCGTCGTCCTCGGCATGGGACCGATTGGCTCGATGGCGTGCCGGATCGCGCAGCACCGGCACGACTGCCGGGTGATCGGCGTCGACCTCGTCCCGGACCGGCTGCAGCGGGCCAGAGACATGTGCGCCGACGTCATCGACATGAACCTCGACGACCCCGTCGAGGTGGTGCGCGAGTGCACCCAGGGCCGCGGCGCCGACTCGGTGATCGACGCGGTCGGGATGGAGGCGCATGGCTCCCCGATCGCCTCGGTCGCGCACACCGCCAGCGCTTTTCTGCCCGCGCCGGTGGGACGGGTGCTGTTGAAGAACGCCGGAGTGGACCGGCTGGCGGCCTTCAACACCGCCATCGCCATGGTGCGCCGCGGCGGCACCATCTCGCTGTCGGGCGTCTACGGCGGGGCCGCCGACCCGATCAACATGATGACGCTGTTCGACAAGCAGCTGAACCTGCGCATGGGCCAGGCCAACGTCAAGCGGTGGGTACCAGACATCCTGCCGCTGCTGACCGATGACGATCCGCTGCGTACGGAGGGTTTCGCCACGCACCGGCTGGCACTGAACGCCGCCCCGGAGGCATACGAGAAGTTCCAGAAGAAGCAGGACGGCATGGTCAAGGTGGTGTTGACGCCGTAGGTGATCGACAGGTTGAGCCGCCAGCACCCGGGTAATCCCAAGATCATGGACCAATCCGAAGCGCCGCTGCTCGATGCCCTCGTCGACTACCGCAAGGCCAACCGCTACGGGTTCACGCCGCCCGGACACCGGCAGGGACGCGGCACCGATGACCGGGTGCTCTCTGTCCTGGGCCGCGAGCCGTTTCACGACGACCTCCTCGCCAGCGGCGGGCTCGACGATCGTCACTCCAGCGGCCAGTTTCTCAAGAACGCCGAAGATCTAATGGCCGAGGCGGTCGGCGCCGACGTGGCGTGGTTCTCCACCTGCGGCAGCTCGCTGTCGGTGAAGGCGGCCATGATGGCCGTCGCAGGCGGCGCCGACGGCGGGCTGCTGGTCACCCGCGACAGCCACAAGTCGATCGTCGCGGGCCTGATCTTCTCGGGCGTGCAACCGCACTGGGTCACGCCACGGTGGGACGCCGACCGCCACGTTTCGCATCCACCGTCCCCCGACGACGTGGCCGAGGCGTGGGAGCGCAACCCCGACGCGGCGGGCGCGCTGATCGTCAGCCCGAGCCCGTACGGCACGTGCGCCGACATCGAGGCCATCGCCGAGGTGTGCCACGCCCGGGGCAAGCCGCTGATCGTCGACGAGGCGTGGGGTGCGCACCTGCCGTTCCACGATGACCTGCCGACCTGGGCGATGGACGCCGGCGCCGACGTGTGCGTGGTGAGCGTGCACAAGATGGGCGCCGGCTTCGAGCAGGGCTCGGTGTTCCACCTGCAGGGCGACCTGGTCGACGTGAACCGGCTCTCGGCATGCGCCGATCTGTTGATGACCACCAGCCCGAACGTGATGGTGTATTCGGCGATGGACGGCTGGCGCCGGCAGATGGTTCAGCACGGCCACGAATTGCTCGGGGCCGCTTTGGATCTCGCCAACAAGCTGCGCGACGACATCGAGCTGATCCCCGACCTCGAGGTGCTCGACGACGAACTGCTCGGGGTGGAGGCCAGCCACGACCTCGACCGCCTTCAGGTGCTGATGGACGTCTCGGCCACCGGCACGTCGGGATACCAGGCGGCCGACTGGCTGCGTGAACACATGCAGGTCGACGTCGGCATGGCCGATCACCGGCGGATCCTGGCCACAATGTCGTTCGCCGACGACGCATCGACCGCCGGGCGGCTGCTGGACGCGCTGTGGGCGTGGCGCAAGGCGGCCCGCGACTTCGACTCGCCGCCGCGCATCGACCTGCCGACCCCCGACGAAATCGAACTGGAAAGCGTGCAGTTGCCGCGCGACGCGTTCTTCGGCCCCGTCGAGATGGTGCCTGCGGAGAAGGCGCCCGGACGCGTCGCCGCCGAACAGATCACGCCCTATCCGCCGGGCATTCCCGCGGTAGTTCCCGGTGAGCGGCTCAGCGAGGCGGTCATCGACTATCTACGGACCGGCGTGGCGGCCGGAATGAACCTTCCCGACCCGGCAGATCCGTCGCTGAAGCGGATTCGGGTGGTCGCGTGAAGTTGCCGGTACCCCTGGTTTCATGTGGGCCGTTTCTGGCAACATTACCGGCTGGTAAGTACTTCCTCCGAGACTCTCCAGGGTGGGGCAGATGATGGGTTCGACGGAGATTTCACTCCTTGCCGCCGCGGGCAGTGAGGGTGGCGGCGCCGCACTCGACCAGGTGATCGGCATGACGGTGGTGGCGCTGGTGGTCGGTGCGCTGCTGTGCTGGCTCGGGTACCTGCATCGGGCGCGCAAAATCACGTGGGTCAACAGCGTGGCCGAATGGGCGGGCCGGCGATTCAAGCGGCCGCCGTGGGTGGCCGTCCCGATCGCGCTGTTCACCGCCACGTTGATCTGCGCGCTGTTCGGCTTCATCTGGGATGTCAGCCTGCACATCGGGAAGGGCCGCGACCCGGGGCCGTTGGCCAACCCGGCGCACTACTTCATTCTGTTCGGGCTGTTCCTGTTGTTTGTCGCGGGTTGCGCGGCGATCGTGCTGCCGTATGAGAAGCCGGGCCCGTTCGCGATCCGGATCACCAAGGACTGGTATGCGCCGGTCGGCGGCGTGCTGATGGCCGGCTGCGGGCTTTACGCGCTGACCGGCTTCCCGCTGGACGACGTCTGGCACCGCATCTTCGGCCAGGACGTCACGCTGTGGGGGCCGACGCACCTGATGATGATCGGCGGTGCAGGCTTCTCGACCATCGCGGCGCTGGTCCTCGAATACGAGGGCAAGAAGCACGTCGGCGAGGACGCGCCCAAGGAGGGCTACGGGCTCCTCTTCATCAAATATCTCGCTTTCGGCGGCATCGTCATCGGCCTGTCGGTGTTCCAGATCGAGTTCGACTTCGGTGTGCCGCAGTTCCGTCAGGTATTCCAGCCGATGCTAATCGCCGCGGCCGGGGCGTTTGCGCTCGTCGCCGCCCGCATGATGATGGGCCGCGGCGCCGCCATCCTGGCCGCGGTGTTGGCGATCGGGCTGCGCGGACTGGTGGCGTTGACTGTCGGCCCGATCCTGGGCGCGCCGATCAACTGGTTCGCGCTCTACCTGGGCGCCGCCATCGTCGTCGAAGTCCTCGCGTTCACCCCGCTGTACAAGCGGCCCATCGTGTTCGGTCTGGTCAGCGGCCTTGGAGTCAGCACGGTCGGGCTGTGGCTCGAGTCGTTGTGGGTCGACACGGTCTATCACTACCCGTGGCCGTCCAGCATCTGGCCCGAGGCGCTGATGATGGCCGTGCCGGTCGCGGTGCTCACCGGGGCGTGCGGCGCGATGTTCGGCATGGTGCTCACCGACCAGCGGCTGCCGCGCCGTGCCATCAGCATCGGCCTTGTCGTGCTGGCGATCCTGGCCATCGGCGGCGCGACGGCCAACGGTCTGCGCTACGAGGTGCCGAAAAACGCCACCGCGACGGTGACGCTGACGGAGGCCGGGACGCCCGGCAAGCGTCTGGTAAACGCCGACGTGCGGATCAACCCCCCGGATCTGATCAGCGACGACCCCAACTGGGTGTCGGTGCTCGGCTGGCAGGGCGGGCTGGCCAATGACCGCGGTATCTTCGTCGACCGCCTGGAGAAGCTCGGCCCCGGCCATTACCGGTCGACGCAGCCGATGCCGGTCTACGGCCAGTGGAAGACGTTGCTGCGGGTGCACGACGGCCGGATGCTGACCGCGGTACCGATTTTCCTGGCCGGCGACCCCGGCATCGGGGCGCCGGAGGTGCCCGCGCAGGCGTCGATGACGCGGCCGTTCGTCGCGGAGATCACGATCCTGCAGCGCGAGCGCAGTCCCGAGGTGCCCATGTCGCTGTGGACCATCGGATGTCTGATCGTGCTGGCCTGCACGCTGATCATGATCGGCGGCCTCACCTGGGGCGCGGGGCGCGTCAACAGGAGCCAGCCGACCGGGACGAAGACGGAACTCCAGCCGTCAGCGCAAGCATGACCGCTGCGCCGGACGTCGTGGTACTGGCCCATCATGGGCTGCTGCTCGCCATCCCGGCGTTCGTCCCTGCGATCATCGTGGCCGGCGTGATCGGCTACGTCGCGATGAAGGACCGTCGCAACAGAGGCGAGGCCGACAGTGAGCAATCAGGCTCGACCGATCATGATGGGAAATCGTGACTTCATTACAACGAGATAAGCGAGTCCCTGTCGTCCTGGCTGCCGTGCTCGCCGCCGGCGCCCTGCTGCTCGCCGGCTGCGGGCAAGGCGGCGAGTCACAGAACGCGCAAAGCCCGGCTGCGCCGTCCAAGTCGACAGTCAGCCCGTCGGACATGCAGAACAATCAGGCAGCGCCCGACCGTCTGCAGATCGACGTCACGATCAAGGGCGGTCAGGTGACCCCGACCAATGCCCAGCTGAAGGCGAAGGTGAACCAGCCGATCGTGGTCAAGGTCAACAGCGACACCGCCGACGAGCTGCACGTGCACTCGACGCCCGACCACAAGTTCAACGTCGAGGCCAAGCCCGCACAGCAGTTCCAGTTCACGGTCGACGTCCCCGGAAACGTGGACGTCGAATTGCACCACCTCGACAAGACGATCGCGACCATCCAAGTCCAGCCGTGACCGATCGACCCGTCGCGGTCCTGGCCCATGGCCTCGGCGGGTCCACGGATCTGCCAATCCCGTTGAGCTATGCGCTGATCGGGGCGGCGTGGGCGTTGACGTTCACCTTCGCGGTGGTCGCTTTCGCCTGGCGAACGCCGCGCTTTGATCCGGACAAGCCGGGACACGCTCTGCCGCAGTGGGTGACGACGGTGGTCGACGCAGCGGTCACCCGATGGCTGCTGGCCGCGGCCGGTCTGCTGTTCGCGGGCTGGGTGGCGATGGCCGCACTGTTCGGCACGTCCGACCACAACCCGGTGCCCGGCGTCTTCTACGTGTTCATGTGGATCGGGCTGGTGGCGCTGTCTTTGGCGATCGGCCCTGTGTGGCGGGCGATCTCGCCGCCGCGCACGCTGTACCGCCTGCTGCGGCTGGCACGGTTGCCGTCGGGCCGCGGTTATCCTCGTCGGTTGGGCTACTGGCCCGGGGTTCTCGGCCTGTTCGCGTTCGTCTGGCTGGAATTGGCCAGCCCGGACCCCGGTTCGCTCGGCGCGATCAGGCTCTGGCTGCTGAGTTACCTCGTCGTCACGCTCGCCGGCGCGATCGTCTGCGGAGACGGATGGTTCAGCCGCGCGGATCCGTTCGAGGTCTACAGCGTTGTGGCGTCACGGTTTTCGCCGTTCCGGCGCAACCCGGCCAGCGGCCGCATCGAGATCGGCAACCCGTTCGACCACCTTCCGTCGCTGCCCGTGCGGCCCGGCGCCGTGACGATGCTGGCGGTGCTGCTCGGATCGACGGCGTTCGACAGCTTCTCGGCGTCACCGGACTGGCGGAACTTCGCCGACCACTATGCTCATTCGGCGACGGCCAACAGCCTGCTGCGTTCTGCGGGTCTCGTCGTTTTCGTAGCGGTGGTGGCGGTTTCGTTCTCGCTGGCCGCGCGGGCCACCGGCGGCGTCGACCGAAGCACCAGACGCGAACTGCCCGGGCGGATGGCGCACTCGCTCATCCCGATCGTGCTGGGATACATGTTCGCGCACTACCTGTCGTATCTTGTCGAACGGGGTCAGCAGACCGTCATCGACCTCGCCGACCCGCTAAACCGTGACTGGAATCTGCTGGGCCTCGGCGACGCCGGAGTGAGTTACCTTCTGTCGCTTCATCCTTCGGTGCTGGCAACCATCAAGGTCTGCTGCGTGGTCGGCGGACACGTCGCCGGGGTGGTCGCAGCGCACGATCGCGCGCTGCGGGTGCTGCCCAAGGGATATCAGCTCACCGGCCAGCTCGCCATGATGCTGGTGATGGTCGGTTACACGTTCACGGGGCTGTACCTGCTATTCGGTGGCTGATGAAACGCGCAATCGCCACACCACTTCTCGCGAAGTCATTTAGATTGGCTTCGTGCCGGTTGACGACACTGTAGAACAAGCGTTAGCCGGGGGTTCTCCGCAGCAGGTCGGGTGGTTTCGCTTCTATTTCGCCGACGAACGATGGGAGTGGTCGGATCAAGTGCAGCGGCTGCACGGCTACGAGCCGGGCACGGTGGAGCCCACCACCGAGCTGGTGCTCTCGCACAAGCATCCCGATGACTACGTCGGAGTCGCCGCGACGCTGGACGAGATCCGGCGCACGCACAAGACATTCAGCACCCGCCACCGCATCATCGACACCCGCCAGCAGGTTCATGACGTCATCGTCATCGGGGACCGGCTCTACGACGACGGCGAGGTCATCGGCACGCACGGGTTCTACGTCGACGTGACCGATACCGACCGCAGGCGCGAGGATGAGGTCAGCGCGGCGGTCGCCGAGATCGCCGAGAACCGGGCGGTGATCGAGCAGGCCAAGGGCATGCTGATGTTGATCTACCGGATCAGCGATGACTCGGCCTTCGAGCTGTTGAAGTGGCGGTCACAAGAGACGAACATCAAGCTGCGCGTACTGGCCGAGCAGCTGCTGACCGACTTCGCGAAGCTGACCTACGAGGAGGTCCTGCCGCCGCGGGGGACGTTCGACCATCTGCTGCTGACGGCGCATCAGCGCGCGCAGCCCGACGACCCGGCCAGATCCGCCTCCTGAACCGCCGATCAAGATCATCGACTTTGGTTGTGATGGCGCCCCACTGGGCACCCCCGTATGGTCTCGTAGGTCCCCTCGATCCCTGGAGTGTGTTCGTTGACCCAAGCTGCGCAGTCGGCCCCGCTGGAAGTCTGGCCCGGTAAGGCGTACCCGTTGGGCGCCACGTTCGACGGGTCCGGCACAAACTTCGCGGTGTTCAGCGAGGCCGCGGAGAAGGTCGAGCTCTGCCTGTTCAGTGATGATGGAGCCGAGACCCGGATAACGCTGCCCGAGGTCGACGGGTTCGTCTGGCACTGTTTCATCCCGAACATCCAGCCGGGTCAGCGCTACGGCTACCGCGTGCACGGCCCATACGATCCCGCGGCGGGTCTGCGGTGTAATCCGAACAAGCTGGTGCTGTGCCCGTACTCCAAGGCAATCGATGGCACCTTCGACTGGAATCAGTCGCTGTTCGGCTACAACTTCGGCGATCCCGACAGCCGCAACGACGACGACTCGGCGGCCAGCATGCCGAAGTCTGTGGTCATCAACCCGTACTTCGACTGGGGGGTGGACCGCCCGCCCGGCCACGAGTACGCCGATTCGGTGATTTACGAAGCGCACGTGAAGGGCCTGACCCAGACCCACCCCGACATCCCGGAGGCCATCCGCGGCAGCTACGCCGCGATCGCGCATCCCGCGATGATCGAACACCTGCAGTCGCTGGGCGTGACGGCAATCGAACTCATGCCGGTGCATCACTTCGCCAACGACTCCACGCTGGTCGACAAAGGCCTGTCCAACTACTGGGGCTACAACACCATCGGCTTCTTTGCTCCCGACCCCAAATACAGCAGCAACCCCACGCCGGGTGGGCAGGTGCAGGAGTTCAAGGCGATGGTCCGCGCGCTGCACGAGGCCGACATCGAAGTGATCCTCGACGTCGTCTACAACCACACCGCCGAGGGCAACCACCTGGGCCCGACGCTGTCGATGCGCGGCATTGACAACGCCGCCTACTACCACCTTGTCGACGACGACAAGCGGTACTACATGGACTACACGGGCACCGGCAACAGCCTCAACGTCCGCCATCCGCACACGCTGCAGCTGATCATGGACTCGCTGCGTTACTGGGTCACCGAAATGCACGTCGACGGGTTTCGCTTCGACCTGGCCGCGACCCTGGCGCGCGAGTTCTACGACGTCGACCGACTGGCCACGTTTTTCGAACTGGTGCAACAGGATCCGACGGTCAGTCAGGTCAAGCTCATCGCCGAACCATGGGATGTCGGGCCCGGCGGCTATCAGGTCGGCAACTTCCCGCCGCAATGGACCGAGTGGAACGGCAAGTACCGCGACACCGTCCGCGACTACTGGCGCGGTGAGCCCGCCACGCTCGACGAGTTCGCCTCCCGCCTCACCGGTTCGGCCGACCTCTACGAGCACACCGGGCGCAGGCCGGTGGCGTCGATCAACTTCGTCGTCGCCCACGACGGCTTCACGCTGCGGGATCTGGTGTCCTACAACGAGAAACACAACGAGGCCAACGGCGAAGACAACAACGACGGGGAAAGCCACAACCGGTCGTGGAACTGCGGTGCCGAAGGTCCCACCGACGACCCCGAGGTCAACGGGTTGCGTGCGCGCCAGCAGCGCAACTTCCTGACCACGCTGCTGCTCTCGCAGGGCGTCCCGATGATCGCCCACGGCGACGAACTCGGCCGCACGCAGCAAGGCAACAACAACGTCTACTGCCAGGACAACGAGTTGTCCTGGATTGACTGGGCGACCGCCGACGAGGGGCTTATCGAGTTCACCCGGTCGGTGTCCGCGCTGCGCGCCGCCCACCCCGTCTTCCGGCGGCGACGTTTCTTCAGTGGGCGGCCGGTGCGGCAGCGCCCGGGCCCGACGCTGCCCGACATCGCCTGGCTCGCGCCCGACGGATCCGAAATGACCGACGAGGACTGGGAATCCGGCTTTGCGAAGTCGCTCGGCGTCTACCTCAACGGATACGGCATCCCCGATCTCGACGTGCGCGGGCAACGGCTCACCGACGATTCGTTCGTGCTGTTCTTCAACGCCCACTACGAGCCGATCGACTTCACGCTGCCGCAGAAAGAGTACGGACCGTCATGGGTGCCGGTGATCTACACCGCCGACGACGTCAATGAAGAGTCCAAACCGTATGACGCTGCGGCGACAGTCACCGTGGACGCCCGCTCGGTGATGGTGCTGCAGGCCGACTCCTAGCGAAAAGCTCTGTCCGACAGCCCTATTCCTTATTCGACCACATCGAAGAACGAATCGCCGTCCTCGGGTGTGCCGTCGATCTGACCCTCTTCGCGGCCGCGCTGCTCGGGGTCCAGCCGATCGAGCTCGTCATCGGGTGTTGAAATGGTCTCGTCGTCGGCCCGGTCGTTCGCGTCGCGAACGTCGATGTCGTCGGGCGTCACATCGGGTTCCTCTTCGGCGAGCCGTTCGTCGAGCGACTCGTTCTCACCCGCGTCGATCCACCGCTCGGGCGGATCCACCACGTTGTCACCGTCGTCGTTGCGGATCTCGTCGGAGTCGAGAGCCTCTTCGGGAGTCAGTGGATTGTCATCGGAGACGTCGCGTGCCATGTCTCCCATGTTGCCCGGCATCGGAGGGGGTTAAACAGCGGCCATCATCATCAACACCGCCGTCGGCCCGCCGGCGCATTTAGCTCGACGGTTGCTGCCGGCCCCGAATCCGGTCGACCGGCGACAGCGCCGGGCCCGCCGCGCTGGCCGCTTCGCGCGGCGGAACCAACGGCGGCCGAACGTAGGACGACTTAGTCGAAATCATTGCCCGTAACTGGGCATATGGTACGGTTGACCAGCTGAAGCAGCCGTGGTCATGTATTCGGCACCGAGGGGTGCCGCCGGCCGGGCGGGCTGGAAGTAGAAGCCGAAGAGCGGCGGTGACTACCGACGGCCACGGTTGCAACAGCACCCTCTCCGGCCATCGTGAACTTCACGCCTGTCAAGTTGCTGGTAGCTCCTAGCGGGTGGTCGGTGTCAGGCCGGTCTTGGCGTCGAGGTACTGCAGCAGATCATGGGCGGCCAGCTCGATGTCTTTGTGCCGCCACTCCGATGCGCGGTAGACGCAGGCGATCAGCCCCGTGCGGTGCAGCCGCCGCAGATCGCCGTAGACGAAGGCGTAACGCGCCTTGGTGTGGTCTGATGCGCCCTCGGTGAGGCCGAGGTGCCACCGGGCGTACTCGTCCCACGAGTGGTTTTCCAAGAACGTGTTCTGAGCTTCTGCGCCGGGCTGCACCTGTCCCCAGTCGCTGTCGAGCACGTACTGGCGGGCGTCGATGAGCTCGCGCGCCTTGGTCACCGCGTCCTTGTTCACCGCATATTTGGCCATACGCGCGGATACCCGTTACGGGACCGCCACCTTTTCGCGCTGCAGGATCTCGGCCGCGGCGCGCTCCCCCGAGCGCACGGCTCCGTCCACCCACCCGCACATGACCGCTGAGCTCTCGGTGCCCGCCCAGTGGATGCGGCCGCATGGCTCGCGCAGTGCGGTGCCGAACTCGGTGAGTACGCCCGGTGGCGCATGGCTGATCATGCCGCCGCCCGAATAGCGTTCGACCGTCCAGTTCTGCTCGATGTAGTCCACCGGCGAGCGCGCCGCGCCGCCGAACCGCTTGCCCAGCTCGTCGAGGATTACAGCGCGGCGTTCCCCGGCGTCGAGCCGGCACAGCTCGCGCGCGCCCGGCCCCTCGGTGATCACACAGAGCACCCCCGGCGTGCCGGTGTCGGTGCAGGCGTCGATGGTCACCGCCGCCGCCGTGCCCGGCGCCGCAGACTGCCCCGAGAGCCCCTGGGACCGCCAGAACGGTTCGTCGTAGACGATGTTGGTCTTGATGACCGCACCGCTGGGCATCCGCTGGTGCAGAAACGACCTTTCCACGGAAAGCGTTGGCTCATAGATGATCTGGCTTGCGATCGCCAACGGCACCGCCACCACGGCACGCCTGGCCCGCACTGTCATGTCATCGGAAGCGACCGTGACGCCCTCGCCGTCCTGCTCGATGCGTCGCACCGGTTGGTTCAAGTGCACTGACTCGCCGAGCGCCGCGGTCATCGGCCCGGACACCGCGCCCATGCCGCCGACGATGCGGGAATCCTGCGAGCCGCCCACGATGCCGAACACGAACTCGGGCCCGCCGCCGGAGGCCATCTGGTGCAGCGCGAACAACAGCGAGACCTCGGCGGTGTCGCTGGTGTAGGTGCCGCCGACCGCGGTTTCGAGCAGGTCGCGCGCGGCCCTCGACCACACGTGGCGGTCCAGCCAGTGCCCGACGGAGACGCTGTCCCACTTGCCGGCCTTCTTCGCGGTCCACGGCGCCTCGAGCGGAACCGTCTTGCACATTCGGCCGAGTTCGAAGAACGCGGCGCCGAGGCTGAGCGTCGCGAGAGGATTGAGGTTGCGCGGTACGACGCCCTTGTAGCGGTATTGCTTGCCGTCGACGACCATCATCGCCTCGCCATCGGCGTACTGCTTGTAGCTCGGCACGTCGAACTCGTTCATCAGCGCGCGGATGCGGTCCTGGCCCGGGCCGATCCAGGCGCCGCCGCGGTCGATCCACGTGCCGTCGGGACCCGCCACGGTGAACGTGCGCCCGCCAACCCGGTCGCGGGCCTCCAGCAGAGCCACCGAGTGGCCGGCCTGCTTGCATCGCAGCGCGGCCGTCAGCCCGGCGAACCCGGCCCCGATCACACAGATGTCCACGTCAGCCATCATCGGATGGTCCACCCACCGGTGGCCGCGCGCTGCCTTTTGGCACTTTCTTAGGAGGTCGTGACCTCAGCCGACGATTCGCGCGATCGAGCGCAGCGGGATCGGCAGCCATGTCGGCCGGTGCCGGGCCTCGTAGGCCGCCTCGTATACCGCCTTGTCCAGCTCGTACGCCGCCAGCATGGCAACCGAATCGCGGGGGTCAGCCCCGGCCACCACGGCATAACCCTCGCAGAACGCGCCGGCGTTGCGCTCCACCCATTCGCGCGCCCGGGCGGCCAGCTGCCGGTAGCGGTCGTCTTCGGCCTGCTCCATCAACCGCTGGTAGGCGGCGTATTCGAAGGAGCGCAGGATGCCCGCCACATCGCGGGCAGGCGAGTCGGGCCGCCTGCGGTCGTCGAGCGGCTGGCCCGGCTCGCCTTCGAAGTCGATCAGCAGCCACCGCTCCGGCGTGCGCAACACCTGCCCGAGGTGCAGGTCGCCGTGCACGCGCTGGACGGTGATCGTTTCCTCCGCCAGCTTGCGGTAGCGCTCCTCGATCAGCGGCACGTACTGCTGCAGGTCGGGGACAGCCGCGGCGGCACCCTGCAGTCGCTCCAGCACGGCGTCGAGCGGGAAGGGTGTCGTCGCCGTGCCGAGCTCCTCGGCAAGGGTGGCGTGCACCGAGGCGACGGCCTCGCCCAGGCGGTAGGACTCGCCTGCGAAGTCGCCGCCCACCTCGTCGGCGTACAGGTCGCCCTCGGCGAACAGATCACGGGTACTGGCGGTGGCCATGTCCCAGCCTTCGGCGGAGTTGGCCGCGAACGCGGTGACCATGCCCAGCGCGCTCGGCTCGTCGCCCCACGCCGTCTCGTACGAGCCGAGCAGGCGCGCCACGTGCGGATTGCCGGCGCGGGCGAGCACCCGGTTCAACTCGATGTCGGGGTTGGTGCCCGCCGTGATGCGTCGGAAGACCTTGAAGACGGCCTGCTCCTCGAACACGACGCTGGTGTTGCTCTGCTCGGCGCTCCCAACCCGGGGCGCCGAGTCCAGCGGCAAGGTGACGTCGGGTTCCTTGCTGAACCGCAAATCCCCGACCGTCGCCGACGAATCCACCAGCGACAGCAGGAAGGACGCCGCGGTCGGGTCGTAGAGCGCGTCGTAGGCGGTGCGGTCCTCGTCCGCCCCGATCGTGGCGACGTCGGCGTACTCGTCGATGGGCCCCGACCCCCACCGCACCAGCACCTGGTAGCGGTCGGTCGAACCGTCGCCGTAGATTGCGTCGAGCAGCACCAGATCCAGATCGTCGCGCAGCGCGACGATGTGGGCGGGCGCGACGGACGACAGCGTACGGGTGCGGCCCGCATACCAGCGCTGCTCGGTGAGCCATTGCGCCCACGGCAGGTTCTGCGGCCGGCTCATGGCTTCTCCTCGGACGCCTTCAGCGAGAACCAGTAGAAACCGTGGCCCGGCAGGGTCAGCAGGTAGGGCAACTGGCCGATCGGCGGAAACTCAACGTAGCCGGTCATCTCCACCGGTGTGTACCCGTTCCAGTGCTGCAGGTTCAACTCGATCGGCTGCGGGAAACGCGACAGGTTGTTCACGCACAGCGCGATGTCGTGCTCGCCGTCGCGGTCGAGTTCGCGGACATATGCCAGCACCGACGGGTTGGACCCGCCGAGTTCACGGAACGTCCCGATGGCGAAGGCCGCGTGGCGTCGCCGCACCGCCAGCATGGTGCGGGTCCAGTTCAGCAGCGACGATGAACTGTCGCGCTGCGCTTCGACATTCACCGACTGATAGCCGTAGATCGGGTCCTGGTTCGGCGGCAGGTACAGCTGTCCGGGGTTGGCCTTGGAGAAGCCGGCGTTACGGTCGGGCGTCCACTGCATCGGGGTTCGCACGCCATCGCGGTCACCGAGCCAGATAATGTCGCCCATGCCGATCTCGTCGCCGTAGTAGAGCACCGGCGAACCCGGCAGCGACAACAGCATCGCGGTGAACAACTCGATCTGGTTGCGGTCGTTCTCCAGCAACGGCGCCAGCCGACGGCGGATACCGACGTTGGCCTTCATGCGCGGATCCTTGGCGTACTCCGCGTACATGTAGTCGCGCTCTTCGTCGGTGACCATCTCCAGCGTCAGCTCGTCGTGATTGCGCAAAAAGATTCCCCACTGCGCCATTTCGGGGATCGGCGGGGTTTGCGCCAAAATCTCTGAGATCGGGAACCGGGATTCGCGGCGCACCGCCATGAAGATGCGCGGCATCAGCGGGAAGTGAAACGCCATGTGACACTCGTCGCCGCCGGTGTCGGGATCACCGAAGTACTCGACCACGTCGGCCGGCCACTGGTTGGCTTCGGCCAGCAGCACACGTCCCGGATACTCGTCGTCGATCACCTTGCGGCAGTGCTTCAGGAACGCGTGGGTCTCCGGCAAGTTCTCGCAGTTCGTGTTCTCGCGTTCGAACAGGTACGGCACCGCGTCGAGGCGGAAGCCGTCGATGCCCAGATCGAGCCAGAACCGCAGCACGTCGATCATCGCTTCCTGCACGGCAGGGTTGTCGTAGTTGAGATCGGGCTGATGCGAGAAGAAGCGATGCCAGTAGAACTGCTTGCGCACCGGGTCGAAGGTCCAGTTCGATTCCTCGGTGTCGACGAAAATGATTCTGGCGTCAGCGTATTTCTGGCTGGTGTCACTCCACACGTAGTAGTCGCCGTAGGGGCCGTCCGGGTTGCGGCGTGACTCCTGGAACCATTCGTGCGAGTCGGACGTGTGGTTCATCACCAGGTCTGTGATGACGCGGATGCCGCGGCGGTGAGCCGCGTCCAGCAGCGCTACGAAATCGTCGACGGTGCCGAACTCCGGCAGGACCTTGTAGAAGTCCCTGATGTCGTAGCCGCCGTCACGCAGCGGTGAATCGTAGAACGGCGGCAGCCAGAGACAGTCCACGCCAAGCCATTTCAGGTAATCGAGCTTTTCGATCAACCCGCGCAGATCGCCCGACCCGTCGGCGCTTGCGTCGTAGAACGCCCGCACCAGAACCTCGTAGAAGACGGCTCGCTTGAACCAGGTGCGATCCTCCGGCAGCACCCTGGCGTGCCCGAAGTCGTCGGCGTTGGGATGCTCGACTACGCCGTCTTCAACACGGCTGCCTTCGGCGGGGTCGTGGTCGACCGGGTTTTGTCTTGCAGCATCCATCGACCTTCAAACCTACCCAACCGCGACGGAATTGAATCCGCCGCGCTTGTCGTCACGACGGCGAGCAAATACGCCGCCTGCGGCGGTGAGACGTACCAGTTGAAACCACCGTCGAACCGGGATAGCGTTTCCGCTGCCTTTCCGAGGCCATCGCCCCACACCGGCGGCATCGGCCTTCCCCGTCCCTTGACGAATCGAGTGGCCGTGTCAGAGCCGAACGACGGCGAAGCCCCTGTAATCGTTGGTTTGTCCGATGCGGCGATGCACATGTATGCCGCCGCGATCGAGGCACTCCCCGATCCCAGCGACCCGGAGTTCCCCGATCGGGCGGGCGTGATCCTGGCCGGCCTACGCAAACTTCAGGATTCACTCACCGACGCCGCCGCCCGCAGCCGCGCCACCCCGTCGGTGATCGTCGCGCTCAGCGGTGTCCGCAACCAATACGACGAGCTGATGGCGACCGCCGCCAACGGCCCCGGCGCCACCCACGGGCAGCGCCTCTACACCGCTCGCGGGCGGGCCAAGCTGACCACCGCGGAGGCAGCCAACGGCGTCGGCCTGCGTGCGGCGCTGATCGAGGCCGTCGAGACCGAGCAGTCGGTGCTCGACGACGAGGCGGCGCGCATCAAGGACCTCATCGCCGCGTTGGGCGGCTGACGCCCGAACTAGGGCAGATACCGGGCCGCGCCGGTGACGCGGATCATCCGGCCCGCCTCGGCCTGCCGATAACCGATGACGCCGCCACCGAAGGTCATCAGCAGGATCGCGGCAACACCCGGCAGTGCCGCGCCGGTCAACTGGGTCAGCGTCGGGCTGCGCAGGTAATCGGTGTAGCCCTGCCGCGGTGTCTGGGCCGTCTGGGCGGTCAGCGCCCTGACCGTGCTGTCGTTCGGCGGCGTCTGTCCCTGCGCTGCGGTAGTGCGGCCACCCTGCGCGCTCGGGGCGAGTTCGAGGCCGCGTGCAGCACCCGAGCCGATGCCCGGCACGGGAGGCGCGATGGGCGGGAAAGCGGGGAACCGCGCGGCGGACGGCGGCGCGACGGGCGCCACGACAACCGGCGCCGACAGCACCTGCGCGGGACCGAAACCATTGCCGTGGTAGCCGCTGCCGCCTCCGCCGGGGACGACTCCGCCTGAGGCGTCGAGGACGGGCTCAGGCTCCGGCGCGCCGCCACTGCGGAATGCGGGCCCCGGCACGGGCTCGGGTTGCGGTGGGGTCGGTGCGGCCAGGAATGGACTGAACACCTGCTGGGTGCGGGAGATGATCTGGTTCGCGCTCCACCATTCGCCGCCGTCGCGCCGGATATCAAGAACGTAGAAGGGGAACTTGTGCGTGCCGGACGTGGTGGGCTTGTTCCGCGGTTCGGGGTCGACGCGCACGACCGTGTTGCCGCCGGAGCCACCCGCTGTGCCGCCGGCATCCTTGGCCCCTTCCGGATCCTTGGTGCCTTCACCCTGTAGTTGTCCGCCGGCGCCGTCGCCGTTCAGCCTGATCTGCGCCACAGCTTCGTTGTCACCGGGTTTGCTGTCTTGCTGGTCGCCGACGGTCGGACTGGTGACCTCCGGTTCGGCGAAGGCGATGCCGGCGGTGCTATATCCGAGCATGAGGGTCCCCGCGAGCACACCGGCACAGGCCGCAACGCGGAGAGCCGACACCCCCATGCGCACCCTCGATCCCCATGAAACCAGTGCTGACTAGGCCATTGCCGTGGGCCGATTCTCGCATATCCGGCGCCATTCGTCGGTGGAATCCTTGATTGCTGGCAAAGGCCATAACTCCCTACCTCGCGGCCGGCGTATTGTGCCGACGTGGCATCGGGCGACAGGCTGTCGGCGGCCGAAGCGGCACGCACCCTCGCCGCGTCCAGCAACGCGGGCACGCTGGCGACGCTCACCGCAACCGGAGAACCGTGGGCGTCGTTCGTCACCTATGGGCTGCTGGGCGGTGAGCCGGTGTTGTGCGTGTCGAGCCTGGCCGAACATGGCCGGAACCTGGTGGCCGATCCGCGGGCGAGCATCTCGATCGTGGTGGCCAGCGCCATTTCGGACCCGCAGGCGTGGGCCAGGGTGACGCTGGCCGGGATGGCGGAACGTCCCGCGGGCGACGCATTGGCCGCTGCCCGCGAGGCACACCTGCACGCGGTGCCCGGCGCCGCCGAGTACATCGACTTCGCGGACTTCACGCTGTGGGTGCTGCGCGTGCGACGGGTGCGCTGGTACGGCGGGTACGGCCGGATGGACGTGGCGACGGGTGAGGCGTACGCGGCTGCGCGGCCCGACCCGGTCGCGCTCCATGCGGCTCGCGCGATCGCCCACCTGAATGGCGACCACGCCGAGTCGCTGTACGTGATGGCCCGCACCCTCGGCGGTGTGCCCGACGCCACCGCGGCGACCTGCACGGGTGCCGACCGATACGGCCTCGACCTGGCAGTGCAGACACCACGCGGAACCTCCTACGCCCGGGTCGCATACGCTGCGCCCATCGAATCGACGGACGATTTACGCTCGGCCACAACCGAATTGGCCGACCGCGCTAGGATCACCGGGTGACTAGCGCACGCTCTGAGCTGTGGCAGGCCGCATTCGAGCTGATCCGTACCCGCGGCCATGAACGTCGCGACGAGCCGTTCCGGCTCGCCAGCGGGCAACTCAGCCATGACTACATCGACGGCAAGTACGCCGTCGACACCGGCGAACGGCTGGCGGTGGTCAGCCGTGCCGTCGCCGAGCTGGCGACCGCCAACGGTATCGAGTTCGACGCCGTCGGCGGGCTCACCATGGGTGCCGACCCGTTGGCCCACGGCGTCGCCATGGTCACCGGCAAGGCGTGGTTCTCGGTACGCAAGGAGCAGAAGCAGCGTGGCCGCGAGCAGTGGGTCGAGGGCACGCGGCTGCAGCCGGGCACCCGGGTGCTGTTGGTCGACGACGTCATCAGCACCGGCGGCTCAACGGCTTTGGCGTTCGACCGGATCGCCCCGCTGGGCGTCGTCGTGACGGGCGTGATCCCGATGGTGGACCGCGGCGACGTGGCCGCCAAGCTGTTCGCCGAGCGCAATGTGCCGTTCGTCGCGCTGGTCACTTACCGCGACCTCGGCATCGAGCCCATCAAGCCCGTCTAGGGCCCGACCACCAGCACGCCGGCCTGTTCGACGCCGACGGCCACCCGGTCGCCGGGCGCGAAGGCGCGCGCGGCCGAGCTCGACGTCTGGGCGGCGACGACGGTGCCGTCGGCCAGTGTGCAGTACACCCGCGAGATGGCCCCGAGGAACGCCACCGACGTCACCCACGCGCCGCCCGCCGGGTCAGCGCTGACCGTCAGCGACTCGGGCCGTACCATCGCCAGGCCGGCACCCGAGGTGATCGAGCCGGCCAGGACCGGCACCGACGTGCCGAGTAGCAGCGCGCGGCCGTCCGAAACCTCCGCGGGCACTTTGTTGTTCAGCCCGACGAAGTCTGCGACGAACGGCGTTGCCGGGTGGGCGTAGAGCTCGGCGGGCGCGGCGAGCTGCTCGAGCCTGCCCTGGTTCATCACCCCGACCCGGTCGGCGACGGCGAGCGCCTCCTCCTGGTCGTGCGTGACGAACAACGTCGTCGTTCCGACCTCGAGCTGCACGCGGCGGATCTCGTCGCGCAGTTGCACCCGCACCTTCGCGTCGAGCGCCGAGAGCGGTTCGTCGAGCAACAGCACCCGTGGCTGGATCGCCAGCGCCCGCGCCAGCGCGACCCGCTGCTGCTGCCCGCCGGACAACTCGCTGGCGTACTTGTCCCTATGCGCCGTCAGCCCGACCAGCTCGAGCATCTCTTCGGTGCGAGAGCGCCGCTGCCCCATGCTTTTACGGCGCATCTTCAGACCGAATGCGACGTTGTCGAGCACCGTCAGATGAGGAAAAAGGCTGTAGGCCTGAAAGACCATGCCCATATCGCGTTTGTTGGCGGGCACGTTGGTCAGATTCTTGCCGTCAACGGAGACGCTGCCCGACGTAGCCTCGTCGAGGCCGGCGAGGATGCGCAGCGCAGTCGTCTTGCCGCAGCCGGACGGGCCGAGCAGCGCGACGAGTTCGCCCGGTTCGATGCGCAATGTGAATCCGTCAAGCGCCTTGACCGGACCATAGACCCGCGTCAGCTCGTTGAGCTCGACCGAAACCCCGTTTGTCACAGTGGAATTCCTGCCGCCTCGCCGGCGCGGCGTCTGCCGCGGGTCACCACTGCGAGAACGAGCAATAGCACGAATCCGAACACCAACGTCGCCAGCGACGCCGCCACCGAAGTCGGGCCATCGGTCTTGCCGATCAGCACGATCTGCACCGGCAGCGTCTCGTAGCCGGACAGCGAGGCAATTGTGTACTCCCCTAACACCACCGCGATCGAGATGAATGCCGCCGAGAGAATCCCCGACCAGATGTTGGGCACCAGGACCCGGGTGATGGTCATCGACCAACCGGCGCCGAGCGAGCGGGCCGCCTCCGACAGCGTCTTCAGGTCGATCGCCGACAGCGCCGCATCCAAGGCGCGGTATGCGAACGGAAGCACCAGCACGACGTAGACGAACGTCAGCGTCAGCGCCGACTCGCCGAGGAAGTAGGTCACCCACAGGTAGACGTTGCGCAGCCCGACGACGATCACCAACGCCGGAATTGTGAGCGGAAGCAGGCAGAGGAATTCCACGATTCGCTTGGCCCATGGTGCTCGCAGCCTGACCCAGATCATCGTCGGCACAAGTATGACCAGCATGAGCAGCGCCGTGAAAACAGCCAGCAGCAATGAGATCACGATGGCCTGGTACAGCGCGTCGTCGGACACCAGGTTCTGCCAGGCGCGCCCGGTGCGGCCGCCGGCGATCAGGTTGCGGGTGGAGAAGTCGGCCATCGCGTACAGCGGAAACAGGAAGAACAGGCCGAAGGCAAGCCACAACAGGACACGTAATAGTCTGCCGTGCAGGGTCGTTCGCTTCACTGCAGCCACCTCGCCGTCCGGCGCACCAGCATGTTGTAGGCCACCATCACCACGGCCACGATGACGATCGTCTCCAGCGCAAGCGCATACGCGAAGCCGGACTGGCCCAGCACCACTTCACTTGTCAGCGCCGCGCGGATCAGCAGCGGCACGATCGGGCTGCCCTGGCTGACCAGCGCCGCCGCAGTGGCATAGGCAGCAAAAGCGTTGGCGAACAACAAAAGAACGGATCCAAAAAAGGCCGGTGACAGCAGCGGCACCGCGATCTGGCGCCAGTATTGGAACGTCGACGCGCCGAGGCTAACCGCCGCCTCGCGCCACTGCTCGCGGAGCCCCTCCAGCGCGGGCACGAAGACGATCACCATGAGCGGTATCTGGAAGTACGTGTAGACGAGAATCAAGCCTCCCAGACTGTAGAGCCACCCGGAGCCCGCGAGGTTCCACCCGAAGTGCTGCTGGACCCATAACGTCAGCACACCGTTGAGGCCGACGGTCGCCAGGAACGCGAAAGCCAGCGCCACACCGCCGAATTGAGCAAGGACGCTGCACAACGAGATGACGGCCCGGCGGAGCACAGACTCCGGCGGGCTGCTGACGACCAGCCACGCCAGCACGGCACCCAGAACCGCCCCGATGATCGCGGTGCTCGCCGACAGCAGCACGCTCTTGCCCAGCGCGGACAATGCGGTGGGAGAGAACAGTGCCGCCACCCGGGTCGCAGAGAACGCGCCGTCGACGAAGAAGGCGCTGACAACCACGGTCGCGGTCGGGATGATCAAGAAGATCGTCACCAGCGCGACAAATGGCAATAGCGGCAGCGAGTCTCGAACCAAGCGCAATCGTGTCGGCATGTCAGCCGATGGCTTTGGCCCAGTTGTCCGTCAGGTACTTGGTGGCTTTCTCGGTCTGGGCCGGTGTCGGCACGTTGACCGGGCCGTCGACGACCGGAATCTTGGCCACCGCTTCCTTATTGATGGTGCCCGCCTGCACCATCTGGTCGGCGCGCACCGGCCGTACCCCGCCGGCGGCGTAGAGGTTCTGCCCTTCGTCGCTGTACAGGAACTCCTGCCACAGCCGCGCGGCGGCCGGATGCGGCGCATCCTTGTTGATCGCCTGGTAGTAGTAGCCGGCCACCACCGCGTTGGACGGCACGAAGACCTGCCAGCTGGGCAGCTTCGCGGTTTCGGTGGCGTTGAGATAGTTCCAGTCGATGACGACCGGCGTCTGACCTGACTCGATCGTCGCGGGTGTGGGGTCGACCGGCAGGAAGTTGCCTGCCGCCTTGAGCTTTCGGAAGAATTCCACGCCGGGCGCGATGTCGTCGACCGATCCGCCCTGCGACAGCGCGACCATCACGACCCCGGAGAACGCGGCGCCGGCCTGCGTGGGGTCGCCGTTGAGGGCGACCTTGCCGCTGTATTCGGGCTTCAACAAATCGTTGACGTCGGCGACCGGCGGCACCTTAGCGGAGTCGAAGCCGATCGACATGTAGCCGCCGTAGTCGTTGACCCACTTGCCGTCCGGGTCGCTGTATGCGGCGGGAATCTGGTTGAAGGTCGCGACCTTGTACGGCGCGAACATCAACGTGTTGGCCAGCGCGACGGCCTGGCCCAGATCGAAGACGTCGGGCGCGGTGCTCTTGCCCTTCTGTTGGTTTGCGGCGTTGATCTCATCCTGGCTGGCGGCGTCGGGCTGCGCAGAGTTCACCTTGATGCCGTACTTGTCGCTGAACGCCTTGATGATCGCGCCGTAGTTGGCCCAGTCGGGCGCCAGCGCAATGGCGTTCAGCTGACCCTCCTTCTTCGCGGCCTCGACCAGGCCGTCCATGCCGCCGAAGTCTTCGGCCGAGGTCGCCTCGCGGGCGTTGACGCCCGACTGAGTCTGTTCGCCCTGGCTTTTCTTCTCTGGCGGCGCGCACGCTGTCAGTCCGCCGATGAGCAGGGCCGACGCGGTGATCGCGGTGACGCCGAGCAGACGCGACGTCGTGATGAACGGGTGCATGGGCGAACCTTCCGATGGGCACGTAGACCAACGTGGCCCTGAAATCCGGGGCGATGGAACCCTACCGCGAGTCCATCTTTCAGCGTTGACCGCCCATTTCCCCAGGTAGTGGCGTTAGCATCACATAGTGGCGGAGAAGGGGGCCCCGCGGGGTGTCGACTTCCCTGGAGAGGAGGCCGACTTCGACTATCTGCTGAGGGAGCAGACGCAACAGGCCGGCGGGTTCGATGCGTTCGACGAGAGCACCTGGGACACGGTTTTCACGCCGGTGGCCCCGACGCCGTGGTATCGATGGCCACGGCCCCGCACCCTACTGATCGTCAGCGGCGCCGCGGCGTCGGCCATCGTGGTTTCGGTTGTGCTGCTGGTGTTTCGGGGTTCGCCGGTCGATCAGCGCCCGGCGCCGGGAACGACAGGGGTCACCACCACACCGCTGGCGACCGCGACGAGCGAGCCCGCGCCGCCACCGCCTCTTGCGCCGCCGCCACCGCCTCCTGCGCCGCCGCCACCATCAGAGGCCGCGCCAGTGTCAGAGGCGCCCGCGGTGGTCCGTCCGACGGTCCGGGCCCGCCCGACGAACGAACCGAAGATCGGTGTCACGCGGTCGCCGGTGACGAGGTCGCCGATCAGCGTGGCTCCCCAGCCGCGTCGACCCCGGTGATCGACGCTCTTAGTGGTGCCCGCCGTGGTGGAATAGCAACTCGCCGCCGAAGAAGGGATACGGGTATGGGTAGGTGACCGGTTGGTCGCTGTTGATCTGCACGTTGCCCGGCGATTGGCATTGCGTGGTCTGGGCACCGACGTAGGTGCAACTTGGCCCGAGCGGTGCGGCGGCAGCCGCTGGTGCGGCGACGATGGCCGCTGCGGCGGCGCCGGCCGCGAGCAGACCCGATATATGACGCAGTCTCATGAGACCCGTCCTCTCCAAAATCTAAACTGAACGTTTAGTTTCAACTCGGAGAAGGCGCGGACCGATGCCGCGGGACCGCGGTGATCTCACTCACGTTCGGCGAGGACGCGGAGCGTGGCGTCGACCAACGTGTCGGCCTCGCGGCCGGTGAGTGGGGCGTGGCCGACCAGGAGCCGGTACAGCGCGGGGCCGATCAGCAGGTCGATGACCGCATCGGAGTCGAGGTCGCCGCGAAACTCCCCCCTATCGACGCCGCGATCCCAGATCGTGCGGAACAGTTCGCGGCGCGAGTCGACCAGGTGGATGCGCAGTTCCTGAAGGATCGCCGGGTCGGCCTGCGCCTCACCGACGAGTTGGGCGAAGACGCGCCCGCTCGGGCCGGTGTAAAAGCGCAGCAGGCCGTGCATCACGGTGGCCAGGTCGTCGCGGGCGGATCCGGTGTCGGGGTCGTGTGACTCGGCCATCATCTCGGTCAGAAAAGCCTCGATGGCCACGGCGTATTTGTTGGGCCACCACTTGTAGATCGTGGCCTTGCTGGCTCCGCTGCGGCCGGCGATCTGCTCGGTGGTCATCGCCCGCAGCCCCACGTCACGCAGCAGCTGCGAGGTGGCGCGCAGCACCGCCGCTCGCGACGCCTCGCTGCGGGGCCGGCCAGGGCGGTTTCGCGCAGGCGTCTCCGCCGGTTTTTCGTCGACAATGAACCGGCCGTTCACAATCTTTACTATTGACTATTCCGGCGGTACCGCAACTGGAGAAGGTCAGCATGTCGGACTTCGACGCGAGGGAGAGGTTCGCCTCGTCGCCGGTCGCTCAACTCGCGACCGCGGGTGCCGACGGCGTGCCCCACGTCGTGCCTGTCGTGTTCGCCGTCGACAAGCACACCATCTACACCGCGGTCGACGCGAAACGGAAGTCCACCCACCGACTGCGCCGGATGGTGAACATCGAAGCCAATCCCGCCGTCAGCCTGCTTGTCGACCACTACGACAACGACTGGTCGCAGCTGTGGTGGGTGCGCGCCGACGGTACCGCCCAAATCCACTACAGCGGTGAGGAAATGGCCAACGGGTACTTTGCGTTGCGTCGCAAGTACCCGCAGTACCAGCGAGTTGCACTAGACGGACCGGTGATCGCAATCACGGTCAGTCGCTGGTCCGGATGGCAGACCTGAGCTTGCGGTAATGGCGTCGGTTGCGACGGCGATATACGTCGTGACATGACTCAACGTGTAGGGGTTTCGGTCGGTGCCTCAACGCTTGCCGCGGTGGTGCCGGGGTTCGCGGCCGTCACGCGTGCGCCGGTTCTCGCCCTGCACCGCGGACTCGTCGTCACCGATTTCGTGGACCGCTGCGCCGACCCGGTCGGTGTCATGGCCGCCGACGGCTCGTTTCACCGGGCCGAGGCGCTGGTCGCTGCAGCGTTGCGGGCCATGGCGTATGCCGCCGCCGGCGGACGGCGCCCGACGGTGCCTCCCGGCGTCGCGTATCCCGCCCACTGGAGGGCGATCGCGGTCGAGGCGCTGCGCCGCGAACTGCTCCGGCGACCCGAATGGTCGGCACGCATGACGCTGATACCCGACGCCGCGGCCGCCGTCACCGCTTTGCAGGCCGACCCGGGTCTGCCGACGCGGGGCATCGTCGCGCTGTGCGACTTCGGCGGGACTGGCACCAGCGTCACGCTGGCCGACGCCGCGGACGGCTACCGGCCCATTGGGGCGACGGTGCGCTACACCGACTTCTCGGGTGACCTCATCGACCGGGCGGTGCTGACGCACGTGCTCGCCGACCTCGGCCTGCGGGGCGGCGCAGATGCGGCGGGAACCACCGCGATCGGAACTCTGCAGCGGCTCCGGAAGGAATGCCGCGCCGCCAAGGAGCGCCTGTCCCGCGTCGCGGTCACCACCCTGTTCGCCGACGTCGCCGGGTTCCGCGGCGAAGTCCGACTCACCCGGGCAGAGCTCGATGGCGAAATCCGCCGTCCGCTCGCAGCGGTTGTCGATTCACTGCGAGAGCAGCTGTTCCGCAATGGAATTGGACCCGCCGATCTGGCGGCGGTCGCCACCGTCGGCGGAGGTGCCAACATCGCGGCCGTCACCACCTCGCTGTCGGAGCGGCTGCGCGTGCCCGTCATCAGCACGCCGCGTCCGGAGCTGACCGCCGCGCACGGCGCCGCCCTGCGATCCGTCCGACGGTCCGACAGCGTCACCGCCGTCGCGCCCGCGCAATCGGCGACGTTGCGTGCACTGGCCTGGTCGGCCGTGGATGCCGTACCTGAAATCGCCCCGCCGCCACAGCGATTCGATGTGCGCGCCAACGCAGGCGCTGCCCGGCCCAGGATCGATTTCCAAGCCTCGCCTTCTGCTGCTCGGCCCGCGCCTGCGCCCGTCGCGCGGTACCGGTCCGTGCTTGTCTCGGCGGTGGTGTTCGCCGCGATGGTGCTCATCGGCGCAGGCGCCGTCATGGCCATTCGCAATGACGCAACCGCGATGTCGGGGACGGCAACGGCGACAGTGACGGTCTCGCAAGAGCCTGCGATACCCGGGAATAAGGTCTTACCCTAGATCGTTCGCCTGCAAGCACGAAACACGTGCCCTGCCACCGTCTTCGGGCGCCCGAACAATCGGATTCTGCCAATCCGGCGATCAATTTCTGCCACCGGAATTAATGGTGCTGATCTGGCAGTTGATTCGATCAGGCCGAGCAATAGCAGCTTTGTCCGGCCGCACAACAGAAGAGAAGAAGGCGTCAAAGATGAAGAAGTTCGGATTTGCCAGTCTTGTCGCAGGCGGATTGACCGCGGCGGTCCTGGGGCTTGCCGCGCCCGTCGTCGCCGCGCCGACCGGCCCTGGCAATGCGCAGGAGACCATCGACGGGCTGAAGGCCGACGGCTACAACGTCATCGTCAATCGCCTCGGCGGAACCCCGCTGGACCGGGCGACCGTCGTGGCTGTGCGACCCGGCCAAACCTACTCGCGGACCGATTCCGGCAACCCCGGAGACGACTTCGGCACCACCGTCACCAACAAGACGGTGTACGTCGACGTCAGGTAGCGCCCGCGAGCAGAAAAG
Organism: Mycobacterium sp. 1274761.0; assembly: GCF_001668615.1. Lineage (GTDB taxonomy): Bacteria > Actinomycetota > Actinomycetes > Mycobacteriales > Mycobacteriaceae > Mycobacterium. The sequence continues at coordinate 139,299 of NZ_LZMC01000038.1, forward strand.
GGGCACCCCCATTCCCGGGGGGTGCCCCTTCTTCGTCTCCACAACGATCGTGGCGATGATGGAGCCGTGACCGAATACTCGCTGCCGATCGTGCCGAGGTTCGCCGAAATCGATCAGCAGAGCGTGGTCTTCAACGCCCACTACCTGACCTGGTTCGACGAAGCGGTGACCGGCTATCTCGACCACCTCGGTACCAGCTATCCGGATCTGATGTCGGCCGGCCTCGATATGCAGTTGGTGCACACCGAGATTGACTATGCCGCACCGGTGCGGTGGCGCGACTCGGTGCGCGTAGCGGTGGCGTGCGAACACGTTGGCACGACAAGCTTCAGGATCGGCTTCTCGGTGCTGCGCCGCCGCGACGGCTCCGAGGAACTGGTCGCGGTGCGCGGCAGAAACGTCTACGTCGTGGTGTCGACCGACGACTGGACCAAGCGCAGCGTCCCCGAAGCGTTGCGCCGCGCCTTGTCTAGGCCTGCACGATGACGGGATCGCCGACGCGCACCGTGTCGAAGTACCAGGCGGCGTTGGACGGGCTGAGGTTGATGCAGCCGTGGCTGACATTCGCATACCCCTGCGAGCCGACCGACCAGGGCGCGCTGTGCACGTAGACGCCGCCGTTGGTGATGCGCACAGCGTCGGCGACGGTGAGCTTGTAGCCCTCCGGGTCACTCAGCGGGATCCCGATGGTGCGGGAATCCATGACCACCGACTTCTCCTTCGCCAACGCGGTGAACGAGCCGACCGGCGTCGGGTGCTTGGGCTTGCCCATCGACGCGGGCATCTCCTTGACCACCTGATCGTCGATCTTGACGGTGAACGTATGGGCGTCGATGTCGGCGATGCCCACGACCTTGGAGCCGGTCTCGAAGCTCGTCGAGAATCCCCCCGCGGTGACCGAGATCGGCGAGTGCGCGGGCCAGAACTGATTGGGTGTGAACTGCACGGTGTCGTTGCTCAGCCAGGTGAACTTCCCTGTCGGGGTGCTCTTCGAGGTGATGTCGATGGACTGCTCGGCACGCGCGCGATTGGTGACCGGTTCTGCGAAGGTCACCTCGATCGGTGCGGCGACGCCGACGACCTCTCCAGAGCCTGGTGAAACCGAGGTGACGACGGGGCCCGAGGCCGGACCGGGCACCGCGGCCAGGCCGGCGGGAGCCGAACCCACCATGGCGACAGCCGTAGCGCCCACCACGACGAGTATGTATCGAACAGCTCTACGCAACGCTTCTATCCCTTCACCGACATCCCGACCAGCAAAGTCGATTGTAGTGACAACACTGCCCAACAGCCGCCGAGGACCCGTTGTTCCACGTCGGATGGGGTCTTGCAGACAGTGACGATTGGGAGAATTGTGGTCTGCATCACGGGCCCGACGAAGCGACCCGGGTGCTGGAAAGGCACGTCATGGCAGACAAGGCGAATACTTCCCAGGGCGCCGGAGCCGCCCCGACCGCGGACAGTCCGGCCGCCATCCGAAACGTGGTGCTCGTAGGACCATCGGGTGGCGGCAAAACCACCCTCGTCGAGGCCCTGCTGACCGCAACCGGGGTGTTGTCCAGACCGGGATCCGTCGTCGACGGCACGACCGTGTGCGACTTCGACGACGCCGAGATCGGCCAGCAACGCTCCGTAGGGCTGGCGCTGGCGCCGCTGTCGCACAGCGGCATCAAGGTCAACCTGATCGACACCCCCGGATACGTCGACTTCGTCGGGGAGCTGCGGGCCGGTCTGCGCGCCGCCGACTGTGCGCTGTTCGTGATCGCGGCCAACGAAGGCGTCGACGAACTCACCAAGTCGTTGTGGCTGGAGTGCCAGCAGGTCGGCATGCCGCGCGCGGTGGTGATCACCAAGCTCGACCATGCCAGAGCCAGCTACGACAACGCGCTGGCGGCCGCCCAGAGCACGTTCGGTGAGAAGGTGCTGCCGCTGTATCTGCCTGCCGGCACGCCGTGCAGCGGCCTGGTCGGGCTGCTCTCGCAGACGCACTACGAGTACACCGGCGGCAAGCGGACCACCAGGGAGCCCGACGCATCCGCCGCGGCGCGGCTCGAGGAGCACCGCGGCACCCTGATCGAGGGCATCATCGAGGAATCCGAGGACGAGACGCTGATGGAGCGCTATCTCGGCGGCGAAGAGATCGACGAGAAGGTGCTGATCGAGGACCTGGAGAAGGCCGTCGCCCGCGGCTCGTTCTTCCCGGTGATCCCCGTGTGCAGCAGCACCGGTGTCGGAACGCTCGAGCTGCTCGAGATCGCGACGAGCGGGTTCCCGTCGCCGCTCGAGCATCCGCTACCCGAGGTCTTCACGCCGCAGGGCAAGTCACGCGGAAAGCTCAGTTGTGATCCGTCGGGTCCGCTGTTGGCCGAGGTGGTCAAGACGACGTCGGATCCATACGTCGGCAGGGTCAGCCTGGTCCGCGTCTTCTCCGGCACCATCACACCCGACGCGACGGTTCACGTGTCGGGCCATTTCTCGTCGTTCTTCGGCCCGGCTTCGCAGAACGGTTCGGCGAGCGCGCACGAGGACCATGACGAGGACGAGCGCATCGGCACGCTGTCGTTCCCGCTCGGCAAGCAACAGCGGCCCGCGGGGACGGTGGTGGCCGGAGACATCTGCGCGATCGGCAGGCTGTCGCGCGCCGAAACCGGGGACACGTTGTCGGACAAGGCCGATCCGATGGTGTTGAAGCCATGGACGCTGCCGGAGCCGCTGCTACCGGTCGCGGTGCAGCCACGCGCGAAGACCGATGACGACAAGTTGTCGGTGGGTCTGCAACGGCTGGCCGCCGAAGATCCGACGCTTCGCATCGAGCAGAACCCGGAGACCCACCAGATCGTGCTGTGGTGCATGGGCGAGGCCCACGCGGGTGTGGTGCTCGACGGTCTGGCGAACCGGTTCGGCGTCAGCGTCGACAAAGTGGATCTGCGGGTGCCGCTGCGGGAGACGTTCGCCGGCTCCGCCAAGGGCCACGGCAGGCATGTCAAGCAGTCCGGAGGCCACGGCCAGTTCGCCGTTTGCGACATCGAGGTGGAGCCGCTGCCCGAGGGTGCGGGCTTCGAGTTCGTCGATAAGGTCGTCGGCGGCGCGGTGCCGCGGCAGTTCATCCCCAGCGTGGAGAAAGGCGTTCGGGCACAGATGGAAAAGGGCGTGGGCCCCGGCTATCCCGTGGTCGACATCCGCGTCACCCTGTTCGACGGCAAGGCGCACAGCGTCGACTCGTCGGACTTCGCGTTCCAGATGGCCGGCGCGCTCGCGCTGCGCGAGGCCGCCCACGCGACGCGGATCAACCTTCTCGAACCCGTCGACGAGGTGGCGGTGCTGGTGCCCGACGATCTGGTGGGCGCAGTGATGGGTGATCTGGCCAGCCGCCGCGCCAGAGTGCTGGGCACCGAGAACGTCGGCGAGGACCGCACCGTGGTGAAAGCCGAAGTGCCGCAGGTCGAATTGACCCGCTATGCCATCGACCTGCGTTCGCTGTCACACGGCGCGGGATCGTTCACCCGCACCTTCGTCCGCTATGAGCCGATGCCGGAGAACGCGGCGGCCAAAGTGAAGGCCGGTGTCTAGGTCACGAACGACGCTCCCAGGCCCAGGTCATCAGCGCCCACACGGTCGCGACCAGTGCGGCCGCGACGGCCACATAGAGCGGCCATGGACCGAACAGATCGAGCAGCGAGGGCGTGCCGGGCTTGCGGTTGAGGAACCCGTAGTTGGATCGGGCAATTGCGTTGAACGCCATCGTGATTGCGGCCCACGCCAGCGTGACGACCAGAACGAACCGGTAGTCGCCCCACGTCGGCCGAAAGCCGCGGCCCCAGGTCAGGTAGATCGCCGCCCACACCACGAGCAGGTGGATCGCCCAGAACGCCAGGAAGCGGTAGTCGGGAAAGTCCCGGCCCCTCAGCACCGGTGAGATCAGCGCCTGCACGCTGAGCACCAGGCCCCAGTAATAGGTCAGTGCCGCCGCCCAATGTCGTTGTGACCACAGCGCATAGGCGCCCACGGTGGTCGCCAGGTCGGTGAGTTGCAACGGCACCGAATACTGGAGCGACGGCGGGATCAGCGAGTAGACCAGCACCGCGGCGTAGATCAGCGCCGTCACGCCGCCGAGCACGCGGCCGAAGATACGTGCCTGCGCTTCGGACTGCCTGCGGCCGACCGCTACCAACAGCACGGCCCCGACGGCGAACACCGCGAGGACGGCCCAGTGCGACGGGCCGTAAACGGTGAACTCCCGGTCCGTCAGCGCGCCGCGACCTCAGCAACCGGGGAAACCGACTCACCCATCCGCACCACGCTAAATCAATCGGCTGACTTGGTGTGAAGACTGCGTGCCGGCGCTAGCGTTTCTTCATGGCCCTAGCAGAGCACACCCTGTACCGCAGGCTGGGCGGCTACGACGTCATCGCCCGCGTGATCGACGACATGTTCGTCGCCTTACGCGCTGACCCGGCGTTCGCCCGGTTCGGCGTGGGCCGCAGCACCGACTCGCACAACCGCGCCCGCCAGCTGCTGGTGGACCAGATCTGCCAGCTGAGCGGCGGGCCGTGTGTCTACATCGGCCGCGATATGAAGACTTCCCACGCTGGACTGGGAATCTCGGAGTCCGAGTGGACCGCCAACATGGCACGCCGATGCCGCGCTGGTGAAGAACGCGGTTCCCGATGCCGAACGCGCCGAGTTCCTCAGCCTTTTCGAGCGCTATCGCTCCGACATCGTGGAGGAGCGCCCGCGCTAGTTCTGCTTCACGTCGGCCGTCGAGTTGTTGTCCTTGACGCGGGTCTTGTAGAGGCTGGCGGCCGTGGTGATGACGAGGGTGACCACGATGAAACCGAGCGACAGCAGCGTCGGAATCTCCGGCACCGGCACGTGCTCGCCGCCGTTGATGAACGGCACCTCGTTTTCGTGCAGCGCGTGCAGGATCAGCTTGACGCCGATGTAGAAGAGGATGACCGCCAGCCCCTGCGACAGGTAGACCAGTCGCTTCAGCATGTCACCGAGCAGGAAGTAGAGCTGACGCAGACCCATCAGCGCGAAAATGTTGGCGGTCAGCACCAGATACGGCTCCCGGGTGAGCCCGTAGATCGCAGGGATCGAATCGAGGGCGAAAATCAGATCGGTGGTGCCGAGCGCGATGATCACCAAAAACATCGGCGTCATCAGCCGTTTGCCATTCTCCTTGACGTAGAGCTTGAGCCCCTCCCACTTGTCGGTGAAGCTCAGGTGGCTGCGGGCGAAGCGCACCACGACGTTGTCCCCGTCGTCGTCATGGTCGCGGTCGCGCGCCAGGTTGACCGCCGTCCAGAGCAAGAAAACGCCGAAGATGTAGAACACCCAGGAGAACTGGTTGATCGCGACGGCCCCGAGCGCGATGAAGATGCCGCGGAAGATCAGCGCGATGATGATGCCGATCAGAAGCGCCTCCTGCTGATACTTCTTGGGCACGTTGAAGCTGGCCATGATGATCAAGAAGATGAACAGGTTGTCGACCGACAGGCTGTACTCGGTGAGCCAGCCCGCGAAGAACTCGACACCGAATTGGCTGCCGTGGAACTGCCAGACAAAGATGCCGAAGGCCACCGCCAGGCCGACGTAGATCGACAGTGCCGCCACCAGCTCGCGCTTCGACGGTTCGTGGGGTCGTCGGCCGATGACCACGACATCGAACAGCAGGACGGCGATCGTCACGCCCAGGGTGATCGTCCACTCGAGTGGGGTTACGTGCATCTACGGTGCCTCCGGTCGTCAAAGCGGCCGAGGTCTCTTCCGCCGTAGGGCCGGCCCGCGGAGCCGGTCGTCCAATATGGCCGACGTGATGACGACGCCGCGGCGAAGGAATACTCCCCTCGCGGTCCAGTCTGTCAGATGGCTCTGGGTGGTGCCCACCCCGGTTACGGGGTGCCCCTGTGCGACGATGCCTCGATGACGGCGCGCCCTGCACATTTCCTCCCGGCGGGCGAAGACCGCTATACCCCGACGAAGTATGCGCAGAGCCACTGGGGACCCGACCATCTCAACGGCCCGGCGCTGGTCGGCCTCGCCGCGCACGCGCTGGAGGGCAAGTTCGGCTCCGACGAGTTCATGCCGGCCCGGCTGACCGTCGACCTCTTCAAGGCCGCGCGTGGTGTGCCGACGACCACACAGGTGCGGCTCATCCGGGACGGCCGCCGGGTGCGCAATTCGGAGTGTGAGATCTTCCAAGACGGTGTTGCGGTGGTGCGCGCCACGATGGTGGCCTACCGCCGGTCGCAGCCGCCTCCTGGCGAGGAGTGGGCAGCGTCCGCCGAGTTCACCTGGCCGCCGGAACTGGGCACCTCCACGAGCTCAGTCGGTGCGTCCTACATGGGCAGCGACGGGATCGGGTGGACCAGGGGCATCGCCGAGCATCAGCACACGGCCCGCAAGCGGTTCATCAACCGGATGATCGACGCGGTCGAGGGTCACGACAACACCCCGTTCGTCCGCGGCGCGATGGTGGCCGAGGGCGCAAGCCTGGTGACCAACATGGGGTCGGCGGGCGTCGGCTACATCAACGGCGACCTCACCGTCGCGCTGGCTCGCCTGCCCGTCGACGAGTGGATGGGGGTGCAGGCCGACTCGCATTGGGCGGCCGACGGTATCTCGGTCGGCACCGCGACGATGTTCGATCGCATCGGCGCGTTCGGCTCGGCGTTGGTGACCGCCGTGGCCAACCCGGCAGCGCAGATCGACTTCAGCAACGACCCATTTCCGTCGCGCAGCCCGTCCTGACGGTCAGCGGCGGAAGACCACCCAGCGCATCGCGCTGTACATGTAGACCGCTTCGCAGCCACCCGCGACGATGCGGGCCATGCGGAAGTCCACACCGAGCGCGGTCAGCGCGCTGGACACCCCGAGAATGAACGCCAGGTAGTTCACCGCCACCACAACGACATAGACGGCGAACTGCGGCCCGACAGGGGCGTGGGACTGAAAGTTCATGGTGCGGTTGAGGTAGTAGCCCAGCGTGAACGCACACGCGTAGGCCACCGTGACGGCCAGCGGCAGCGACACGCCGAGCCCGGCGTGCAGCCCCGACAGCAGCGCCAAATCCACGGCGAACGTGCACCCATTGATCATGGCGAAGCCTAGAAATGTCGGCGCCACAACGGAATTCAGCCCGAACGGCAGGCGAGCCACCACCGCTGCGCACCAGGCGTGGAAGCGCTCGGCGAACCTCTGCGCGCTCGCCCGCGCCTCGACCCGCACGCGGACACGGTGCCATAGACAGGTTTACGGAACATGAGCACTCGGCCAACAGCAGGCGGCGGCGCGACAAGATGGCGAAAATTGCTGCTCGGCAACACCGCTCGGGTCCTTCGTTATCTGGATAACGGTGCCAATGTCGACGTCTGCTGCGCGGTCAGCAAAAGATGTTGCGATACTTGAGCGCGTGCCCAGCCGCATTGTCACCCGACCCGAAGAGGGTCGAGCGGTCGCGGCGTTCCTCACCGCCGCCGCGTCGGAGCCCTCGGGTCTGGTCGCCGAGGGCGAGCCGGGCATCGGCAAGACGACCCTGTGTCTGTCCACCATCGAATCCGCCGAGAGCCGCGGCTTCCGGGTGTTGGCGGCCCGGCCTGCCGAGCCCGAGTCCGTTCTCGCGTATGCCTCGCTGGCCGACCTGCTTTCGGGAGTCGACGCGACGGTGCTAGCCGGCCTGCCGACGCCGCAGCAGCTCGCGATCGACCGGGTGCTGTTGCGGGCAGAGGCCGAGGACCTGTCCACGGACCAGCGCGCGGTCGGCGCCGGCTTCCTGTCGGTCATCGAGCTGCTGGCCGAGCAGGCCCCCGTGCTGCTGGCAATCGACGACCTGCAGTGGCTGGATCCCTCGAGCCGCAACGTCATTGCGTTCGCAGCCCGTCGGCTCTCCACCCGTGTCGGTGTATTCGGCACCGCCAGAACCGATCCCGAAGATGGCCGCGCGCCGGCCCCGTGGCTGCAGCTGCCAGAGCCGGACGGCGTGCGCCGGATACAGCTGCGCCCGTTGAGCCTCGGCGGTTTGAACGCCGCCATCACCCAGCGGCTCGGGCACTCGCTGTCGCGGCCCGCAATCGTTCGGATACAAGAGGTTTCCGGGGGTAATCCGTTCTACGCAATCGAGCTTGCACGCGCGATGGACGGCGACCAACGCAGCGCCGAGATGCCGTTGCCGATGACGCTCACTGAGCTGGTGCGCGCCCGCATCGGCAGCATTGACGAGTCGGTGCGCGACGTGCTGCTTGTCATGGCCTGTCACGCCGCGCCCAGCGTGGTATTGGTGTCGCGTGCCACGGACATGAACGAACGCGAAGTCGTCGCGCACCTCGAAGAGGTCGAGGCGAAGGGCATCGTCGTGATCGACGGCCACCGCCTCCGGTTCGCACATCCGCTGTTGGCCAAGGGTTTCTACACAGATGTGGCGCCGGCGCGACGCCGGGCGATGCATCGCCGGTTGGCCGAGATCGTCGACGAGCCCGAGCTGAAGGCCAGACATCTGGCGATGGCGGCCACCCACGGGGACGAGCAGACCCTGCTGTCGCTCGACGAGGCCGCCGATATTGCGCGAAGCCGCGGCGCGCCGGTGGCCGCGGCCGAGCTGCTCGACCTGGCCATCGGGCTGGGCGGCGGCACGCCTGAACGCCGGATACTCTCCGCGGCACACCATTTCGACGCCGGCGAACCCGCGACGGCGCGGGGCCTTCTGCAAGACACCATCTCTGAGCTGGAGCCCGGCCCGCGGCGAGCCGAGGCCTACACGCTGCTCGCGCTCGTCGCCTCGCTCAATGACAGTTTCGACGAGGCCTCGGTGCTTCTCGAGCAGGCACTCGACGACGTCGCCGACGAACTCGCTCAGCGGGTCGCCATCCTGGTGTCGTTGGCGTTCGCGTTGGTCAACTCCGGTCGGATGGAGCCAGCCGTGGCTCGCATCGAAGAGGCGGTGGTGTGCGCGACGGAGCTCGGGGACCCGCACGCCCTCAGCCAGGCCCTGGGTATGCGGGTGGTTCTTCACTTCATGCGCGGCGACGGACTCGACGCAGGCAGCCTGGCGCGTGCTGTCGAGCTCGAGGACCGGCACGGCCACGTGTCGTCGGCATTCAGTCCGAGAGTCCAACGAGCGTTGATGCTGGCATGGACCGGCGACCTCGAGGTGGCGCACAGCGAGATGATCGACATCCGCCGCCGATGCATTGATCGCGGTGAGGAAGGCGAGCTCTCGTTCATCGACTTCCATTCGGTGTTGATCGACATCTGGCGCGGCGCCATGGCCGACGCCAATCTGATCGCCGAGGACAGCGTCGAGCGGGCCCACCAGCTCAACGGCGACCTGCCGCTGTCCGTCTCGCTGACCGTGCGCGCCGCCGTCGCCGCCTACGCGGGTGACGAAGAGGCCGTCCGTCGCGACGTGGCCGATGCGATCGCGGCCAGCGAGCGGTGCGGTTCACGCCGCCTCGGCGAGTGGCCTGTGACAATTCTTGGCTTCCTTGAGCTTTCGTTGGGTAACTACGAGGCGGTGCTGTCCACCGTCGCGCCGCTGATGCCGATGCTCGACGCCGTGCCGGATTCGACGGAGATCATCAACGCCACCTACGTGCCCGATGCCGCAGAAGCGCTAGTTCACCTGGGTCGGTTAGACGAGGCCGAGCCGTTGATCGCACAGCTCGCGCGCAACGGTGAGCGTCTCGACCGCCCCTGGATGAAGGCCGTCGCCGCGCGCTGCCGGGCGATGGTGTCGGCGGCGCGGGGCGACGTCGAGACGGCGACCCGTTGTGTCGAACAGGCCCTGGTCGAACACGACCGATTGCCGATGCCGTTCGAACGCGCGCGGACCCTGCTGCTGGCCGGGCAACTCCAGCGCAGGCAACGCCAAAAAGACCAAGCCGCAACGACTCTGCGCGAAGCGCTGAAGACCTTCGAGGACCTCGACACCCGGCTGTGGGCCGAGCGGGCCCGCGCCGAGCTCGCACGCGCCGACGTCGGCGCTCGACGGATGTCCAACCTGAGCCCGTCGGAGCAGCGCGTGGCGGAACTAGCCGCCTCCGGGATGACCAACCGCGACGTCGCCGCGGCGCTGTTCATCAGCCCCAAGACGGTGGAGTCGAACCTGGCCCGCATCTACCGCAAGCTGGGTATCCACTCGCGCGCCGAATTGGGCAGGCAGATGGGACAACCCGAGTCCTAGCCCCCGGCGGATCACGGCAGCACGATGCGCAGCCGTTCCCACCCCCGCACGGTCGACGTCGGCGCGGGCACCGCGCTGTCGTAGTCGATTCCCCACTCCGGCCACCGGTTCAACAGCTCGTCGAGCGCCACCCGGCCCTCCAGCCGGGCGAGGTTGGCACCAAGGCAGTAATGCACACCCTTGCCGAATGTCAGGTGGCTGATGCTGTCCCGGTGGATGTTGAACGTGTCGGGATCGGTGTAGCGACGCGGATCGCGGTTGGCCGCGCCGAAGAGCAGCAGCATGGCGCTGCCCGCGGGCACCGTGGTGCCGTACAGCTCAACGTCTTTCAGCATGTAGCGCGCGACGTGGGGCCCGGTCGGTTCGTAGCGGAGCGTTTCGTCGACGGTGCGGGTCAGCAGCGAACGGTCTTCATAGACCGCGCGGCGCTGGTCGGGATGCTCGGCGAGGACCTTGGCCAACCAGCCGATCAGCCTGCCGGTGGTCTCGTTGCCCGCGCCCGCCACCACCTGCACGTAATGCAAGATCTCCTTGCGGTGCAGTTTTCGGGTGACGCCGTCCTCGTCGGTGAACTCCATGTTCAGCAGCGCCGTCATGAGGTCATCCGACGGGTTCTTCGAGCGCCACTCCACGTAGTCGGCATAGATGCTGCCGTCGGCGATCTTGTCGGCGTTGACCACCTTCATGGGTGCGCCCGGCTTGGTGCGCAGGTTCGCGTCGTTGGCGTCACGAACCGCGACCTGATCGGACTCGGGGATGCCGAGCAGCATGCCGATCACGCGCATCGGCATCATCGCGGCAAGCTCGGCGACGATGTCGAAGCCGTCCGAACCGACGTGCGGGTCAAGGCAATTGACGCAGAATTGCCGGATCTGGTCTTCGATCTCGGCCATCCGGCGGGGGGTGAACACGCGACCCATCAACCCGCGCAGCATGGTGTGCACGGGCGGATCCTCGAACATCATCACGCCCTCGGGCATGTCGAATTCCGAATTGACCAGCTCCAGGATGTCGCTGCGGGAGTTGGAGAACGCCTCCCAGTTCGAGAGCGCCGACTCGACATCGCTGAACCGGGAGATCGCCCAGAAGCGGTAGCGCTCGTTGTAGTAGATCGGTGCTTCCTCCCGCAGCCGCGCATATGTGGGCCATGGGTTGGCCGCGATATCGACGTCGTACGGGTCGTAGTAAACGGTGCTCGTCGTCCCGGGTTGTGTCATGTGATTCCCTACTTCAACAGGCTGCCGGCGTCCACGGGCAGCGTGACGCCGGTGATATAGCGCGCCTCGTCCGAGGCCAGGAACAACACCGCGTTGCTGATGTCGACCGGCTCTACCCACGGAATCGGCAGGAAGTGGAACGACTGGCAGACCGGTGCCAGGTCGTCAGGCCCCGGGTTTACCAGGTCGGGCCGGAACATCCGGTAGGTCGGCTCGTTCATCAACAGCGGGCTGGACACGTGGGTGGGATGGACGGTGTTGACCCGGATCGAGTGCTGGCCCAGCTCGACGGCGAAGGTCCGCATCAGGCCCACCACGCCGTGCTTGGCGGTGATGTAGTGGCCGACGTGGGGATAGGCCTTCAGCCCGCCCACGGAGCTGGTGATGATCACCGACCCTCCACGCCCGCCCGCCAGCAGGTGCGGCACTGCGGCCTTGATGGTCTTCCACACCCCGCCGAGGTTGACGTCGATCGTCTCGTCCCAGCTGTCGTCGCTCATCTTGTGCAACTTCACACCGGTGGTGCCGATGCCCGCGTTGGCGATGACGATGTCAAGTCGCCCCAATTGCTCGACGCCGCTGTCCAGCGCGCTCTTCAGCGCGTCGTAGTCGCGGACGTCGACCTCGGCGGTGATGATCCGGCGGTCGAGGTTCTTCACCATGTCGGCGGTTTCGGCGAGGTCCTCCGGCGTGGCCGGGGGCGCAGGTGAATCGGCGAACCCGCGGCAGATGTCGACCGCGATGATGTCGGCACCCTCCTGCGCCAGCCGCACCGCGTGGCTACGGCCCTGGCCGCGTGCGGCGCCGGTGATGAAAGCGACCTTGCCCTCTACCCGTCCCGACATCGTCCCTCAATCGCCGAGCACTTGTTGGGCGACTGCCCAACATTTATGCTGATGCCATGTCTAGCAGTCGCCGCGGCGCCTGGTCAAGGCCCAGATGAGCGCCCCGAAATCGGCGGGCCGCAACTCGTCTGCCCGCCGGGCGCTGATTCAAGCGACTGCCCAAGTCATGCTCGAGGAAGGCTATGCCGCCGCGACATCGCGGCGGGTGGCCGCCAGGGCCGGGGTCAGGCCCGCCCTCGTGCACTACTACTTCCCGAGCATGGACGACCTGTTCTTGGCGGTGCTGCGGGAAGGGGCAGAGACCAACCTCGACCGGCAGCGTGAGGCGCTGGCCGATGAGCGGCCGCTGCATGCGTTGTGGCAACTGAACAACGCCCACGGGGCGCGGCTGCTGATGGAGTTCATGGCGCTGGCCAACCACCGCAAGGAGATCCGCAGCGAGATCATCGGCTACGCGTCGCGCTTCGGCGAACTGGAGGAAAGCGCGGTGACGCTGGCGCTGCGCGCCCACGGTGTCGACATGGCGGAGTTTCCGCCCGTGGTGATGTCGATGATCGTGACCAGCCTGGCGCGAATCCTGGTCCTCGAACGCAGCCTCGGCATCAGCCGCGGCCATGACGAGGCCACCGCCTTCATAGAACGGCTGCTCGACAAGTATGAATTGCCGCCGAATTAGGGGCCGACGCCGATAACGATTCGGTCACTATTGCGATCACGATCATTTAAGAGTCGGGGCCGATTCCTGAGAAGCTTTATGAATAGCGCCGTGGTCTGCGCGCGGGCTTATCCGATTAGCGGGTATTGAGGCACAAATCACGTCGAGAGACCGTAACGCATCAGCACCAACTGTTTGCGCCTTTGCCAGCCGTGTTTGGACGGGTTGACGTTGGGCTACTTTGGATTTCGGGCGGGGGAAGAGAAATACGAATCGCAATTCGAGGGACATTTGATCATGAATTTCAGTGGTATCACTGCGCGCCGGAAATTCTCTGGCGTCATCGTCGGTTCGCTTCTAGGCGGGGTTGCCGCGGCGACGATCGCTGCACCGTCGGCCGTGGCCGCACCGCAGGGATGCAGTGCCGGTGACGTGGCGGCCACCGTCAGCTCCACGTGGGGCTCGGCCCGCCAGTACCTCAACAACCACCCGGGCGCCAACCAGGTGGTGACCGCGGCGTTCAACCAGCCGCGTGCTCAGGCCGAGACCGACCTGCGCAACTACTTCACCGCCAACTCCGGTGAGTACTACGACCTGAAGGGCATCCTGGCCCCGATCGGTGAGAAGCAGCGCGAGTGCAACGTGACGGTGTTGCCGCCGGATCTGGCGTCGGCCTACAACACGTTCATGGCCGGCTGATCCAGCCCAACGAAGACCCGCCGCTGCAGCCCACGCTGCCGCGGCGGGTTTTTGTGTCCTTACATGTCGGTCCGGTGTGCCCAGCGCAGCCGGGTAAACCCGTTCTCGAGGCACTGCAGGGCGATCCCGTCGGAGCCCTGCGCCGACAGGTTCAGCGCCGGGCACGACAACGCGACGTTGTACACCCCGATCAACGGCCCCGTCGGCTCCCACACCCCGGCGGCGCTGCAGATCACCGTCGCGCCCCCGGGCTCGAGTCCATACGCGTACAGGCGGCGCGGCAGGGGTTCGCAGGGACCGCCCGCGACGACGTTTCTTGCCACGTTCGGAACGCAGTCCGCCGAATAGCAGGGCACGGCGGATGCCGTGTCCGCCGATGCCGGCAGCAGAGCGCCCGTCGCGAGCGCGGCGCCCGCCATAACACGGAAAACCTCGATTCGAACCGTCATGCCGGATCCTCTCCCCAGGTCACGCCCGGTGCACGCCCGTAAATAGCGCGGTAGAACGCGGCGAACAGCCGTGGATTGGCGAATCCCCAGCGGTACGCGATCGCGGCCACCGATGCAACCGTATCGCCGCCGCCGGGCGTCCGTGTCAGTAAATCGCGATGTGCACCCTCGAGCCGCACGCGATGCAGATACTCCATCGGGCTCACTGGGTGCCCCCTGCCGAAGGTGGCCTGCAGTCCCCAGCCGTCGACGCCGGCCGGCGCGTCGGCATCCGGCGGCGTCAGTGCTGGCTGGAGCGACGGACCGGCTCGCGGCCCGGCGGCTGCTGAGGCGAGGGCAGGAGGGGCGTGCGGGGCTGCACGGCCACGGTCGAGGGCGTGTTGGACGTCAGCTGCAGGCTCTCCCCGGCGTGACGAATGGTCAGCGCGGAGTCGGGTCCGTCACGCAGCGTGTAGGTGACCTCGTCGTGGTTGGCGTCGACGGTTAGCCGAAAGTCGCGCCAGCGCAAGCGGAATCGGAGCCGCGATATGCCCTCGGGCAGGTGCGGGTCGAGGGCGAGGATCCCCTCGTCGTCACGCAACCCACCGAACCCGGCCACCAACGCGGTCCACGCCCCGGCCAGTGACGCCATGTGCAGGCCGTCTTTGGTGTTGTGGTGCAGATCGCGGAGATCGATCAGCGCCGCCTCATAGGCGTAGTCATGCGCCAGCTCGACATGGCCCACCGCAGCGCAGATCACCGCCTGGGTGCACGCCGACAATGACGAGTCACGGGTGGTGCGCCGTTCGTAGTAGTCGAGATTGCGCGCCATCTGGTCCGGGGTGAACGCGTGGCTGCGCCAGTGCATCGCCAGCACCAGGTCGGCCTGCTTGACGACCTGCGACGGGTAGAGGCGGACGTACGGCTCGTGCAGCAACAGCGGATACAGGGTGTTTTCCGTGAAGTTCCACTCGCGCAGCGTGGTGAAGCCGGCGCACTGCTCGTGCACCCCGAGATCCTCGTCGTACGGGATGTAGGCGGCCGCCGCCGCGGCCCGCCAGGCCGCTGTCTCGTCGGTGGTCACCCCCACGCTCGCCGCCATATCCGGGTCGCGCTCGCAGGCGTCGGCGGCGGTGCACAGGTTGTGCGTCGCCATAAGGTTGGTATAAACGTTGTCGCGCACCAGCGCGGTGTATTCGTCGGGGCCTGTCACCCCGTCCAGATGCCAGACGCCGTGCCGGTCGAAATGTCCCAGCGACATCCAGAGCCGCGCCGTCTCGACGAGCACCACGAGGCCGCATTCTTTCTCCAGCGAATGATCGCCTGTCACAACGCGATACCGTTCGAAGGCCATCGCGATCACCGCGTTGACATGCCAGGCGGCGGTGCCTGCGGGCCAGTAGGCCGAGCACTCTTCGCCGTGAATGGTGCGCCACGGGAACGCGGCACCGGCAAGATCGAGTTCCTCGGCGCGCTGGCGGGCGAGATCCAGCGTCGACATCCGCCAGCGCAGCGCGTCAGCGGCGGCGGCGGGCGCGGTGTAGGTCAGCACGGGCAGCACGTAGCCTTCGGTGTCCCAGAACGCGTGCCCGTCATAGCCGGTTCCGGTCAGGCCTTTGCCGGGTATCGCCCGGCGTTCGGCACGCGCGCTGGCCTGCAGGACGTGAAACAGCCCGAACCGCACCGCCTGCTGGCACTCGGGGTCGCCCTCCACTTCGACATCGGCGGCGTCCCAGTAGTCGTCGAGATAGGCGCGTTGCGCTTCGAGCAGGCCGTCCCAGCCGGAGTAACGCGCCCCGGCGATCGCCGCGGCCACCTGATCGCGCAGCGCCGGGCGGGACCGCAGGCTCGACCACCCGTAGCCCAGGTATTTGACGATCCGCAGCTGCTGGCCGGGCCGCAGGCCGCAAATCACGGTGGTGCGGGCCAGTTCCTCGTGCGACTCCGAGCTCACCTCGACGCGGCCAGGCACTTCGATGTCGTGTGCCATGCCGGCAGCCATCATCAACCCGCTGGCGCGCGTCCTGTGCACCAGCACCGCGCCGTGGTCGGTCGTCTCGTGTTGCACGGGCTCGAGCGGGTTGCGCAACAGCGCGGCCGTCCGTGGATCCTTGGACCGCTTTGGCTGATCTTCATTGGCGACGAGCTCCGACTGCACGGTGACGCGGATGAAGTCGTTGATCGCCTCGATGGAGTACTCGATGGCGGCCACGCCGCGCTGCACCAGCGACACCAGTCGGTTGGACCGCACCACAACCTGCTTGCCGGCGGGCGACGTCCAGCGCACAGTCCGGGACAGAGTTCCGGCCCGCATGTCCAAAACCCGTTCGTGACTGTGCAATTCGCCGTACCGGACGTCGAACGGTTCGTCATCGACCAGCAGCCGCAGCAGCTTACCGTTGGTGACGTTGACGATCGACTGACCGTCCTCGGGGTAGGAGAACCCGGACTCGGCGTAGGGCAGGGGTCGGGTCTCGTAGAAACCGTTGAGGTAGGTGCCGGGCAGGCCGTGCGGCTCGCCCTCCTCGAGGTTTCCGCGCAGCCCGATGTGGCCGTTGGACAACGCGAACAGCGATTCGGTCTGCGCGATGCGGTCCAGGTCCAGCGCGGTCTCACGGACATGCCATGGCTCTACCGGGAAGACGTCCTGGTCGATCATCGTTTGTCCAGCAGCTCTGCCAGATCGGTGACGACGATGTCGGCCCCGTTGCGACGCAACTCGTCTGCGTGGCCCACCCGGTCGACGCCGATCACCACGCCGAAGTTTCCGGCGCGCCCGGCCGCGACTCCGGCGAGCGCGTCCTCGAACACCGCGGCTTCCGCTGCGGGGATGTCGAGCAGTTCGGCGGCCCGCAGGAACGAGTCCGGCGCCGGCTTGCCCGCGATGCCCTCCTCGCGCAAGGTCACCCCGTCGACACGGGCCTCGACGAACGTCGCGAGGCCGGTGACATCGAGCACCTCACGCGTGTTGGCGCTCGACGACACCACCGCCACCCGCAGCCCGGCCGCCGACACGGCCTCAAGATACCGCCGCGACCCGTCGAACACCTCGACGCCGTCGCCGCGCAGCGTCTGGTGGAACAGCTCGTTTTTCCTGTTGCCGAGGCCGAACACCGTCCCGGCGTCGGCGTCGTCCTCAGGATCCCCTTCGGGCAGGGTGATGCCGCGGCTGTCCAGAAACGCACGCACGCCGTCCTCCCGCTTCTTGCCGTCCACGTACGTCTGGTAGTCCGCACCGATGTCGAACGGCACGAACCGCTCGCCGGTCTGCTCGGCGCGGGCACGCAGGTAGGCGTCGAACATCTGCTTCCACGCGTTGCGGTGCACGCTGGCCGTATCGGTGAGGACGCCGTCGAGATCGAAAAGACAGGCTCGAACCTGCTCAGGCAAACCCAACTCCTCCGCCATAGGCCGGTAATACCCAACAGCGCCGATCCATAGACTGGTCGCCGTGGCTCGTCTTCACCCCGACCTTCATCCGGACCTTCATCCGGACATGGCGCCGCTCGCCGCGCTGCTCGGCGTTTGGGCAGGTCAAGGCACCGGCGTGTACCCGACCATCGAGCCGTTCGATTATTTCGAAGAAGTCTCCTTCGGCCACGTCGGCAAGCCGTTTCTCAGCTACGTGCAGAAGACGATGGCCGTCGACGACCGACGCCCGATGCACGGCGAGACCGGCTACCTGCGGGTGCCCGCGCCGGATCGCGTCGAGCTGGTGCTCGCCCATCCGACCGGGGTCACCGAGATCGACGAGGGCACGCTGACTGCGTCGGGCACCGCGCTCGACATGCAGTTGCGCTCGACGGCGATCGGCCGCACCGCGTCGGCCAAGGAGATCACCGCACTGACGCGATCTCTGCGCATCGAGGGCGACGAGCTGACCTACACCGTGGCGATGGGCGCGGTCGGTCAGCCGCTGCAACAGCACCTGAGCGCGACACTGCGCAGGAAGGCATAGATGACCGCTGGTAGCAGCGTGGGACGAATCCGCGTCCCCGACGACCTCGACGCGGTGACCGACATCGGTGTGGAAGACCACTCGGAGATCGACCCGGCCGCGATCGAGCGGATCTGGCAGGCCGCGCAGCACTGGTATTCGGCGGGCATGCACCCGGCGATCCAGCTGTGCCTGCGCCGCAACGGGAAGGTGGTGCTGAACCGGGCCATCGGCCACGGCTGGGGCAACGCGCCCGACGATCCGCCCGATGCCGAGAAGGTCCCGGTCACCACCGACACCCCGTTCTGCGCGTTCTCGGCAGCCAAGACGATGGCGACGACCGTCGTGCACATGCTCGTCGAGCGGGGCTACTTCTCCCTCGACGACCGCGTCTGTGACTACCTGCCGACCTACACCAGCCACGGCAAGGACCGCACGACGATCCGGCACGTAATCACCCACAGCGCGGGCGTACCGTTCGCCACCGGCCCCCGGCCGAACCTGGACCGCATGGACGACACCGAGTACGCACGCAGAAAGCTCGGCGAACTCAAACCGATCCACCGGCCCGGGCTGATGCACATCTACCACGGGGTGACGTGGGGCCCGCTGGTGCGCGAGATCGTGTCCGCGGCGACGGGCCGCAACATCCGCGAGATCCTTGCCACCGAGATTCTGGAGCCGCTCGGGTTCCGGTGGAGCAACTTCGGCGTTGCCGAGCACGACGTGCCCTTGGTGGCGCCGAGCCACGTCACCGGCAAGCCGCTGCCCGCCCCGATCGCCAAAGCGTTCAAGATCGCCGTCGGCGGCACCCTTGCCGAGATCATCCCGTTCTCCAACACCCCGCTGTTTTTGACCGGGGTCGTGCCGTCGTCCAACCTCGTCTCCACGGCCGACGAGATGTCGCGGTTTGCCGAGATCCTGGTGCGCGGCGGCGAGCTCGACGGTGTGCGGGTGGTGAATCCGCAGACCCTGCGTTCCGCGACCAGGGAGTGCCGCCGGCTGCGGCCCGATTTGGCCGACGGCTTCGCTCCCCGCCGCTGGGGCACCGGCTACATGCTCGGAAACAAGCGGTTCGGGCCGTTCGGTCGTGACGCGGTGGCGGCGTTCGGCAACACCGGGCTGACCAATATCGCGGTGTGGGCCGACCCGGAGCGCGGCCTGGCCGCCGGGCTTATCAGCAGCGGCAAACCCAGCGGCCACCGCGAGGCCAAGCGTTACCCGGCCCTGCTCGACCGCATCACCGCAGAGATTCCGCGGGTACCGCAGAGTCAGCGGGTGTTCTCGCCGTAGACCCAGCGCACGGTCATCCACATCACTACCCGGTAAACTCGCGACGTTGTCGCCGGAGGGGCGTCAACGTCTGGGAGGTGAGCATGGAAGGTGCGGCATCGAGTAGCTGCGCGATTGCGGAACGCCGCATCGAGTCCACGAGTGTGGTGTCGGTAACAGGCGTCGTCGACATGCTCACGGCACCCGAGCTCGAAAAGGCGATAACCGAGGCCGCCAAGAGCTCGCCGACGGCGGTGGTCGTAGATCTGACCGAGGTGGAGTTCCTCGCATCGGCGGGCATGGGGGTGCTCATCGCTGCGCAGGACGAGTTGTCCCCCTCGATCAAATTGGCGGTGGTGGCAGATGGTCCGGCCACGAGCAGGCCGCTCAAGCTGGTCGGCGTCACCGATGTCGTCGACCTGTACGCCACGCTCGACGAAGCCCTTGCGGCACTGAGAAATTAGGCGCATTAAAAGAGTCCCTATGGGGTAGCCAGCAGGCTGAAATGCGAGATTCGGAAAACAGCGACTCGAGAACACGGTTCGCGCAGAAGACCAGCCTTGCCACCGCCGCATGCGCGGCGCAGATGCGGCAGGAATTCTCGCTGTGGCTCAAAAGGTACTTCGACCTGGACCCCACCAAGATCAGTGATGTGGTGCTCGCCGTCAACGAGGCGTTGGCCAACGCGGCCGAGTACGCCTACTCAAAGCTTGATCGCCCGGGCGCCATGCATCTACTCGCCGACTATGACGACTGCGCCGACGTGCTCAAGGTCACAGTGACCGACGAGGGCGCCTGGCGGGTGAAAGACGGTCAGCACACCAGCTTTTCGCGCGGCCGCGGGATCCCGTTGATGCGGGCGCTAGCCGACCGCGCGACCATCGAGTCGACGCCCGGCGGCACGCGGGTGTGCTTGGAGTGGAGCGGTGTCACCGCGGCCCAGGGCGCAATGACTAGCGCCGAGTCAGGGCTTGGGTAGCCGCACCACCTGAACGAAGAACTCGTCGATCTGGCGCACCGCGCTCATGAACTGGTCGAGGTCCACGGGCTTGGTGACGTAGGCATTGGCGTGCAGCTTGTAGCTCTTGAGAATGTCTTCTTCGGCCGACGACGTGGTGAGCACGACGACGGGAATATGGCACAGGTCACTGTCGTTCTTGATCTGCTCGAGCAGTTGCCTGCCGTCGTACTTGGGCAGGTTGAGGTCGAGCAGAATCAGGTCGGGACGCGGCGCGTCGGCGAACTGGCCGCGCCGGTAGAGGAAGTCCAGGCCCTCTTCCCCGTCGTGTGCGACGTGCAAATTGTTGCTGATCTTGTTGTGCTCGAACGCTTCTCGGGTAATGAGTTCGTCGCCGGGATCGTCTTCGACGAGCAGGACGTCGATGGGGCGCACATCTGGGGTCACGCGGTTGTTCCTTCCTGAACGGATGCGGTGGTGGTCGGCTTGGGTTCCGCCTCGTCGGATGACGGTTCGGGTTCGGCTTCGGAAGGGGCGGGTTCCGGCAGGGTGAATTTGAACCGGGTTCCTTCGGAGTAGGAGGTGTCGACCCAGATGGTGCCGCCGTGGTGCTCGACGATCTTCTTACATATCGCAAGACCGATTCCGGTACCGCTGTACTCATCGCGGCCGTGCAGCCGCTGGAAAATCACGAAGACCTTATCGGCGAAGTCCTCCCCGATGCCGATGCCGTTGTCGGTCACACTCAACAGCCATTCGCTGCCGTGTGTGCCCTGCTGCTGCTCGCAGTCGATGACGATGCGAGGCGCGACCCCCTCGCGCCGGAACTTTACCGCGTTGCCGATGAGGTTCTGCCACAACATGGTCAGCAGCATCGGGTCGCCTTCGATGGTGGGCAGCGGGTGGGGCGGCCGCACGATGTCGGTGTCGGACTCCTCGATGGCGGTGGACAGGTTGGACAGCGCCGTGTTCAGCGCGTCGTCCAGCGCGACCTCGGAATAGGCGGAGTTGAGGCGGCCCACCCGCGAGAACGTCAGCAGATCGTTGATCAGCGCCTGCATCCGCTTGGCACCGTCGACGGCGAAGCCGATGTACTCGACGCCGCGTTCATCGAGCTTGTCGCCGTAGCGCTTTTCGAGCAGCTGGCAGAACGAGGCCACCTTGCGAAGTGGCTCCTGCAAGTCGTGGGAGGCGACGTAGGCGAACTGCTCGAGTTCGGCGTTGGACCGACGCAGCTCCTCGGCCTGCTCGTCCAACGTGGCGCGGGCGATGGTGGAGGACTCGAGTTCGGAGACGATGCGCTGTCGCATGTCCTCGACGGCGGCCGCGATCGCCCGGATGTCACGGGGCCCACGCGGCACGATGCGCTCCCCGAAGCTGCCTTCGGTGATGCGTCGGCACGCCGCGGCCAGCGAGTCCAGCGGACGGGTGACGGCGCTGCGGACCAACAACGCCAGCAACACTCCCAGCACGACGAAGGCCACCACCATGGCGATGGCCAACCCGTCGCGCCAGTGCCTCATGTGGTCGAGCTCGCGGATGCCCTCGGTGCGTGCTGCACCTAGATTCTCGTTCTGTGTCTCGAAAAGCGCTCGCAGCCGGTCGAATTCGACCTTGCCGCGCTCGGTGAGTTCGCGGGTGGCCGGCCCTGGTCCCCCATGAGAGATCAGGGCGATGAGCGGTTCGGCGTACGAGGTGCGCCACCTCATCGAGGCCTGGTCGATCGCGTCGAGATCCCTCATCAGGTCGGCGTGTGTCCCCACCAGACGGTGGATTTCCTCGGCTGCGTGCTTTTGCACCTGTTGCCCGGCGTAGTAAGGCTCGAGGAACTGCTTGTCGCCGGCGATCACGTAACCACGCACCGCGGTTTCCTGGTCGCGCAGCGCCGCCTGCATCTGGTAGGCGGCCACCCGCGCCGGCTGGATTTTCTGGATCAGATCGCGGGACATGTCGTCGGTGCGGTGCATCAGCAAGCCGCCGATCACCAAACCCATGAGCACGACGATGGCCATCGCGGACAGCACGAGGTTCTGCCAGCCCTGCACCGTCAGCCGTCGGTGCGGCTTGGGCGGTCTAGGGCCCCCGTCAGCCGGCCTCATGAAGTGGTGCGCTCCACCCGGACCACCGCGATGTCATCAGTCAATCCGCCGTGCGCACGCGCCCGATCCGAGGCCTCGGTGATGAGCGCGTCGACGAACTCGGGGCCGGGCAGGGCCGCGTGCTTGCGCGCCAACTGCAGCAGGCCGTCCTCCCCGAGCCGAACGTTGCCGACGCCCGAATGGCCCTCGAAGAGCCCGTCGGTGAGCAGCACCAGCCCGGCGCCCTCCGGCCATTCCACCTGGTGATAATCCCATCCTCCGGAATGCACGCCCAGCGCGGGACCGACGGGCGGCTCCAGCCAGTCCACGGTGCCTGCGCCGTGCACCAGGATGCCCGGGTGCCCCGCGCGCACGGCCCGGAACGTCGACCCCTCGGGCGGGATGGCCAGGCTGAGCACGGTGGCGAAGATGCCCTTGCTGGCGCGCTCGGTGCGCAGGATCTGGTCCAGCCCGCGCATCCGGTCAGGGCCGCGCAGGCCCGCGAACGTCAGCGCCCGCCAGGTGATGCGCAGCGCGACGCCCAGCGCGGCCTCGTCGGGGCCATGGCCCGCGACGTCGCCGATCATGACGTGCACCGTCCGGTCCGGCGTCTGGACGAAGTCATAAAAGTCGCCGCCCAGCAGCGTGTTCTCGCGGCTCGGCACGTACCGGGCGATGATGTCTACGCCCGGGTTGTCCAGCAGCAACGGCGACGGCGACAGCCCGCGCTCGAGCCGGGCGTTCTCCATGGCGCGCAGTTGGCTGGCGTGCAGTTCGACGGCGGTGATCTCGGCGCGCTTGCGTTCGATCGCATACAGCACGGCGCGCAGCAACATCCCGGGCTCGACATGGCCTTTGACCAGATAGTCTTGGGCGCCGGAGGCCACCGCCGATACGCCGAAATGTTCGTCGGCCAGGCCGGTGAGTACCACGATCGGGATGTTCGGGTCGGCCGCTTTGATGCGCTCCAGCGCTGCGATGCCGTTGGCGTCGGGCAGGTTGAGGTCCAGCAGCACACAGTCGGGCTGGGTGAGCACCAACTCCTGTTCGGCCTGTGACACCGATTGGGCCCAGGCGCAGCTGATGTCGGCCTCTGCGTCTGCGATCAGCTCTTCCACCAGCAGAGCGTCGCCGCGATCGTCCTCGACGAGCAGCACCGAAAGGCTGGCTCCGGTGCGGGCAAAGGCAGGGTCAACTGCGGGCATAGTGTGCGGCTCGAACGGCGCGCGCATGGGTGATCACGTCCTTTACGTAACGTCACCCGGTCGCGCGACCCTCTTCTTCAGTGACAACTCAGGAGACAATACCCACGACTCCCGCGGGATGCCGCACAGCGGTCCCCCGCGCCGCATCCCGACCGACACGTTTCCTATGGTGACGAGGTGAGCAGTGTTGCCGATGCAGATCGCGTCGCCGATCTCGCCAGGAAGGTCGTCGCCGAGCACGATCCGAAGACCGTCCCGATCCCGGAATTCCTCGGCGCGTGCTACGACGCCGGGTTGTCATGGGTGCATTTCCCCGAGGGCCTCGGCGGCCTCGGCGTCTCGCGCGGTCTGCAGGCCGTGGCCGACGGCATCTTGCAGGGTGCCGGCGGGCCCGTGCCGCTGGCGCTGAACCCAATGGGCTACGGCATGGCCGCGCCGACCGTGCGCGAGCACGCTCAGACCGACGAGGTGAAGCGCCAGCTCATGCGGCCGCTGGCCACCACCGAGGACATCTGGTGCCAGCTGTTCTCCGAGCCGGGCGCCGGTTCGGACCTGGCCGGGCTGGCGACGTCGGCGGTGCCCGATGGTGACGAGTGGGTCATCAACGGCCAGAAAGTGTGGACCAGCCTGGCGCATCGCGCGCGGTGGGGTCTGCTGCTCGCGCGCACCAACCCCGATGTGCCGAAGCACAACGGGCTGACGTACTTCGTCATCGACATGCACGGCCCCGGCGTCGAGACCAGGCCGCTGCGTCAGATGACCGGCCAGGCCGAGTTCAACGAGGTCTACATGACCGATGCCCGCATCCCCGATACGCACCGGCTCGGCGCGGTCGGTGACGGCTGGCGGGTCGCGATGACCACGCTGATGAACGAGCGCAGCGCGCTGGGCGCCAGCGGAAGCCGGCGCGGTGCGGGCACCATCGCCGACGCGGTGGCGCTGTGGGCGTCGCGACCGGATCTGCACACCCCCGTGCTGCGCGACCGGCTCACGCAGCTGTGGCTGCGGTCGGAGGCACAGCGCCTGACCTCCGAGCGGTCGCGCGCGGCCGCCACCGTCGGCGGCCCCGGCCCGGAGGGTTCGATCGGCAAGCTGGTGGGCGCCGAGCTGAACCAGCACATCTACCAGTGGTGCATGGATCTGCTTGGGCCGGAAGGGATTCTGTACCACGGCTACGGTATGAGCGACGGTGCCGGCGACGGCGCTGACTGGCGCGGGCCGGTGCAGCAGCGATTCCTGCGCAGCCGCGCCAACACCATCGAAGGCGGCACGTCAGAGGTGATGCGCAACATCCTCGGCGAGCGGGTGCTTGGCCTGCCCGGTGATCTGCGTGCCGATGCGGGCATGCCGTGGAAGGAGGTCCCTCGTGGCTGAGGAGCTTGCGGATCAGACCGACAAGGTGGCTGAGGAGCTTGCGGATCAGACCGACAAGGTGGCTGAGGAGCTTGCGGCTGATTTGGTCAACGAGCAGCGTGAGTACGTGTTCACCGAGGAGCAGGGTCAGCTGCGTGACGCCGTGCGGAAATTCTGTGCGGACAACTTCGACGAGCAGACCGTGCGCACGCTGATGGAGTCCGACCCGCCGTTCGACCCCAAGACGTGGGCCCGGCTGGGTGGCGAACTGGGCGTGCTCGGGCTGTCGGTGCCGGAGGCCGACGGCGGAGTGGGCGGCACCCTCGTCGACCAGGCCGTCGCGGTCGAGGAGCTGGGCGCTTCGCTGGCATGCGGCCCGGTGTTCGGCACGGTGTTCCTGGCGATTCCGGCGCTGGTCGCGGCGTCAGCGGGAGACACCCGCGACGCCTTGCTGGCCGACCTGGTGGAGGGCAGGCGCACCGCGGCGTTCGCTGCGAGCGCCGACCGGGTGACCGCCGACGGGGACACGTTGTCCGGGGAACTCGGCCCGGTGGTCGACGCCGGTACGGCCGACGTGCTGCTGGTCGCGGCGACCGGACCCCAGGGCGTGGGCCTCTACGCCGTCGACGCCTCGGCTGACGGACTGAGCCCTACGCCACTGGTCACGCTCGACCTGACGCGCCCACAGGCCGCGGTCACGCTGTCGAACGCACCGGCCACGCTGCTGGCCGGACCCGAGGAGGCGCCGCGCGTGATCGAGCACGCGCTGCACGTGGGTGCGGCACTGCTGGCCGTCGAGCAGGTCGGCGCTGGGCAGCATCTGCTGAACCTTTCGGTGAACTACGCAAAGTCGCGGCTTCAGTTCGGCAGGCCCATCGGCTCGTTCCAGGCGGTCAAGCACAAGCTCGCCGACCTTCTGGTCGACCTCGAGCACGCCCGCTCGGCGGCGTATCACGCCGTGTGGGCGCTGACCGACGGCTCCGACGACCCGGCGCTGGCGACGAGCATCGCCCAGGCGACGGCGTCGGCGGCGCTGTCGCGAATCGCGGCGGACACCATCCAGGTGCACGGCGGCATCGGCTTCACGTGGGAGCATCAGGCGCACCTGTATTTCAAGCGTGCGGTCACCGATGCCGCGTTGCTCGGCAGTGCCGAGCAGCATCGCGCGCGGATCGCTGAACTGGTGCTGGACCACGCCGAAGCCGACCGTGTGCCGCGGGTGGCCGACGGCACACCGGCCTAAACGGAAAGCGCTGTGCCCGTTTCTTTTTCAGCGAACTCGACCAGCCGCGCCGCGGCTTCGTAGTCGCAGGCGACAGCCGATCGGCCGATCATGACGGGGCCACCTTTGAGGCCCCACCGGCCGTCGATGCCGACGTAGGCGCCGGGCGGTATCGGCTCGCTGATGCAGTACAGCGTCGTCGCAGCGCCCGCATCGATGTCGTTGCCGAACACGTCGGCCAACCGCCTGACCACCTTGTCGGCGACGCCGACGAGCCGGCTGTCGGAGACACTGGACAGGTTCGACGACACCCAGCCCGGATGGGTGAGCTGGGTGACGACGGGCGATTTCGCCTGCCGCAGACGGCGATCCAGGTCGAGGCCCCACAGCATGACCGCCAGCTTCGACCGAGCGTAGGCGCCCATCGCGGTCCATTTGTGATGACGCAGGTGCATGTCGTCGAGCCGCAGCGTGGCGCCGCGGTGGGCCTGCGATCCGACGTTGATGATCTGCGAACGGATCCGATCGAAGATGAGATTGGTCAGCGCGAACGGGCCCAGAAGGTTTGTGCCGATGGTCTTTTCGAACCCGTCAACCGTTCTCTCCGGCGACGAGGTCAACATGCCGGCGTTGTTGATCAGGATGTCGACGTCGCTGTCGAGGGCGTCGGCGAAGGCGTGCACCGACGACAGGTCGGCGAGGTCGACCTTGATGATGGATGTCGAGCCGCCGATCTCCTTGGCCCGCTGCGCGCCGAGTTGAGTATTGCGGACGGCCATGATGACGTGCGCGCCTGCCTTGGCCAGTGCGCGGGCGGTGCCGAGGCCGACGCCGTTCGTCGCGCCGGTCACGATGATGCGTTTACCGCTGAGGTCGCCCAGCCGGGCCGTGGTCCACTCCGCTGTCACGGAGTCAGGCTAATGGGCGGTTGTCGCGGACTCCGCGGTAGATCCCCCAGCGCACGATCACCGGCATCAGCACCCGGTCGAACGTCCACGCCGGGAAGCGCACCGCCTGCCCCTTCGGGGTGAACACCTCCAGCCCGTCGGGCTGCACCCCGAGCACCGAACCCCAGCGTCTCCGCGGGGCACGATACGCCCGCAACGGGCGGGCCGCGAAGTGCGCACGGATGTTGTGCGCCACGATGGCGTCCCCGCGATTGCGGGCCGAGCTGCGCAGCGGGTCGGTCGCGGCGACGTCGCCGACGGCGAAGACGTTCGGGTGTCCGGGAGCCTGCAGCTGCGGGGTCACCCGGACGAAGCCCTGCTCGTCGAGCAGTTCGGCGGGCAACCAGTCGGTGTTGGGCCGGACCCGGCCGATGGCCCACAGCACGGCGTCTGCGGTCGCGGGCGGTTGTCCGGTGCTCCACGCGACGTGCTCGCTGGTGATCGCGTCGCAGAAGAAGCCGTCGGGGATGACCGCGCGGTGGCCCGGGTGCAGTCGCACCCCGGCGTCGGTGAGCCGCCGCCGCACCGTGTCCCAGATCCGCGGGTGGTGTGATGGCAGCGCCTGCGCGCCGGGGAAGTACAGGTCGACCTGTTTGTCGGGCCAGGTGGTGGCGACCTGGGCCGCGGCGCTGATCGCTGCCGCGCCGCCGCCGATCACGGCCACCGATGTGGCGACGGCCAAGCTCTCGTGTGTGCCGCGGAGGTCATCGCCGATCTCGTTGTGCGACTGCAGCTTCGGTGTCCGCCAGAAGCCGTTGGTGACGCCGGTGGAGATGACCAGCGCATCGTAGTGCTCGCGCAGCGTGGTGCCGTCCGCGCCGCGGATGGCCACGGTGTTGCCGTCGAGGTCGACGCCGGTCAGCGTGCCGTGCACGGTGCGCACCCGGTCCAATGCGCGGAACCGGTCGAACGGTATCCAGTTGGCTTCTGCCCAGTCCTGCGGCCGCGACAGCCGCCAGCCCAGTTCCTGGCCGCTGACCAAGGCCGGCTTCACGGAGACGCCGACGACGTCGAAGCGCCGGGACAGCCGGATCGCGGTCAGTACACCGCTGTCTCCGAGCCCCGCGATGACCACCCGTTGCACACCGTTGAGGCTGCCATACCGCAGCGCTAGTCTGGGTGCACCATGACGACCTCTTTGCGACGGCTGTCGGGCGCGGCGATTGCCGCGGCGGCGTTGACCGCCGGGGGCATGCTGGTCACACCCGCGGTCAGCTCGGCATGTCTGCCCGGCGAGACCGGGGTTACCAACGCGTGCGCGCCGTTCTGTCTCCCCGGCAAGGCGCTCGACGTGCAGACCGGCCTCTGCGTGCCGGTGCCCAACCCGTCGCCCAACGGCGTCAACCCCCCGATCAACGACTACTGACGCCAGCTCAGGACTGAAAGAACGCCAGCAGGTCGGCGTTGATCACGTCCGCATGAGTGGTCGGCATGCCGTGTGGAAAGTCCTTGTAGGTCTTCAGGATTCCGTTGGCCAGTAGCTCGGCCGACTTCGGGCCGGCCGCCACATAGGGCACGATCTGGTCGTCCTCGCTGTGCATCACCAGCACGGGAATCGTGATCTTCTTCAGGTCTTCGGTGAAGTCGGTCTGGGAGAACGTGACGATGCCGTCGTAGTGCGCCTTCGCGCCGCCCATCATGCCCTGGCGCCACCAGTTCTCGATGATGGCTTCCGACGGCTCAACGCCGGGGCGGTTGAACCCGTAGAACGGGCCCGCCGGCAGGTCGCGATAGAACACCGACCCGTTAGCGGCCAGCTGGGCCTGCAGGTCGTCGAACACCTCCTTCGGCAGACCCTCGGGGTTGGCGTCGGTCTTCACCATCAGCGGTGGTACGGCGCTGATCAGCGCCGCCTTGACCGCGCGGCGCTGGCCGTGGCGGGCCAGATAGTGCGCCACCTCGCCGCCGCCCGTCGAGTGCCCGACGTGGACCACGTCATGCAGGTCCAGGTGCTCGACGACAGCGGCGAGATCATCGGCGTAGTGGTCCATGTCGTGGTTGTCGGCAACCTGTGACGACCGCCCGTGCCCCCGGCGGTCGTGTGCGATCACCCGGTAACCCTTCGACAGGAAAAACAGCATCTGGTTGTCCCAGTCGTCACCCGTCAACGGCCAGCCGTGGCTGAAGACGATCGGTTGACCCGATCCCCAGTCCTTGAAGAAGATTTCGACGCCGTCATTCGTGGTGATGGTGGGCATGGACCGAAACTCTAGGGCCTCTGGGCCATCTATGGTGTTGGAACCCAGTTGCCGTGAAAACCGGCGGGAACACGGTGCGGCAGTTTGATGCTCGCGACGTCCTGCAGAGTGGCGGCGTCGAGGATGGCCAGCTCGCTTCGGTCGGCGGTGCGGTCGTAGACGTAACCCATCAGGACGCCGTCGTCCTCGACCGCATCCGGCGATGAGGCCTGAAATACGAACTCGCCAAGCGCCTTTCCCGTGCCGAACGATCGGGCTTGCGTCTTGCCGCCGACGAAGTCGTGCTTCAGCAGCACATCGTTGCCGCTGACGCCTTCGCCGACGGTCGGCGCGTAGCCGTACCGGTGCCGCTTGCCCACGAGTCGTTCGTCGACGCGCGGGAATTCCTGGCCGCGGTCGTCGACCCGCGATTCGCGTACCTTGCCGTCGGCGAGGTCGACGGTCCACCGGTCGAGCGTCGGCGGTCCCTCGTCGGGCCCAAGGTGTTCGGTGGCGAACATCTTCGGGTGCCGGATCACGTCGAGGACGACGGTGTCGCCGTCATCGTAGGCGTTCATCGGGTGGAAGACGTAGCACGGTTCGACGTCGAACCAGCGGACGTCGGCGTTGTCGCCGTCGCGGGGCATCACTCCGACCCTGGCGGGATACTTCGGGTTCCACGAGTACGGGAACCTTCGGTCGCTCCGGTTGCCGCGCGGCTGGCGGGCAGAGATCGGGTCCGGAATGCGGATACGACCAATCAAGGCTGACAACAGAAGTCGCGCAGGCAGCCGCATATTGCGCGGCACGGTCATGGCCACGGCCGTGCTCGCATCGAACGTGACGGGCAGGTCGTAAAAGATGACGTGCTTTTCGGTCAGCGACATGTCGTGCATCATCGGGCTGCCTGCTACCTCGATGTCGACCGTGCGCCTGGCCCGCCCGTCAGCGCCGATCACCGAGTACTGCACCGTGTTGCCCCGGTACATGCTGTATGAAACGGCATGGAGCTCACCGGTTTCCGGATCGCGCTTGGGGTGGGCGGTGTAGCCACCCGTCAGCGTCCCGTCGAAGTCACAGGCGCCGACGGTGTCCAGCTCGTCGGTCAGTTCGATGTTGGTCACGCCGGATTCGATTAAGGCAAGCGTCTTGCCCGCATGCCCGATCACATTGGTGTTCGCGCCGATTCCGGACAGCGGGAACTCCCCGGGCGGGGGCTGCTCGCCGAGCGCTGCGGCGGTCTGCGGTCCGCGGACCCACCGGTTGCGGTACCACTCCGCCTTGCCGTCCCGGATGCGGATGCCGTGCACCATGCCGTCGCCGACGAACCAGTGATACAGCTGCGGGTCGATCTCACCGATCGGGTTCGGCCCGTTGCGCAGATAGCGCCCGTCGAGATACTCCGGAATCTCCCCGACGACCTCCAGGTCGGTCAGCGTGTACTCGCGGTCCAACGGCGCGAATTCGCCTTCGAGGTAGCGGCTGCTCATCACGACCCTCCCTATAACGGTGTTATGGATATCTCTGTATAACACCGTTATGGCACGATGGCAAGGGTGAACGGCGGACGTGAGCAGTTGGTCGAGGCGGGTATGCGGGTGCTGGAGCGCGACGGCCTCGCCGCCTTGAGCGCGCGCAAGCTGGCCGCGGAGACAGGGACGTCGACGATGTCGGTCTACACCCACTTCAGCGGCATGACCCAGCTGATCGACGCCATCGCGGTGGAGGCATTCCGCCGGTTCACGCAGGCGCTGACCGAGGTCGACGAGACCGACGACCCGGTGGCCGACTTCCTGGTGATGGGCGGGCACTATCACGCGTTCGCACTGGCCAATCCGCAGCGCTACCAGATGATGTTCGGCACGCCGGCGGGGTCGTGGGACCGCTTCCGCGCCGACCTCACGGTCACCGGCCGTACCACCGCGCGCGACGACCTCGGGGTGTCGTTCGACGCGCTGCTGACGGTGGTCCGCCGCATGATCACGGCGGAACGGATCCGCGACGGCGACGCCTCGGTGATCGCCGGCCGGCTGTGGAGCGTCATCCACGGCGCAGTCTTGCTCGAGATCGCCGGCTTCTTCGGCCACGAAGGGCACGGGATATCCCAGATACTGGCGCCGCTCATCGTCGACGTGCTTGTCGGGATGGGCGATGACCGGGAGCGCACCCAGCAGTCCATGTCGGCAGCGGCCGCCCGCCGGTAATCGGATCTGGACGACGACGACGCAGGCTAGCCGTCGAGCTCGCCTGCGATTCCACGCTCGATAGCGGCGCGGGTGCGTTCCGGCAACACGATCAGGCCGTCGAGCTCGCGGCGCGCCACCTCGAAGGCGCGCTCGCGCTCCTGGGGCGTCGCTGCGGCGTCGGTCGCAATTCGCATCGCGGCGTGCGCGCGCGACAGCCGCTGCTGATCGTCGCGCGAGAAGTCGCCGCGCCGTCGGCGCATCGCCTCGGCCTCGGCCACTTCGAAGGCCGTGGCGTACTCCTCCACGGCGTCCAGATACGCTCGCGCCGCGTCGCTGTCGTCCAGCAGATCACCGGCGTCGGAGGGTCGCAGCAGGTCCGCGCGCAGCTTCGCACGGTGGAACCGCTGGGTGAGGGGATCACGCATGTCGGTCATCAGCGGGTAGTCCAGCAGCTTGCTGACGTCGATCTCGTAGTCGAGCCAGCGGGTGTCGGTTCGGTCGTGCTCCCGCGCCGTTCGCTGGATCGTCTGCCACTGGGCCGTCCGGCTGAGCCGCTTCGGTTGCGCCCCATCGCCTTTCGTCGCATCGTCGGGAGCGGGGTCATCAATGCGGTCGCGGACTTTGGTCACCGCCTTGTAGCCGCCGTAGATCACGCCGATCAGCGGCACGATCACGATCAGCAGCTCCACGAGCCGGACGATGAGCAAGCCCATTCCGCCAGGATGCCACCGTCGGTCGCGTTGGCGGCGCCGGAATGTCAGCGCTCGCGCGTCAGCAGCACAAGGGCCGACGCCGCAATCAGCGCGCTGGTCACCATTGCGATAGCCATCGGCAGCGCGGTGTGGTCGCCGGCGATGCCCACCAGCGGTGCGACGACCGCGGCCATGCCGAATTGCAGGGCGCCCAGTACGGCCGAACCGCTGCCGGCGACGTGGCGGACTTCGTCGAGCGCGAGCGCCGTCGCGTTGGCGACGACAAGCCCAAGGCTGGTGACGGCACACCACAGCAGAACCAGCGTCGCCCAGAGCACCGGGCCGAGCACGGCGTCGACGACCAGCAGCGCCGAGAACAACACCAACAGGCTGACGCCGAGGTGCAACAGCGGCCGCTGGCCGAAGCGGGCGACGATCCTGGCGTTGACGGCGTTCATCGCGACGAGACCAACGGCGTTGGCGGCGAAGGCAAATGAGTACGTGATTCTCGACAGGCCGAGGACGTTCTGCAGCACAAAGGGTGACGCGGCGATGTAGGAGAACATGACCGTGAAGCCGAACGCGAACGCGCACGTGTACCCGACGTAGCGGCGGTTGCGGAACACCGACGCCGCTTCGCGCACCATCGCGCCGAGACCGCCGGTGGTGCGGTGCTCGGCCGGATGCGTCTCGGCCAGCACGAAGCTCACCCCGAGAAACATCGCCGCCGCGAGCCCGGCGAGGATCCAGAAGACGCCGCGCCACCCGATGGGGCCGATCAGCGAACCGCCGAGCAAGGGCGCGACCACCGGAGCCGCCCCGTTGATGATCATCATGATGCTGAAGTAGCGGGCCGCCCTCGCACCGTGGGCCCGGTCGGAGATTACGGCGCGGCTGAGGACCACACCGGCCGCGCCGCTGAAGCCCTGCACGAAGCGGAAGGCGGTGAGCAGCCCGATGGTCGGCGCGAGCGCGCAGGCCGCTCCGGCGCCGATGCACACCAGCGTGCCTGCCAGCATCAGGGGTCGCCGTCCGAAGCGGTCCGACAGCGGACCGATGACCAGCTGTCCGAGCGCCAGCCCGATCATGAACGTCGTCAGCGTCAGCTGGATCGCCGATGCGGACGTGCCGAACTCGGTGGCCATCGCCGGGAATGCGGGCAGGTACATGTCGATCGAGAGCGGGGCGACCGCCGTCAGCAGCGCCAAGACCGCCAGCCAGCTCAGCGGTATGGCGGTGGGGGTCGCAGTCTCGGGCCGGGCCGCGCGTACGTCAGTCATCCACATCCTCAGACAGTTATAAATTTATAGCTATATTTAGAGCTACTCTATCGACATGGCCCCCGTCCGGGTACCCGCAACCATGCGTGAGATACGCGACATCGCCGAGACCACGCGCACGCTGGTGTGGTCGCTGCGCCGCTTCGGTGAGCGGCAGGTGGGTCTGGAACCGCTGCCGCACTCGGAGTTCGAGGTGATTCGGACGGTCGCCGACAACCCGTCGAGCACGGTGTCCGATGTGGCCCGGGTTCTCGGGCTGCAGGCCAGCAACGTCAGCACGACCGTGCGCCGCCTCGTCGACCGCGGTCTCATCGACCGGCTACCCGATGCCCACGACCGCCGGTCGACTCGCCTGCGGCTCACCGACAAGGCGAGCAGGCACAAGAAGATGATCGAGTCGGTGTGGGTTGACGGTGTGCGCAGGCAGCTCGACGGGATGACCGACGATGAGGTCGCACTGCTGGTGAAGGCCGCGCCGCTGTTCCGCAGGCTCGCCGCGATGACGTGACTAGGGTCAAGACGTGGCCGCCGAAGAGCAGCGCGACGGGGTAAAGCTGACCAACCTCGACCAACCGCTGAGCCCACGGGCCGGCGCCACCAAGCGCGACCTGGTGGACTATCTCGACGCGGTCGCCGACCGAATACTGCCCGGGCTCGCGGGTAGGCCGTTGACGGTGCTTCGCGTGCTGCGCGGCCAGGACCCGTTCATGCAGAAGAACGTCCCGAAATACACGCCGGATTGGGTGAAGACGGTGCCGCTGTGGGCGGAGGCATCCAAGCGGGAAGTGCATTACGCATTGTGCGACGACCGCCGGACCCTGCTGTGGTTCGCGAACCAACGAGCGGTCGAGTATCACCCGGCGCTGGGCATGGCCGACGACATCTACCGGCCCACGCATCTGGTCCTCGACCTCGACCCGCCCGCGGGCGGCGCCTTCGCCGACGTCGTAGCCGTCGCACACCTGGTGCGTGAGGCGCTGTCGAACTGCGGCCTGGCCGGTGCGGTAAAGACCAGCGGCGCAAAGGGAATTCACGTCTTCGTGCCCATTGACGATTCCAATCCGGTCGAGGATGTCGCCGGCGCCACCCGGGCACTGGCGGCGAGGACGGAAGCCCTCGACCCCGACCGCGCCACCACCGCCTTCATCGTCTCCGATCGGGGCGGGAAGGTATTCGTCGACGCCACCCGCGCCGGCGGGGCCACGGTCGTCGCCGCTTACAGTCCGCGATTGCGTCCGGGCACCCCGGTGTCGTTCCCGCTGGCCTGGTCGGACCTCGATCGCATCACCCCCTCCGATTTCACCGTGCACACCGCGATCGACGCTCTGGGCGGAGCAGATCCGTGGGCGGACTTCATGCCCGAACCACAGCAGCTACCAACGGACTTGATCGAACAGGGGCGCACCATCCCCGTCGCGCGGGTGGCGGCCATGCACGAGGGCAAGCGACGCGCCCGCGCCAACCGTCAGAAGGCGTAGCGAATCCGACAGGACGGCAGCCGGTCGGCGATGAGGTTGGTGAGCTGCTGCACCCACTTGCCCTTCCAAGGGCTTTTGTAGCGGACGTTCCACTGTCCGCTCTGGCTGCGCTTGAGCTGCTGCAGGTCGGGTCGCCACAGCAGCTCTTCACCCTTGGGATGCCAGCCGAGGTTGACTTCGTGCAGGCTCTCGTTATGGGTGAGAAAGATGATCTCGGCGGCGAGTTGGCTCTTGGTGCGTTCGTTGGTTCCGTCGGCGATCTGGTCGAGCAGCTCTGCCCAATCTCTCAGCCAGTCCTCGTGAACGATCACCGGGCTGAAGTTGAGGTGCACTTCGTAGCCGGCTGCAACGAAATCGTCGAGCGCAGCGATCCGTTCGGCGACCTTCGACGTACGGATGTCGACCAGCCGTGACGTCATTGCCGGCATCAGGCTGAACCGGATACGGGTGCCGCCCCTCGGCTCATAGGTCAGCAGTTGCGGGTTCACCAACTTCGTCGCGAAGCTGGCCTTCGCGTTGGGCAGTCGTGCAAAAAGGGCGACGAGGTCGGCGACGTTGCCGGACACCATGGCGTCGACCGAGCAGTCGCTGTTCTCGCCGATGTCGTACACCCAGTCCACCGGATCGCATTGGTTGGGGGCGGGCTTGACGCCTTGTCGGGCCGCGTGGCGCTCCAAATAGCCCGCGATCTTGTCGATGTTGGCGAAGACCGTGATCGGGTTCGCGTACCCCTTGCGGCGCGGCACATAGCAGTAGGAGCAAGCCATCGCGCAACCGTTGGCCGTCGACGGGGCGATCCAGTCGCTGGACCGTTCATTGCGACGCGCCGACAACGCTTTTTTCTCGCCGAGAACGAGGACTTCGCGCTTGTTGCTCACCCAGTCCTCGACGCTACCCTGGTTGCCATAGAGTCCGGGGAGCGTCTGATGGGTGGGCACTTCGATGCGCTCGGCGCTGGGAAATCGTTCCAGCACCTGGCGGGCACGAGCAAAGCGGTCGATATCAGGCTCGTGATAAATCCGCTTGATGTCTAAGAGCCGCGAGGAGACGTCGTGGGCAAGACTCACGAGCCGAGCAACGAATGATCATGCTCGACTGTTCCGCGAGCGCTCAGGCGACGAGGTCTTCGCATACCGCGCTGGCGTGCGAGGCGCAGACCTCGTCTTCGAGGCTGAAGTGGCCGCAGGTTGGGCAGATGAAATCGAGCATCTCGCGCCGCCTTCCCAGGCTGAGATGTCTATTCGCGCCGGGCTGCTGTGGCGCTGCTGAGGTTGTTACCCGGGATTCTCAGAGCGAAACAGTGCGCTGACACAGAGCGCTGACACAGAGCGCTGACACAATGTCGCGCTGAGAGCGCCGTCGCGGCTATATATGGCAGGGCGGCCCGCTCAGGCTGACGTTGTGGTCGGCTGCGGATCCGTTTCGTTTGTCCGTTCCGCGGCAACTCCGTGCCCACGTGAACAGTCGAGGAGAAAGGATCGCAGCATGGCGCTCGACGACGACGACATCACGACCTCTGGCGGCGGTGAAGGACCTGCCGACGGCGGCTCGAACCCGGAAGGGCACGACGGCGGTGCGGACGGAACCGCAGGCGGTGAAGGACCCGCGGACGGAGGCTCCAACCCACAAGGCCACGACGGCGGTGCCGACGGAACCGCGGGCGGTGA
This sequence comes from Mycobacterium sp. 1274761.0, assembly GCF_001668615.1. GTDB lineage: Bacteria > Actinomycetota > Actinomycetes > Mycobacteriales > Mycobacteriaceae > Mycobacterium. The sequence continues at coordinate 175,775 of NZ_LZMC01000038.1, forward strand.
AGGACCCGCCGACGGAGGCTCCAACCCACAAGGCCACGACGGCGGTGCCGACGGAACCGCGTGACCGCTTCTCGGTGCTGAGCCGCTGCGTCGCCGTCGATCCCCAGACGTTCGCCGCTGACTACTGGGGCCGCAGGCCGCTGCTCAGCGAATCAGCAGCGCTGCCCCGCGATTTCGGCGACCTGCTCTCTGCCGACATGGTCGACGAGCTGATCGCCGAACGCGGGGTGCGCGCGCCGTTCATCCGGCTGGCCAAGGAAGGCAGCCTGCTGGCCAGAGACTGCTACCTGGGCCCGGCGGGTTTCGGCGCGGAAATCGGCGACCAGGTGGACTCGGCAAAGGTACTGGCCGAATTCGCCGCGGGCGCAACGATTGTGCTGCAGGGGCTGCACCGGCTGTGGCCGCCGCTGATCGACTTCGTGCGCCAGGCGGTCGACGAACTCGGCCATCCGGTGCAGACCAACGCCTACATCACCCCGCCAACCAATCGCGGCTTCGATCCGCACTACGACGTGCACGACGTCTTCATCCTGCAGACCGCGGGCCGTAAGCGGTGGATCGTGCACGCGCCGGTCCACGAACACCCGGTTGCGTCGCAGCCGTGGACGCAACACCGCACCGCGATCGAGGAGCGGGTGACCGACGACCCGGTCATCGACACGGTGCTCACCGAGGGCGACGCGCTCTACCTGCCCCGCGGCTGGGTGCACTCGGCGCAGGCGGTAGACACGACATCGATCCATCTCACGGTCGGCGTCTCGGCTGTCACACGTCTCGACGTCGCACGCGCTGTCGTCGATCAGCTGGCGACCGTCGGGGAGTACCGCAAATCGCTGCCGATGGATCCCCATCAGGATGAGATCATCGCGACCGTGACGAAGGTGATGGCGGAGATGGTGACCTCCATGCGTGACGACGCCGCCGAACTCTGTGACGGCGCAGCGGCGTCGTTGTTGCGTCGCCACGCGGACCGGACGCGGCCCGTCGCGGTCCGCCCCCTGGCATCCTTGTCGGCCGCCGAGCACGCCGAGGACGTGGCGGTCCGGTGGCGCCATGGGCTGATCGCCACCCTCGAGCATGCGGATGAGCGTCTCGTGCTGACGCTGCCCGGCAAGATCATGACGTTCCCGTCGTCGTGCGCGGCGGCGGTCGCCGCTCTGCACCGCGGGTTGGTGGCTGACGCCGCCTCGCTGCCGGGCCTCGATCACGCCGACGCAACGGTGCTGCTGCGCAGGCTGCTGCGAGAGGCCGTCGTCGTACCGGTCAGCGGATGACCACTGGCAAGCCGGTGCCGTGCAGCGACCAGTCGCTGGCCCGCGGTGACACGATGTACGGCACCGCGTCAGCAGGGTTCTCCTGGATGCTGCTGGAATTGCCTGGCGGCTGGGGACGTTCGGCGTTCCTACAGTCGCCGTCGGTCATCGATCCGCAGCTCGGCCGCGCCATCGTGCGGCGGGTCGAATCTGCGAAGATGCGCATCGCCGCCATCCGCAAGCATGGCCGTCGCGAAGCCACTCCGCGCTGGCGATGGTTCGTCGCACATTCCAGCGTCGGCGCCGAGGCGCTGTATGCCGGAGAGGTGGACGACCCGCGCGGCTACCTCGACCTGGCGTTGGACGGGTCCGACGGCGAGCTGTCAACCGATCCCGTCGTGGCGATCTGCGCGCACGGTAAACACGACCAGTGCTGCGCCGTGCGCGGGCGTAGCGCGTGCACCGCGATCGCGGCGCAATACCCCGAAATCACATGGGAATGTTCACATCTGGGCGGTGACCGCTTCGCGGCCACCATGCTCGTCCTACCGGAGGGGTTGTGCTACGGGCGGGTGGACTCCGCCGACTCTGCTGAGCTCGTCCGGCTGTACCTCGAGGGCAGGCTCGACAACAGGTTCCTCCGTGGCCGTACGTCGCTACCCCATGCCGTGCAGGCCGCCCAGCACTTTGCCCGCGAGGCGTTCGGCGACGACCGGATCGACGCGTTGCACCCGACCACCGTGGACCACGGCGACGGCCAGATCCGCGTCGTCCTCGATGCCGAGGCCGGGGCGATCGAGGTCGTTCTGGCCGAGCAGTTGTCAGACCCGCTGCAGTCGCAGTGTCATGCGCAGGTGCTGGGCCGCGTCCGCACGTTCACGCTCGTGTCGATCACGTCGACCTGAAACCTAGAGCGACACCGTTTCATATGAGCCGATCTGGCCGGCAAGCAGGCGCAGCTGGTCGTCGGTGGTGCCGAAGGTGTTGTCGATAGCGGTGATCCGAGCGGCGTAGTGCCCCACCGGGTACTCGGCGGTCATGCCGATACCACCGTGCAGTTGGATGGCCTCCTGTGCGATGTGGCGGCCGGACCGGCCGATCTGCAGCTTGGCGCGGGCGGCGACGACCGGATCGAACCGGCCGTCGGCGATCGACATCGCGGCATAGAAGTTCATGCTGCGCGCCAGTTCCAGTGACACATACATGTCGGCCGAGCGTTGAGTGAGCGTCTGAAACGTCTTTAGCGGAACCCCGAACTGCTTGCGCTCGCCTAGGTAGGCAGTGGTCAACTCCAGCGCCTGCTCCATCGCGCCGACCGCCTCGGCGCACAGCGCCGACTGGTACCGAATGACGGTGTGCGCGAGCGCTTCTGAGACGTCACCCGCGCCGAGGGGTTCGGCGGGTGTGGACTCGAAGTCTAGCTGGGCGCCGCGCCTGCCGTCGAATGTCCGGAACGGATGGCGGGTTGTCTTCGCGGCGTCCACCAGGAACAGGCCGACCCCGCCCTCCGGGAGGGCGGCGGTGACCACGATCGAGTCGGCTGAATCTCCCGCCAGCACAGGGCTTTTCCGGCCGCTCAGCGTCCATGTGTCCCCGCTCTGGGTAGCCTTGGTGGCCAGCTCCGTCGTCGTCACCCGGACGCCGGGTTCGTCGTGGGCGAACGCCAGCAGCTTGGCGCCGGTGGCCACCTCATCGAGAAGCTGCTTCTGCTCATCGGTGCCCAGCTCTGCGATCACACTGCCCGGGATGAGCGCGGCCTGCGCCACCGGCTCCGGCGCGAGCCGCCGACCCACCTCGGTCATGACGACCATGATCTCGATCTGGCCCGCCTCCGTCGGATCGAATCCCAGACCCAGCAGGCCGACCTCGGCCAACTGGCCCCACACCTGGCGACTCCACCCCAGCTCACCATTGGTGACCTCGTTGTACTTGGTGATGTCGTAATTGCGCGTCAGCACGTCACGGGTGACGTCACGCAGCAGCTGCTGTTCCTCGGTCAGGTCAAAGTCCACGATCGCCTCACAATCCCAAGATGGTCGACGCGATGATGTTGCGCTGAATCTCGTTGGTGCCGCCGAAGATCGACGTCTTACGGTAGTTCAGATAGCGCGGCGCGGCCTCCTGCGCCCATGGGGCCGCATCGATTTCGCCCGCCGCGTCGAACGGCAACGCATCCGGCCCGGCGACCTCGATGAACAGCTCCGTCGCCGCCTGCTGAAGCTGGCTGCCGCGCAGCTTCAGAATCGACGAGGCCGGGTTCGGCTTGCCGTCGGCCTCCGATCCGCTGACCCGCATCTGCGTCAACTCCAACGCCAGCAGCTCGTTTTCCACCTCGGCGACCCGGGCGGCGAACAGTGGATCCTCCAGCAGCGTCGACCCGTTCACCCGCACCTGCGCTGCCCGCTGCTTGACCTGGGACATCCACAGCTTGGTGTTGCCGATGCGGGCGATGCCGGTGCGCTCGTTGCCGAGCAGGAACTTCGCATACGTCCACCCTTGGTTCTCCTCACCGACCAGCTGATCGGCGGGTACCCGGACGTCTTCGAAGAACACCTCGTTGACCTCGAAGCCGCCGTCGATCAACTTGATCGGCCGCAGCGTGATCCCGGGCGTCGACATCTCGGCGAGCAGGAACGAGATTCCCGCCTGCTTCTTGGGCGCCTCGGGATTGGTCCGGGCCAGCAGGAAGATCCAGTCGGCGTACTGACCGAGAGTCGTCCACGTCTTCTGCCCGTTGATCACATACGAGTCGCCGTCGCGGACCGCGACCGTGCGCAGCGACGCGAGATCCGATCCCGCCTCGGGTTCGGAAAAGCCCTGACACCACCAGATGTCGAGGTTCGCAGTGGGCGGCAGGAACCGCTCCTTGAGTTCCTGGGAACCGAACTGGGCGATCACCGGCCCGACCATCTTGGCGTTGAACGGCAGCGGCTCCGGCACGGCCGCCAGCTGCATCTCGTCCAGCCAGATCTGGCGCTGCAGCGGCGTCCAGTCCTTACCGCCCCATTCGACCGGCCAGCTGGGCACGGCCAGGCCGTGGGAGTTGAGAATCCGCTGGGTGGTCACCAAGTCGTCGGGATAGTTCAGCTCGCCTTCGCGCGCCCGCTCCCGGATCTCGGCGGGTATCTCGGTGGTGTAAATCCGACGCAGCTCGTCGCGAAATGCGACATCTTCGTCACTCAGCGCCAATTTCAAGGTCGACCCCGTTCTCTCGCGCTGCAACCGTAGCTAAACCGCTGTACCCGGTGCGCGGGGCATCCATGTGGGAAAACAAAGATCGGAAGCGCGCCGTCCTGTACCGATCGCTTCCCACTCCAATTTACCGCGGACCCCGGGGCTTGCGGCAAGGCCAGGGTGATACCGCACAATCGACCGTCCTGACCGAAAACTCGCAGCATCTGGGGGCATGTGACGACTCACGAACACAGCGACGAACTCCGCGAGGAGCAGCGGTATACAGACGGGCTGTACGCGCGGCTCGACGCCGAGCGCGCCCGGGTGCGCGACGCCTACGCTGCGGCGTTGGCCAGCCCGATCGACGTCAAGGACGGCGGGACGCTCGTGCAGCGGGATTCCGAGGTACGCGCGCTGGCGCGGGAGATGCGCCGGCTCGACGTCGCCGACAACGGGTTGTGCTTCGGCCGGCTGGACACCGTATCCGGGGAACGCCGCTACATCGGCCGGATCGGCATCTTCGACACCGACGACGACTACGAACCGCTGCTGATCGATTGGCGGGCACCCGCGGCGCGGCCGTTCTATACCGCGACCGGCGCCAACTCCGAGGACATGCGCCGGCGGCGTCAGTTCCTCACCCGCGGCCGCCGCGTGGTCGACTTCACCGACGAAGTATTGGGCCGCCCGGACGGTGCCGAATCCGACAGCGGAAGCGACGCGGCGCTGCTCGCGGCGGTCAACGCGCCGCGCGGCGACGGCATGCGCGACATCGTCGCCACCATCCAGGCCGAGCAGGACGAGATCATCCGGCTCGACCACCCCGGCGTCCTGGTGATCGAGGGCGGCCCCGGAACCGGCAAGACGGTGGTGGCGCTGCACCGCGTCGCATACCTGCTCTACACCCAGCGCAGACGCATCGAGAACCACGGCGTGCTGGTCGTCGGGCCCAACGCGGCGTTCCTGCGCCACATCGGCCGCGTGCTGCCGTCCCTCGGCGAGACGGACGTGGTGTTCATGACGACCGGGGACCTGCTGCCAGGGATGCACGTCACCGCCGAAGACACTCCGGAGGCCGCGCGCGTCAAGGGCTCGCTGGCGATGCTCGACGTGCTGGCGGCGGCGATCGCGGACCGGCAGCGGGTGCCGCGGCAGCCGATCCCGATCGAGCTGGCGGATGTCACGGTGCGCATCGACGCCGAAACGGCCGAATGGGCGATCCAGGAGGCGCAGGCAAGCGGGCGCCCGCACAACGAGGCGCGGGCGGTGTTCCTCGACATCGTCACCTATGTGCTCACCGAACGGGCGATCGCGCGCATCGGGCGCGGGTGGCTGACCCGCGACGACGCCCAGGCGTGGGAGGAGCTGCGCAGCGATCTCCTCGAAGAGCTCGCGGACAACAAGGATTTCCCCGCGGCGGTGGACGAGCTGTGGCCGGTGCTCACGCCGGGCGACCTGCTGTCGTCGTTGTACAGCTCGCGCGAGCGGCTGCGCACGGCGGGCGCCGATGCCGCGCTGTGGCGGGCCGAGGGAGACGCCTGGACCGTGTCCGATGTGCCGCTGCTCGACGAACTGATCGACCTGCTGGGCCCCGACAAACCCGTCGGCGCCTCCGCCGAGCAGCAGCGGCGGACCGAAGCCGAATACGCCGCCCGGGTGCTCGACATGATGGTCAGCCGCGAGGATCTGATGTCCGACGAGGATCATCTGCTGGCCACCGACCTGCTCTACGCCGAGGACCTGGCCGAGCGTTTCGAAGAACGCGACACCCGCGAACTGGCGGAACGCGCTGCCGCAGATCGGGATTGGACATACCGGCACGTCGTGGTCGACGAGGCTCAGGAGCTGTCGGAAATGGAGTGGCGGGTGCTGATGCGGCGCTGCCCCAGCCGGTCGTTCACGGTGGTCGGTGACCTCGCCCAGCGCCGCTCGGTAGCCGGGGCGACATCGTGGGCGGCGATGCTGGAGCCGTACGTGACGGGCCGCTGGGTGTACCGGTCGCTGTCGGTGAACTACCGCACCCCCGCCGAGATCATGTCGGTGGCCGCCGCGCTGCTTGCCGAGTTCGCCCCGGGGGTGCAGCCGCCCGAATCGGTGCGCGCGACGGGTGTGCACCCGTGGGCGCGTCGCGTCGCGGCCAGCGAATTACCTTCTGCCATAGCGGAATTCGTCGATAGCGAAGCGCAACGCGACGGCACCAGCGTGGTGATCGGCCCGCGCGGTGTGCCCGGCACGGTCCCGCCGTCAAAGACGAAGGGGTTGGAGTTCGACGCCGTGCTGGTGGTGGAGCCCGACCGGATTCTGGCCGAGGGGCCGCGGGGTGCGGCCGAGCTGTACGTCGCGCTGACCCGCGCCACGCAACGGCTCGGCGTGCTACATGTGGCTGCATTGCCGGGCGCGCTGAGGGGACTCGCGGAAGAGGGACCTACTTCCAGGCGAAAACGGGTTGCTCCAAGTCGTTGACCGGGTCGTGACGGCCTTCCAACCCGAGCCACCGCAGCTGCAGCAGCACCGCACCCGTGGGCGCATGAATCAGGTCGTTTCCCAGGGGAATCTGCACAACCGGCCGCGGGCTCTCCGGGATCGTGATGAAGCGCGGCGAGTCCTCGCGTTGCAGTTGATGCAAACCGACCCGGTAGACGGCCAACACCTCGTCGGGTGCGGGGCGTGGATCGAGGCGGCCGCCGCCCCACATCACCACCGGGGTGATGACGTAGCCCGACCGGGTCGGGTAGTCGTCGAGCAGTCCGAGCACAGTGTCGACGGACAGTCGGATGCCGACCTCCTCATCGAGTTCGCGCAGCGCGGCGTCGACGGCGGTCTCGCCCGCGTCCAACCGACCGCCCGGCAGCGCCCACTGAGCGGCGTGCGATGACAGCCGGGTAGCCCTGCGGCACAGCAGAAAAGCCGCACCGCCGGCAACATTGACCATGCGGCCGTCGAGGCCGGCCAAGCCGGCGTCGCGACCTTCGTTCCACCCTTCGACGTCCACGGGGTCGACGCGGTCGTCCCCTGCCTCGGAGTCAACGAGCACGACGGCGACAGCTGCGTGCCGCTTGTCCGGGTCGGTGACGCTGCGGCGGTCATGCCGTGACAAGTTGGCGCGGATCCGGTCGCGCAGGGCGGTGTCGTAGGCAATCGTCACGCGTCGACCATAAGCACACGGGCCCCTGGGTTCAGACGAGGGCGTGGCGGTGCTGGTCTTCCGGCTCGCCCGCGGCGGCCGCGAAGTTGTCCAGTGCGGCGCTGAGTTGCTCGCGCTGCCGCTGCGTCATCTGCCGCAGTATCCGGCGGACCGCGGCGCGCCGGTGACGGATCACCCGGTCGATCAGAGCCTGCCCTTCGGACGTCAGGCTGAGTGTGATGTTGCGGCGGTCGCTGGGATCCTCACGGCGGTCGACCATCTGGATCTTGATCAACCGGTCACAGATGCGGCTGGCATTGGACGGGCTGACCTCCAAGCCCGCCGCGACGGTGGCAAGGTTGATGGCGCCGCGGGTCGCGATCATCATCATCACCCGCAGCTGGGGCACAGTGACGACATCATCGACCTCGGCGATCGACGCCGCGGTGATCCCGACGAACGCACGTGACGCCCGCATGACCGCTTCGACCTGCTCAGCCGATACGGTGCCCCGGTCGTTCTTCGCCATCGCCGCCCCCTCTAATTGTTGCCTAAGCGCAATGATTAGTTGTTTGCAACTAATGCGTACCGGCAAGTCAATGTTTTATGCAAGCACTGACCGTAGCCCCCGAACAAACAGATTCGCTCCGCGTCGAGGAAATCGCCGAGCCGGAAGCCGAGCCGAACGAGCTCTTGGTCGACGGGCTGGCGGTCGGCGTCTATGGCACCGACAAAGAGATCGCCGCAGGCTCTTACGGCTGGGCCCCCCAGGGGAAGGACCGGTTGGTCCTCGGCCATGAGTCGCTGGGCCGGGTGGCCGCCGCGCCGGACGGCACTGACTTCACGAACGGCGACCTGGTGGTGGGGGTGGTGCGCAGGCCCGACCCGGTTCCCTGTGAAGCCTGCGCACACGGGGAGTTCGACATGTGCCGCAACGGCCGCTACACCGAGCGTGGCATCAAAGAGCGCGACGGTTACGGCAGCCAACGCTGGACCGTCGAAACCGATTACGCGGTGAGGCTGGATCCGCGCCTTGCGGACGTCGGCATGCTGCTGGAGCCGACAACCGTGGTCGCCAAGGCGTGGGAGCAGGTCAATCGGGTGGGCGAACGCGCCTACTTTCACCCCCGCCGTGCGCTGATCACCGGCGCGGGACCGATCGGCCTGCTGGCGGGACTGCTCGCCGTGCAGCAGGGGTTGGAGACACACATCCTCGATCGGGTCACCGACGGACCCAAGCCGGGCATCGTCAAAGCACTCGGGGCGACTTATCACCATGACGACATCGACGACGTCGCATCGCAAATCGAGCCGGACGTCGTCATCGAGGCAACGGGGGCGGGACCGGTGGTGTTCGGGGCCATTGCCGCCACGGCGACCTACGGCATCGTCTGCTTGACCGGGGTGTCACCCAAGGGACGCGCGCTGAAAATCGACGCCGGAGCTGTCAACCGTGAACTCGTTCTGGAAAACGACGCAGTGGTCGGCTCGGTGAACGCCAACCTGCGCCATTACCGACAGGCCGCCGAAGCGTTGGGCGAGGCCGACAAGGACTGGTTGGCGAGCCTGATCAGCCGGCGGGTCCCGCTGCACCGGGCGAAGGAGGCGTTCTCGCCACAGCCCGACGACGTCAAGGTCGTGATCACGCTCGACGACGCTCGCTGAACCATGACGGGGATCGAGGACTACGCACTGCTGGGTGATCTGCACACGGCCGCGCTCGTCGGCCGCGACGGCGCTATCGACTGGCTCTGCCTGCCGCGGTTCGACTCGCCCGCCTGCTTTGCCGCCTTGCTGGGCGGACCCGATGCAGGGAGCTGGTGCCTGGCGCCGGTGCGTGGCGGTCAGGCGACCCGTCGGCGTTACCGGGACGACTCGCTGGTGCTGGAGACTGATTGGGTCACCGGCGACGGCAGCGTGCGGATCATCGATTTCATGCCGCCCCGGGGCAAGGCGGCGGATGTCGTCCGCATCGTGGAGGGAATCAGCGGCCGCGTACCGATGACGATGACGCTGCGGCTGCGGTTCGAGTATGGCCACGTCGTGCCATGGGTGCGGCGACGCCACGGCGGTCTTTCGGCCATCGCAGGCCCCGATGCCGTATGGCTGCGCACCCCCGTCGACATGCACGGCGAGCACCTCACCACGGTGGCCGAGTTCATCGTCGCCGAGGGGCAACGGATTCCCTTCGTGCTCACCCATCAACTGTCACACCTGCCGCCGCCGGACCCGGTCGACGCCGATAAAGCCCTCCGTGAAACCGAGCAGTGGTGGGGAGAGTGGATGTCACAGTTGCGCTACGACGGGCAGTGGCAACCAGAAGTACGCCGCGCGTTGCTGTTACTGAAGGCGCTCACCTACCAACCCACCGGCGGGATACTCGCCGCGGCGACCACGTCACTGCCCGAACAACTTGGCGGTCCTCGCAATTGGGACTACCGATACTGTTGGCTGCGCGACGCGACCTTCACGCTGCAGGCGCTGCTGGGCACCGGCTTCGTCGACGAGGCGCGGGCCTGGCGAGAATGGTTGGTGCGCGCGGTCGCTGGTGACCCCGCTGACCTGCAGATCATGTATGGCCTTGACGGACGTCGCCGCCTGCCCGAATCGGAGCTGCCGTGGCTCGCCGGATATGAGAACTCGAGTCCCGTCCACGTCGGCAATGCCGCGTCCGCTCAACTTCAGCTCGACGTGTGGGGAGAAGTCCTCGACGGCCTGCATCTGGCCAGAGAGTCGGGGTTGCCCACCGACGAGGTAGCCTGGGATGTCCAGGCCGCGCTACTCGACTTCCTGGAAAGTCATTGGGACCAACCCGATTACAGCCTGTGGGAGATGCGAGGTCCCGCGCGCCAATTCGTGCACTCCAAGGTGATGGCGTGGGCAGGCGTCGACCGCGCAGTGCGCACAGTCGAGAACCAACACCTGCCAGGACCGCTGCATCAGTGGCGGGCCCTCCGGTCCAAGATCCACCACGACATCTGTTCAAACGGATACAGCACGTCCCGCGAATGTTTCACCCAAGCTTATGGTTCCGACGACCTTGATGCGGCGCTGCTGCTGATGCCACGTGTCGGGTTCCTTCCCTACACAGATCCCCGCATTGTCGCCACCGTGAAGGCCATCCAGGAGGAACTCAGCTGGGGTGGCCTGCTGTTGCGGTATCTCCCCCAGGCGAGTGACGACGGGCTTCCCGGAGCCGAGGGCGCCTTCCTGGCGTGCACATTCTGGTTAGTCGATGCGCTCGACGGCATCGGCCAGCGTGAGCAGGCCACCGCGCTTTTCGAGCGTCTGCTCGATCTGCGCAACGACGTCGGGATGCTCAGTGAAGAATACGATCCGGAGACCGGTCGTCAATTGGGTAACACTCCACAGGCTTTCAGCCTCGTCGGACTCATCAATAGCGCACGCCAACTGAGCGGTCACCACACCGGTACCTCGGCACACGTCCGAGAACAGGACCTGTACGTGACTGGCTGATCACACCTATTCGTATGTAGCAATAGTTGCGGTATAGCAAATAACGGCGTACCAAGGAGATAGATGCCGCTCAGCAGTCCCCAGGAAGAAGCCCGTGTTCGCCGACCCTCCCGCTGCGCCATGTTCGAACGACGAGCTTCGGCGCGAACTTTGGCAGCTGGAATGCAAGCTTGCCAGCCAGGCTGTGATCGAACAGGCCAAAGGCATGTTGATGGGTGCTTTCGGCCTGAGCTCCGATCACTCCTTCGAGGTGTTGAAGTGTCTGTCGCAGTCCAACAACATCAAGTTGCGCGAGGTCGCCCACTACGTCGTACAGCTATGGACGAGTCGCGGTCCCCGCGCCGATGTCGACGAAGCGTCAGCATTTCTGGTAGCCCTCCATCGACACTTGGCAAGCGAAAGTAACGTCAGCTAACCGGGATTCCGCGGCGAACCCTCGGCATTGGCCGCTGCGAGCATCGCATCTATCCGGTCCTGGTCGACCGCGACCCCGGCCGCGGCGGCGAGCGTGCTGATCTTGCCGATCGGAATGTCCTCGAGCATGCGTGTCACCGCGACACCCTCGGGCAGAGCCGCGGCCAGCAGGGGTCCGGCGACCGGGTGTGAGAGCACCTCACTGATTGACGATGACCGAGACAACGGCAGGCGGACATCATCACCGATGACGTCAACGTGCACTGTAGCCCGGATGTCTCGGCTCGATGCGGCGATTTCGACGCTGTAGCGGCCACCCTCGACCACCCAGGCATCGACGCGAATATCCCAGTAGGCGAGATCTTTTCGGCGGATGGTCAAGACGATCTCGCGGCTCTCCGCCGCCGCAAGCTCCACCGAGGCGAAGGCCTTGAGCTCGCGCGGCGGTCGCTGCACCGCCCCGTCGGGCAACGCGGTGTACGCCTGCACGATCTCGCGACCCGCGACGGCACCGGTGTTGGTGACGGTGACGCGAACGGTGATGTCGCCGTCGGCGCCAACAGTCGCCGCCGCATCGCGGTAGCCGAAGGTGGTGTACGACAGGCCGTGTCCGAACGGGAACGCCACGTCGAGGTCGCGGGCGTCGTACCAGCGGTACCCCACGAAGATGCCCTCGCCGTAGCGCACGCGGGAGAACTCGCCGGGGAAGTCCAGGTAGGCGGGTGTGTCCGCCAGGCGGCGCGGAATCGTCTCGGTCAGCTTTCCCGATGGGTTCACGTCGCCGAACAGCACATCGGCGATCGCGCCGCCGCCGGCCTGCCCCAGAAGCCAGCCTTCGACGATCGCGGGCACCGTGTCGGCGAACGGCAAGGCAACGACACCGCCGTTCGACACCACCACGACCGTGTTCGGGTTCGCCTCGACGACGGCGTCGACAAGCGCCAGCTGCGCTGCGGGCAGGTCGATGTGGTCACGGTCGTAGCCCTCGGACTCGTCCTGCTCGGGCAAACCGACGAAGACGACGGCCACGTCGGCGGCGGCTGCGGCCGCGGCGGCCTCGTCCGTCGTGTGACCCGCGGTGTAGGTGACGGTTCCCGATGCCGCAGCCCGTATTTCGTCGATTGGTGTGTCGAGGCGGGTCGGTGTGACCTGCGACGAGCCCGCCCCTTGGTACCGCGGTTCGACCGCCAACGCCCCGACCACGGCGATGCCGGCATCCTTGGCGAGCGGGAGGACGGCGCCGACGTTCTTCAGCACCACGATGGAGCGGGCGGCCGCTTCCCGTGCGAGCGCATGGTGCGCGTCGACATCGAAGACGTCGCGGCCGGCGGCGGCGGCGGTGGGCGGGTTCTGAGCCTTGCGCACCAGGGCGAGCACCCGGTCAGCGGCGGTGTCGAGGCGCTCCTCGGAAAGGATGCCGTCCTCGACGGCGGCAACGATGCGCTGAGTTGAGGCCTCGGAGCCTGGCATGTCGAGGTCTACGCCGGCCGCCAGCGACGCCACGCTGTCGTCGACCGCTCCCCAGTCGGACACCACCACCCCGTCGAAGCCCCACTCGTCTCGCAGCACCGTTGCCAGCAGCCACGGATTATGCACTGCCGCAATGCCGTTGATGCGGTTGTACGCGCACATGACGGTCCAGGGTCTGGCGTCTTCTACGACGCGTTCGAAGCCACGCAGATAGATTTCGCGCAGCGGCCTCGCGTCGACGTCGGCGCTGACGCGCATGCGGTCGCGCTCTTGGTTGTTGGCCGCGAAGTGCTTGGCCGACGCGCCGACACCTCTGCTCTGAATACCCGCCACCATCGCCGCCCCGAGAACTCCTGAGACGACGGGATCTTCGGAGAAGTACTCGAAGTTGCGGCCGCACAACGGCGACCGCTTAATGTTGATGCCCGGTCCGAGCAGCACGCCCACATCCTTGGCCGCCGCCTCCGCGCCGAGCGCCGCACCCACGCGCTCGACGACGTCGACGTCCCATGAACAGCCGAGCCCGACAGCGGGCGGAAAGCAGGTTGCCCGCTCGCCGTGTTTGCGTACGCCGTGTGGCCCGTCGGTCAACATGATGGAGGGAATGTTTTGCTCTTCAATGGCTTTCGTGTACCAGAAGCGCACACCGCTAATCAGCGCCGCCCGTTGCGTCAGCGTCAGATCCTGGGTGCTCATGTCGCCGGTACGGTGATGCGTGACAGCGCTTCTCGTATCGGGTCGGGAATCGCTACCGCGTTGCGGCTCTCCCGATCGACGAAGACGTGCACGAAATACCCGGCGGCCACCGCCTCGTCGCCGGCCTCCGTGAAGACCCCGATTCCGTAGGTCACCGACCGGCGGGACAGCTTGTCGACGCGCAGGCCGGCGCGCAGCGCCTCTGGGTAGGCCACTGGGGCGCGGTAAGCGCAGTGCGATTCCACCACCAGTGCGATCACCGGCGAGGCGTGGATGTCGAGGCCGCCTTCGGAGATCAGGAAGTGGTTGGCCACAGTGTCGAAGTAGCTGTAGTAGGTGACGTTGTTGACGTGGCCGTACACGTCGTTGTCCATCCACCGCGTGGTGATCGGCAGGAAGTACCGGTAGTCCCCGGCGCGGTGGTCAGCGGGCATAGGCGGCCTCGAAGAACCCCAACTCGAGTTGCATCGCCCTGCCGTATGCGTCGCGAACGCGCGCCGTGTCGTCGGCCTGATCGTCCAGCAGCCGTTCCAGGGACGAAGCGATGTCGGCGAATCCAGGATCGGCATAAGTCTGCACCCATTGTGCGTACGGCCCGGCCCGCCCCGCGTCCAGCGACGCGCCGATGAAGGCGTACAAGCGCATGCACGGGGTCATGGCCGCATAGATCACGCCCAGCTCTTGCGTGGCGGCGGTGGCCAACAGGAATTCGGTGTAGGCCAGCGTCGCGGGCCACGGTTGGACCCCGGCCATGTCGATCCCCCACTCGGCGGCATAGGAGGCGTGCAGGCCGAGCTCTTGCCGAACGCCGGTGAGCAGATCGGCCAGGGTCAGCAGCGTTGCGGTGTCCGGGCTACGCGCCAGGGCCAATGCATAGGCGCGGGCGAACGATTCGAGGAAGAAGGCGTCCTGCGCGATGTAGCCCGCGAACAACTCGCGCCGCAGAGACCCGTCGCCAATGCCGACGACGAACGGATGTGCAAGGGCGTCGGCGGCCATACCGGAGTTGTCCGACCACAGCCGGTCAGACAGCGTCACGGCCGCCCGCTCAGCGCTTCAGCCAGCCTTTGACGGTGTCCAGTTCCCTGGACGTCGACATCAGGATGTTGTCGCGGTACAGCGCGCCACCGCTGATGGCCTGGTCGCCCTGCCACACGATGTGCACGCGTTCGGGCCGACGCAGGTAATAGTCGCTGCGATCGGCGTCCCGGTGCTGCCAACCGGCCTCCTCCGCGAGCAGGGACACCTGCTGGCGCTCGCCGCTCGACGTCATGGACCTACCTCCTCTATCGCCCGCGTACGTTATCCAACCCTGTCCAGGTGACGATAACGGCCCAGGTCAGCGGGCCTGGATGGGGCGGTCCCCAACTACCGCCGCGGCGGCCTTCGTTCAATCCGGAATTTCTCAATCGTTATTCAGGTTTGTCTCAATTGTCACATGGGTAACTTCGGTAACAGTGGTGGAGGTAGCCACCACTGGCCACAAAACCGAAGAAAGAGATGAATGGACCACATTGATGAACACTGTCCTCTACTTCCATCCCAACGGCACCGCCTATGAAACCCGCGCCTACAGCAAGGCCGACGTCGCACAACTGGTCAGCGACCGCGGGCTGCAATGCCTGACCAGCGCTGACCGGCAGTTCGACTTCTGGTTCAGCCCCTCGACCCAGCCTTGCCAGCGCGGGATCAACCGCACCGCGACCGAACTGCTGTTGGCCACCACGAACCTCACCGCGAAGACGGTGCCGCTGCTGCGCGGTTGCGTCGTCGTCGCGACCCATGACAGCGACGGCGACCTCGACGGGCTGAGCTGGACCCAGTTGGATCTGCTCGTCCGCAGGAGCGGCTCGCTGACCAAACGCGACGACCGCGTGCTCAACCGCCGCATCGCTCGCGAGGGCCGCCGTCAACAGCGCCGCGCGCAAGCCGCCAAGCCCGTCGGGGTCCGTGCGACGAGATCGCGCACACCCGTCGCTCACTGAGCCCGGGCGGTGCCCGGGCGTGGCTAGTGTGCAGCCATGAGCCTGGTCACCTATGAGCTAGCCGATCACGTCGCCACCATCACCCTCAACCGTCCCGAGGCGCGCAATGCCATCAATGGCGCGCTCCGTCAGGACATCAACGCGGCGTGGGAACGCTTCCGGGACGACGAGGACGCCTGGGTAGGGATCCTGACCGCGAACGGGGACGTTTTCTGCGCCGGCGGGGACCTGAAGGACTCCGAGGGAACGGTGGGCACCTTCGGTGGCACCTTCTGGGAGAAGCCGACGATCAACTCGTTCGAGAGCGGCATGGAGCTGTTCAAGCCGACGATCGCCGCCGTGCAGGGACCGTGCATCGGCTATGGCCTGACCGGAGTCCTGTTCTGCGACTTCGTCATCGCCAGCACCGCCGCGACGTTCTCGTTCCCGGAGGTATCGCTCGGGATGCCCACCGTCGTCGGCGCGATCCGGTTGCCCGAACGTGTGCGGTGGGCCGACGCGATGGAGTTGCTGTTAACGGGCCAGCCCATGACGGCGCAGCGTGCCAAGGAGATCGGTCTGGTGTGGCGGTTGGTCGAGCCTGACGACTTGCAGTCGGAGGCGTCGACATGGGCGCGCACGCTCACCGCGGCGGCGCCGCTTGCCCAACGCGCCACCAAGGAGATCGCCTGGCGCACGGCCGACATGGGCTGGATCGAATCGGTCCGGTTCGGGGAGACCATGCGCAAGGTGGCCGCCGCTACCGAGGACGTGTCGGAAGGAATTCTGGCCTGGCGCGACAAGCGCTCGCCCAGGTGGCGCGGACGCTGAAGTCAATGCCATCGGTCAGGCTCGCCGCAACAGCAGCATCTCGCCGGTCAGTGCGCCAGCGGCTAGCAGATCACCGATCTGGTCGCTCTGGCGTTGCGCCAGCTGCCATGTCCGCGACGCGCCGTAACGCTCGGCGAGGGCGTCGGTGACGGCGTCGACGCGCTCGTTCCACTCCGGCGGGATGGCGGGCAGATCTGCTGTGCTCCGCCAGGCGTCGATCCGGAGCCCAGCCCTGTCGATCAGCTCGCTTAAGCCATCTGGAGAGGGAAAATTGTTGCCCTCGGGCTGTTCTGGGCCGATCCGCTCGCGCGCGACGAACGCGAGCAGAGCAATTCTGCCCGGGGCACGCACAGTTCGCCGTAACTCCGTGAGCAGCTCCAGCTGCCGGGGCGTGGTGCAAAGCACGCCCAACGACCAGCTGGCGTCGAACGAGTCATCACGGATGGGGAGTGCGGACGCGACAGCCTGCACCACCGGGAAGCCAAACAACCGGCGGGCCGCGCGGCAGGCCCCTGCCTCGGGTTCGACGAGTACCGGCGCCACGCCGACTGCCTGCGCCGCATATGCCGCAGGGCCTCCGACTCCGGCACCGCAGTCGAGCAGCGAGTCCGACGCCGCTAAGTTCAACTGGTCGATGATCCAGTCGAGCGCAGCGGGGCTACCGCTGCCCCTGCAGCCCGCGGGGATGAAATAGTCGGGTCCGAGATCGACGGCCACTTCCGCTGTCCATTCCGCCACCGTGTCGAACTCGGCGTCCATCGGTTCGGTCATGCGGCTACCTCGTCCTTGATGCGGTTCCCGACTTCGGCCTTGATCTCAGCGCCGATTCGGGTGCCGGAGCCGGAGGCCAGTCCTGAGAGATTCACACCGGCCACGCCGTCGATCGACAACAGCGTTCGCGCTTCCGCCACCGCGGCGGCGATTCCGGCTGCGACCGGGTCGGCGGCGTCGAGCACGTGCTCGACCACTGCCTTGTCGAGTTCCAACCCGGGCAACCCCTGCAGAACGGACGCCGAGACTATGTCGGTGAACACCGCGACCCCCGCGATCACCGGTATCGACAATCCCAACGATCGCGCCCGCGACATGAAGTCGGCGATCATCTCCGGAGCGGGCACATGGTTGAGCACCGCCAAGCTGGCACCTGCACGCTGCTTCTCGAAGAGTCGCTGTGGTCGCGCGAATACCGGTGGCGCGGTTGGCGTTTCGGGAGCTGCCGCCACCATGCCGAGCGATGCGGCGAGTGACACCAGCCGCGGGCCGTCGAGGTCGAAGGTTTGGGTGACATCGGGGCGCACATCGTAGCCGCGCCCGTCGCCGGTGACGCACAGCACTGTCTGTACGCCGAGGCTGCGCAGCCCGCGCAACTCCTGCTCGAGAACGACGCGATTGCGGTCCCGGCAGGACAACGTGATCCACGGCGACACGCCCGCCTCGAGCAGCAGACCGCCCATGAGAGTGGGCGGGAAGTCGGGCCGGTTCTGGTGTTCGCCGACGAGCACAGCGTCAGCTGACGGTGCGAGGATGCTCGCGGTGGCCACCGCGTCGGCAGCGTCGAACGGAGTGCAGCTGAAGTCAGCGAGCACCAGCGGCGCCTGAGCCGCCCGGCCGTGCGCCTCGGGCCCCGACCACGGCACCACGTCGGGAAACGCACAGGGCCCCGGACGCATCTCACACTGCCCGTCGGGACGGACGCCACCGCAGGGCCCGTGGCGCATCCGCTTGGGACATCCGCGGTCCGTTGACAATCGCACGCCTCTCTCGTCTCGGTGTTCGCAGGCATGTACCCGCGACGCGGGCGACCCACGCACGATTGCGCGGACGGACATGCGGGTACGTGACGGATGACGCCGTTACGGATTACCGCAAAATTGTCATGGCGGTGCCCCGGACTCGAGAGGAAGACAACGATGACATCGCAGGAACCCGCCAAGGAATCCGACGAAGTGCTGACCACTCCGGCCACTCCCGGAGCCGAGGCGCTGCCGACGACCGATGAGGAGGACGCGTCGCAGGAGTGACCGTCGGCTCACCCGCGAATCAAGTGGCACCGCGGCCGAAGTAGAGCTCCTGGGTGGCGATGCAGACCAGCTGCCCGGCGCGGTTGTACAGCGTCGAGGTGGTCAACCCGCGGCCGGCAATGCCGCTCGGCGAGAACTGGTCGGAGAGCACCCAATCCGACAGATCCACTGGCCGGTGAAACCACAGCGCATGGTCGATCAGCGCATTGAAGGTGCTGACCGGTGTCGCGCGCCGCATCCCGAGCGCAGCCTCGACCATGCTCGTGCCCGTGAGATAGGCAAGCAAGCAGCTGTGCAGCACTTCGTCGCCGGTAACGGGCTCGGCGGGCCGCCACCACATGCGCAGGCGCGGAGAGGGCTCCGGCAGGTCCAGTGCCAGCCGCGGCGGCGCGTCGACGTAACGCCGCTCGAACGGTTGCGGACGCACCCAGTGGCCGTCCAATTCGTCTGCGTAACAAGCTAATTGCTCCTGCACGGGCTGCAGCGAGTCCGGATCGGGAACGTCGGGCTCGGGCATCTGGTAATCGAGCGACTCAACCCGCTCGCTCAACGACACCAGTGCCTCGAGAAGGATCTGGCCGTCCTGGCGGGCCGTCACCTGACGGGTGGACAACGTGCCGCCGTCGCGCGCCGGGTCGACGTGCAGGTCGACAGGAAACCGGGCGTCACCGGCCCGCACGTAGTAGACGTGCACGCTGTGTGGCGACCGGCCCGGCGCGGTCCGGCTGGCCGCCATGAGCGCCTGCCCGGCGATGTGGCCGCCGACGATGTGGTGCGCGGGATTGTCGAGCTGGGTGGCGACGAAGTGGTGGTCGTCGCGGCGATCCACGTCCAGGGTGGCGATGATGTCAGTTAGCGACGGCGAGCGGTAAGTCACCGTGGCATCATGCCCGCGGTCGGCCGAGCGGAAAAATCACGCGCCGAGCGCGGACGGCGCCTGCGGCGCGCGGTCGTGCGGTTCTTCGCCGGCCGGCCCGAACTTCGAGCCCGTCTTCTCGAGACGACGTTCGAACAGCCGCTGCAGCGGCGTGGCGACGAAGGTGGTGACGATCGTCATCAGCGCCAAGATCGTGTAAAGCCGGGCGGAGATGAGGCCCTGCTCGAACCCGATGTTCAGCAGAATCAGCTCCATCAAACCGCGGGCATTGGCCAGGGCGCCCATCGAGCTGGCCTCATACCAGCTCATTCCCTGCCAGCGCGCCGCCAGCCCGACCGCGCCGAACTTGGCGGCGAACGACACGACGAGCACTAGCCCCGCCATGAACAGGGTGGCACCGTCGAAGATCAAATCGAGCCGCGTATTCAACCCCGAATAGATGAAGAACGCGGGCAGCAGTAGATAAGCGACCAGCGGTTCGAACCGCTGTCGGATCGCGTCGAGCAAGGCGCCGCGCGGCATGACGGCTCCGGCCACGAAAGCGCCGAACACTGAATAGATTCCGACCGCGTCGGTGAACCAGCTGGCGGTCAACACCACGAGGAGCACGACGCTGGTGTGCGCGATCGGCAGACCGCCGGTGCGTTCAACCTCGGCACGCGGCGGCGTCCACGTCTCGAGCCTGCGAAGCAGGGGCCGCCCCGCGTACACCATGAACAGCAGGTAGGCCAGCCCGCCCCCGACGGCAAGGAACGCGCCGAACAGGGTGCCCTTCGCCGTGGCCACAACCGTCGCCAGCAGAACCCACGAGCACGCATCGTCGACCGCGGCGCAGGACAGCGACATCGTCCCCAGGCGCGTGTCGAGCAGCCCGGACTCGTAGATGATCCAGGCCAGCATGGGGAACGCGGTGATGGCGACGGCCGCGGCGACGAACAACCCGCCCTGCCACGGTACGACCTCACCGGTGAAGTAGCCGCCGAGGCTGACCATCCACCACCCCACGACGCCGCCGAGCACCAGCGGGACACCGACGCCGGCGGCCGACGTGACCCCGGCCTGCCTGGTGTGGGCGCTGAGGATGTCGAGCTTGAACGAGGCGCCGACCAGGAACATGTAGAGCACGAGTCCCAGTTGGCCGACGACATAGATCGCCGTGAGGTTCGGATGCGTGATGGTTTCGGCACCGATGGTCAGCTTCGTCGGAAACAGCCACCGCTGTCCGGCGGGCCACAATAAGCCGAGACCCGAAGGGCCGAGGAGGAATCCGGCCACCATCATCGCGATCACCTGTACCTGGGCCAGCCGCCGGAACAGCGGCCACAGCAGCCGGTAGGTCACCAGGATGACCGCGATCTGCAGGAAGAAGTGGTAGGTGATCGCGAGCAACGAGGGCATCGGAACTCCTAGCCTCGATCCGACCAACGGAATACCGACAGACAACCGATCAGACCCGCGACGCTCCACGCGGCAAGTACCAAAAAGATCCGCCCGTGTTCCCAGCTGCCTGCCGGTTCGAAGACCTCCATCTGAGGGGGCAACAGCACCGACCGGAAGCCTTGGGCGATCCACTTGACCGGGAAGATCGACCCGAGCACCAGCATCCACGTCGGCAGGATCATCAGCGGAACGTATGTGCCGGAAAGGAATTGCAAACCGACCGCCGGGCCGTTGGTGACGACGGCGGCAGAAACCGCGTTGCTGGCGATGTTGCTGATCAATATGCCCAACAGCGAGCAGCTCGTGATACCCAGGATGAACACCCAGGTCAGCGTCAGCCATCCGGAGAGGCCGTCGGGCAGCCGCAGGCCGAAGACGAGAACGCCGACGGCCAGCAAGATCACGGCCTCGGCGACGCTGACGATCGCGACGAGCATGACCTTTCCGATGAAGTACGACGTCGCCGTGGCTGGTGTGCCCCGAAGCCGTCGCAGGGCGCCGGTATCGCGGTCGGCGGCGATGCTGATGCCCAGGTTGATGAACGACGTCGACAGGATTCCGTAGGCCAGCATGCTCGCCGCGATCACCGCGCCGGTGCTGATGTCGCTGTTGGGCAGTTTCGCCGTGAAGATCGAACCCAGCAGCAGACAGATCACCGCAGGCATCGAGAACGTGAGGGCCACCTGTTCGGGCCGGCGGTAGAACATCTTCAATTCCGGTAGCACGCGCGACAATCCGATACGCGCGGCCGACGGCAGCGGCGCTTTCGATTCGGTCCTGCCGTGCCGCCGCGGCGATGTCGCGACCCGATGCTCGACGACCATCACGCTGCGCCGATCAAGTGTAGGTAAGCGTCCTCCAGCGACGGCCGAAAGACGGTGAGTCCCGCCAATTCTCTGCCATCCCCGCTGCGCTTGTTGATCAGCGCGGTCGGGTAGTGGGTGATCTCCTCGTGCACCTCGCCGTCCTCCACCCATCGAACTGTCGCCGCGGAGTTCACGTGTTCGGTCAGCCTCGTCGGCGAGTCGACAGCCACCACCTTGCCGTCGGCGATGACCGCGACGCGGTCGGCCAGAGCGGCCGCCTCCTCCAGATAGTGGGTGGTCAGCAGGATCGTCGTGCCGTCGGCCGCCAGAAGCCTGATGAGCTCCCAGAAGTGCCGCCGCGCTTCGGGATCGAACCCGGTCGTCGGCTCGTCCAGGAACAGCAGTTCCGGCTTGCCGACAATGCCAAGCGCGACGTCGAGCCGGCGGCGCTGGCCTCCGGACAGCGTCCTCACCCTCGACCCGGAGAGGGCCCCGAGGCCGACGAGGTCCAGCACCTCCCCCGGGGTTCGAGGTGTGCGATAACAGCTCGAGAACATCTGCACTGTCTCATGCACCGTCAGCATCCCGGCGTCACTGACCTCCTGCAACACGATGCCGATTCGGTCGCGCCATTCTCGGCCCGCCGAGCCCGGGTCCTGCCCCAGCACGCTGACCCGCCCGCGATCGCGTTTCCGGTGACCTTCAAGGATCTCGATGATGGTGGACTTCCCGGCCCCGTTCGGGCCGAGGATCGCGAAGATCTCGCCGTAGGCGACGTCCAGATCGAGATCGTGCACCGCAGGCGTCTGACCGTACGCCTTGGCCAAGCCCTGGACGTGAACAGCCGGGGTAGAGGCAGACGTCATGGGTTCGGCACCTCCGCCTCGGGCGCGGTGGCGTCGGCTTCCAGGTCGGCCAGCAGCTCACGCAACTCGCTTTCGGACAGCCCGTCGACGAGCTGCTCCACGTCGGCGTCTGTGGCGGGCGACTGTTCCTCCGCTAAATCCGTTGCCGCGGCGAGAGTTTCACCGTGAATCGCACGGAGCTCGGCGAGCACTCGCGCGGATAGTGAGTTCACGCTGACGCCGCGCAGAATTTCCAGCACCGGCAGGTCGATCGAAAAGATCGTGTTGACCCGCACCCGTAAGTCCATCGCCATCATGGAGTCCAAGCCGAGGTCGTCCAGCACGTCGTCGGGCTCGATATCGGATACGGCACAGTCGAATACGTCGGCGACGATTCGCCCGAGGTGCTCGGCGACCACCGTAGGCCTGTCGGCTTCTGGCGCGTCAGCGAGAACGTCAAGCAGCGAGGCGCCTGAATCCGGTTGTGCCGATGACGATCCAGAGTGCTCGAGGTCAGCGAACATCAGCGGCAGCCGTTGGCTCAGTCCCGCGCTGCGAGCGCGGTTCCAGTCAGCCGATATCGCGACGACATGGGGGACCTTCTGACCGATCAGCCGGTCGAGGATGCGAGTGCCGAGGGCGGGCGTGATCAACTCGATTCCTCGTTGCGCGTACGTGTTCTCCAGCTTTAGCTCCTCGACCATCCCCACAGACCACGGGCCCCATCCGATCGTGAGTGCCGGACGTCCCTGCGACTGGCGGTAATACGCGAAGGCATCGAGAAATGCGTTGGCCGCTGCATAGTTGGCCTGTCCCGGTGACGCGACGGTGGATCCTGCGGAACCGAACATGACGAAGAACTCGAGGTCGTGCTGCCCGAACACGCTGTGCAGCACGCGGGTACCGGTGATCTTGGCTGCCACCACAGCGGCGTAGTCCGCTTCGGACATGTTGATCAGCAGTTTGTCGTCGACCGCTCCTGCAGCGTGAATGATTCCGCGCACCGGCCGGCCGCCCTGCCGCACGTGGTGGTCGCGCCACGTCGTCATCTGCTCAGCGTCGGTGATGTCGACACTGGCGACAGAGATCTGTGTGCCGAGGCGTTCGATCGCCCGGATCGCCTCGACAGTCGTGAAGTGCCTGTCCTCCTTGGTCATCGCCGCCCAGCACGTCCGGTCGGGGAACGTGCTGCGGCCCATCAAAACGATGTGCCGCGCGCCGCGTTCGGCGAGATAGCCGGCTACGACGCGGCCGAGCGCTCCCGTGCCGCCCGTCACGATGTAGGTCGCATCCGCAGAAAGCTTGGTGGGAAACGGCTTTGTCAGGTCGCGGCAGATGCGCAGGCGCGGGACGAACGTCTCGTCGCCGCGGATCGCGATCTGGTCTTCGGGAGATGCGCCGAGAAGATGCGCGCAAATGCGCGCTGCTGACCTCTCGCAGTCATCGTTTGGGTCGATGTCGATGAGGCCGCCCCACAGTTCGGGAAACTCCTGATGGCCGATCACTCGACCGAGTCCCCAGAGGGCAGCCTGGTCGGCCCCGGTCAGATCGGTCCCGGGCGCCGGTTGCGCGTTGCCGGTGACCACGTGCAACCGCGCGGCGCCGCTACCGTGTGCCGCGAGCGCTTTGACGAGGCGCAGCACCGTGAAGGCACCTAGCTGATCTGCTTGTTCGGCGCGCGCCGGCATGTCGAGCGGCCAGCAGTCGACGATGCCGGTCAACCCGCCGCGGTCGCCGAGGTGCCGCTCGAGAGACTGGTCGAGCCGTGCGGCGAAATCCGAGTCCGACGACTCGACGCAACGCACCTTCTGCCCGCGTCGGCGTAGTTCGTCGGCAAGCCGTGCGCCGACGCCGGACGCGTCGGCGAGAATCAGCCAGGACCCGGTCCCCGGGACATCTGCGTCGGGTATCGCCGCCGCGGTGTTGTCGAAAACCTTTGGCGACCATTCGAGCTCGTAGAGTGCCCGGTCGATCCGGTCGAGCGACATGCGCGCCGACGCGCCAAGCGATTGCACGGCGAACCCCTCGAAGACGGCGAGCCGGTTCCCGTCAGGGTCTGTGATGGCGATGTCGCATTCGACGGCTTCCCGGGTCGCCGACAGCACACGGACATGAACCCGCATGTGCGGCTGCGGCGAGCCGTATACCGCGCAGTGGCGGACACGGGTGGGCAGATAGGGCTCGTTGGTGTCCTCGTGTCCGGAGAACGGTGCGCAGAACAAGGTCTGGAAGGCCCCGTCGACCAGTACGGGGTGAAACCGGTAGTCGTCCAGGTCGTCGGCGACGCCGTCCGGAACGGTGATGTCTGCGACGGCCCAGTCGTGGCCGGCGGTCACCGCGACAACCGAGCGGAACGCGTCACCGTAACCGAAACCCAACGCTTGCGTGCCGCGGTAGAAGTCCTCGCCGCTCGTCGTCGTCAGCGGCCCCGCGCCGTCGGGTGTCTCGTCGCGGCCGCGCGAGACCGGCAGCGTGGTGAGTTCTGCGGTTGCGGTGATCGCCCATTTGAGGTCCCCGTCGGCGGTGGCGGTGAATGCCGCGAACTCAAGGGAGCCGTCCGCCTCGTTGAGGGTGGTACGCAGCACGGGATCACACGTCTCGTCGAGGATGACGGCACGGTGAAGCACGAGGTTGTCCACGCTGTGGTCTGATCCGTAGGTGAGTTTGGCTGCGGCCAAGGCCATTTCGACGTAGACCGCTGCCGGTACGACTACGCTTCCCTGCACGCGGTGGTCCTGCAGCCATCTGTTGGTGACCGGGTTCAGTTCGGCCTCCCAGGTGGGATGCACGGCCCGCACCGGCTGTCCGAGCAATGGGTGCACGGGTCGGTAGTAGAGGGCCTCCTCGGCTTCGTGTGTTTCGTCCCAGTAGCGTTTCGTCTGCCACGGGTACGAGGGCAACTTCACGTATCGGGCCCCGCTGCGGGGATTGACAGCGTCCCAGTCGACGTCGTGTCCGTGACAGTGCAGTGCGGCGACGCACATCATAAGCGTGCGGGCGTCGTCGTGATCGCGGCGCTGCGCCGCAATCACCGAAACCCGTTGCGAACCAGCAGTCTCCACGATCGGCGCGGCCAGCACGGGGTGGGGTCCGAGTTCGACGAAGTGCGTGTACCCGTCGTCCAGCATCCGGCGAACCGCCGGTTCGAACAGCACGGAGGCGCGGATGTTCTGCCACCAGTACGCTGCGCCGGCACGGTAACCGTGCAACCGTTCACCGGTGACCGTCGAAAACAGCGGCACGGTGGCGTCGTCCGACGACAACCCGTCCAACGCCTCAAAGAGGTCGTCCTTGATCACGTCCATGTAGTGAGTGTGATAGGGCACCTTCACGGCGAGCATCCGACTGAAAACGCCCGCCTTGTCCAGCTGGCGAGCGATCTCGTCCAGCACTTCGTCGTCACCGGCGATGGTCAGCGCCGACGGGCTGTTGACGGCGGCCACCGAAACACCCTGCCCGAAACGGCTTTCCAGCTCCCCATCGAGTGTCTGCAGCAGGCTGTCGGCGTCGAGCCCGACGGCGAGCATGCGGCCTCGCCCGCTCGTACGCTGTTGCAGCCGGCTGCGGTGGTAGATCACCTCGATCGCCTGCTCGAAGGTCAGCAGACCGGCCAGATGGTGGGCGGCGACTTCCCCGGCGCTGTGTCCCACCAGAGCATCGGGCACGATGCCGAACTCCGCGAGTTGTCGGGCCAAGGCGACCTGGATGGCGAAGTTGGCGGGTTGCGCGATTTCGGTTTCGCCCATCCGGGATCGGGTTTCGTCGCAGCGCAGTTCATCGACGAGAGACCAGTCCGCGTAGCGGGACAGTTCCTTGTCGCTTCGCAGAATGCTGTCGGTGAACGCGGGAAAGACGTCGAGCAGCCCGCGGCACATCCGCCACCACTGCGGTCCCATGCCGGTGCAGACGAACGCCAGCTTGGATGCGCTGGGTTCGGTGCGGGCGGCGGGGATCTGGCCGCCGTCGGCGACCGCCCGGAGTTGTTCTTCGGCGTCGGCGACGGTTTCGGCGATCAACGCTTGACGGTAGGTGTGGTGGGTGCGGCGCCGGCTGAGTGTGTAGGCCAAATCCGTCAGCGCGATGTCGTCGTCTGCGGCCAGCTGCTCCGCCAGCCGGCCGGCGGTCTCAGCCAGCGCTTCGCTGCTGCGCGCCGAGATCGGCAGGACGGCGACGGGAAGAGGGCGGGCGATCTCGTGGCGAGCAGCAGGCGGGGCGCTCGGGGGTTCGGCGAGGACGACGTGGGCATTGGTGCCGCCGAACCCGAACGAGTTGACACCCGCGATCCGCCGCAGGCACGCCGGGAAGGGCCGGCCCGCCGCCGGAATGTCGATGTTGAGATCGTCCAGGCAGACCTGTCGGGTCGGCCGCCGAAGATGCAGATTGGCCGGTACGTATCCGTGTTGGAGGACTAATGCCGCTTTGATCAGCCCGGCAATCCCGGCACCGGCTTCTAGGTGGCCGATGTTCGTCTTCACCGACCCGATCAGCAATGGGCGCGCTGCCGGCCGCTGTGTGGCCAAAGCACCGGCCAGCGCCCGCATCTCGATGGGGTCGCCCACGGGCGTGCCTGTGCCGTGCGCTTCGACGTAGCCGACCTCACCGGGGGCGACGCCGGCCCGCCGGAGCGCTGCCGTGATGGCCGCCTCCTGCGCTTCTCCCCGCGGCACGGTGATGCCGTCGGTGTGGCCGTCTTGCGACACCGCTGACCCGAGAATCTGGGCGTAGATGTGGTCGCCGTCGCGGACCGCGTGCTCTACCGGCTTGATCAACACGACCGCGCCGCCCTCTCCGCGGGCATAACCGTCGGCTGAGTCGTCGAATGCCTTGGACCGCCCCTCCGGGCTCAAGAAGCCGCTCTTCGATTCGGCGATGGCGGTGTTGGGGCCAATCATGATGTTGACCCCGCCAGCGAGGGCATGGTGGCATTCGCCGTTCCAAATGCTCTGCGCCGCAAGGTGTACCGCTACCAGCGAGCTGGAGCACGCGGTGTCGACCGACATGCTGGGTCCACGGAAGTCGAAGGCGAACGAGATCCGGTTCGCCAGCATCGTCATCATCATCCCGGTGGCCGAATGCGGCTTGAACCGGTAGCGGCTGGCGCGGCCCTGATTCTGCAACAGCTGATAGTCGAGGGTGAAGCCGCCGATGAAGACGCCGACGTCGGTGCCGGCCAGCTGGTCGGCTGGAACGCCTCCGTCTTCCAGCGCCTCCCACGCCACCTGCAGTAGAAGGCGCTGCTGCGGATCCAACGAATGGGCCTCGCGGGGAGAGATGCCGAAGAACTGCGGGTCGAATTGGTCGATCTGATCGAGGAATCCGCCTCTGCGGGTGACGATCTTGCCGAGCTTCGCCGGGTTCGGATCGTGATACCTGGCGGCGTCCCACCGCGTGCCGGGAACGTCGCGGGTCGCGTCGACGTCGTCGCACAGCATCTGCCAGAAGCTTTGTTGCGAGTCGACGCCGCCGGGGAACCGACAGCCGATCCCGACGATCGCCAACGGTTCGGGGGTCTGCATGGAGGTGCCTGGCTGCATCGATGCCTACTCAGATCGTCTGCAGCGCAGAGGAACCGGTGACAAGCCAATCTCGGCTGAGCGGGTTGTCGGGCTGATCGCGGCGGTAGGCCATCCGCAGTTCCCGCAATAGTGGATCACGCTGCCATGCCTGCACCTGCCGCATCACGTCGTCGTCGGTGAAGATCTGCGACTTGTCCTCGACAACGATTTGGGCAAGCTGACCGGCGACTTGGCGGAGCAGTCGAGTATTGGCCTCGAACTGCGCATCGAAGTCCTGACTGGGTTCCATCATCGCGGTGTGCAGCGCCACCATGAAGTTCAGTGGGGCGTACAGGTCGACGAAATGCACTGTGGGAGGGCTGTGTTCGATGGCGGCCCATTCACGGAAGAAGCGTTGCACCCGGTTGCTGAGAGCGATGAGCCCTTCGAGGTGCGGCACGAACCCGGGGTCGTCGGCGACGCCGACGAATCGTCCGTTGGCGTAGAGGAATCCGATGAATCCCCAGTAGAACGCGACGTCCCAGATGATTTTGGCCGCCATCACCGGTGGCGTGCCCATCAAGCTGTACTGGTCCCGGTAGACGGCGAGCCACATGTCGGTGAGGGAGCGGAACAGAGAGTCGCTGATCTGCGCCCGCGCGGTGACGTTCTCACCGTCGAGGTCGCGCACGACCATGTCGGTGACGAGGCCGTTGCCGATCGCCACCAGATCCAGTCCCGACGAATACAGCGGGTCGAGGAAAATTCCGCTGTCACCGGTCAGGCACCACCGCTGCCCACCGTCGAACACCTTCGTCACGCCGTGGCTGTACTTCTTCATCACCCGGAAATCTCTGATCAGGTGCTCGTGCTCGGCCAGGACCGCCGCGCACTGCGGCTCATGCTCAGCCAGCCAGGAGGTGGCGCGGGACAAGGTGTTGAACGTCTCGAACGGGTGGTAGGCGGGGTCGGCGACGATCCCGACGCTGGTGGCACCCGATGCGAGGCGGATCAGCCACACCCAGTACCCGTCCCCCATGAGGTGGTTGGTGGACAGTGCGCGGTCGCCCTCGGTCAGCCGGCCCTGCCACGCCGGGTCGTCGCTCCACGTGCCGACGTCGATTTCGGTCGCGACACGCAGCCAGCATGCGTTGCAGTCGTGCTGATTGACGCTTCTGAGATCGAGCTGGCGGGCAAGTGTGCGGTTTCGCCCTGAAGCATCGACGACCCAGCGCGCTGTCGTCTCTTGGAGCTTGTCGGTGTTCTGGAAGGCGATCGTGTGCGGAGGACCCGCGGGCCCCAGGCCGACAGACCGAACTCTGCCGTCGATGATTGCGATGCCCGCAGCGAGGCAGCGGCGGTGCAGTTCGTTCTCCAGCCTGCCGCGGTCGATCTGGTAGGTCACCTGCGGAACGAAGGACGAACTGCCGACCTCCATCCGACGGGCGATGTCGGTGTTTCCGTCGTGAGTGAAGAACATCCGCAGACCCATCTTGCGGATTTGAGCCGTGCTCAAGTGGTCGCCGAGACCGAGCCGATCGCGTAGGTAGTGCGCCGATACTTCGACCGTCGACTCACCCACGGTGTGGGTGACCTCGGCTGCGGGGTGACCGGATGCCGCGATGATCGCCACGCGCGTCTCGGGCCGCGCGGTGCGGATCTCCAGCCCGAGGGTGAGACCGGCAACGCCGCCGCCCACGATCACGACGTCGTGTTGTGCCGCCGGCACCGCGGCCTCGGATAACCGATTTCTCAGTTTCCCGGCCAGGACGGCACGCGCTTCGGCATCCAACTGCGAAAGTTGCGCTCGCACGTCCACTTTGGCTGCCCTTCCTCGACGTCCGCCTCCTCGCGACCGGGATCGGCCGCCGCGCAGTCACCGGTTCGCTGAGCCAACGTCATGGACGCGCAGAGGCTACGGCAATCGATGCACAATCGATGCAATTGTGACACGGGCCATCGCTGTCGTGCAATTACCCTCCGCCGGACCTGACAAACATCGGCGGCGTTGTCGTGCGGCGGTCTCGGACCGTTAGTGTGCTCTGGTCGGCTCCAGCAACAAGCCGGCAGAAAAGTTGAGCCATTCATGACCGCAGCAGCAGAGACCTCGCCGCTGGAAGCGCGGGTCGGCCACTACTACCAGATGGCTGACACCTACCAGGTCGGCCGCGAGAAACTCCGCGAGTACGCCCGCGCGGTGCAGGACTACCACCCCGCGCACTGGAATGTCGCCGCGGCCGCCGAACTGGGTTATCCAGACCTGGTAGCCCCGCTGACGTTCACCTCCACTCCCGGCATGACCTGCAACCGCCGGATGTTCGAAGAGGTCGTTGTCGGCTACGACACCTACATGCAGACCGAAGAGGTCTTCGAGGCGCACCGCCCGATCGTCGCCGGCGACGAGCTGCGTATCGATGTCGAGCTGACGTCGGTCCGCAGGATCGCAGGCAGGGACCTGATCACGGTGACCAACACGTTCACCGACACCGCCGGCGAGCGGGTGCATACCTTGCACACGACCGTAGTCGGCCTCACCGCCGAGGATGTCAACCCTGCGATCAAGACCGCGGTCGCCAGCAAGATGATGCACGACGTCAACATCCTCGCGGTCGGCGGAGCCGACGCCGACTACCGCAAGACCGTGCGACCCGAGGGCGGGTTCCGCTTCGCCGAGGCCACCGCGCGGACCCCCGGGACACCGTCGTTCGACGAGGTGAAGGTCGGCGACGAGCTGCCGGTGCATCATGCCAGGCTGTCCCGCGGTGACCTGGTCAACTACTCCGGCGTAGCAGGTGACGCCAACCCGATCCATTGGGACGAGGACATCGCCAAGCTGGCCGGGTTACCCGATGTGATCGCCCATGGCATGCTCACCATGGGTTTGGGCGCGGGATTCGTCTCCTCGTGGTCAGGCGATCCCGGTGCGGTGACCCGCTATGCGGTGCGGCTGTCGGCCCCCGCGATCGTCACGGCCGCCGAGGGCGCCGACATCGAGTTCAGCGGCCGCGTCAAGTCGCTGGACGCAGATACCCGCACCGGCGTCGTGCTGGTGGCGGCGAAGTCGGCGGGGCGAAAGATCTTCGGGCTGGCGACGTTGACCGTCCGCTTCAGCTGACGGGGCGTCCGGTCAACCGACAGCGTCCGAGGACGGCGGCGCGGAGCTGCCTTGGGGCTTGCCCCACGTCATCAGCCGGATGATCTCCGCGCGGTCGTCATCCGACGGCAGGCCCATGCCGGGCTTGTAGCCGTAGACCTCATGCAGCGGCGTGGATCCGGTTCGGCCCTCGAGGATGTCGACCGAATCGGTGGTGATGAGGCCGGGGTGCGCGACGCCGCAGGCTTCGGCCACCTTGACCAGATCGCGGCGCAGCGTCTTGATGTAGTTGGCGACCCGTCCGGCCTTGACCTCGGGCACCAGGCCACGCGCCAACCATGCGTTCTGTGTGGCGACGCCGGTGGGACACGTGTCGGTGTGGCACTTCTGCGCCTGAATGCAACCGATCGCCAGCATCGCTTCCCGCGCGACGTTGACCATGTCGCAGCCGAGCGCGAAGCCGACCACCGCGTTGTCGGGCAGGCCGAGCTTGCCACCGCCGATGAACGTGACGCGGTCGGTTAGATCGTTCTCGGCGAAGATCCGGTACACCCGGGCGAAGCCGAGTTGGAAGGGCAGCGAGACGGTGTCGGTGAAGATCATCGGCGCCGCACCCGTTCCTCCTTCACCGCCGTCGATGGTGACGAAGTCGACGCCGCGGCCCGTGATGCGCATGAGATCGGTGAGCTCGTACCAGAACGAGAGGTCGCCGACCGCGGACTTGATTCCTACGGGCAGACCGGTTTCCGTGGCGAGGAGTTCCACCCAGTCGAGCAGGCTGTCGGTGTCGGAGAATTCGGCGTGCCGCGACGGGCTGACGCAGTCCCGGCCCGCTGGTATGCCTCGAGCCTCGGCGATCTCGGCGGACACTTTCGGTGCGGGCAGCAGGCCACCAAGGCTGGGTTTGGCCCCCTGGCTGAGCTTGATCTCCAGCGCACGCACCGGTGCACCGGCCACCACGTCCTTGAGCTTCTCGAGGTCGAAGCGGCCGTCGGCGTCGCGGCAGCCGAAATAGGCCGTGCCGATCTGGAAGATGAGCTCGCCGCCGTGGCGGTGGTAACGCGAGATGCCGCCTTCGCCGGTGTTGTGCAGACACCCGGCGAGCGCGGCACCCCGGTTGAGGGCTTCGATTGCGGGGCCCGACAGCGAGCCGAAGCTCATGGCCGAGATGTTCACCACGGAGTCCGGTCGGAATGCTCCGCGGCGCTGCCGGGCCGCGCCGATCACCTTCGCGCATGGCAGACCGACCTCGCGCGACGCCTCCGGCGTCGACTTGGGCGTGGACAGCGCGAACGTCGCGTGCTTGATTACCGGGTAGCCGGCGGTGTACTCCATGTCCTTGTCGGTGCCGAAGCCGAAGTAGTTGTTCTCCTTCTTGGCCGAGGCGTAGACCCAGCGACGCTGGTCACGGGTGAAGGGTCGTTCCTCGTCGTTGGCAGCGACGATGTACTGCCGCAGCTCGGGCCCGACGGCCTCGATCAGGTAGCGCGCGTGGCCCACCACCGGATAGTTGCGCAACAGCGCGTGTTTGCGTTGGAAGAGATCCCGCGCGGCGATGGCACCCAATGCGGAGGCGGCCGCGGCGGCGACTGCACGAACGGCCCTGCTCACTCCGGCAGTGTTTCCGCACTGCCCCAAATCAAAACCGAGTAGCCGCGAGCGTTGACTCGGGCCGATCCCGACATACATCGAGATGCTATGCATATAGGTATGCGCTTGCCCGTCCGCCCCGCTCCGGCGGTGGACGGATGACCGCGCAAGCCACCGCCCCGCCGCGGCCCCGCGGCGCCCTCGGGCTGATCTTCGATCCCGTGTTCGGGGTGCTGTTCTGGGGCAAGATGTTCGCCGTCGTCGGGGTCTGGACCCACGGCATCGTGGCCGCGATCGTGATGTACGACGCCACCCGGTCGGCGATGATGGTCGGCCTCGTCGGCGTGGTGCAGTTCGGCCCGCAGCTGATCTTGAGCCCGACCAGTGGCAAGTGGGCTGACACCGGGAACCCCGCGCGACAGATCCTGCTCGGCAGGGTGCTGTGCGTTGCAGGCTCGGGTTCGGTGGCGGCGTGGCTGTTCCTCGATGAGGGCCTGCGGGGCATGTCCGCGGCGGTTCCCGTGCTCGTCGGGTCGTTGTTGGTCGGTCTGGGTTTCGTGGTCGGCGGTCCTGCGATGCAGTCAATCGTGCCGAATCTCATTCGCGACGGCGAACTTTCGACGGCCATGGCGCTCAACAGCATGCCGATGACGCTCGGGCGGGTGGCCGGACCGGCGTCGGGTGCCTACCTGGCGGCGCACCTGGGGTCGGCCGCCGGATTCGCGGTCAGCGCCGGGCTGCACCTGATTTTCGCGCTCTTGCTCGCCGTGGTGCGGTTTCCGTCTCCGCCGCCTCGTCATGCCGATACCGACTACCGCGTGCGCACCGCCGTCAGGTACGTCTGGACGGACCGGCCGCTGCTGCTGGCGCTGATCGCGGTGACGACGGTCGGGATCGTCTCCGATCCGTCCATCACGTTGACTCCGTCCATGGCCGACGAATTGGGCGGCGGCACACGGCTTGTCGGAACACTGTCGGCGACGTTCGGTCTCGGCGCGGCGGTCGGGATGGCAACGCTGGCGCTGATGCGCGGCCACCTGCCGTCGGCTCGGGTGTCGTCGATCGGGTTGGCCGGCCTGGTGGCCGGCACCGTGATTCTCGCCGTCGGCACGGTGTCCGCGGTGGCGATGACGGGGTTCGCGGTCGCCGGGGTCGGTTTCGGATGGGCGATGACGGGGCTCAGCACGCTCGTTCAGGAGCGCGCGCCGGAGGTGTTGCGGGGCCGGATCATGGCGCTGTGGCTGGTGGGTTTCGTCGGCTCGCGGCCGATCGCGGCGGCGGTGCTCGGCGGCACCGCTGACCTGATAAACGTGCAGGCGGCGTTCGCGGTGGCCGCGGTGATGTGCTTGGCGGTGGCGTGGTTGTGCCGACCGTCGCGATTGGGCGCGCCGTTGCCCGGGTAGGCGAAGGCATGCCCGATGACGAACGCCCCGATCTCAACGATGTGATGGTTCCTACCGAAGAGGTGCATCCCGACCATCGCGAGCACGCCAAGATGCCCAAGCACCCCGACGATGACGAGTTGGCGCGCCGCACGGAACACGAGCGTCAGGTGGTCAGCGGCGACACGCCGCCGGCGGACAACTGACCACGGCCTCGGTCAAGCGGCCAAAACCTGGCCGCAGATCCCGCAGACCTCGAACTCCCGGCGCCCCCATCGCGCGAGCGGAACGAAGAAAACCGTGAACTGCTTGAACTCCTGCATTCGCGTCCACTGCGCGTTGTTGTGGCAGTGGGGGCATGTCCGCACCTGCCCCACGCCGAGAACCTTCTGCTTGGAGGCGAAGCCGAAGAGCAAGAACAACACCACATCAGCGTAGGGAAGAGCCTTGGCGCCGCTGCGTGTGACCCTCGACGACCTCGGTGCGTGGATCATCAAGTGCAACCCACGCAAGACGCCGCTTGAATCCATGCGGGCCGCAGGCGAGGCGCGGTCGTCGTGGTGCATCGCCGACAACTACCGTTCACGTCTCATCCGGCCGGGCCAGCGAGTGCTGTTCTGGGTCACGTCACATCCGCGGCGAGGAATCTGGGGCGCGGGTCGCGTCACCGGAGATGTCACCGTCGAGGGCGGCCGGCTGCATGTGCCTGTCCGCATCCCGCTGTTGGCTGAGCCGGTGACGGCGGCCGAGCTGCTGACGGTCGGGGCGTTGCGCGCGATGGAGGTGTTCCGGTCACCGCAGCAGGCCAACCCGTCGTGGGTGAGCGAAAAGGAATGGACGCTCCTCGAGCCGCTACTGCCAGCCACCGGAATGGCTGCGGGCTAGAGTAGCCTGACCAGGCCAGCGGTCGGCGATCTCGAGATGGCGCGGCGAGAGGAATGTGTTGGTGGGCAATACGATTGGTCAAATCCTGCCGCTGGCCGTCACCTTGATGGCGGGGCCGCTGCCCATTCTCGTGATTCTGTTGATCCTGGTCTCAGAAGGGGCGGCCGCCAAGGGCGTGGCGTTCGTGAGCGGTCGAATACTAGGCCTCGTGGCGTGTCTGGCCATCATGATCGCCGTCTTTGCAATTCTCGGCCTACACGGGCCCGGCCATCGGGATCACCCTGCGCCGGCGTTGTCGATCGCGCGCATCGTCATTGGCGTCGTGCTGCTCGGACTTGCGGTGCGGCGGTGGCGTCGCCCGGCGCCAGATCCAACGAAACCGAGTCCTTTGGTGCGCCGCGTCGACCGACTCTCGCCTATCGGGTCGATCGGCATCGGCGTAGCCGTCAGTGTGATCGACCCGTCGAGCCTCGCGATCGTCCTGCTGGCAGGCGCGGACATCGGCGCTGCACACGGGTCCCTGCCTGCGAAGCTGGGCGTGGCGGCGGGATTCTTGTTGGTGTCGACGGTGACGATCACCGTGCCGCTGATCGCCTACCTCGTCGGTGGTGCCGGGGCCCGGGCACGATTGGCTGATTTCAAAACGTGGCTGCTGGCCAACGAGAAGGCAGTGACGATGGTGCTGCTGCTGGTCTTGGCGGCGATGGTGATGGGCCGCGGAATCAGCGACCTGAGCTAGTGCGACCCGGCGAGGCTACACCATTAACGCTGGCCACATTGTTAACATCCGGCCGTGCAGGGCTATTCAGGTTCGCGCGCGGTTTCCCGGCGCGACGCATTGCGCTTTGCAGCCGCGGCGTCGGCGCTGTTCGGCCTGGGCGTGGCGTCAGCTGGTGCGGCCGCTCCGACGGCGCGGGCTGCTGCTCCGCAGCTGATCGACTTCGCCGCCCGTCAGATCCCCGCGCAACACATCCGGGCCGCCGGGTACTCCGGGGTGATCAACTACGTCTCGCTGTCGCGGCCGGGCTCGACGTTCGGTGCCAAGCCGATCACACGCCCCTATGCCGAGGCGCTCACCCAAGCCGGTCTGGTGATCGTCAGCAACTACCAATACGGAAAGCCGGGCGGGACCGCGCCGTCAGACTTCACGCGCGGGTTTGCCGGCGGCGTCGCGGACGCCCAGACCGCGTGGCAGCTGCACACCGCGGCAGGTGGCGGCCGGAGTGCACCGATCTTCTTCTCCGTCGATGACGACATCAACCGTCAAACATGGAACAGTGTTGCGCTGCAGTGGTTTCGCGGGATCAACTCGGTGCTTGGCGTTCAGCGCACCGGGGTGTACGGCGGCATCGACGTGTGCCAGTGGGCAATCGGCGACGGCGTGATCGGTAGTTCGAGCACGCCCGGGCGACGCTGGGCGTGGCAGACACGGTCGTGGTCCAAAGGCCAGGTCCACCCCGCCGCCGTTCTGTACCAACGGATCGTGAGCACGAAGTCGAATCCGGGGCCGTTGGTCGGCGGGCTCGAAGTCGACGTCAACGACGTCCTGGCCCAGGATTGTGGCCAGTGGAATCTGCACCCGTAAGACGCCTTTGAGTGCTAGCAGGAAATCGGGATGCCCGTGAACCCGTCATGGCCGCATTCGCGGGCCGACCCCGGCGGGGGGTTCGGGCCATCCCAGAGATCGCTGCCCTCGACTTTGATTTCGTAACCGGCTGGCCGATACGTGACGGGATCGAGGGGGCCGACCATGACCTCGCGTGCGACATTGCCCATGCCGGGCTGCACGTACTGCCAGGTGTGGCACACGTTCATGTCCCAGTGATACATGGCTCCCGGTCCCGGGGGATTGTGCATGGACATTCCGGGGCACCACTCATGCGGCTGCGACGGGAGGGCCTGCACGGTACCGGTTCCCAGCCCGAGGCTTGCCGCGGCGAGGCCGGCTGACAGAAACGTCCCGGCGACTATTCGTTTGGCGTGCATATCGATGTCCCTTCGTGTGTGCACAGGCCGCGGTGGCGGCGTCGTTTCGGAAAGTGCACCCCGACCGAAGTACTACCGATCCCAATAACCGGGATCGTATCGACATCCCTGCACGTATACCGCCGATTCATCGTGGACATGCAGCGAATTTGGGTCCGCGTCGCACGCGGTCGTGCCTGTTCTTGCCGCGATGTTCACGCTGCGCATGCTCTCGATCTCGCCACCTACACCGGTATCGACGGATAGCGCAGCCGAAACCGACTCGATGACAACACCTTTGCGGCGCAATCGACCCGCCCGAGTGGAATACGTCACGCACCGATGACGTTCGTAGCCACTATGAGGCACTTCACGGAGTCCGGGCGTCATGGTTTTCTTCAGGACGTACACGTCGGCGTGCTGTCCGTCGCCGCGTCGGATGGCCGTCCCCCGGCGAGCGTGCCGATTTGGTACGAGTACACCGATGGGCACATCCTCATCAACACGGGTGCGCGATCGCGCAAAGCGCACCTGATCAAGCAAGCGGGAGTCGTGTCTCTGGTCGTGCAGAGGGAAGAACCGCCGTATCAGTATGTCGTCGTTGAGGGCACCGTGGTCGACACCACCGAACCCGCGCCGCGCGACGTTCGGGAGTCCATCGCCATCCGGTATCTCGGTGCGGCGGGCGGACGTGCCTTTGTCGAGAACATGGGCGACTATCCGTCAGTGTTGTTCACCATCCGTCCCGATCGGTGGCTCACAGCGGACTACTCCGACGAATAGCCGGCCCTCGAAGCGAGCATCTGTCGCAGTGCTGGTGTCTATCTCGCCATGTTGGTGAAGCGCGACAGATGCAGTTGGTGTGCCACGGTGATCGTCTTGGTCGGACCGTTGCGATGCTTGGCGATGATCAGGTCCGCTTCACCGCCGCGCGGATCATCGCGCTCGAAGGCGTCCGGGCGGTTGAGCAGGATCACCATATCCGCATCTTGTTCAAGCGAGTTATGCAGGCTGACTAAGTTAGCCACGAAATTATGTGTCCCGCTTACGGTTCCGTCATACACATCCTGCTCGCCGATGCTCGTCACTTCGACGATCTGATCCCAGAACACGTCATTGGTCGCCAGATCGTGAAGCACGTTGTCCTCAAGCAGAGCCGCGGCGCGGTGCAGCCGCGCGCGACTCGGTGCGTGCTTCCACATCGTCGATCCACAGAATTTCGTGCCCATCGCCGCCGCGAATTGGCGGTGCGTCATTTGCCTCTCCGCGAGCGCACCCCTGACCTGATCCCACACCGCCTTGGGAACCGTGTCCAAGTTGGTGTTGCGCGCTTTGACTTCCAGATTGACGATAACCTCTCGGACCGCAAGAGCTTTCATGCCGTTTACGCCCACCTGCCGCAGGAAGCGCAGCTGATTCTCGCCTCCATAGATGTACAGGTGCCAGCAGTCGCGGTATCCCGCCTTAAGGGTCCGCTTGATGCGGCCAAACACTCCGACCCGGGCCAATAGTCCCGCGACGTCATCGACGAGCTGTCTACTGGTCGACGCGTAGTAGATGCGCCCCTGTCCATGCTTGGCATCCCACGAGACCGACCCGTCGGTTGCCCACAGATGATTGAGGAACAACGCGACTTGATCGTTGGGTAGCGCGAAAACCTCTCGGGGAACGAACTTATCGTAGCTTCGCTTGCCGAATAGACCGAGCTCATCAAGCCACGCCGCAATCGGATTGCGTTTCCCGTGGGTCAGGCGGTAAGGCGCCGGTAACCGAAGGGTGGACACCCGGGCGACCGCATCGTCGTCTCGGAGGGCTGTGACGCCGAAGTGCTTAGCAGCGTTCGCAACGGCCGCCAGGTTGAGCTCATCGATGCTGGCATAGCGGATCGGCTGGTTCTTCACGCAGGATCCGTCACCGATCATGTGCGCGAGCAGGATTACCTCGTCGTCCTGTAAGCGGTGCGTGTTCACCGGCTCTGGCACCCTTCGCGGGACTGCCACCCGATCGCCGAGGTTCAGGTCCTCCAGAGCGGTCCAGCCGTCGAGCGACATAAACGGATGGTTACCCGTCGCCTCCACCTGACGACCCGATGCAAGACGTACTTTGAAGACTTCCTTTCGGCCACTGGGGAAGACATTCGTCATCGGCCGCGCCACCATCCGCTTGCGGTCGTCGAGCGACCACACCAGCGGCCGCTCCCCCGTACGCATCAGTTCGCCAAACGTGACTTCAGCGCCGTTGTCAGCGCGCAGTATTCGCGTATCCGCCGTCAGACAACCCGATTCGCGGAGGTCGGACAGCATCGGTTTCTTGTCGGTACGTTGTTCGGGACCGCGGTTCAACTGGCTGATGGCGACGACGGGTAGTTCGAGCTCTTTGGCGAGCAGCTTCAGATGTCGAGAAAACTCCGACACCTCTTGCTGTCGAGATTCGACCTTCTTACCCGACGTCATCAGCTGCATGTAGTCGACGACGACTAACCGCAGGTCGGCTTTCTGCTTCAACCTGCGCGCCTTCGCCCGAATCTCCATCATGGTGAGATTGGGTGAGTCGTCGATATAAAGTGGCGCCTCACTGATCTCACTCATCCGGCGCGCCAGACGTGTCCAGTCGTCGTCGCTCATCCGACCCGACCGCATGTCGGCCAGCTTGATTTTGGCCTCTGCCGACAGCAACCGCATGACGATCTCGGACTTGCTCATCTCGAGTGAAAACACCACGCTGGCAAGGCGATTCTTAATCGAACACGATCTCAGGAAATCGAGGCCGAGCGTGGAATTGTGCGTCGGTACCATTCCCGGACCCGCCAGATACAGATGCGCAGCGTTGTCCACCTCGACACAACGCACCGGCACCGCCGGGATACGACGCACCGTCTCGACCTTTACGACTGGTGCCGTGGTAGTGGCGATCGTGCCGCGGTCGTCATAGCGGCTAGAGCAACCGGCAGCGGCAATCGTGTCCACCCCAGAACGCAGCATTGCCGTCGTTCGGGTGCCGTGCTCGGTCGGCCACTGATGCGACGCGTCGGCAACGATGTGCGTGCCGTCTGAGAACTCCACTCGGTAGCAGGGACGACCGATCATCACGTCGGTCGCGGCTGTCACTCGTGTCGGAGCACCGTCCGCGCCGAGCAACCAGTCGCCCACCGAGACGTCGCCCATGGCGATCCAGCCGCTCGGCATCGGCAACGGGGTGTCCAGGGCCAGCGCCTTCCCTACACCCGGCCGGGCGGCCACGATGATCATCTGGCCGGCATGCAAGCCATTGGTCAGCTCATCGAGTTCGACGAAACCGGTCGGCACACCGGCGGCCAGTCCGCCGTTGGACGCGATGGCGTCGATCTCGTCCATCGTCGGCTGCAGCAGGTCCTCCAGCGCGACGAAGTCCTCCGACGTCCGTCCCTCGGTGACGTCGTAGATTTCGGCCTGCGCCCGGTCCACCACCTCGGCGACATCGGCGCCGTCCGCGCCGGCGTAGCCGTACTGCACGACCCTGGTGCCAGCCTCGACCAGTCGGCGCAACAACGCCTTCTCGGCCACGATGCCCGCGTAGTAGCCGGCGTTGGCAGCGGTCGGCACAGTGGAGATCAACGTGTGCAGATACGGCGCCCCGCCGATGCGGCGCAGCAGCCCCCGCCGGTCGAGCTCGGCGGCGACCGTAACCGCGTCAGCGGGCTCGCCGCGGCCATAGAGGTCGAGGATCGCGTCGTAGATGCTCTGGTGGTTCGGGCGGTAGAAGTCGCCCGGCCGCAGCCGCTCGAGCACGTCGGCGATGGCGTCCTTGCTCAACAGCATGCCGCCGAGAACCGCTTGTTCGGCGGCCTCGTCCTGCGGCGGTTGGCGACCGAATTCTTCAGTGGGCGGAGGAACGTCGGCGAGACCCGAACGGCCCCGGTCGTCGACGACAGCCACGGCGCCCACCTCCCCTCAAGTATTTCGAACGTACGTTCGAAATCTTACCGTGACTCTAAGACAGGCCTCTGACAGGAACAGGTTCTCGGCCGCCCGAATAGTCGCGCGACGGCCAACGCTAGACGTTGCTGGAAGGGTCGCAAAGAGGGGCTGTGCATGAACGTGTGGATGGGATGTGGATATCTGTACCCGGCGGTGTTGAGGCGTTGGGGAGAACCTGTGGACGGAACTCGGCGCCCGTCACATCCCCGCAGATAAGCGGACCATACGGGTGGTAATTAGTTGTGGATGAGAAATTCTTCGGCGTGTCGTGGCGGGTTGCCGCTTCGGGCGTGTTGTGTTTCGCGTCGGCGCCGCCCAGGTTAACGGAGCGTTAGGTTCGCTGCGCGGATAGACCGAATATCAGTTCGCCAGAAATACGGCGACGGCGGCGTGAAGGCCAGTTATGGCCCTCACACCGCCGAATTGACGCTTGCGCTTACGACTCGGCGACGACGTTCACCGAAACCGCGGCGTCCACCTCTGGGTGAAGGCGCACCGAAACGGCATGCGTGCCCAGGGTCTTGATGTGTCCCTTCGGCAACTGGACGGTGCGCTTCTCGAGATTGGGTCCGCCGGCCTTCTTGATCGCGCCGACGATGTCAGCGGCCGTCACGGAGCCGAACAGTTTGCCCGAATCCGACGCCGTGCGCGCCGGAAGCTCGACCGTGCCCAGACCCTCCAGCGCGGTCTTGAGCTCGTTGGCATGCTCGATGCCGCGGATGGCCTTGGTCTCCCGGGCGCGCCGAATCGCGTCGGCCTGACGCTCGGCACCGCGGGTGGCGGCGATCGCCAGGCCGCGCGGCAGCAGATAGTTACGCCCGTAGCCGTCCTTCACCTCGACGGTGTCGCCGGCAGTCCCGAGGTGATCGACCTCAGCGGTAAGAATCAGTTTCATCTCTTCGCCTCCTTCAACTCTGCTCAGCGGGTCGACGAACTGAACGGCAGCAGAGCCACCTCGCGGGCGTTTTTGACCGCGATGGCGATGTCGCGCTGGTGCTGCACGCAGTTGCCGGTCACGCGGCGCGCACGGATCTTGCCGCGCTCGCTGATGTAGGTACGCAGCAGAGCGGTGTCCTTGTAGTCGATGGTCTGCCCCTTCTTCGAGCAGAACACGCACTTACGGGTCTTGACCGGCTTCTCGGGAGCCGGGCGTCGTTTGGTGGCCTTGGCCATGGTTTGTTTCTCTTTCTTACTTACTGATGGAGTTTGGGTCTAAAAAGGCGGTTCGTCGTCGCTGCCGGAGAACGATCCGGATGCCGGAGCGCTGCCCCACGGGTCATCCTTGGGCTCGGAGCGGGCCCCGCCACCGCTGCTGACGCCACCACCGCCGCTGCCGAAACCGCCGCCTCCGCCGCCGCTGCGGCTGACCTTGTTCACCTTGGCGGTGGCGTAGCGCAGCGACGGACCGATCTCGTCGACCTCGACCTCGACCACGGTGCGCTTCTCTCCCTCGCGGGTCTCGAAGGACCGCTGCTTGAGACGGCCCGTCACGATCACTCGGGCACCGCGGGTCAGGCTTTCGGCGACGTTCTCGGCGGCCTCACGCCAGATGTTGCACCGCAGGAACAACGCCTCGCCGTCTTTCCATTCCCCGCTCTGCCTGTCGTAGATGCGGGGTGTCGACGCCACGGTGAAGTTGGCGACGGCAGCACCGCTCGGCGTGAAGCGCAGTTCAGGATCGGCGGTCAGGTTTCCGACGACAGTGATGGTGGTGTCACCAGCCACGAGGTCCTCCAGGTGTCAATATCGGCTCTTCGCGCAAGCGCTCATCGCAGGGCGGTGGTTGTCGTGGGCGAGCCTACGCAGCCACCCCGACTACCGGCAGCCTTTAGTGCTTGTCGGTCCGCAGCACCTTGGTCCGCAGCACCGACTCGTTCAGGCTGAGCTGACGGTCGAGCTCGGTCACGGTGGCCGGGTTGGCCTTCACGTCGATCACCGCGTAGATGCCCTCGGCATGCTTGGCGATCTCGTACGCCAGCCGGCGGCGGCCCCAGATGTCGACCTTGTCGACGGTTCCACCGTCCTTGCGGACGACGTTCAGGAACGTCTCCAGCGAGGGTGCGACGGTGCGCTCGTCGAGGGTGGGGTCGAGAATGACCATGATTTCGTATGGACGCATGAGAACCTCATCACCTCCTATGGGCTAGTCGGCCACGGCCTATCCGTGGCAGGAGGGTTACCTGCGTCGGCAACCGGCCCAGGCTACAGGAACCCCCGCTGATCTGCGAAATCGCGCCGCCCGTCCGGCATACCCTTCGGCCGTGTTTTCCGAGACGCGCTACGCCCTCAACGGGAACCTGCGCGTCGCCTACCGGGCATCGGAGCCTGGCGAGCGCGACATTGTGTTCGTGTCGAACTGGATCACCAATTGCGAGGTATTTCCCGAACTCCCGTCGATCAGGGGCTGGGCCGAGGCGATGACGTCGCTCGGACGACTGATCTTCTTCGACCAACCGGGCACCGGAGCGTCCGACCCCGTCACGGCCGACGAGATGCCCAACATGGAGCAGTGGGCCGACAGCATTACGGCCGTACTCGATGATCTCGGGAGCCGCAAAGCGGTCGTCCTCGCGATCGACGGCGCCTTCGCCCCGGCGGCCCTGTTCGCGGCCACCCACCCGTCCCGCGTCACAGCACTGGTCGCGCTCGAGTGCTACGCCGACCCGTTCGCCGAAAGCACCGGGGGGCTGGGGCTCGAAGAGGGCACCGCAGCGGCCCTCGCCGATTGGGGCACGGGCCAGACCCTGCATGCGGTCAACCCGGACATGCCGTGCAACGAAGAGATCCGCGCGGCGTGGGCTCGGCTGGAACGCTTGACGTCGAGTCCGCGGACCGTCGCGCTCATGGGCCCGATCTTCGCCAAACAGGATGTGCGGGCGGTACTTCCGACAATACGGGTGCCCACCCTGGTCGTGCATCACTCCGACGACGAGGTACTTCCGCCTGCGCAGGGCCGCTACATCGCCGATCACATCGCGGGCGCGAAGTATGTGGAGCTGCCGGGCCGCAACATGTACCACATCGTTGAGCCGTGGCGAGCGTCCTTCCTCGAGGTCGCCGAGTTTCTCACCGGCCATCAACCGCAGGTGGCGGACGACCGCGTGCTGGCCACGGTGTTGTTCACCGACATCGTCGGCTCGACGCAGCGGGCAGCCGAAATGGGTGACCGGGATTGGCATGCGCTGCTGGATGCGCACG
Organism: Mycobacterium sp. 1274761.0; assembly: GCF_001668615.1. GTDB lineage: Bacteria > Actinomycetota > Actinomycetes > Mycobacteriales > Mycobacteriaceae > Mycobacterium. The sequence continues at coordinate 219,732 of NZ_LZMC01000038.1, forward strand.
ACGCAGTCGTCCGCGCGCAGTTGGCACGCTTCGGCGGCCGAGAAGTGAACACCTCCGGCGACGGGTTCCTTGCGACGTTCGACGGTCCTAGCGAGCGATCCGCTGCGCCACGGCAATTCGCGACGCGGTGCAGTCCCTGGGTATCGAGGTGCGTGCCGGGCTGCACACCGGTGAGTGCGAGATCCGCGGTGACGACATCGGCGGCATCGCCGTGCACATCGGGGCCAGGGTCAGCGCGCTGGCCGGATCGAATGATGTGCTCGTGTCAAACACGCTGCGTGACTTGGTGATCGGATCAGGACTCGAGTTCGACGACCGCGGCACCCACCGACTCAAGGGGGTGCCGGGTGAATGGCGCCTCTTCGCCGTCACCTCGTAGCGGTCAGCTGGGTTGATCGACAAGTTCGGGTTCGGCGGGTGAGGCCGTCTTGACCCGCGACCGGTTCTCGGCGGGCCGCAGCCACGCGGGTAGCCAACCCGGCGGGCGGTCCGGCGCCTCGTCGAACACCCCGCCCGACGGGTCATCGAGCTCTCCACCGAACCGCACCAGGTCGAGCTGTGGCCGATAGATCTGACGAATCACCAATGCGCACAAGGTGATCACCGCGATATCGCGTAGCAGCACCGTCGAGGTGAACCACTGCTCGGGCAGACCGCGGTTCTGCTCGCCGTAGAGGAACAACATTCTCGGCACCCACACCAGCGCATCGATCGTCATCCACGCCAGCAGGATTCGTCGGTGCGGCAGTGCCAGCACCGCCAGCGGCACCAGCCACAGTGAGAATTGCGGGCTCCACACCTTGTTCGTCAGCAGGAACAACGCGACGACGAGGAAGGCGACTTGGGCCAGCCGCGGCCGTCGCGGCGCTGTCAGCACGATGTAACCGACAGCCACACAACAGGATACGAACAGCACGAACACCACTGTGTTCAGGATCGTCGGCGGCTCCCACAAACCCAGCCCGGTGTCGAAACCCGGCCAGTCGGTGAACGACTTCACCACGTTGTACAGGGAATCCATATCGTCGCCGCGGCGGGTGTTGAGCCGGAAGAACTCCGACCACCCCCGCGGGAACATCACCATGATGGGCAGGTTGACCACCAGCCACGTGACGAACGCCGCGGCGGCCGTCTTGCCGACCTCTCGCAGCCGGCCCGTCCGCAAGCCCAGCAGCGCCAACGGGATCAGCAGCAGGATCGGATAGAGCTTGGCGGCGACGCCCAGCCCAATCATCACCCCGGCGAGCACCGGCCTTCGTCGCGCCCACGCCAGCACCGCGCCGGTCGCGAAAGCCGTTGCGAGTGCATCGAAATTAGTGAAGAGCTGAAAGATCACGATCGGTGAGCCGGCAACCAACGCCGCATCCCAGATGCGTCGCCCCGCCAGCCTCGACGTCGCCCACACCGTGGCGAACCAGGCCAGCGACAAACCCAGCGCCGAGATGTTGAAGAACATCACGACCTCTGCGATCGACGGGATCGGCACCACCTTGCTCACCGCGGTATAGGTTTTGGCCAGCGCCATCGCCACGTACTGGTAGATACCGGTGATCACCGGATACTCCATGTACCGCACCGCCACGTTGCCGTCGAACTGCTTCTGCGGTCTGCCCTGGCTGTCGGTTTCGATCCAGCTCGACTTGTACGGAAACTTGCCTAGGTTCAACAGCTCTGCGGTATAGAGCGGAACGGTGTCGGAGTAGCACAGCTCGTAGTACGCGCGCTGGTTCTCCCAGTTGGCGACCTTCTGGGCGGCGGTCCCCGAGCCGGTCGTCACCAGGCAGGCCGCCTTGGTCGAGTAGCCCAGCACCAGAAACACCACGGCAATCACCAGCATCACCCGCAGCGGCGTCATGAACCGGGCCCGGCCGATCAGCGCGTGCCTGCCGACCGGACCGCCGATCACCTGCGATAGCGCCCCGACCAGAACGTCGTTGCGGCTGGGCAGATCTCGGTTGTCGGCGCTGCGCCGGTCGAGCGCCAGCGGATGGGGGGACACAGCGGCGGGCCGCTGCGAAGATACAGCGGCGGGCGGCTGCGAGGACACCGTGGACCGGACCGGCTCGCGTGCCGCTCCGTGTTCGACGCCGCTGTCCTCGCTTTCGGTCACGGGGGCGGCGGGAACGGCTGTTGCGGACCGGGCCCGGGCACACCCGGCGCCACCGGCGCCCCTGGTGCGGTCGGCGCGTACGGATCCGCGGGCGCGTACGGGCTGGGCGTCGTCTGCTGCCCCGGCGGGGCGACCGGCACCGTCGTCGGCGGACCGAACGGGATCGTGATGCCCGGCGCAACCTCGATCGTCGGCTGGATCACGGTCTCCGACGGCGGCGCAGGAGTCGACGGTGGCGGCGGCGGCGCGGCCGGCGGTCCGGCATAACCACCGATTGAGGTCGGCTTCGGGAACGATTCGACATCGGTGTCCTCGAGTGCGCCGTCCATCGTCGTCTTCCAGATGTCCGAGGGCAAGCCGGAGCCGTAAACCGGTGAACCCCACTTGTTCTCGAGCGGCTTCGTGCCTTCGGTGGTGCCGACCCAGACCGCCGTCGACAGCGACGGAGTGAAGCCGACCATCCAGGCGTCGCGGTTGGCATCGGTGTCGCCCAGCTGGTTGGTGCCTGTTTTGGCCGCTGACGGCCTGCCGCCGGCGAGCGCATGCCCCTTCGAGTACGCCGCGATGGGCTGCATGGCGGCGGTCACGTTGTCGGCGACGGCCTTGTCGATGCGCTGCTCGCCGGAGTTGTCCTCGTTGGCCGCGTCGAACAGCACCTGGCCTTCGGCGTTGACGACCTTCTGCACGAAGTGCGGGCGGTGGTAGACGCCGGACGCGGCGATCGTGGCGTAGGCCGAGGCCATGTCGATGACCCGGGTCTGGTACTGGCCCAACACGATTCCGTTGTTCGGCGGTCCACCCTTGCCGTCCTCGGACAGCGTGTGCTCGACGCCGGGGAAGCTCTCGGCAATACCCGCCTCGTGGGCGGCCTTGGCGACGTCGGAGGGGCCGTTCTTCAGCTTCAGCATCAGCCGGTAGTAGCTGGTGTTCAGCGACCGCTTCAACGCCTCGGCGATGTTGCAGGTGCCGCAACCCTCACCCTCGACGTTGTTGATCTTGATGCCGTTGACGTCCAGCGGGGAACTGTCCACCTGATAACCCAGCCCGATGCCCTGCTCCAGCGCAGCCACCAACGCGAACACCTTGAACGCGGACCCGGTCGGCAACCCTGCCTGGGCGAAGTCGAAGCCCTGAGCGTCGGTGCCGCCGAAGTACGCCTTGACGCCACCGGTCTTCGGGTCGATCGACACCACGGCGGCGCGCATGTCCGGATCCTGGCCGTCCATGTATTCCGTCACGGCTTCTTCGGCCGCCTTCTGCGCTTTCGGGTCGATGGTCGTGGTGACCTGCAGGCCCTCCGTGTTCAGCGTCTGCTCGCTGATGTCGAACAGGTCCAGCAGTTCCTTCTGCACCTGCCGTTCGATCAGACCGTTCGGACCCGTCGTCTGATTCTGGGTCCGCGCCTGATCGGGCGGCAACGTCTGCGGAAACTGCTGAGCCGAGCGGTCATTCGGCGACAGCGCGCCGATTTCGACCATGCCGTCGAGCACCCAGTTCCATCGGGCCCGCGCGCCGTCGGGGTTGTTGGCCGGGTCCAGCGCCGACGGCTGCTGGATGAGCGCCGCCAACATCGCGCCGTCGGCGACGGTGAGCTGCTCGACGGGTTTGTCGAAGTACGCCTTGGACGCCGCCGCGATGCCGTAGGTGCCGCGTCCGAAGTAGATGATGTTCAGATAGGACTGCAGCACTTGGTCTTTGGACCATTCGCTGGACATCTTCGTCGAGATCACCAGCTCCTTGGCCTTGCGGACGACGCCGCCGATACCGGCGCGCTGCGAGCCGACCAACGCGTTCTTCACGTACTGCTGCGTGATCGTTGACCCGCCCTGGACGTCACCGCCGAAGATGTTGTTCTTCGCGGCCCGCGCGAAGCCAGTGAACGAGAACCCCGGGTTGGAGTAGAAGTCCCGGTCCTCGGCAGCCATCACCGCGTCGCGCACGTGCACCGGAATCTGGTCGATGTCGACGTCGACCCGATTGCCCTCGGGTGGAACGATTTTGGCGAGCTCGCTGCCGTCGCTGGCGAGGATCGTCGACACTTGATTGGTGCGGATGTCGCCCGGCTTGGGCACCTCGACGATCATGTAGGCCATGCCGAACGTGATGATCGGCAGCACGATCAGCACGGCGACAGTCACATACAGACCGCGCCGGACCCACTTCCAGTTGATCTGCTCCGTCGCCGGCAGGCGACGCGGAGGCCGGCCGCCCGGGCCACCGGGTCCACCCGGGCCACCAGGTCCGCCTCCGGGCGGAGGATGATGCGGCGGTTGCGGCGGCCCCGGCTTGGGCGCCGGGGTGCCCTCGAGGGCGGCCTTGACGGCCTCGATCGGGTCGCGAAGCGGCGTGGTGTCGTCGACGGGCCTGATGATCGCGGTGCGGCGGTCGTCGAACGGCGCGCGCGGTCGACGGAGGGCGGGACGGTCGAATCCCGGCGGCGGGGGCGCGCCCGCACCGTCAGCAGCGTGTCGCTCGGGGACATCGCTGGCTGACCGGTTGTGGCGCCCTTCGCTATTCACTGGCCGTCCGCGCACCGTTGCGCGCGGTCCGTGACGAGCGTGGTCCCCGAGAAGGGCCAGTGGGTCGGACCGCGCCGAGCACGTACGACTTCACCAGGTGATTCCAGCTGCAGGTACGGCATACCTCCACCACGTGTACGGAGAATTCGTCGTAGCGGGACGCCAGCATGACCAACTCCTCGGCGGTCCGCGCAGAACCGGATACCGCACCGAGGTGGTCGCCAAACACCCACGACACCAGGGTCAGCTGTTCCTTGCGGCAGATCGGGCACATCACCGAGCTCGGCTTCCCATGGAACTTCGCGGCTCGCAGCAAATAGGGATTGGCGTCGCAGACCTCCGAGACGCCCGTGCGCCCCGAATAGACCTCCGCCAGCAGTGACCGGCGCCGAAGCGCGTAGTCCACCACCTGTCGCTGCAATCGCACGAGGACCAGAGTACGTCGGGGGCCGTTGGCGTGGAGTCTCGATGGGGGTCAGGCGCTGGCGCGTCGTCATCTGTCTGCGCAGACGCGCCCGCGCTCCTACGATCGTCGACGTGGCGGCAGCTGATCGGGGGCGGCGAACCCGGGGCACTCGCGCCCGCGACAGCGACCGCGCCGCGACCTGCCAGATTCTCGACGCTGCTTTCGCCGACGGCCAGCTGTCGATGGAGGAACACCGACAGCGGGTGAGCGCGGCCACCAACGCCGCCACCCTGGGCGAGTTGCAGCCGTTGGTCGACGACCTGCAGACGGCGGCTGCGATACAACCGTTCACGCCGACGCACAGGTACCGAGCCGTCATCCTCGCGGCGGTGTCGGGCGTGGTGGTGTGCGTCGCCGTCGTCGCCTGGCTCGTGTTCAGACACCCCGGGTTGGACACCACCGCTTCGACGACCCCCGCCGAACCGACGTCCACCCACGTGCTGGCCGCCGAACCGACCACCGCGGCCGAGGCGCCCGCCGAACCGGCTCCGGTCGTGCTGACGCCGCCGGCGAACCTGCAGTCCGCCGACGGGCTGACCCGCGTCATCGACACGATGCGCGAAAGGTTCGGCGACACCACCGGTTACGAGCTCGCCGTGATGTCCGACGAGGCGATGCTGGCCCGGCCCGATCCCTCCGACGAGCATTCGAAGCTCATTTACTCGTTCGACGGCGGGTGGGGCGACCCGTCCACCCGAAAGCGCTCCGACACCGACGACGTCACCGACCTCGCCGCCTTCGACATCCCTGCCGCGGCGGCCGCACTGCAGGCGGCACCGGCGACCCTGCGGATCGCCCCGACCGACGTCAAAGAAACCTCTCTCGACATCGACCTGGTCGCCGACCCCGGCGGGCCGGGCGGCCTGGAGCTGCTGATCAAGGTGACCACGACGGCCGGCCCGAACGGGTGGATCTACCTCGACGGCGCCAGCAACATCAAGCGCGTCGAATACCCCGGCTGACATCTACGATCATCTTCCGTGGCGACACGGCAGACAGCGGGCACCCGGGCAAAAGACAGCGACCGCACCGACACCTGCCAGGTGCTCGACAGTGCGCTTGCCGAGGGTCAGCTGTCGATGGCCGAGCACGGCGAACGTGTCAAGGCCGCCACCAACGCCGCCACCCTCGGCGAACTTCAGGCACTCGTCGACGACCTGCAGACGGCGAACGCGCCCGTCAAGCTCCCCGACCTCAAGGAGCCGCGGCGGTTTCCCACCGGCAGCGGCCGATGGGGCATCAGGATCGCAACGGCGGCCGTGCTCGTTCTCTTCGGCATGGGGATCGGCTGGGGGCTCTACGGAAACACCAGCTCGCCGCTGAGTTTCCAGACCGATCCGGGAGCCAAGTCCGACGGGATACCCGCCAAGGTGCTGACGCCGCCGCGGCAGCTGCAGTCGCTGGGCGGGCTGAACGGGCTGTTCGAGCAGATGCGCAAGAAGTTCGGTGACACCACCGGCTTCGAGATGAACATCCGGCCGGACCGCGCCACGCTCTACCGCCCGGACCCCGAGGACCCGCGGCGCAAGCTGATGTATGACTACCGCGGCGGCTGGGGCGACCCGTACTCGACCACCACCGTCGACAGCGACGACCGCGTGGTCGACCTTGCGAAGTTCAACTTCGAGCAGACGATCGCGGTCCTGCGCGGCGCACCCGAGACGCTGAAGATCCAGCGCAAGGACATCTCCGACACCTGGATCGACATCGAGCCGTCGAAGGACCCGGCGACACCGGACGCGGTCAACGTCCGGATCTACCTCAGCAGCGAGTTCGGCAGCGGCTTCATCGACCTGGCGCCCGACGGCGCGATCAAGCAGATCAACGAGCCCAGCTAGGCCGCAGTCGGCCCTGGTCGGCCACCCCCCGCGTGGCGGCGAATATATCGGCCCGATAGTATGGGGCGAGGTGTCGGGGCGTCGTAGCGACAGACTTTGATATTCCGGGGAGGTGGTTCGATGCTGGAGCTCGCAGTACTGGGTCTTCTGCTCGAGTCGCCAATGCATGGCTACGAGCTGCGTAAGCGACTGACCGGACTGCTTGGCGCCTTTCGGGCATTCTCCTACGGCTCGCTGTATCCCGCGCTGCGCCGGATGCAGGCCGACGGGTTGATCATCGAGGACGCTGCGCCCGACGGAACCCCCAAGATGCGCCGGGCTCGCCGGGTGTACCAGCTGACGGACGCGGGCAAGCAGCGCTTCGCCGAGCTGGTGGCCGATACGGGCCCACAGAATTACACCGACGACGGATTCGGCGTTCATCTCGCCTTCTTCAACCGCACCCCGGCCGAGGCCAGGATGCGGATCCTGGAGGGCCGCCGTCGTCAGGTGGAGGAACGCCGAGAGGGCCTGCGTGAAGCCGTCGCACGGGCCAGCAGCTCGCTTGACCGCTACACCCGCCAGCTGCATCAGCTGGGGTTGGAGTCCAGCGAGCGTGAGGTGAAGTGGCTCAACGATTTGATTGCGGCCGAGCGGGTAGCTCAGGGTCGCGCTGAGCAGCCGTAGAACAACGAATTTCCAAGCGAATTGGATTGAGAGGGAGAACGTCGCCATGACTGGAAACACCGAGGTGCGGGTCGCGATTGTCGGTGTCGGCAACTGCGCGTCATCGCTTGTCCAGGGTGTGCAGTACTACCAGGACGCTGACGAGAACGCCACGGTGCCCGGCCTGATGCACGTGCGCCTCGGCGCGTACCACGTGCGCGACGTCAAGTTCGTCGCCGCCTTCGACGTCGACGCCAAGAAGGTCGGGTTCGACCTGTCCGAGGCGATCTTCGCGTCGGAGAACAACACCATCAAGATCGCCGACGTACCGCCCACCAACGTGACGGTGCAGCGCGGCCCGACGCTCGACGGCATCGGCAAGTACTACGCCGACACCATCGAGGTGTCCGACGCCGATCCGGTGGACGTCGTGGCGGCCCTCAAGGAGGCCGAGGTCGACGTGCTGGTGTCCTACCTGCCGGTGGGCTCGGAGGAGGCCGACAAGTTCTACGCGCAGTGCGCGATCGACGCCGGGGTGGCGTTCGTCAACGCGCTGCCGGTGTTCATCGCATCCGACCCCGTGTGGGCCAAGAAGTTCGCCGACGCCGGCGTGCCGATCGTCGGCGACGACATCAAAAGTCAGGTCGGCGCCACCATCACCCACCGCGTGATGGCCAAGCTGTTCGAGGACCGCGGCGTGCAGCTCGACCGCACGATGCAGCTCAACGTCGGCGGCAACATGGACTTCCTCAACATGCTCGAGCGCGAGCGGCTCGAGAGCAAGAAGATCTCCAAGACCCAGGCCGTGACGAGCAACCTGCAGCGTGAGTTCAAGACCAAGGACGTGCACATCGGCCCGTCCGACCACGTCGGCTGGCTTGACGACCGCAAGTGGGCCTACGTGCGGCTCGAAGGCCGGGCCTTCGGCGACGTGCCGCTGAACCTGGAGTACAAGCTCGAGGTGTGGGACTCGCCGAACTCCGCGGGCGTCATCATCGACGCGGTACGCGCGGCCAAGATCGCCAAGGACCGGGGCATCGGTGGACCGGTCGTCGCGGCGTCCGCCTACCTGATGAAGAGCCCGCCGCAGCAGCTGCCCGACGACATCGCCCGAGCGCAGCTGGAAGCCTTCATCGAAGAGAGCTGACCCCTTCCCGTTTGTGAATCTGACGACGCTTTTGGGTGATTTGCGTCGTCAGCTTCACAAATGACCATGGCGACGGCGTTAGATGGTGTCGTGGTCTCCGACGATGAACTGTTGAACCTCGACGAGTTCGGGTTGCTGCACGAGAACGCCGAGCAGATCGGACACACCGGCCCACTGCCGCGCGTAGAACGCATCGAGGCCGACGGCATCAGCGCGTTGAAATGGAGCGAAGAGCCCCCGCAGGTGGTGTTCCTGCACGGCGGCGGTCAG
>NZ_LZMC01000039.1 GCF_001668615.1 Mycobacterium sp. 1274761.0
GGCCGCGACGCCGTGGCCGTGCGGCACCGGCGTGACGAGGAGCAGTACCAGGCACGCACCGACCGCCGCTCCCGTCACACCGACGACTGCTGCGCCACGTGCGGTCCTGCCACCGCCGTCGGTGCGCGATCAGGTGGTGGCGGCGGTCGCGAAGTCGGGCGAGGCGGACCCTGTTCCGGCGAACCTGACCCCGGCGCTGAATGCAATCGGCAAGCCCGAGGTGTTCGTCAACGGCTGTGTGTTGTCGTGGCGGGATGTGCAGCAACCGGAGTGTGTGTCGGGTGACCTGGGGGCGTCTACGACGGTGGCACTAGTGGGCGACTCGCACGCGGCGATGTGGCAGCCGGCACTGGAACCTATTGCAACAGAGCGGCATTGGCGGCTACAGACGATGAGCAAGGCGCTGTGCCCGTTGATGGACCTGTCGATCAACAGTCCGTACCTGGGTCGCCCGTTCACCGAGTGTGAGCAGTGGCGATCCGGCGTGTTGGCGCAGCTGGAGAAGGAACGTCCACAGCTGATCGTGGTCGATATGTCGCGGCGGTATGGTGCCGACTTCGGGTTCACGAGTTACGACCAAGCGTGGCAGGACGGGTTGAAGCGGCTAGTTCAGCGGTTACGGGCGACGGGAGCAAAGGTTTTGGTTCTGGGTCCGGTGGCAGATCCTCATTCGACGGTGCCGACGTGTGTGTCGGCGCATATGGATGATGCGGTCGCGTGTGCGCCATCGCGGGCTGAGGGCTTGAACGACAAGGGCGTTGCAACGGAGGCTGCGGCGACGGCGGCAGGTGGTGGACAGTATGCGGCGCTGTCGGAGCTTTTCTGCACACCTGAGCGGTGCCCGGTCATCGTCGGTAACACGTTGGTGTACCGCGACGACAACCACGTCACGACCGAGTACGCGAAGGTGGTCGCGCCGGTATTGACCGACATGATCGAGGGGTCGCTAGCCCGGAGCTAGCGAGTCGCCCGTGCTGCTGCGAGTCTTGCTTCGTGGTCTTCGTGGCGGCATCATCCGCGGCCTTCTTCGCTCCGCTGACGGTGTCCTTGACCGCCTTTTGTTGTTAGCTAGCCCGCCAGCGCGCTTCGCGCTGCGGCCTCCGTCTGGCCCACATAGCCCTCTCCGAACAGCACCACATGCGCCAGCAGCGGATAGAGCTGGTGCAGCCCGACGCGCTGGCCCCAGCCCTCTCGCAATGGCCATACCGACCGATAGGCCGCCAACACCTCATCGAGATACGGGCAGTCGAACAACGCCAACATGGCCAGGTCCGTCTCCCGGTGACCGCCGTGTGCTGCCGGGTCGATCAGCACCGCTCCGTCCGGCGTCCACATCACGTTGCCGCTCCACAGATCCCCGTGGATGCGGGCGGGTGCATCGTCGTCATCGAATTCCCCCGCGCGGCACCGCTCGGTCACCGCCTCCACCAACCGCTTCGCCTGGTCATGCAGCCGCGACTCCGCGAGGTCGGCCATCGGCCGCAACCGTTCCTCGGCGTAGAAGACACCCCATTGTCGATGCCCCCGCAGCGACATCGGCAGCGGCTCGGCGAGCGGGCCGAAATAGCCGTCTCCATGCCAGCCTTCCGGGCCTGACCCGAAGTACTCCGCGCCCGCGCCGTGCGTCACTGCCAACCGAGATCCGAACTCCTTGGCCGCATCTCGCGTCGGCGCCACAGACTTCAACCGCTGCAGAGTCAGCGAGTGATCGTCGTAGGCGATGACTCGCGCGCACGGCACGCCGCCCTCGACCGACAGCCAGCGCAAGCCTGCCGCTTCCAGCTCGAAGAACCCCTGCGGAGCGCTGCTGCTGGCCTTGATGAAGTCAGTCACGCGGCCGACGCGGCAATCCGGCCAGCATCCCCAATACCCGGTCGCGCACCGCCACAGGCAGATTCGGTACCAGCGCAGCCTGAATCTTCGGCAGAAGCGCCACCACGTACCGCGCCTTCGGCTTGCGTGTGGTCAGCGCTTTCTCCACTACGGCAACGACCTTCTTCGTCGGCGAGGCCATCCTGCGGGCAGTTGGCACGAATTTCTTCATCCCGGCGATGTGCCGGGAATACAGCTCCCGCTGCTCGGGCGCCAAGCTGGCTTCGATCTGCCGCACCATGTCATCGGCCGTGCGCCACATGTCCGTGTCGGTCTGTGCGGGCTCGATGAGCACGACCGGAATTCCCCACGCCTTCAACTCGATCCGCAGCGCGTCACAGCCCGCTTCGAGCGCGAACTTCGACGCTGAGTACGGTCCGAGCATCGGCGTGGCGATCCGGCCGTTCACACTCGAGATGAACACCACCCGCCCGCGTGACTCCCGGAGCCGCGGCAAGACCGCCTGAGTCACCGCGAACTGCCCGATGACGTTGGTCTCCAACACGTTTCGCCAGTCCTCGGCTGTCACAGTCTCCACAGGACCGCCCACCGCGATGCCCGCGTTGTTCACCAGGGCATCGAGACGCTGCGGCAGCGATGCGGGCAGCGCCGCGATCTGGTCGGGATCGGTGATGTCGAGAATGACGGCCGACACCCGCTGCGGGTGGCTCTTGACGACAGCGTCCGCGTCCTGCTGGCTGCGTACGCCCGCGATGACGTCCCAGCCGGCTGACGCCAAGTGCTCCACGATCGCTCTGCCGATTCCCCTGGCCGCACCTGTTACCAGAACTGTTGGCATAGCGGTGACCTTAGTCGTCGGCCGGTGGCGGTGGTCCAAACCAGAAGAGAACAGCGACCGCCGCCACCAACGCCGCGGCCGTCGCGATCACCGGCGCCACCGTGAACCGCGACAATGTCGCGCCGACCACCGCGCCTGCGCACATCGTCAGCACTACCGAGAACCGCAGCTTCTCGCGTTGTCCCGTTCCGCCGGCGAGCCGGCTGTCCACCCCGATACCGACAATGGTCGACGTCAACACCGTCGTGCTGAGTTCCTGGATGCCGAACTGACGGGCCGTCGCGTTCTGACTGCCGAACGCGGCGGCGAGCCCCGCGATCAGGATCAGCTTCGTGTTGTCGTGGTAGTCCAGCACGCCGGTGCCGGCGAGGATCGACAGCGTCGCCAGCAGGACGCATTCCACCGACAGTGCCACGGTCACCCATCGACGGGTGTCGTGCTGCAAGTGGCGGGCGAAGCGGCCGCCAATCACAGCGCCACCCAGAAAGCATCCGAATGCGACCACCGCAGCCGTCATGTCGACGACGCTTTGGCGCGCGAACCAGAACCCGAGGAAGATCACGTTGCCGGTCATGTTGGCGACGAACACGTGACCGAGGACCAGGACGCTGATCGCGTCGATCATCCCGGTGCCGAACGTCAACAGCAGCAGGCCCGTCACCGTCAGTCGATCGGAGACCGGTGAGGTGACGGGCATCGGGTCAGCCCTACAGCTGCGGGGTGAGGTCCAGCGTCGTGATCGTCGTCATCCTGGTGATGCGCCAGTCGGAGCGGTCACGCTTCATCTCCAGCCGGTAGGACAGGTAGCGCAGCGAGGGGATGTTCTTCGAGACAGGGCTGGTTGCAACGGAATTCGTGTAGACGATGGCCGATGCTTCGGTCTGGTTCACCGATTCCACCGCTGTCCCGAGCACCGTCGTCGTGTTGGTGACCTGCGCCTGCTTGTTGGTGGCGACGATCGAGTCGATGAACTTGCGGTACTGGAACGCGAAATCTCCGCTGAGGTAGTGGGCAGACCGTTGCGCGAGCGTGTCCATGTTCTCCGGTGTGTACGACCACAGCGTGGTGATCGCGCTGGCTGCCGTGCGGGCGATGACGAGTTTCGTCTCGACGAGCGCGCGGTTGGCGATCACCGGTTGTGCCGTCGACCCGAGGAATGCCCCGCCCGCGACGAACAACACGGCGGCGGCCGCCGCGGCGATCTTCAGCCGCTTACCGGCGGGGCGGTGAGGTACGAGAACGACATCGTCTTCCGCCGGAGCCTCGGCCGCTTCGGTCGAGTCGGCGGCCTCGACGGCAGGTGTCGGCTCCTGTTCTTTCTTCCGTCGCCGGCCAATCCACCGCTTCTTGGCCGGCTGGTCTGAAACCGGCGAGGCTTCGTCTGGAACATCGACGGCCGGCGTAACCACTTCTACAGCAGCCGATTCGGCTGTTTCCGGCGTAGCGTCATCGGTTTCGGTCGCGGACTTCGCCGTGCGCAGTCGCTTCCCGCTCGGCATCCGGTGCCGGCCAGGAGGCGTCGCAGACGTCTCGGCCGAATCCGCATCCGTGGTCAGATCACCTGGATCAGTTGGCTGATCTTCCACAGCTGCCCTTCCTTCTTCGCCGTTACCACCCAACGGTTTCCGCTCTCGATCGTCTTACCGTCGGGCATCTTGGTCGAGACATTGGTCGCCACCAGGACATCAGCGCTGCCGTCGTCGTTCCAACGCTGGACGCCGGCGGCCACGACGTTGCCCTGCGTCGGTTCGGCGCGCGCCACCTGGACAAGGATCTCGTTGATTTTCTCCTTGAACATCTTTGCGAAGTCGCCCGTGGCCTGAGACTGGATCCGGTCGCCGTAATAGTTCGCCTGGAACGGATCCAGTGTCGTGTACGTCGTCATGAAGGACTTCACGTAGCCGATGACGTCGGCGTCCTTGGCGTTGGTCCTCGAGTCGTTCTCGTGCGACACCAACATCAGCGCGCTCGCCGTGATCGCCGCCGCCATCAGTACGGTTGCGATGGTGGCCACAATCGGAAGCCCCCACCGCCGTGGCGGTTTCGGCGCCGGTGCGGCGTAGAGGTCTGGCGCCTCGGCGTCGATCCTGCGGCGGGGGCTCATTGCGGCGCCTGCCCCATGAACGGCCGCTTGAGCACAGTCAGGTTGGCAACTCGCCATTTCCCGTCGCGGGACTTGTCGAAGTCCACCAACACCGTCGCGGTGATGAAGCGTAGGTCCTTCGGATCGGTGCCCCGTTGTCCCTGCATTGCCACCAGCATCGTCGCGCGATCCGCCGACACATTGGTGACCGCACTCGAGACAGCCCAGAACTCGTTTGCCGTCGCACCTGCCTTCTGCGCCGCCTCCTGCTGCGACACCAACTGCGACCGGTAGGTGTCGGTCGCCAGCGACTGCGCCCGCGCGAAGTCGTCCTTCAATGTGTCGGGGTTGTAGGTGAGCAACTGCTCGACGATCCGGGGACCCTGCTCTGAAATCTGCTGACGCGCTTCATCGACGGCCCGCTCGGGGCGGTACACCTGCAGGTAGTTCACCGCCACCAGCGCCGCACACGCCACAACGGCCGCCACCAACACCTTGGCGGTGAGCCGGCGCATGTCACGCGTCGGGCGGTCCACCCGTCGAACCTCGGTGCGCGCCAACAGATCTGCGAAGGTCCGGTTACGCGAATCCCACAGCGGCCACAGCCAGCCGATGAACAGTGCGGCGGTATCCAGCAGGTGGGCGAAGTCTCGGGCGAGCAGCCGCACAAAGCCCGCAGCCGCTTCTCCGTTACGTCTCACCACGCGGATGCCGACCAGCGCGCGACCCAGGCTCCAGCCCGTCACGGCGGGCAGCAGCCACCGATTCGCCAGGATCGCCAGCACGATCACCGCCGCGACGGCCATGAACACCCACCAGAGCGAGCTCTGTCGCGGGGCGGTCCACACCAGCGGTGCCAGCGCCGCGAGCAGGCCGACACCGAGAAACACGTCCAGGCACAGGGCGCCCGCGCGGGACGACCATGACGCCAGGGGCTGCGCCGGCGCCGAACCCTCGACCGTGGGATCTGCGCTCGCGTCGAGGACCGCCGTCACGACGTGACCTGTTCCATCTTGTCAATCCGGTACCGGCCCTGATCGGGCGTCATCGTGACACGCAGCCGGTATCCCGACTCCTGGTCTGTCACAGCGGAATTCGTCACCTTGATCCGCACGGCAACAAGGACGTCGATGGATCCGTTCGGTTGATGGCGTTCCACCGCGGCGCGCACGTCGGATACCGCAAGCTTGACGTTCGCGGCCTGGTAGGCCTCGACCAGAATGCCGCCGAAGGTTGAGGCCTGCGCTCCGAAGGCGCCGGTCGAGCACTCCATGATCTTCATCTGCGCGGCAGACATGGCCGCGGTGTCGGGTGCCTGCAGTGCGGCCACGCATTCTTTCGCGGCCTGCAGGGCCGCCACCTCATTGCGGTTGATCTCGTCGATGCCGTGGCTCTCGCGGATCAGCAGGACGCCCCCGACGGCGGCGGCGATGGTCAGCGCCAACAAGCTCAGGCCTACCGCGGTCATCCAGCCACGGCCCAGCCGCGGCGGCCGACGGTCACCAAAGACTGACTCCTCGGGAGCCGCGGTGGCCGATTCCTGCTCGTCGCCTGTCTGCTCTTGTTCGGATACCGCTACCGGATCGTCTGGCGTGTCCTGCGCATCGGTGGGGTTCAGCTGGCGGGTGCCAGCATCTCCTTCCATCCGTCGTCTCCTGGATTCTTCGAATTGCTGACGGAGTATTTCACTCCGTCGGGCCCAACGACCTCGCCGCTAGACGGGCTGTACACCGCACTGCCTGGTGCCGGAGTGTACGTGCAGGGGTTGGGCTGTTGTCCACTGCACTGGACGCTGCCCGTATTGGGCGGGGTCAGCGGATCGCTGACCGGTTGGGGGGAGCCACCCGGCGGGAGTCGATCGGCGGGCAACGGGTTCATCCCGTTGTTCACCGACGGTGCCGGTATCACGTAGCCGGGCTTGACCGGCTGGTCGCAGCGGGCCGCCGGCGCCGGGCAGTTCACGATCTGGTTCGGGTCGCCGTACCACGGGTTGGTGCCCAGCGGGATGTACGGCTCGTTGCTACGGCATTCCTTCGGTGTCGCCGCGCGCTTACCCGGCACATCGGCGCACGGATAGTTGCGGGCACCGCGGACCGCATTCTGGGCGTCTTTCGGAATCTTGCAGTAAGTGCCCGACGGGAGCGGCGCCATGCTGGTGTCGGCGGGCGAGCGCCATTCCGACGCCGGCAGGAACCCGGTCAGGCAGGGGGGCGGCTGGTTGATCGACAAACCGAAGTGCAGCAGGCCCTCGTTCTCAAAGATCGTGCCCGCCTGGGCCACCGTTGCACCCTGCGGCAGGACGACCAACGCCTGCTCGAGGCCCTTGTGGTAGCGCTTGAGCATGTCGATGACGACTTCGAGGTTGGCCAACGTCTGCGGCAGCGATTCACGGACGTCGTTGAATGTCGCCGTCACCTGATCGAGTGTCGGCGGCGCCTGCTGCAGGCCGCTACGCAGCGCTTGATCCTCCGAGGCCGACTGTGCCGCAAGGATATTGAGGTTGCGTGACCACTGTTCGATGTTGTCACCGGAGTCGGCCTGGCTCTGCAGGATCGGCCTTGCATGTTCGACGATGTCGTCGACCTGAGGCAGGTTCTCTTCGAACCCCTGCGCCAGGTTCGTCGTACCGTCAACCAGCCGCTGCAGGCCCGGGCCTAATCCGCCTACCGCCTTGGAGGTTTCGGTGAGCAGTGAGTCGATCTTTTCCTTCGGCAGCACTGCAAGACCGCGGTTCGCGGAGTCAAGCGCGGGACCGACCTCGCTGGGCACGGTGCCGGTCGTGATGGTCTGGCCGTCGCGCAGATACTTGCCCGGGTTGCCCGTCGACACCAGGTCGAGGTACTGCTCGCCGATCGCCGAAACCGAATGGACGTTCGCGGTGGCGTCGACCGGGATCTTGTAGCGGTTGTCGATGCTCATCGTCGCCTTGGCACCGGTCTCGGTCGGCTCAACAGCGGTGACCTTGCCGATCTGGGTGCCGCGGTAGGTGACGTTCGCCGTCGAGTACAGGCCGCCCGACCGGGGCAGGTCAGCGTAGAGCTTGTACTGGCCGATGCCGACCAAACTGGGTAGCCGCAGGTAATACCAGCCCAGCACGATCAGCGCGAGGATGGTGAGGATCGTGAAAAGGACGAGCTGAAACCTGATGAATCGCGTCAGCATTGCTCACTCACCCCTTTCCACTAGTGGTCCGCCAGGCGCGTCGTGCGGGTTGGGCGTGAATCGCAGGTCCGGAATCATGGTCGCCGGGTCGCGGCCCCAGGCCTGCTCGAGCGCACGCAGCATGCCCGCCACACCTGTGCCGGACAGGAAGCCCTGATCCAGCGAGCTCAGCGTGAGGTCGACGTTGAGTGAGACGTTGATGTAGTCACCGCGAACGACCTTCGGCACGTTCTCGATGCTGAACGGTGCGGTGAGCAGCAGCTTGAGCGCACCGAGCAGGTACGGGGACGCCTTGCCCAGCTGCTTGAGCGGCCGCTGCAGGTACTGCAGGTTGGTGTGCAGGTTGTCGCTTGTCGGGGCCAGTGCGTCGTCGGCGGCCTTGCTGATGCGGCCCAGCGACTCGACGGCGTCGGCGAACAGATCCCTGGTGTCCGCGAAATGCTTGATCAGCGGCGGGAATTCGGTCAGCACGCGGTCGAGAGTGTTGGTGCGCTGGCCGACGATGTTCAGCAGCCGATTGGTCGAATCGATCGCGCGCGTGATGTCGTTGCGCTGCTGATTGAGTTCGTTGGTGAACGTGTCCAACCGGTTCAAGAACTCACGGATCTGATCGGCGCGGCCGGTCAGCAGGTTGTTCACCTCGGTTTGAATGACTTCGATGTTCGGGATACCGCCGCCTCGCACGATCGTCGCGATGCTTGCGAGCACCCGCTCCGTTGTCGGGAACGCCGACGCGTTCTTCAGCGGGATGGTGTCGCCGCTCTTCAACTGCTGCTGCGAAGGATTGGGGGGCAAGTCGAGCTGCACGTGTTGTGAACCCAGAAGGCTGGTCTGACCGATCTTCGCCAAGGCGTTCTTGGGCAACTTGACGCTGTCTTCCAGGTCCAACGTCAGGGTGGCGACCCAGTTCTTCAGCTCGATCGAGCGCACGCGGCCGACATAGACGTCGGCGACGCGGACGCGGCTGTTGACGTTGAGCGCCAACGTATCCGGCATCTGCACGTAGATCGTCATCTTGTTCGCGCCCGTGCCAGGCCCACCCGGCAGCGGCACATTGGCGATGCCGCGCCAATTGCCGCACGACGTCAGCACCAGCGCCACGGCCAACAGCACGCCGGCACGCCGCGCGATGCGGCCCCCTCTCATGCGGAGTCTCATCAGCCCCCTCCAGCTTCAGCGGGCAACGGCGGTCCCGCCGGCGCCGGGGCTGCCGCTGCCGGGGCGGCCGCGGGCGCCGGCGCGATGGCACCGAGTGGATCGCCGGGGATGACACCCGGTGCAGGACCGGGCGGCGGTCCGGGTTGCGGGTACCACGGCGGCGGCAACGGATTCCGCTCGTCGTACGCATTCGGCGGGCCAGGCAGCTTGCCGTTCGCGCCGACACCGAATGCCGGTGGCGCACCTGGGATCTCGCAGTCGGGGCCGCCGAGCAATTCGGCGAGGCATTCCGGTGTCAGGTTGCGCTCGGTGTGCGGCTGCACCTCGATGCCCTGCATCCCGGGCGCGGCAACCCAGCCCGGCTCGTGGTTGCCGTGGGAGAACAACGTGTCCCGCGACCAGATGCCCGGCACGGTGGTGTCCTTGTAGCCCGGCGCCGGCTGCAGCCGCGGTTCGGAGTACGAGATCTCCTTCGGCAGCGTCATCGCGGTCACGAATTGGTTGAGGCCGATCGGCGGGTAGTTGAACTTGATCGCGTCGAGGATCGGAGCCAGGTACTGCGCGCACAGCTCGGCGGACTCCTGGTAGCCGAGCCGGCTGCCCGCCTGGATCGAGCTGCAGATGAACTGGAGCGGGTTGGCGAAGCTCGCAATGGCCGGCAAACCGACGATGCCACCCGCGTTCGGCGACGAGATGTTCATCAGGTTGGCGCCGAGGTTGGGGAACACGTGCAGGCCGGTCTCCAGACCGTTCAGCGGCTCCGGCTGCAAGATCGCGTTGGTCACCTCGGCGAGGTTGTTGATGTCGTGAGCGAGCACTTCACCGTTCTGGCCGATGAACCTGCGTGTGGTGGAGAGCAGATCGTTGAGATCGCGCAGCGCCGTTGCCAGCTCCTGGTCGGTGTTGGTGAACGAATTCGTGAACTGCGCGAGGTCACTGTTCAGCGCGACGAATTGCTGATCGCTCTTGTACAGCGCGTTGACGAACAACGCCAGGCTCTTGATGACCGCGAAGAAGTCGCCGCGGCCCTCGTTGAGCGTGGTCACCGCGTCCGACAAGCCCTTGAGGGTCTTGTTGATCTGGTCGCCCTTGCCGGCCAAACCATTGGAGAACGACTCGATGATGTCTCCGAAGGGGCCCTTGGGCTGATCCGGAGTCGGCCCGAGGTCGGTGAGAATCCGGTTGATGGAGTCACGCAGCTCGTCGTACTCGACCGGGACCTGGGTGCGGTCGATCGGGATGACGGCGTTGTCCTCCATCACCGGTCCCCCGGTGTAGGGCGGTGAGAGCTGAATGGTGCGCGATGCCACCAGGCTCGGGTTGAGAATCGACGCGGTGGCGTTCGCGGGCACCTTGTACTTGTTGGCGTAGTTGAAGGTGACCTTCATCTTGTCGCCAGCCGGCTCGATCGAGTCGATCGTGCCGACCTTGACTCCCATGATCTGAACCTTGTCACCGGGATACAGGGCCAGCGTGTCCGGGAAGTACGCAACCACGGTGTTGTAGGTCAGCTTCTTGTAGAGCTGCCAAGCCACCACGCCGCCGATCAGCGCCAGCACCAAGACCAGCGCACTGATGATGACCGCCGCCCGAGAAACATTCGGCAGCTTGAAGTTTCGCACGTTGAAGATAGTTGACATGTCTTAGGGTCCCGCCCCGTTCTGCGAACCAGGTGGAAGGTACGGCGGATTGCCCGGGAAGGGCGGCGTATCGGCCGGGCCGACCTGCGGTCCCGGTCCCGGCGGCGGCGGCGGCCCGTTGAGGGCCGGCGGCAGCGGAGCGATACCCGGAGTGAAGTCGGGTCCCTCCGGCGGCAGCGGCCCGACCGGCACGGTGCGCGCACCCGGCGGCGCGGGCGGCAGCGGTGCCGGCACTCCGCCCATGTCGGGCGGCAGCTGACCCGGGACGGCCGCGGCTGGCACGCCGGGCGTGAAGCCAGGACCGTTCGGGTTCGGCGGCGACGTGATCACGTCGGGCAGGGTGTTGTAGTCCTGTCCCGGCGGGTTCGAGTACGGGTTCGGCCCGAACGGTCCGGTCGACAGGTGGTTACACGGCAGCGGATCCGCGGGCCGGGGCAGGCCTTCGGCCGTCGGCGTGTACGAGCACGGGTGGCCTGCGACGACCGCGGGTCCGGGATGCTCCGGCGTGCCCTCGAGCACCTCAGGTCCTGGCGCTGGTGCCCCGTTCGGGAAGCGCGCGCCGTTCGGGTCCGGGAACCGCCATGCCGGCAGGCCCGCGTTGCGCCAGAACTCCTCGGGGTCGATGCCGCGCTTCTTGAACGCTGCGTCGACGAACGGCTGCAGCAGCCACGGCGGCAGCAGGTTGACGAGCATGACCTTGAAGAACGGTCCCGACGCAATCGCCTCGGCCAGCGAGGCGGTGAATTTGCTCAGCGTGGACAGCACGTCGACCAGGTCGAACTTGCGGTCCTTGAGGATGTCACTGATGACGCGCAGCTGCTCCAGCACATGGTTGAGGTTCGGGTTGTCGTTGACGAACCCGGTCACTTGCTCCGAGAACTCGGCGACGCGCTCCAGCAGCATGCTGACGGCGTAACTGCGCTCGTTGACCGCGGCGAGCAGCGTCTGGGCGTTGACCAGCAGCGCGTTGATCTGCTCGGAGCGGTTGCCCAGCACGCCGGCGATCTTGTTGGCGTTGGCCAGCAACTGGCGCACCTGCTCATCACGCTTGCCGATGGTGTCGGAGAACCGCGCGACCCCGTCGAGCGCTGCGCTCAGATGTGGATAGGTCTGGTCAATGGTCTCCGACAACACGTTCAGCGACCGTTTGACCGTCTGGGTGTCCCAGCCCGACGCCGCCTTCGTCACGTCGAAGAAAGCGTCATAGATCTGGTATGGCGTGGTGGTCTGCCCAAGCGGCAGCGCCTCGTTGGAGCGCAGCGGCTTTGTCCCGCGCGGCTCGATCTCCAACGTCTTCTTACCGAGGATGGTGTCGGTGCGGATCGCCGCCCGGCTCTCGGTGCCGATCTGGGTGCCGCTCAACGTGTAGCCGATCTTGACCTTGTCGCCCTCGATCGCGAACGACTTCACCAACCCGACGTCGACCCCGGCGATGCGCACCTTGTCGCCACCGGACAGCTGCCCGGTATCGGAGAAGTATGCGAAGTACAGCGGTTCGGCGAAGAGCATCGGAACGCTGGTGAAGCTCTGCCCGACACCGATCACCAGGATGGTGATGAGGATGCCCATCATGCCGCCGCGAAGGCGGTTTGAACCCTCGAGCGTTCTCATTGCGGCGTGCACCTACCCGTTGGCTGCGACCACACCTTCACGGTGCGCACGGGTCCACCGGGCTGCAGGCCCGGCAACTTCAGCGTGACGTCGCAGGCGTAGAAGTTGAAGAAGTCGCCGTAGACGCCACCCGCGCGACCGATGATCTTGAGCGCCGTCGGAAGCCTGGTCAAGGTGTCGTTCAATTGGTCCTTCTGGTCCACGAGCGGCTGCTGGATGACCTCGAGATAGCCGATCGTGCTTTGCAACAGGGGCCGATTGTCGGCGAGCAGGTCGCCGACCGTGCCTGCCGCATCGCTGATATCGGCGACCGAGCTCGCGATCGGATCGGCCCTGTTCTTCAGCCCGGTGATGAGCTTCTCGAAGTCGACGAGCGTCTGGTCGAACTGCTTCTGGTGCTTGACCGTGGTGTCCAGCACGTTGTTCAGGTTGCGGATCACCTCACCGATGGCCTGGTCGCGATCGGCCAACGCGGACGTCAGCTGACCCGTCTGATCCAGGATGTTGCTGATGGTGCCGCCCTGGCCCTGGAAGATCGTGATGATCGACTGCGCGATGTTGTTGACCTTGTCGGGGTCCAAGGCGCGGAACAGCGGACGGAAACCGCCGATCAACGCATCGAGGTCCAGTGCGGGCTCGGTGCGCTCCAACGGAATGGTTCCGCCCGCGGGCAACCGCTGGTCGTTGTCGCCGCGCTTGAGCTCCAGGTAGCGGTCGCCGATCAGGTTCAGATAGCGGATCGACGCGGTCGTGCCCTGATATAGCTGTAGGTCGCGCTCGACGCGGAAGTCGACCTTGGCGACCCGGCCGCCGTCCTGGATCTCGACCTTGGCGACCTTGCCGACTTCCACGCCGGACGCCCGGACAAACTGTCCGGCGCGCAGTCCGCTGGCGTTGCTGAAAATGGCCGAGTAGCCGGTCGTGCGGTCGAATCGCATCTGACCGAACACCACGATGATGATCGCAGTGAACAACAGCAGCACCAATGCGAAGATGCCGAGTTTGATGGCTGTACCGGTGATTTTCATGGGTTGATCGTGAACTCCCCCAGCTGACGGCCCCACACGTATTCGGCTCCCGGGAAGATGAGTGGCGCCGCGGCCACCAGAGGCGGAAGCGGTGGCAGGTTCGGGACGACAACGGGAATCAAGCAGGGCGGGAGGCCGCCGCAACCGAACGGCGAGGCCAGCTCGATGTGGTTGTACGGCGCGATCGAGGCACCGGTGTCCATCACCAGATACGGCGAGGGCCACAAATCCTTGGTCACCGGTTGCCAGCAGCCGGGCCGGCCCTCGGGGCCGCCGTGTGCGTTCACGCGGGGGAGGTTGTCCGGATAGACGTAGGCGTTGCTCGCGCCGACGACCAGCGAATGGGTGTTGAGCGAGTAACCATTACCCCCGAGCACGGAGGAGAACTTCGGTTCGACGTCGTGGTAGTTGCGGATCGTGCAGAAAATCGACGGGCTGTACTCGTCCAGCAGCTGCGACGTCGGGATCAGGTCCTGGGCGCCGCGGATCAGGTACGGGCCGCCTTTCTCGAAGATCTCGGCGCCGGTGTTGCCGAACCCGATGGAGGCCATCAACGTCTGGTCGATGTTGGCCTGCTGTTCGTTGAGCGTGCGGGCGGTGGTGACCGCGTTCTCCAGGCCGTCGAACAGGTCGGGGGCCGCGTTGGCATAGACGTCGCCGAGGTCGGCCAGCAGCTGATTGTCCCGGCGGATCTGCGGCATCCTCGGGTTCAGGTCGCCGAGGATCTTGTTGCCGTTGATGATCGACTGTCCGAACCGGTCGCCGAGCCCCTGCAGCGCCTGCGCGCTGTTGGTGAGCGTTTGGTTCAGCTTGATCGGGTCGACCTTCTCCGCGATCGAGGTGATGGTCTCGAACAGCGTGTTGAACTCGGTGGTCACATGGGTGGCGTCGATGACGTCGGACGACGAGATCCGTTGCGGGGTGGGGTTCTTCGGCGACGTGAAGGAAATGTACTTGTTGCCGAACACCGTGGTGGCGTTGATCTTGGCCTCGACGTTCTTCGGGATCAGGTCGAGATACTTCTTGTCGATCTCGAGGGTGATCTTCGCTCTCGGCTCTCCGCCGACCGTCGTCTGGTTGACCTCTTTGACGCGACCGATCTCGACGCCGTTGAAGGTGACCTTCGAGTTGGGGTCCATCGACAGGCCGGCGCGGGAGGCCATCATCGTCACTTCTTCACGCGGCAGGAAGTTGCCGCGAAACTGCATGTACACCAACACCAGCGCGACGATCGTCAGCAGGGTCAGCACGATGCCGGCCAGCTTGTAGGGCGGTGTGCGGGATGAGTTCAGTGGGGCCGTCATGGGCTACACCGTGAGGTTGAAGTTCGGGTCGACGCCGTAGAGCGCCAACGAAGCGAACAGGACAACACACACGATTGCCACCAGCGAGGCGCGCATCGATCGGCCGACGGCCTCGCCGACGCCGACCGGTCCGCCGCTGGCGAAGTAGCCGTAGTAGCAGTGGTTGAGCATGACGATCACCGAGATGACGATCGCCTGCACGAAGGACCAGAACACGTCGTCGGGACGCAAGAAGGTCCGGAAATAGTGCTCGTAGGTGCCGATCGACTGGCCGTAGAAGAACGTCGTGGTCACCTGCGCGGACAGGAACGACATGATGATCGCCATCGCGTACAGCGGGATGATGACGACGAAGCCGGCCATCACGCGGGTCGAGATCAGGTAGGAGATGGACTTGATGCCCATCACCTCGAGGGCGTCGATCTCCTCACTGATCCGCATGGCGCCGAGCTCGGCCGTGGCGCCCGCACCGACGGTGGCGGCCAACGCCTGCCCCGCGACGACGGGTGCGGCGATGCGCACGTTGATCATCGCGGCGAAAAAGCCGGTGAACGCCTCCACACCGATGTTGCCCAGGGACGCGAATCCCTGGATCGCGACCAGTGAGGAGCCCGACAAGGTGACGAACCCGACGATCGCGACCGTGCCGCCGACCACCGCCATGGCGCCGGTACCCATGCCGATCTCGGCGATCAGCCGCAGGGTCTCCTTGCGGTAGTAGCGCAGCGCGTGGCCGATCGAGCCGATCGCCGTGACGACAAACCATGCGACGTGCCCGACGCTGTCGAGGAACCGCGCGGGCGCTCCGGCCAGCTTCTCGGTGCGGGCATAGCCCTTCGGGAACCGCGACTTGAGGACGTTCGTCGTGCTCATCTCAGCTCCCCGTGCCGAACCGGACGCCGATAGTGGTGAGCACGACGTTGACCGCGAACAGCGCGATGACGCAGAGCACGAGCGTCTCGTTCACCGCCGTGCCGACGCCCTTCGCGCCGCCGGCAACCGTCAGGCCGCGGTAGCAGCCGACCAGTCCGGCGATCAGGCCGAAGGTGGTGGCCTTGATGACCGAGATCACCACCTCGGGTAAGCCGGTGACCAGTGTCAGCGTGGACACGTACGCGCCTGCGGACACGTTCTGCAGGTAGACGCCGAAGATGAAGCCGCCAACCAGGCCGATGGTGATCACGGCGCCGTTGAGCAGCAGCGCTACGAACGTCGACGCGACCACGCGGGGCACCACCAGCCGGTGGATCGGATCGATGCCGAGCACTTCGAGCGCGTCGATCTCCTCGCGGATGGTGCGGGCGCCGAGGTCGGCGCAGATCGCCGTCGAGCCCGCACCGGCGACGACGAGCACCGTCACCAACGGGCCCAGCTGGGTGACGGCAGCCAGCGCCGCGCCCGCCCCGGAGATGTCGGCGGCGCCGAACTCGGTCAGAAGGATGTTCAGCGTGAAGATCAGCAGCACAGTAAGGGGGATCGAGACGGCGAGCGTGGGCAGGAACGACACCTTGAACAGGAACCAGCTCTGGAGGATGAACTCCCGCCACTGGAAATCCCGGCGGAACAGTGCCCTGCCGGTCAACACGCACATGCGGACGAAGCCGCCGACGGCCTCCAACGCAGGACGGGCCTGATTGGCGACGTAATCGCCGAGCCCGCGCTGGGTGGCCGTCACCTGTGCGCTCCCGCGCGAAGGCCACGGTCGACGCGGCGGTACGGCAGCCCCTGTCGCACGCCCCCTCCTTGCACCGAACCCATGTCTGTGACCCCCATCTCCCTACCCGTGAGTAGTAAGACGGACCACAGGACTGTACCCGATGCCACCCGCGGGTTGCACCGCATCCGTCGGATTGAGCCCCTAACCGTTAGCAAAGCCCACCCGCCTGGTTAACTTTCGGCCTTGCCGGCAGAAACCCTTGCAGCAGAGGGACTTTCGTCGGCGTCAGTCGGTTTCGGAGCGGCGAAGCGGCTTCTCAGTTCGGTTTTCAGGACTTTGCCGGCGGGATTTCGCGGGAGGGCCTCAACGATCTCGAGATGCTTGGGATGCTTGTACCGCGCAAGCCGTTCGGTGAGGAATCCGTCTAGATCGGCCAGGCTGAAGGAGGAATCGGACGAAGCGCCCAATGCCACGATGGCGACAGGGACTTCGCCCCACTTCTCATGACTTCGCCCGATGACCGCGACTTCGGCGATCGCGGGGTGTGCGGCAAGGACGTTCTCCACCTCGGCGCAGTAGATGTTCTCCCCGCCGGAGATGATCATGTCCTTCTTGCGGTCGACCACCCAGATGTAGCCCTCTTCGTCCTGGCGCACCAGATCGCCGGAGTGAAACCACCCACCGGCAAACGCTTCTGCGGTCGCGGCGGGATTGTTCCAGTAGCCCTGCATCAGAGTTGGGGCGCGGTATACGATTTCGCCGACGTCACCGATGGGCACGTCGTTCATATCGTCGTCGACCACCCGTACGCTGACCGTCGGGATGACCTTGCCGACGGAGCCGAGCTTACGAATTGCGTCGTCGCCCAGCAACATACAAGTCACCGGCGACATCTCAGTCTGACCGAAAGCAGCCAGAATTTGCGTGCCGGGGAAGGTTTCGGACATGCTGCGCAGCAGCGTGTCCGAGGCGGGTGCAGCGCCCCACGACAACACCCGCAGCTTGAGTTCGCGCGGGTTGGCCTGCTGTTCGGCGCAAACCGCCTGCCACTGTGCGGGTACCAGGAAGATGCCGGTGACCTTCTCGGCTTCCAGGACGTCGAGCAGCGCGCCGGGATCGAAATCGCCGAGCGGATAGATCACCGTGGGCGTGCCGAGCAGCAGCCCGATGATCATGTTGCCGATGCCCGCGATGTGGAACAGCGGGACGCCGATGAATCCCACGTCGTTGTTGATGTCGGCGCCGTTTGTGAACAGGAACGTCATGGCCTGCCCGGCGAGGTTAGTGTGGGTCAGCACCGCGCCCTTGGGCCGGCCGGTGGTGCCCGAGGTGTACATGATCAGGGCGGGCGAATCGTTGGGGATGTCGACCGGTGCGGCCGGTTCACCGTCCTCGGCGAGCAGGTCGTCGTAGCCGAGGACGTCCCCCTCGGTGGGCGCGCCCGCCACGATCACCGTCTCGAGCGTCGGCTCCAGGTTCCGCACGGCGGTGGCGACCTTGCCCAACACGGCTTCGGCGATCAAGACCTTGGCGTCGCAGTCGCTGACCAGGAAGGCGATTTCCGGCGGGGTCATGCGGAAGTTCACCGGAACGGCGATGGCGCCGAGCCTGTTGGCGGCGAGGAACGATTCGACGAACTCGGTCCTGTTGAGCATCAGGATCAGCACGCGGTCACCGAAGCGGACGCCGCGGCGGCTCAGCGCGCCTGCGAGGGCGGACACCCGACGGTCCAGCTCCCCCCAGGTGGTGGTGCGGCCGAGGTGGCGCAGTGCCGTGGCGTCGGGCTGCATCAGCGCGTGCCGCGCCAACTGGTTGGTCCAGTTCTGCCGTCTGGCGAGGTAGGGCTGTTCGGTCGGCGACGGAACGGTCAACTGCGGAAACTCCCGGGTTGCGCGGTATTGATATTTGATCAAACATTGAGTTGCGAGGGTCACACTATGGCCTCGTCGGTCAGGGGACAAGCCCTCGAATGGAGGCTTCGTGAAGGCAGCGGCGCGCGCCGTTTATCGCCCGCGTCGGCCCGTCCGCCGCGAGCAGATGTCCGACGAGGTCGCCGGGCATTTGCGGGCCGCCATCATGTCGGGGACGTTGTTGCCGGGCACCTTCATCCGGCTCGATGAGACCGCCGCTGCGCTGGGCGTGAGCATCACACCGGTGCGCGAAGCGCTGCGGACCCTGCGCGGTGAAGGCATGGTGCTGCTGGAGCCGCACCGGGGTCACGTCGTTGCACCGTTGAGCCGCCGCGACGTCGATGACATCTTCTGGTTGCAGGCCACGATCGCCAAAGAGCTCGCCGCGACGGCGGCCGAACGCATCACCGAGGAGGAGATCGCGGAGCTGGGGCGGTTGACCGACGAGCTTGCCGCCACGGTATCGGCCGGTGAGGCCGAGGCGATCGCTGCGGCCGAGTTCCGGTTCCACCGCTGTCTCAACCGCACGACCGGTCGGATCAAGCTGGCATGGTTCCTGGTGCACGTCGCTCGATACATGCCGCCGCTGATCTACGCCTCCGACCCCGACTGGGGCGTCGAAGCCGTCGTGAATCACCGGGAGTTGGTTGCCGCGCTGAAACGACGTGATGTCGACGAGGTCGTCCGGCTGACCGGGTGGCAGTTCACCGACGGCGCACGGAGATTGACCGAGCGCCTGGAGGAAACGGGGATGTGGGACTGACGCGCGGCTTCACTCCCGTGCGTCCCGGGCGCTAACTCGACTTCTTCTTGCCGGAGTTCTTGCCGCCCTTCTTGGAGGCATTCGGCGTATTCGCGATTTTCGCGGCACGCTCCTTGCTCATGCCCTTCTTGCGCAGGCCCTCGTACTGCTTGTCGTTCTTGACGCTCGAGCCGTGGTCCTTGGTCATGTCGCCCTCCTCGCGCTTCGACCGCTGGTAGGCATGGAGTACCCGCTTCGGCCGTCGCGTAAGGCCTAGCGTGCGAGCTGCTCGGCGCGCGCCTTCAAGTTGCCGGCCAGGTAGTCGAGGGTGTCGCTGATCGCCTTTTTCACCATCGTCTTGGGCAGCGGCAGCTTGGTCTCCACGTCGAGGTCGACGGTCAGCAGCGACGTCGCGCCGATCGGCACCACCGAGAACTTCTGCTCCTGCTTGTCGAAGTGGTCACCCTGCTGCAGCACCGTGTAGATCTCGTTGGGCCCCGGGTAGTAGACCGCCGTGATGAAGGTGCCCGACTGCCCCTGCACGACGACGTCGAGCCGGAGCTGGCTGGGCCGTCCGTCGTCGTACCGGGCAAGAATCCAGCAGCCCTTGATCTCTTCGTTCCAATCCGGGTACGCCTCGAAGTCCGCGACGATCGCCATGATCGTCTCCGCGGACGCGTCGACCTCCACGGTCTTGCTCACCAACGGCATTACTGGGCCGCCTTCTCGACGTCGAGACCCAGAGGGGATTCCACCCGCACCGCCTCGTCGCGGATGAGCCCCCGCAGAAGCGCGGTGCTGAATTCGGCGGCGATCTCCTGCGCGGTGCGCCGTCCCTGCGGGCGTAGCCACCGGTACGAGCCAAGCGTCATCCCGATATAGCCCAGCGCGAGCACGTGGGAATCGCAATCATAGAACTCGCCGCTGGCGATGCCGCGGTCGATGACGTCGCGCACATGCTCATACACCTGGGTTTCCTTCTCGCGGATGTAGTCGACCTGTTCCTCGGTGAACCACTCCGTGATGTAGGGGCCCTCCTGGAAATACACCGCCGCCCGCTCAAGGTCGCCTGCGATGCCGACCAGCAGCCTGCGGGTGAAGTGGTAGATCATTTCTCGCGCGGAGGCCGACGGGTCGTCGTGCAGCGCGGCGACGGTGAAGTCGGCAGCCCCCTTGTAGATGTCGTAGAGGATCAGCGACTTGCTGGCGTAATAGTGATAGACCGTCGCCTTGTTCAACCCGACGGCGTCGGCCACGTCGTCCATCCTGGTGCCGTGGTATCCACGCGCGGCGAACAGCCGGGTGGCCACGGCCAACAACTCCTCGCGCCGGGACATCCCGTTCGGGGCTGTGCCTCGCGCAAGCGGCTCATCGGAGGCTGTCGCTCTTCGCGCAAGCGGCTCATCGGAGGACATCGCGACCCACCCTAGACAGGCCGGGACACACGCCCCGGGCGTTCAATCAACTGGTTGGCAGTCTAAGTGCTCAGGGTGTCGCCACTCACACGACGGGGCTAGACTTCGGAAAGCAACACTGCTACGCGGGAGGGTGAACGCATGGATCCGAACCCTGATTACGACGCCAGCGACGAACTCGAGTACGGGGCCAACTGGTTCGGGTGGATCCTGCGCGGCGTGTATCCCCCGCCTGCCTACCCCCCGGTTTAAGCCGCTTACCACGTAGGTCCGCTGAAGAATCCGTCAAACCGGATCCGCTGCTGACGCAGCAACTCGATGTCACCATCCGGCGGCAGGCCCTTGACCGCCGACTCCTCCAACCACGGCTGTTGTCCTCGCAGCACCTCGTCCGGTGTTTCGTGCATGACTCCATCGTTTCCGGCGCACGCCGGAAAGACGTGAGTAGTGCACTACTGCACTTGGTCGCGTGAGACTTGGTCGCGTGACACTTGGTCGCGCGACGCGGTTTCCTGCTGCGGGCGCGTCTTGGGGTCCAGCCGGTCGGCGTGCTCGCGGCGCGCAAGAGGCGCAATGAGCGCAGGCATGTGCAGGCTCAGCGCATTCGTGAAGACATCACCACCCACACAGCCAAGGTCGAGAAACGCGAGGCGTTGGCCGACGAGACCGCCGCCCGTGCCCGCGCGGCCGAAGCCGAGGCCGAGGCCAAGGCGGCCGAAGCGGCCAGGCTCAAGGAGCAGGCGGACAACCACCGGCAAGCCGTCACCGAAACCCGTGAAGACCTTGACAAGCGCCGCGAGCACGCCGACCGGCTGGACCCCAAGACGCGCCCGCAGCAGGAAACCGCGTCGCGCGACCAAGTGTCAC
>NZ_LZMC01000040.1 GCF_001668615.1 Mycobacterium sp. 1274761.0
CGCAATTACACCGTCAACATTCCGGCCGGCGTTGTCGACGGACAACGCATCCGTCTGGTGGGGGGGGGATGCCGGGGGCGGTATTTGGCACGTCTCTCACGCCGACCACCTCATGCCGTTGGGGGTCGAAAGGCACACCGGTCTCGTCGTCGCGCGGGTAGCCGAGCTGTTCGAGTACCTTCGCGGCCTGGTCCAGAATCGTTCGGACGCCTTCGATTACCGCGTTCGACTGCCCGCCGTCGTAAGCGAGGGCACGCTCGAGGTCATCGACGATCGGAAGCCAGGCGCCGGCCACGCGAGACCGCTCGGTGTTGCGTTCGCGCTCCAACTCGCGGGCGTAGCGCTTGCGAAGGTTGTCCAGATCGGCGACCGCCCGCCGCCAGCGGTCTTCGAGCCGCGCTAGTTCGGCAGTGGAATCCGATTCGGGGGCAACCGGTTCCGGCGCAGCATTTGCCGCGCCGGAACGATCGTCCTCGGTTGTCAAGTGTTCGTCCGGGCTGGCCATCGGCTAGCTCCGGTCGAACTCGGCATCGACCACGTCATCGTCGGCCGGCTGCGCCGCCTGCCCATTTCCCTGTCCGTGACCGTTGGAGCCGGGCGTCTGCGCGGGCTGCAAGCCGTAAGCCACCTGCTGCAACTCCGATGTCAGCTGCTGAAGCCTGACGATGGGCGCCTCCTGCTCAATCGCCTGACGCGCATCGGCGAGCAACATCTCGGCGCGGCCGCGGTCGTGCGGTGCGACCGATTCACCGAGCTCCGCGAGGCGCCGCTCCACCTGATACGCCGCTGCATCCAGTTCATTTCGGGCTTCGACCGCTCTGCGCATCTCCTCGTCCTCACGGCGGTGCGCCTCTGCCTCGCGGACCATGCGCTCGACTTCGCTCTGGTCGAGGTTGGACTGCTCGCTGATCGTGATGCCCTGCTCGGCTCCCGTGTCCATGTCCCGCGCGGTGACGTTCAGGATGCCGTTGGCATCTATATCGAAGATCACTTCGATCTGCGGCTCCCCGCGCGGTGCCGGCCGGATGTTCTCGAGTTTGAATCGGCCGAGAACGCGGTTGTCTCTTGCCAGTTCGCGCTCACCCTGCAGCACGACGATGTCGACAGCGGGCTGATTGTCGGCGGCAGTGGTGAACACCTCACTACGCCTGGCAGGAATCGTCGTGTTGCGTTCGATGATCTTCGTCATCAACCCGCCTGCGGTCTCGACGCCCAGCGATAGCGGCGTGACGTCGAGCAAGAGAACGTCGGAGACCTCGCCCTTGAGCACCCCAGCCTGGATCGCGGCGCCCATCGCGACAACCTCGTCGGGGTTCACACTCATGTTGGGGTCTTTGCCGCCGGTGAGCCGGCGGACGAGAGCCTGGACGGCGGGGATGCGGGTCGACCCGCCGACCAGGATGACCTCGTCGATGTCGTTCGCCGTGACCTTGGCGTCCTCCATCGCCCGCTTGACCGGCCCCATGGTGCGCTCGACCAGATCGTGGGTCAGGTCGTCGAATTTCGACCGGTTGACGGTCATCGTCAAATGCTTGGGCCCGTTGGCGTCGGCGGTGATGAACGGCAGGTTCACCTGCGTCTGAGCCACCGACGACAACTCAACCTTCGCCTTTTCCGCGGCTTCGAAAAGCCGTTGCAGCGCTTGGGGATCCGAGCGCAAGTCGATATTGTTCTCACGCTTGAACTCATCGGCGAGAAAATCGACGAGCCTACGGTCGAAATCGTCACCGCCGAGATGGGAGTCACCGGCTGTGGCTCGGACCTCGACGACGCCGTCGCCGACGTCGAGGAGGCTGACGTCGAAGGTGCCGCCGCCGAGGTCGAACACCAGCACCGTCTCGTGGCCCTTTTTGTCCAGTCCATAGGCCAACGCGGCGGCAGTTGGCTCGTTGATGATGCGCAGCACCTCGAGACCGGCGATCCGGCCTGCGTCCTTGGTGGCGTTGCGCTGAGCGTCGTTGAAGTACGCCGGTACGGTGATCACCGCTTGCGTCACGCGTTCGCCGAGGAACTTGCCAGCGTCGTCGGCGAGCTTGCGAAGCACTTGCGCGCTGATCTCCTCCGGTGAATACAACTTGCCGCGGATGTCGAACCGCGCTTCGCCGTTCGGACCCTCGACGACGTCGAAGCTGACCGCCTTGGCTTCCTCCGAGATCTCGTTGAAACGACGGCCGATGAATCGCTTCGCCGAGTAGATGGTTCCCTTCGGATTCATGATCGACTGACGCCGCGCCAGCTGACCGACCAGCCGTTCACCGCTCTCGGTGAACGCGACGACCGACGGGGTCGTGCGCGCACCTTCCGCGTTCGGTATGACGACCGGCTCGCCACCTTGCCAGGCGGCGATGACCGAGTTGGTGGTGCCCAGATCGATGCCTACTGCCGTTGCCATGCTTCACTCCTTCTGGTTGTCGGCACTCGAGAGCAGCTGTGGCCGCACAACAGATGTGCTGACGCCGATGTGTGCCATCACGCTGTTCACGCGGTTACGGTTCGCTGATGGTCCGATCCGGATCGAAGCGCCCGCCGACCTTCGTCGGCGCTTTCGATCTCGACTTTTCGCGGTTTGCAGGCCTGCGACCTGGGAATGGTGAGCGTCAACACGCCCCGTTCACAAGCGGCGGTCATGGCGCTCGGATCCACGTCGACGCCGAGAAACAGGTGCCGCCGGAGTTCGCCGTGGCCCCGCTCGTCGACGATCACTTCGTCGCCGTCCTGCTGCAGCGACAGCCGGCGGGTGCCGATCTCGACGACATTGCCCTCGACGGTGACTTCGATGTTCCGGGGGTTCACGCCTGCCAGGTCAATTGCCACCACTACGTGGTCGCCGCGCCTCAGCATTTCCAAGGGAAGTGTGCGCGCCGCACGTGCGGCGCTGTTGACGTGCTCAGCTGGCCTGTCCGGCCCTCGTAACGGATCGAACCGCATGAACACCATCTGCTTCTCCTAGGACTCGCGATGGTCGCTTTCTACGGAAACCCGTGCCGTGCGCCGAAGTGGTCCGCAGACAATGATTCTCACAGTTCCAACCGGCCAGCGCGTGCGCCCGACGAGTCGAAAGACCTCGGGTTGATTAGTCCTCTCAGCACCACCGCATCCGCTCCGTCCAAATTGGCAGCAAGCCGTTTAGCTGCAGACATTGCGGGTAGGCCGATAGACCGGAGCCAGTGGCGGCGGGCTGATAGGGGTTGAGATGCTGACGGTTGGGTTCATTCGTTCGAGATCCAGGCCATGACTGGGTCTGCGTCGGGCGAAGCACCGACGATCGATCAGCTGTCGATCTTGTCCAAGCTCGCGTTCGAGTGGCGCGACGCCGAGACCGTGCTCAGCGAGGCCGCGGCGGTGGTGCCCCGCATCGGCCCCTGTCGGGCAGAAGCCATGTACCGGTGCAGCGAGGAAGCCTGGGAATGGTCGCCCGGCGGACAGGACGAGCGCCCCAATATCGACCAACTGATCACCGAATGCCGCGGTAGCGGTGCTGTGGAGATACCGGGGCGGGTATGGAGTTGGGCGTTTCCCCTCAGTCATCAAGGAACTACCGAAGGCACGCTTGTCGTCAGCGCGGCCGGCCCACCTTCGAGCGGGCACGTGCAATTGTTGACGATGCTGGCGAATCAGACGGGCGCTGCACTGGCATCTATAGCGCTCCATCGCCAAGACATGCGGTGTACCGAGGAACTGCACAGGGCGACAAGTGAACTCGCAGTAGAGCGGCAACGGTTACGGGTTCGGGCAGAGATTCACGAAGCCATCGAGGCAGCCCTGGGAAGCGGTGGTGGCGAGCAGGCGATAACCGATGCGCTACACGAATTGACAGGCCTGCCAATAGTTCTCGAAGACCGTTTCGGCAACCTTCGCTGCTGGGCCGGACCCGGACAGCCGGTGCCATACCCGAAACCAGACCCGCAGCGTCGAGAGCGCCAACTCGCTGTCCTGGCCGCTCGGCACGCGCCCATGCCTCTCAAGGATCGAGTCGCGGTCCTCCTCTCGCCGCGCGGCGAGACTCTCGGCGTGCTGGCGATCGTCGACCCGCTCAAGCGGGTAACAGAGGACGACATCTTCGCCCTGCACTTCGCCTGCACGCTTTTGGGCTACGAATTGTCCCACCAACGGAGCCTCGTGGAGTTGGAGCAAGGCGTTCGCCAGGAACTCGTCGATGATCTCCTCACGGGCACGGGCTCCGACGGCGTCGTCGCCAGGGCCGAAGCGTTGGTTCACGACCTCCGAGGTCCGCACTATGTCGTCGTCGTACACAGCTCGGCCGGTTCCGCCTCCTTGGCCGCCGCCGTCACCCGCGCCGCCGCGTCATTGCAGCTGAACCGACTTCAGGGACGTAGCGGCCCACTGGTGGTCCTTTTGACCGCTGGCCGCCCAGACGCACGAGCGCTTCACCGCACGCTGAGTGAGTTGCTGGGTCCTGCTACGTGCGCCATCGGCGTCGGATCGCGTTGCGAAGCACCACTGCACTTCCCCCAGTCGTTCGCAGAGGCCAAACGAGCGTTGAATGTGCGACTGCATTCCGCCGCGCCCGCCGGTGCATCGGCCTACGACGAACTTGGTTTCTACCGTCTCATCGACGCTGCTCATGCCAGCGGGGCCGTCGAAGACTTCATCCGTGAATGGTTGGGTGCGCTTCTGGATTACGACACGGCGAAGAAGTCAGAGCTCGTCCTCACCCTGAGCCAGCACCTGGAAGCCGGTGGAAATTACGATGATTCGGCGAGAACGCTGCACATCCACCGCAGCACCTTGCGCTACCGACTGGCGCGCATCAGCGAGCTGACCGGTTATGACCTCCGCAACGTCA
>NZ_LZMC01000041.1 GCF_001668615.1 Mycobacterium sp. 1274761.0
ACAAGCCCAGCAGCAATGAGCCGACGGCGTCGGCCCCCGACTTGTGCAGACGGTATCCGGCGACCACGCAGTCGGCGGTGCGCTCATGTTTGATCTTGAACATGACGCGTTTGTCCGGCTGATACGGGATGGTCACCGGTTTGGCCACGATGCCGTCGAGCCGTTTGGCGATCACCCCATCGAGACCCGCGCCCTCGAACGTCGTCAGCCACTGCGCACCCAGCTCGGGGTCTTCGGTGGTGCGGGTGACATGACACCAGTCCTTCTCGTTCACCGACTCGAGCAAGGCTTGACGACGGACCCGGAACGGTTCCTTCAACAGAGATGTGTCGCCGCTCGCCGAACGGGCGCTGGGTGTAGTCGTCATCCCCGACGGCCAACAAATCGAACCCGATGAAGTGCGACGGCGTCTGCTCGGCCAGCATCCTGATGCGGCTGGCGGCCGGGTGGATCCGCTGGCTCAGCGACTCCCAGTCCAGCCGGATGCGCCCGCCGATCTCCCGCGGAACGACGACCTC
>NZ_LZMC01000042.1 GCF_001668615.1 Mycobacterium sp. 1274761.0
GCGCTGGTATCACTGGGACCCCTTCACCCACATCACCAAAGACCAGGCCACCGTCGGCGCACTACGCAAAGCGGCCGGAGACCACGACGTATCGATCCAGGCGCTGTCGAAGAAGGAGAAGACCGGCGCCAACTTCGCCGACTTCGCGGCGAATGCAAAGGAGCTGAGCGGCAATACGGATTAGTCGCTGCGGCGGCGAGCCGATGTAGTGCGCCGGTGCGAAACGAATGCGTGGTAGCACCGGCGCACTGATGTGTGCGATCGACCAAGGAGAACCAGCTGTGTCCGGGATGAGTTTCGAGCTGAGCGAGGATCAGGAGCTGATCCGCAAGTCCGTCGCGGAGCTGGCGGGCAAGTTCGACGACCACTATTGGATGGAGAAGGACCAGGCGCACGAATTCCCGCAGGAGTTCTACGACGCGATCGCCAAGGGCGGCTGGCTCGGCATGACCATCCCTGAGGAGTACGGCGGTCACGGTCTCGGCATCACCGAGGCGACGCTGCTGCTCGAGGAGGTGGCGCGCTCGGGGGCGGCCATGAACGGCGCCAGTGCGATCCACCTGTCCATCTTCGGGATGCAGCCGGTGGTCAAGCACGGCTCCGAGGAGCTCAAGAAGGCCACGCTGCCCCGGATCGTCAACGGCGACCTGCACGTGTGCTTCGGCGTCACCGAACCCGGTGCGGGCCTTGACACTTCGCGCATCACCACCTTCGCCAAGCGCGAAGGCGACCACTATCGCGTCAACGGGCGCAAGGTGTGGATCTCCAAGGCCCTCGAGTCGGAGAAGATCCTGCTGCTGACGCGCACCACGCCGTACGACGAGGTGACCAAGAAGACGGACGGCATGACGCTGTTCCTCACCGACCTCGACCGCGACCACGTCGACATCCGGCCGATCAACAAGATGGGCCGAAACGCGGTCAGCTCCAACGAGGTGTTCATCGACGACCTGATGGTCCCGGTCGGCGATCGCGTCGGCGAAGAGGGCAAGGGCTTCAAGTACATCCTCGACGGGCTCAACCCGGAGCGGATGCTGATTGCCGCCGAGGCATTGGGCATCGGAAGGGTCGCACTCGAAAAGGCGGTCAAGTACGGCAACGAGCGGGTGGTGTTCAATCGGCCTATCGGCATGAACCAGGGCCTGCAGTTTCCGCTTGCGGACTCACTGGCCCGACTCGACGCCGCAGAACTCGTGCTGCGCAAGGCGACGTGGCTCTACGACAACGGCAAACCGTGCGGGCGGGAAGCCAACACCGCCAAATATCTCTGCGCCGACGCTGGTTTCGGCGCCGCCGACCGCGCGCTGCAACTGCATGGCGGCATGGGCTATTCCGAGGAGTACAACGTGTCGCGCTACTTCCGCGAGTCACGGCTGATGAAGATCGCCCCGGTCAGCCAGGAGATGATCCTCAACTTCCTGGGCGAACACGTGCTGGGAATGCCGAGGAGCTATTGATGACCAACTACTTCGATCTGAGCGGCCGTTCGGCGCTGGTGACCGGTGCGGCGGGCGGTATCGGGTCCGCTGTGTCGGCCGCGCTGGCCGATGCGGGCGCGGCGGTGCTGGTGACCGATCTGGACAAGGACGCCGCGGTCGCTGTGGCCGAACAGATTTCGGCCGCCGGCGGTCGGGCTGAGGCTGCTGCGCTCGACGTGTCGGATCGCGACTCAGCGGAAGCGGCTGCTGCGCAGGCGGCCGCGCTGGCCGACGGGGCGCTGCACATCCTGGTCAACAATGCCGGTGTCACGAAGCCCGCGATGTTCGAAAAGACCACGCAGGAGTCGTTCCGACTGCTGTTCGACATTCACGTCATGGGCGCGTTCAACGTCACGCAGGCGGCGCTGCCGCACATCCCGACCGACGGTACGGGGCGCATCATCAACGTCACGTCCGCCGCGGGCCTCACCGGAACGCTCGGGCAGGTCAACTATTCGGCGGCCAAGGCGAGTATCATCGGCTTCACGAAATCGCTTGCGCGCGAACTCGCGACCAAGAGCATCGTCGTCAACGCTCTGGCCCCGCTGGCGGCGACACCGATGACCGAGACCATCCGGACGAACGAGAAGTTCGCGGCCAACATGATGAACCGCATTCCGATGAAGCGCTGGGCCAACCCCGATGAAGTCGCGGGTGCGTTCGTCTTCATGGCCTCGGACGCGGCGTCCTACATCACCGGGCAGGTGCTGCCGGTCGACGGCGGAATGGTCATGTGACGCACGCACGGATGATCGCGCCGCTGTCCGGCGTCACCGTCGTGGCGATGGAGCAGGCGGTGGCCGCCCCGATGTGTACCCGCGTGCTCGCCGATTTCGGCGCCCGCATTATCAAGGTAGAGAACCCCAACGGCGGCGACTTCGCCCGCGACTACGACGACGTCGTCAACGGCCCGCGTGGCCTCGCGGCGCACTTTGTCTGGTGCAACCGCGGCAAAGAGTCGGTTACGCTGAACCTCAAGTCGCCCGCCGGCATCGACGTCCTGCACCGGCTGCTCGACGGTGCCGACGCGCTGGTGTCGAACCTGGCGCCGGGATCGATGGCGCGGCTTGGTCTTTCGCCCGCCGATCTCGCCGAGCGGCATCCCACTGTCATCCCGGTCGAGATCGACGGCTACGGCCCCGGCGGCCCGATCTCACACAAGCGCGCCTATGATCTGCTGATCCAGGCCGAAGGCGGGTCGTGCGCCGTCACCGGCTATCCGGGGATGCCGGCCAAGCCAGGGCCGGCGATGGCCGACTTCACCACCGGCCTCTACGCGGCGCTGTCGATCATCGCGTTGCTGTTTTCTCGCGATAGACGCGAAGGGCCAGCCCCCGCAGTGGGATTGAGCCTCTTCGATGTGTTGACCGACGTCATGGGTTATCAGCTGACGTACACCCAGCACTCGGGTATCGATCAGGAGCCGCTTGGCGTCGGGTCGCCCGCGGTGGCGCCGTATGGCGCCTTCGAGACCCGCGACGGTCAGACTGTGGTGCTGGGGACCACCAACGACCGGGAATGGCAACGCGTCGCCCGGGAGATCATCGATCGGCCGGACCTCGCCGACGATCCCCGTTTTGCCACCAACCCGGGCAGATGTGCACACCGCGAGATCCTCGATGAAGCGATTGGATCCTGGTGTGCGCAGCACGATCTGGCATACATCCAGAAGGTCGCCGACGATGCCGGGATCGGCAACTCGCGCTACAACCTGCCCAGTGAGGTGGTCGTGCACCCACAGCTGACCGCTCGCAACCGGTGGCATGAGGTGCAGACCTCGAAGGGCCCGATCCAGGCGCTGCTGCCCCCGCCGGTCATCAACGGATACCATCCTCCGATGGGGGCTGTGCCCGGGCTGGGGCAGCACACCGATGCGGTCTTGTCCGAGTTCGGATTCGGAGCCGACGACATCGCGTCGCTTCGTAAGCAGGGGGCCATCGGCCCCGAATATCGCTCTTGAGGAACGGAGTCGACAGGTGCGGGAAACGGTAATCGTCGAAGCGGTGCGTACGCCGGTGGGCAAACGCAACGGCGGGCTGTCGGAGATGCATGCCGCCGACCTGTCGGCGCTGGTCCTCACGGCGCTGGTGGAACGCGCCGGCGTCGACCCCGAGATCATCGACGACGTCATCTGGGGCTGCGTATCGCAGGTGGGTGACCAGTCGAGCAACATCGGCCGCTATTCGGTCCTTGCCGCGGGCTGGCCCGAATCCATTCCGGGAACCACAGTCAACCGTGCCTGCGGGTCCAGTCAGCAAGCGTTGGATTTCGCCGTGCAGGCGGTGATGTCGGGTCAGCAGGACGTGGTCGTGGCAGGCGGCGTCGAGGTGATGAGCCGAGTCCCGCTGGGTGCGGCCCGCGCCACGGGCATGCCGTACGGGCCGAAAGTGCTTGCGCGCTATGGCGATTTCTCCTTCAATCAGGGAATCTCAGCCGAGCTCATCGCCGAGAAGTGGGGATTCTCCCGCACCCGGCTCGACGAATACTCGGCCCAGTCGCATGAGCGTGCGGCCGTGGCGCAGGACAGCGGAGCCTTTGAAAGCCAGATGATTTCCGTCTTCACCGGTGGCGAACCCGTTGTCGCCGACGAGGGCGTGCGCCGGGGCACCACGGTGGAAAAGCTGGCCGGGTTGAAGCCGGCGTTCAAGGAGGACGGTGTCATCCATGCGGGTAACTCGTCGCAGATCTCCGACGGCGCCGCCGCCCTCCTGGTGACGACGGCCGAGAACGCCGTCACCATGGGGCTGAATCCGATCGCGCGATACCGCGCGGGTGCCGTCACCGGAGCCGATCCAGTGCTCATGCTGACCGGACCGATCCCCGCCACGGAGAGGGTGCTACACAAGGCCGGCGTCGGGATCGACGAGGTCGGAGTGTTCGAGGTCAATGAGGCATTCGCGCCGGTACCGCTGGCCTGGCTCGAAGAGACCGGCGTTGACGAGAAACGCCTCAACCCGCTCGGCGGCGCGATCGCACTCGGCCACCCACTCGGCGCCTCGGGCGCGGTGCTGATGACCCGGATGCTCAATCACATGCGGGACAACGGAATCCGGTTCGGCTTGCAGACGATGTGCGAGGGCGGCGGAACAGCCAACGCCACGCTGGTCGAGTTGATCGCCTGATGCGTCGAGACCTCTTTACCGACGACCACGAGGCGTTTCGCGAGCTGTGCCGCGACTTCGTGGAAAAGGAAGTGGCACCGCACTATCCGGAGTGGGAGAAGGCCGGCCGGATGCCCCGCGAGGTGTTCGAGA
Source organism: Mycobacterium sp. 1274761.0 (assembly GCF_001668615.1). Taxonomy (GTDB): domain Bacteria; phylum Actinomycetota; class Actinomycetes; order Mycobacteriales; family Mycobacteriaceae; genus Mycobacterium. Next base: position 4,733 of record NZ_LZMC01000042.1, read on the forward strand.
AGATGGGGTCGCTCGGCATGCTCGGCATGGCCATCCCCGAGGAGTACGGCGGCGCAGGCGTACCGGATTACCGCTACAACGTCGTGATGCAGGAGGAGGCGGCCAAGGCGCTGGTCACCCTGTCGACCGTGCGCACGCAGCTCGAGGTGATCCTGCCGTACTTCCTGCACTACGCGAACGCCGAGCAGCGTGAGCGTTGGTTCCCCGGCCTGGCCGCGGGCACACTGCTGACCGCCATCGCAATGACCGAGCCGGGTACCGGGTCGGATCTGGCCGGCATGCGCACCACCGCGGTGCGCGACGGTGACGACTACATCGTCAACGGCGCGAAAACCTTCATCACCGGCGGTATCCAGGCCGATCTGGTGATTACCGTCGCCCGCACCTCGACCGATCCGGACAATCGGCGCCGGGGGCTGACGCTGCTGGTCGTCGAGGACGGCATGCCCGGGTTTGTCCGCGGCCGCGAGCTCGACAAGATGGGCTGCAAGGTGCAGGACACCGCCGAGCTGTCGTTCACCGATGTGCGGGTTCCGGCGGCCAACGTGCTCGGTGAGGTGGACGAGGCGTTCGGCTACTTGGGGCACAACCTGCCGCAGGAGCGCCTGACTGTTGCGGTCGGGTCGGTCGCGCAGGCACGGTCTGCCATCGCCGCGGCCATCGACTACACCAAGGACCGCAAGGCGTTCGGCACACCGGTCGCTTCGTTCCAGAACACCAAGTTCGAGCTCGCCGCCTGTTCGACCGAGGTCGAGGCGGCCCAAGCGATGTTGGACCGCGCGGTGGCCCTGCACGTGGACGGAGAGCTGTCCGGCGCCGACGCCGCGCGGGTCAAGTTGTTCTGCACCGAGATGCAACAGCGCGTGGTCGACCGCTGCTTACAGCTGTTCGGCGGCTACGGCTACATGATGGAGTATCCGATCGCGCGGTTGTACACCGATGCGCGCGTGGCCCGGATCTACGCGGGCACCAGCGAGGTGATGAAGGTGATCATCGCCAAGTCGCTCGGCCTGTAGTTGTGCCGTGAGACACCCCTGACCTGCGGCGTGACGGTGATGTAAACCTTTCTGCGCTGAGACCCTTGTCACAGCGGCAGAACCTACCTACTGTGTGTTCACTAGGTTGGTTGAGCAAGGGAGATGTGTGACGTCGGCTTCGCGCGAGCGGCCCTACGAGACGCTCCTCGCCAAGGGCGAGGACCGTAGGCAACGCATCCTCGGTGTGGCCGAGCGCCTGCTCGCCCGCAACGGCTGGCGCAGCACCTCGCTCGCCCTGATCGCCAGGGAGGCGGGTGTCACCCCCGCCGGCCTGCTGCACCATTTCGAGTCCAAGGAGCAACTGCTCAACGCGGTGCTCGACGCTCGAGACGAAGACGACGCCGTGCATGCGGACTACGAATCCGGCGATCTGATCACCGAAATCAAGCGGGTGCCTCAGCGCTTCGAGCGAGCACCCGAACTTGTGGGCACGTTCACCGTGCTGCTCGTCGAGAACATCGCGCCCGACGCACCCCTGCACGACAGGCTGCACAAGCGCTATCGCGCCGCCATCGACATCCTCACCGGCAATATCGAAAGCGGTCAGCGGATCGGCAAGTACCGCCCGGATTGTGACGCGGCCGCCAAGGCCGTCGAGATTCTCGCCTTCATCAATGGAATGGAGACACTATGGTTGCTCGACCCGTCAATACCGCTCACCGCGGCTTTCAAGGGATACGCGGAGTCGCTGGCGGCCGACTTGGCGCCAAGGAACTCGAAATGAGATACCGGCTCGATGTGGTGGGGCCGAGCGTTGTCGATGTCGTCAGGTTCGCGGGCGGTTGGATGTACGACCGTGTGATGGCCGGCTGGGATGTCACGGTTCTGCTCACCCACAGCGAGGACGCTCGGCCGCTGGACATCCTCGGTGTCGCAACGGCAGACCTCGAATCGGCGCTGGCGCTGTGGGAGCAACGTCCGCATCCGCAGACCGTCGCGGTCGCCGCCGACCTGTTCGCCAGCGACGAACGGGTGCGCCGCGGTGTACTCGGCGCGCTCGAGCAGGGCGTCACGGAGGTCACCCTGTGGGGCGACACTGTGCCCGCCGAGTTGGACGACAGCGTCGGGCCTGTCGCGCATAACCTCAGCGCCGCGGCGCGCGCCTTCAAGCGTCAGGCGTTGGCGGCCGCCGCCGACGCCGGTTCGGTCAGCGACACCGAAACCTTCCGCTGCGGGGTGATGGCGACGCCGTCGGTCGCCGCCGATCTCATTCCGGCAAGCTGAACCGGTCGATCAGCACCTTTCCGACGGCCTTCCCGTCGGCGACATGCCGCAGCGCCCTTGATGTTTCGGCGAGCGGGAAAACGGCGCCGATATGTGGTGCCACGTTCCCGGAGACGAGCAGCTCGCGGAGTTCGGCCTCGTTGCGGACGAACTCGTCGGGCGACACGTCCTGGAACTGAAAGCCCAGCACTTGTACTCCCTTGACCAGAACGAGGTTCAGCGGGATGCGTGGGATGGAGCCCGACGCGTAACCGACGGTGACGAACCGCCCGCCGCGGTGTAGCGAGCGCAACGCGGGTTCGGACAGCTCACCGCCCACCGGATCGATGACGGCGTCCGCACCTTCGGGCACCGCTTCCCGAAGTGCTGAACGAAGGTCGCCGCGACCGTGGTTGACGAGCTCGCGTGCACCGTAGGCGGCTGCCGCGTCGAGCTTTTCGGATGATGAGGCGACGGCGGTGACGTCGGCGCCCAGCGAAGCGGCGAGCTGGACGGCGGCCAGGCCGACGCCCCCACCTGCGCCGAGCACGATGACAGCGTCACCTGAATGCACATCAGCGACCGAGCGCAGCGCGTGATACGCCGTCCGGTGCGCGACTCCGAACGCCACGGCCGTGCGGTCATCGACACTGTCCGGGATCCGGGTGAGTACCCGCGCGGGCACCGCGACCTCTTGCGCGAACGCGCCGTACATCATCGTCCCGGTGACCCGGTCACCGACGGCGACATCGCCTGGGCCGCCGGCCACTTCGACAACGACGCCCGCGAATTCACTGCCGACGACGAACGGTGGCGGCACGCTGATCTGGTAGCGGTTGGCAACGAGCAGGACATCGGGATAGTTGACGGCGGCCGCTGCGACCCGCACGCGGGCCTGCCCGTTCTCGAGCGGCGGTGACGGTTGCATCTCGACCCGGACGACTTCCGGCGGCCCGTACTCGGGGCACACCGCCGCGCGGATCACGAGTAATCGCTGGACTCGGCCAGGTCGGCCGCCGACCGCATCAGGTCGACGATGACGGGCCCATACGCCAGCAGCTTCTCGTTGTCACCGGCGCGCTGGAAGCCCTGCTCGAGCACGATCGCCAGCTTCCACTTCGCCAACACCAGGTAGTAGTCGAGGTCGTCGACCTGCCGACCGGACACTGTGGCGTAGTGGTCGATCACCGCGGTGCGGGAAGGCATTCCCCGCATGTCGACATAGCTCATCGCCGACGGGGCATCGGTGTCTTCTGGCCAGCTCTGCACCATCCAGCCCAGGTCCAACTTCGGGTCACCGACAGTGCCCATCTCCCAGTCGACGATCGCGGCCAATTGCGCGGGCCCGCCGTGCCGGTACATCACGTTGGCGAACTGGTAGTCGCCGTGCATCAAGCCGGGGATGAAGTCGAGCGGGCGGTGGCTGCGCAGCCATTCCGTGGCGACGTCGAGGCCCTCGATATCGCGTCCCTTGATGCGCTCGAAGAAGCCGATCCAGCGGTCCACCTGGCGTTCGTGGAAGCCGTCCGGCCGGCCAAGGTCCTGCAGCCCCTTGGCTTTCCAGTCCACCTTCGACAACAACGCGATGCCTTCAGCGAGCTGGTATGCCAGCCCCGCGCGTGCTTCGAGGTCGCTGCCGAACGGTTCCGGCCACCGTCGATCGGTCAAGTCCATGGGCGACCAGCCGTCGACGAAGCCCATCAGGTAGAACGGGCGGCCGAGCACCGACGCATCGGGGCAGACCCCGAAAGCCGCGGTGTGGGGCACCTCAGTGCCGTCGAGCGCCTCGATGATCCGCCACTCCCGCAGAATGCCCTTGTCCCGGTCGGGAGGAGCGTCAGGAGGCGGCATGCGCAGCACGCACACGTCGTCGCCGCGGGTGAGCTTGTAGATGACGTTCTGAGTGCCGCCGGAGAGGAAGTCGGCTTCCAGGGGCTCGCCTTTCCCGGGGAGGCCCTGGCCGTCCATCCATTCGGCGAGGCGCGCGGTGTCTATAGTCGGCTGGCTCATAGATTGCCCACTTCGTGCTCCAGGTACTCGGCAAACTTCTGTTGGGCCGCTTCACGCTTTCGGGGTATCCACTCCGATGGCCAGGTGTCGGTGCTGGGGCGGTAGTCGCGCAGCACCTGCTTGGCCACCGTCGCCTTGTGCACCTCGGTCGGGCCGTCGGCCAGCCCCATCACCGCGGCGCCGGTCACCATCCCCATGAACGGCATATCATCGGTGACGCCGAGCGCGCCGTGCACTTGCATTGCCCGCCATGCGATGTCGTGCAGCACGGTCGGCATGACCACCTTCACCGCGGCGATATTCTTGCGCACCTTCTTGTAGTCGTTGTACTTGTCGATCTGCCAGGCGGTGTAGAGCACCATCAACCGGAACTGGAGCAGCTGTGCATACGAGTCGGCGATATAGCCCTGTACGAACTGCTTGTCGGACAGCTTGCTGCCCTGGGTTTCTCGGCTCAGTGCCCGTTCGCACATCATGTCCAACGCAGTGCGTGCGAGCCCGATCGTGCGCATCGCATGATGGATTCGGCCGCCGCCGAGGCGGGTCTGCGCGATGACGAACGCCTGGCCTTCGCCTCCCAGGAGGGCTTCGGACGGTACCCGGACATTGTCGTAGTGGATCAGCGCGTGCGACCCCTCGCCCTCGGCCTCGCCGTGTAATCCGAAATTTCGGACGATCTTCACACCGGGTGTGTCGGTGGGCACAAGGAACATCGACATGCCTTGGTAGGCACTGACTTCGGGGTTGGTCACCACCATGACGATCAGAAAGGAGGCGGTTCTGGCGTTGGAGGAGAAAAACTTCCAGCCATTGATCACCCAGTCGTCGCCGTCGCGGACCGCCTGCGTGGTGAAGAGGGTGGGATCGGCGCCGGCGTGCGGTTCGGTCATCGAATAGCAGGAGAACAACTCACCGTCCAGCAACGGGCGCAGGTAGCGCTTCTTCTGGTCGTCGGTGCCGTAGTGGGCGATGATCTCGGCGTTGCCGGTGTCGGGTGCTTGGCAGCCGAATATGATTGGCGCCCACTGTGAGCGGCCCAGGATTTCGTTGAGCAGAGCCAGCTTCAGCTGGCCGTAACCTTGACCGCCCAACTCCGGTCCGAGGTGAGTCGCCCACAGGCCGCGTCGCCTGACCTCTTCCTTGAGCGGATCGATGACCTTGCGCCGGTTGTCGTCCAGCGGGGTGAACTGCTGGTGCGGGAAGGCCAGGTCGAGCGGTTCGATCTCGTCACGAACGAATGCGTCGGCCCAGTCCAGCTCTTTCTGGTATTCGGGGTCGGTCTCGAAATCCCACGCCATTGTGTGTCTCCTTCACTTCAGGACTGGTGGTTGAAGCCTCTGATTAGCGCGGCGATGTCGCGTGCCACCACCTCGGCGAAGGATTGTTCTCCGAATCCGCCGAGGGCCCAGTGCCGTACACCCTCGCTGACGTGCATCTGGGCCAGCCTCGACAGATGGGGCACGTCAACGTGGGCGCCCAGTTTGCCGTCGACCTTCGCCTTGCGAAACAGTTCGCCGAACATGTCGGCGTCGGTGTCCTCGGGTCGCTCGCCGGTCAGAATGCACTGCTCTTGGCGATAACCCTCCAGGATCGTCTCGACGATCAGGTCGCGAGGGTTGCGCGACATCGACCGCTCGAGGCTGCGCAGAGCCGCGACGATCACGGCATCGACGTCGTAGTCGCCTGACAGCTGCTGGTGCACGGTCTTCTGCGCCGCCCGCGTGGAGAGCAGCCCGACCTCGAACAGCACGTCTTCCTTGGCCGGAAAGTAAAAGTAGAACAGGGCCCGCGACACGCCGGCGGCCCGGCAAATGTCGGCGACCGTCGTCTTCGCGTAGCCGTTCGTGCGCCACAGCGCCATCGCCGCCTGCACCAATGCCCGCTTGGTCTCGGTGGAGCGGGCGCGCTGGAAACTTGCCCGACGTTGACCACCGTCAGCTACAGCCAACTCGCGGCTCTCTGGCACAATCGCACATTAGCAGCTGGATTCGGTAGCGCAAATAGTTAACGCATGTCTAACTAGCTGCGGCGAACTCGGGCACCAGCGATGCGACGAAGTCCTGGGTGCGTCGCCGTGAAGCGCTGCGCTGACGGGCGTCGTCACCGAGCGGCACGACTCGCACGGCAAGGTCGGTGACGCCCGCGTCGCGGTAGCGGCGCAGTCGCGACAACACCGTCGACTCGTCGCCTGCGGCCATCGTGTCCCCGACGTCTTCGGCGTCGCCATGCTCGAGCAGCCGAACGTAGTTCGGGGAGAAGTCGGCGTGGCCGAGCAACGCGCTGGCGTATGCCCGGGCGTCGGCGACCTCGTCGTCGGAACACAGCGCTACGGGAACGCCGGCGACCACGCGGATATCGGAGCGGCCTGCGGCTTCGGTAATTCGCGGGACGACGTAGTCGCCGATCGCGCGTTCGTCGGCCATCCACAGGATGGTGCCGCGGGTGCGCTCGCCCGCGATCCGCAGCATCGCCGGGCCGAGAGCCGCGAGGAGCACCGGCATCTCATACCCATCGGTGACGTCCACGGGGCTGTGCACGTGATAGCTGTTGTTGTCGACGTTCACCGCGCCGGGGCCGGCGAACGCCGCGTCAAGCACGTCCAGGTAATCACGCACGAGCCGGGCCGGTTTGTCGTACGGCAGTCCGAGTTGATCTTTGATGATCCAGTGGTGTGACGGCCCGGCGCCCAGCGCGAATCGGCCGTCGCATGCGATCTGCGTTGTCATTGCCTGCTGCGCCAGGATCATCGGATGGCGGGTCTGCAGCGGGACCACCGCCGTGCCGATCTCGATGCGCTCAGTTGTGTGGCCGAGCAGTGCGACGGCGGTCAGCGCGTCGAGATAGCCGGGGACCTGGGGAATCCAGAACGTGGCGAAGCCCTGCTCCTCGGCGGCCTGTCCGTCGGCCAGCAGACCGCTGAGCCGGTCCGCCCGGGAACGTTCCTTGTCGGAACCGACCATCAGGCCGATGCGCATCCAAACCCCTTACGGCACATAGCGATCCCACTGGTACGGCACGACAGGATAGAAAGGCGCGGCGAGCAGTGATTCGACACCGGCCTGCTCCCAGCGGTCAGTAAGCAGGGGACGCAACCGTTGACTGACCGCTACCGGGTCGTCGTCGAGGAAGCAGTAGGTGAGTAGCTGCCCCGAAGGGGCGCTGGCCAGGCGTGCGTCGACGTCTTGCGACGCCACCGACCAGACGCCACCAACGCCGTCGACGTCGACGAGGTCGACGGGCTCGGTCGTGCCCGTCTCCAACAGGAGGTACACACCCTGCGCGGGCCACCACGGCAGGACGTCGGCGCCGATCTTTATCCGCGGCGCCGCCACTTTCTGCTCAATCGCGTAGACACCGCGCTGAACCGGCGGCAGAAGGGGCAGCTTCCGGTCGGCACCGCCCAGCGCGTCGGAGAGTTCGAGGAACGGCGTCAGCCCGCTCTGATCGGTGAAGAAGTATGTCATCACGTGGTCGATTTGGTCGAAGCGCTCGTGGCTGACCGCGCGGGCGGCTCGGCACTCGGGTGTGGACACCAGTCGCAGGGATGCCCGAACACCGGCAAGTCGGTGCTGCTCGGGCCGGTGGTCGAGGGTGTGCCAGCGTAGGTACTCGGCGTCGCGCCCCTCCGGATGGCGTCGTGCCATGGAGACGAAGAGCGTTCCGATATCGCCGCGCCCTGCAGCGAGCACGCCGTCGACTTCGTCGGACGGAGTCCCTGGAAGAGTCACGTCGATCCTTCCCGCAGATGGATTTCGGGATGACGGGCTGCAATCATGCGTCGAAAGCCTTCGCGCCAATGCACTTTCGTCGTGCCCAGGATCTCGTGCATGCGTGTGACGTCCGGCCAGAGCGGCGTGTGCGCGTTGGGGGTGTACTCGAAGATGGGTTCGACGCCGACTAGCTCGCCCATGTAGGTGCAGTAGTCCTCGATGCTGACGGTCTCGCTGCCCGCCCAGTTGACGACGACCGGGGGAATGGCGGCAACTTCCATCGCGCGCATACCGAGCTCGACGTAGTCGTCCTCATAGATGGGGTTGTAGTTGTTCGGCTTGTCGGGGTGCAGCCGAATGGGTCTGCCCGCCAACATCGCCTCCAGGCGGTCGGCCGGGGCGCCGCCCTCGGGCCCATAGGTGGAGCAGATGCGGATGATCGTCAACGGGATACCGAAGTGGTCTGCCACCCAGGTGCACACCGACTCGGCGGCGACCTTCGAGAAGCTGTAGTTCGACCGCAGCGGCACACCGGGCGGGTCGGTTTCGCGTAGCGGGCGCTGGCCCTGGTAACCGTAGATCGATCCGGTCGAGCAGAAGACAAAGCCCTTGGCTGTTCGGCAATGATGCATCAGCGCACCGGAATTGTGGGCATTGGTCTTGACGCATCTGGTCCAGTCGTCGGTCCCGGTATCGACCGCCGCGTGAAACACGTAGCCGAAGTCGGCCGGCAGCTTCGAGAAGTCCGGGTCTGCCATGTCGAGGACGAACGGGGTGATACCGGCGGCCGAAAGCCTGTCCCGGTCAGCGGGCTCTCTCAGGCGAGCCGCGCCCCATACCTCGTTGCGTTTGGCGAGGGCGCGGGCTATCGGAAAAGCGATCTTGCCGGTCGCGCCGGTGATCAGGATCTTCTCGCCGTCGAGCACCCATCAGTCATAGCGCATCACCACCCAAATGTTAAGTACTTGATATGTTGGGTTCGTGCAATTGCGGTTCGATGATGACGTCGAGGCCTTTCGCGCGGAGTTCGTCGCGTTCCTCGAGGCGCATCTACCTCCCGAGGCGGAAGCGGCCGCGGAGCGCTCGCGGTCGACCTCGCATGTGCCGGAATGGTCGCGGCGGTGGCAGCGGCTGCAGTTCGACCACGGCTGGCTGCTGCCGGGAAACCCGCCCGAGTTCGGCGGCCGCAACGCCGGCGTCCTGGAACAGTTCGTGCATCGCGAGGAGCTGGCGCGACGCCGCATTTATCACGCCTTCAACCCGCAGGGCGTGGGCATCATCGCCGCGTCGCTGCTGTCGTTCGGCACCGACGAGCAGAAGCAGCGGTGGGCGGTACCGATTCTGCGTGCGGAGATCACCGCCTCGTTGGGGATGAGTGAACCGGGTGCGGGTTCCGACCTCGCGGGGTTGAAGACGCGGGCAGTGCTCTACGGGGACCACTTCATCGTCAATGGGCAGAAGGTCTGGACGTCGGGTGCGCATGACGCCGACGTCATCCTCTCCTTCGTGCGCACCGATCCTGACGCACCCAAGCACAAGGGAATCAGCGCGCTGCTGATCCCGACGGACACTCCCGGAGTCACGTGTCGGCCGTTTGCGAATGTGTACGACCGCAATGACCTGGATTTCAACGAGGTCTTCCTCACCGATGTGAAGGTGCCGGCCGAGAATCTAGTCGGTCCGCTCAACGGCGGCTGGAAGGTCGCCAACGGGTCGCTTGGTCACGAACGCACAATGATGTGGCTGCAGTTCGCGAACCGGCTGGGGCAGACGCTCGAGAGCTTCCAACCGGCGAGCCAGTTAGAGCGTGACCAGTTTGCCACCATCGCCATGGACTATCAGGCGCTGCGCTTGCTCGGGTCGGCTGCACTGGCGAAAGCCGCTCGCGGCGAAGGAGATACGGCCGGATTGTCGGTGCTGAAGGTGTTCGGGTCGGAGGCCGAACAGAACGCCTACCGCCACGTCCTGGAGGCGGCGGGTGCCGACGCGCTGGCTGACCCGGCGATGACGGCGCCGTATAACCCATACAGCCCAGCGCAATTCACGGCGGGCTGGTTCACGCGCTATATCGGCAGCTTCGCCGGCACCATCGCCGGCGGAACGTCGGAGATTCAGCGCAACATCATCGCCCAACACGTCCTCGGCCTGCCGACGCGCTGATGTCAGTTGGCACGTTAGCCGCCGCAGTTCGCGGCACGAAGTGGGTGCCGCGGGGTTGCTTTGCTGCATCAGAATGGTCGCGGCATGTCACTGGTGTGGTGTAGTGTCGAACACATGTTCGAAATGGTGTCGCCCGATGAGGCGGCCTTGGTCGACGAAATCGCGCGCTTGGAGCGGGTGAAGTCGGCCGCTGCCGCTGGTCAGGCCCGCGTGACGGCGGCCCTCGCCGAAAAGCGCCGCGCTGCTGAGGCCGCCGCCGGCGTGCCTCGCGCGAAGCAGTGCCGCGGCTTGGCCAGCGAAGTGGGGTTGGCTCGGTGCGATTCTCCTGCGCGCGGCGGCAGGCACCTGGGGTTCGCCACGGCGTTGGTGTTCGAGATGCCGCATACGTTGGCGGCGCTGGAGTGCGGCGCGCTCTCGGAGTGGCGGGCCACGCTGATCGTGCGGGAATCGGCGTGCCTGAGCGTCGAGGACAGACGGGCGTTGGATGCCGAGATGTGCGCCGACGTCGGCAAGCTCGACGGCAAGGGCGATAAGCAGATCACCGCCGAGGCCAAGTCGGTCGCGTATCGGCTCGATCCGCGAGCGGTGGTCGAACAGGCCGCCAAGGCCGAGCACGACCGCACGGTGACGATCCGGCCCGCCCCCGACACCATGACCTATGTGACCGCGTTGCTCCCGGTCGCCAAGGGAGTCGGTGTGTATGCCGCGTTGAAGCGGGCCGCCGACACGACCTTCGATGAGCGGTCGCGTGGTCAGGTCATGGCCGACACCTTGTTCGAGCGGGTTACCGGGCAGCCGGCCGATGTCGCGGACTCGGTGGCTGTCGATCTGGTGCTGACCGACGAGACACTGCTCGGCGACGACGAAAATGCGGCGGTGGTCGACGGCTACGGGCCCGTCCCCGCCTCAGTGGCCCGCAAACTGGTCGTGAGGGCCGTTGCCGACAAACGGTCGCGGTGCACGCTGCGGCGGCTGTACCGCCATCCCAAGTCGGGTCAGTTGGTGGCGATGGAGTCCCGGTCGCGGCGTTTCCCCAAGGGGCTCGCAAAGTTCATCGGGCTGCGTGACCGAGTGTGCCGCACACCGTATTGCGATGCGCCGATCCGACATCGCGACCATGCCCGGCCCTGGCATCGCGGAGGGCTTACCAGCGCCGAGAACGGCCTGGGCACGTGTGAACACTGCAATTACGTCAAGGAGTCGCCAGGCTGGCAAGTCACCGCGGCGTACGAGGAAAATGGCGCGCACACAGCGGAATTCGTCACGCCGACTGACCACCGTTACTGGTCAACGGCACCGCCACCGCCGGGCACGATGCGGGTACACCTCAGCAAGGTCGAGGTGAGAGTTGGCATAGCACTCGCCGAACGAGACGCCGCCTAGGCGGAGCTGGCCTCGGAAACCGGGCTGGGTTGTAGCGCCCGCAGCCCAGCCTTTCGGGTGAGGTAGTCGACCTGTAGGTAGATCGCGTAAAGGACGAGCGGCGGCAGAACCATGAACGGGATGTTCTCGCCGATGAATTTGAACCAGAAGCCGAACGCGCCCTGCCCGATGTCGTTGAATCCTGAGCCCACCTCGGACAAGTAGTACACCGAAGTGCTGCTCATCAGCACGGCGCAGCACGCGAACGCCACCCACAGGCAGCGGATGCGCGACTCTGCCGGTAGACCGCGGCGGACCAGCCGGCTCCAGGTCGCGATGACGACGATGCCGGTTGTCACGCCGACGACCTCCAACCCGAACGTCAGAGGATTGCCGCTGACGTACCGAGTGTCGGCGAGGCCGTACTGCCACCACAGCCACCTGAATCCCGGATCCGTCGTAGGTCCCCACCAGCCCAGCGGCGCCCCGACCAGGAACACCAATTCGTAGCCGATCTGGCTGAACGCGGTATAGGGGAGATAGAACAGCGTGAGTTCGGCCGCCTTGTCGAGCCGAGATCGCCGTTCTCCCGGTGCATCCCACAGCAGCACCAGTGGAAGCAGTATCACAGGGATGCCGAACAGTAGGTTCGCGATGACGTCGGAGGCGAACGTCGGCTCGATGATGCCGGTGCCCACGCCGATCGTCATGGCGCCGAACACCAGGGCCGTGAAGGCCGCAACGGCGAGATAGATCCGCTTGCGATGCGGCGCCCACGGCTGTGCGAAGTTGGGTTCCCCATCCGACATCGTCGTCATCGCCGTCACGCTCCTACCCGAGCAATATCAACTAGTTGCTATTGCGGGTGGAAGCCTATACCTGCGCCGGCGCGTTGACCAGTGAATGAAGTTAGGCGAAGCGCTTAGCCTCGCTGCGGCGCTGGAGCGGCGAGTTCGCGCAATGACGACAGGAATAGTTCGTCCATCCGTGGACTCAATTCGGCCAGCGTCGCCGAGCTGGCATAGCTGGCAGAGCCGAAGACGCGTTCGAGCGACTCAGCTGCCGTGGCGGCGCCGATGGAAAGACAAAGGCAGGCAACGCCTTCGGTACGCAACTCCTCCAAGGCCTTGTGAACGTCGGCCTCGGCGTACCTACCTTCATAGCCGTCGTCGTAGGGATACCCGTCGGAAAGCACGAGCAGCAGCCGGTTAGGTGTGCCGGCCTCTGCTTTGAGGATCTCACCCGCACCGCGAATCGCGGCGCCAAGCCGCGTATAGCTCGACGGCTGCAGCTGGTTGAGCCTAGCCCGCCCCACGGCGCCGAAACTCTGATCGAACGTCTTGATGACGGGCAAATGCACGGCGTGGCGACCCTGCGATCGAAATGCGTAGACCGCGACGCGGTCACCAAGCTCTTCCAGTGTCACGGCCAGGGTGGCCGCCGCCCGTCGCTGGTGGTCATGCACGGCGAGGCCGTCGGGGTCGGCGTCTACGGCAGACCCGGAGGCGTCGATGAGAATGAGCACGCCGAGATTGCGGGCAAGTTTGCGGCGCTCCAGATAGACATGCTCGGGCGCCGAAAAGCCGGACTGCAGATCGATGAAGAGGTCGATGAGCGCCTCGATGTCGAGGTCGTCGCCATCGGCACGGCTGCGAAGGACCTTCGGTCCGAGTCCGACGCGGGCAAGGCGACGCCGCAGCACATCGTCGTGCGCGACACCGGCATTCGTGACGTCCGCCGCGACGGTCAGCGGAAAGTCGATCACCCGGCACCAGTCAGGCTTGTACCGGTCGTTGAAGACGTCCCACTCCGGATACAGGGCACCGCCTACACCGACCGCAGCGCCGGGCTTACCGTCATCGCTGAAGTGAATCTTGGTAGGTAGCGGGCGGGCGTTCGGCCCAATCTCCTGCACCCGCCGGATCGACCGAACCGTCATCTCGGCGCCCGCGGCACCTTCCCCGTCGGATCGCTTACCGCCGAACATTTTTCGGAAGTAGTCCGATACCGACTGGTTGTTGAATAGCGGGCTCTCGAACAACTTAAGGATCTTGCTCTCGTTCGACTTCCCGCCGTCGTCATCCTCGTCCTCGTCGTCGTGCTCTGAGTCCGGCATGTCGATGGGATTGAACTGCAGCTGCAGATCTTTGTTGGTCGTTTGTCCACCGGGTCCGGCAGACGACCCCAACAACCGGGAGGGTTTGATGACACCGAACCACGCCGGCGGATCGGGGATCTCGGCTCGGCTCTTGGCCACCCCGAGCGACTCGGCGGCGCTCGCGGTCCTGGGCTGCCGGTCTGGCACAAATGCGGCATCGAGTGGGATCTGTCGGGTGAGTTCGGTGAGGACCCGCTGGCCTTCGAGTGCCAGATAACGACGTGCCAACGTCGAGCGTGCCCGCAGCGCCTTCACCAGGGACGGGTCAAGGCTGCCCGCGCCGAGAAGTGCGGCCTGAACCAGCATTTCGCGCCGCTGCTCGGAGACGGAACCTCCAGCCGAGACGAAGATGAACTGGCCGTTGGTGTGTGCAGGCTGGCCAGCCGGCGCCTCGGCGACGTCGACGGACCTACCCGCGACGTAGGTGGCGAGGAAGCGGAAGCGAGCGGGATCGGATATGTCGGTCACGTTTGGGGCAGAACGGAATTTACGAGTTCATCGAGAGCGCGAATGACATCGGCGTCGTCCGAGAGTACCTCGACGACGGCGGCGTGCACGGCACTGCGCAAATTCAGTCCTTCGGCTGCGAGGCCACCGGCGAGGATCAGCATGCGGGTGGAGGACACTTCGCGCAATGGTGAGCCCTCGAGATTTCTGATGGCGTACGCGAGCTTCACCAACGACCGTGCGGTCTCGGTGTCGACCCCTGCTTCGTAGGCAACCACCTCGGTCTCGATCTCGGGGGAGGGATAGCCGAGTTCGATCGCGATGAACCGCTGTCGCGTCGACTCTTTCAGGTTCTTCAGCACGCTCTGGTAACCCGGGTTGTAGGAAATCACCAATTGAAAGCCCGGTGCCGCAGTCAAAGTCGTGCCGAGCCGGTCGACGGGAAGCTCACGGCGATGATCGGCGAGCGGGTGGATGACCACGGTGGTGTCCTGTCGCGCCTCCACCACTTCGTCGAGATAGAAGATGGCGCCTTCGCGCACGGCGCGGGTCAACGGACCGTCCACCCAAACCGTCTCGCCGCCTTTCAGCAGGAATCGACCGACCAGATCGGCCGACGTCATGTCCTCGTGGCCGGCGACGGTGATCAACTCTCGTCCGAGCTCGTGGGCCATGGCTTCCACGAAGCGCGTCTTCCCGCATCCCGTCGGGCCTTTCAACAACACCGGCAGACCACGGCGGGCCGCCGCGCGGAAGACCTGCACCTCGTCGCCCACCGCACGATAAAACGGCGCTTCCGGGACAGGGGTCACGACCGCAGAAGTATTGTTGCGCAACTTATTTTCCTCGCTCTAACGGGACATTCTTCGGAAGATCGACGCCATCGGGTAGGACGAGCTGGCCGTCATGGTTGATGTAGCCGGAATTCGTCAGGGGCATCGGCAGTGCCGGGTCCGGGCATGGCCGATCGGTGTCTTCGCCGCAGATGCCCATCAGGAAGTACGACCGCTTGAGGACATCCTCCGGCCAGGGATCTTGGTGCATCGCGAAGAACTGTGCCGGAATGTTGTAGAAGACAAAGAAGAACGCGCTGCACGCAGCGAAGATCGCCAGGAAGCGGGTGAGTTGCTGCTTCACGAAACCGCCGCGCACCCGGTCGAGTCCGCGTTCGACGAACGTCCGGCCGCGGTCGTCGGTGAAGTAGCGCAGGCAGCACAGACCGGCCTGGACACCGCCCCACATGAGGCCTTCGTAGAGCGGCCACTGGTAGTACGTGCCGGCATTGACCGACAGCGCCTGAATTGCGCCCGGATAGGTGAACAACCCCATCGGCATGAGGAACAGGCCTTCGATGACGAAATCGAAGAGGAAGGTCCAAGCGATCACCACGCCGATCAGGCCGACGGTGTTGATGTTGGGCCAGCGCTTCTTGGCCAGACGCATGACCCAGCATCCGAGCATGGTGCACAGCAGGACGAAGAAATAGCCCGGGGCGTTCATCAGGACCGGTTCGGCCATCATGGCGCCCGGTTCCCCGAACGACACCCATCCTGGAATGTCCTGGACCCATGAGCCCATGTTCCACATCCAGGTGTTGTAGGTGCTCCAGGTATTGAAGAAGTTCAGCAGCGGATCCTGAAACCACAGCAGTCCGCACGACACGAACAGCATGCCGTCGAGGGTGATGCGGCGCTCCCGACGCCACGGCCGAATGAGGAACCACCACACGGCAATTGGCATGCCGATGACGATCACCGTGGTCCAGGTGAACAGGATCGCCTTCATGAACGTCGGCGGATCACTCGGTCCTGCGGGAACCCGCTCGAAGTTGGGCCCGGAGATCCAGCGGATCCAGACATACAGCTGGAAGGCGAGGATCACGGCGCCGAACGCCGCCCAGATTTTCACCGCGGGGATCTTCGATTGCGGCTCCGCGCCCAGCGACGCGTCGGGCAGAGGCTCGGTGACAACGCGTTTCTTCTGGGATAGGTCACTCATGTGACGCCGTCTCCTCTGCGGTGTGGTCGATACGTAGTGGCCAATGATCCAAAAATCTACCAGTCGGTATCTGAATGACCAAGGGGTCAAAATTTGTGGCAAGATTGCCGCATGATCGAACCGTGGACCCGCGAGCGGCGCCTCGAGCGCACCCGTTCGTTGCTCCTCGATGCCGCCGAGCAAGTGTTTGCCGAAAAAGGATTTGTACCCGCGACGCTCGATGACATCGCCGGGGCTGCGGGATATTCGAAGGGCGCCATCTACAAGTACTTCGCCACGAAGGAAGACCTGTTCCTCGCGGCGAGCGACCGGTACTGGCGTCGCTATTTCGACAACTTCGCTGAGGTGATGTCGGCGTCCGACCACTTCGGCCCGCACGAACTCGAGGAAGTCGCCGCGCGGTGGCGACGGCTCAGCCAGGACCGCGGCGCCGAGCACGCGGCACTGGGCATCGAGTTCAACCTGTATCTCCTTCGTAATCCCGAAGCACGAGAACGCGTGGCGGCCAAACGGTCAGAGGTAGTCGATCAGCTCGCAGAGTTCATCGTCGAGGGAATCGAGCGGCTCGGGGCGACGATGCTGATCCCTGCGGCGACCTTCGCCCAGATCCTCATCGCCACCACCGATGCCGTCGAATTGGGCAGCCAGCTGGACGACGTCGACCTCTACCGGCCGATCCTCGAGATGTACGTATCGGCCATCAAGATGCCCTGAGCCCTCACTTGCCCCGGTCGAACGGCACCGTCTCGGGCACCTGCTTGCCTTCCGGGAGGACGAGTTCGCCGTCCTTATTGATGTAGCCGGACCACCTGCTCGGTAGTGGCAGGCTGGGGTCGGGGCAGGGGAATTCAGACCCGTCACCGCACACCCCGCCGTTGAAGTACGACCGCTTCAGGTGGTCTTCTGGCCACGGGTCGGAGTGCATGGCGAACCACTGGACGGGAACGTTGTAGAGGAAGAAGAAGCACGCGCTCACCGCGGCGAAGATCGCCAGGAACCGGACGAACTGTTGCCTGACGAAACCGCCCCGGATACGGTCCAATCCGCGCTCAACGATCGTGCGGCCACGGTCGTCGGTGAAGAAGCGCAGGCAGCACAGGGCCGTCTGGACGCCGCCCCACAGGAGCCCTTCGTAAACAGGCCATTGGTAATACGTGCCGGCATTGAACGACACCGCCCGGATGGCGCCGGGATAGGTGTAGAGCCCCGTCGGCAACAGGACAAGGGCCTCCATCACGAAGTCGAACACGAAGGCGATGGCGTAGGTCACCAGGATCAGACGCACGTTGCTGATGTTGGGCCACCGCGACTTGATCTTGCGCATCACGAAGCAGCCGACGATCGTGATCAGCAGAACCCCGTAGGCATATCCCACCGAGTTCGTCAGCAAGGGCTCGGGCACCATCCGGCCGGGTTCGTCAGGTGAGAACCACCCCGGTAGGTGCGGTGTCCATGCGCCCCGGTTGAACAGCCAGGTGTTGTAGGTGCACCACGTGTTGAAGTAATTCAGCAGCGGGTCCTGGAAGAACATCAGGCCCATCGACAGGAAAAGCATGCCGTCCAAAGTGATTCGCCGTTCGCGGCGCCACGGCCGAATGAAGAAGTAGTAGAGCGCGAACGGCAGGCCCACCCAGAGAACAACCGCATTCGCGATGAGCGGGATCTTCATGTACAGCGGCACCGGGGTCGGACCGGCGTACACCTGCTGGAAGTACGGGCCGGTGATCCACTTGCCCCACACCCACAACTGGAGAAGCAGGACCGCGGCGCCGAACGTCGCCCAGATCTTGACAGCGCTCGAGGGACGCTGTCCCTCCGCACCGAGTGCGGTCACCGCGCCGGCCGGTTCGGTGACTGCAGGTTGTCGCTTGCTCGATAGGTCGCTCACGTCGCCTCCTGGAGACTGCCCGGCCACTGCCAGCATCAAGATACCAATGAGTATCTGAATGTCCAACAGGGTTCTGGGATTCTGTGGCAGACTTTTTTCATGGTGGAGCGGTGGACGCGGGAACGGCGCCTCGAACACACGCGCTCACTGCTGCTGGATGCCGCTGAGGAAGTCTTCGCTGAAAAGGGTTTCATCTCAGCGACTCTCGACGACATCGCGCGCGCGGCCGGTTACACAAAGGGCGCCATCTACAAACACTTCGCCACCAAGGAGGACCTCTTCCTGGCGGTAAGCGACCGGTATTGGCGGCGCTATTTCGACAATTTCGCCGAGGTGATCTCCGCCGATCATGTCGGATCGCGCGAACTCGACGAGATCGCTGCGCGGTGGCGCCAGATCAGCCACGAGCGCGGCGCGGAGCACGCAGCGCTGGGCCATGAATTCACCCTGTACCTGCTGCGCAATCCCGAAGTGCGTGAGCGGGTGGCGCAGAAGCGTTTAGAGGTCGTCAAGGACCTCGCGAAGTTCATCGTCGCCGGCATCGACAGGCTCGGCGGGACATTGCTGATCCCGCCGTTGACCTTCGCGCAGGTGCTCGTGGCCACCAGCGATTCCGTCGTGCTGAACAGCGAACTCGACGAGGTCGACCTGTACCGGCCCGTCATCGAGATGTACATCTCTGCGATCAAGCTGCCCTGACTACTGCGCTACGGGAGCTCAATTGTTGCCTCCGGCAACCGAAATGGATTTCGTCTCGGTGTAGCTTTCGATGCCCTCACGGCCGAGCTCGCGTCCGTAGCCGCTGCCCTTGACCCCGCCGAACGGCGCGAACGGGTCCATGGGGTAGCCCTGGTTGACGCCGAACGTGCCGGTGCGGATGTGTTCGGCGACGGTGAGCCCGCGCTCGCCGTCGGCGGTGAACACCGAACCGGCCAACCCGTAGTCGGAGTCGTTGGCAACGCTCACCGCTTCGTCCTCGTCGGCGTAGGCGATGACGGTCAGCACCGGGCCGAAAATCTCTTCACGGGCGATGCGCATGCCGTTGTCGGCCTGATCGAAAAGGGTGGGACGCACGTACCACCCCTTGTCGATGCCGTCGGGCATCTCGGTGCCGCCCACGACCAGACGGGCGCCGCCGGCCTGGCCCGCATCGATGTAGCCCCGCACGCGCTCCTGCTGGCGCTGGGCGACCAGCGGACCGACCTGCGTGGCGGCATCGGTCGGATCCCCGACCACCAACGACGACATCTCAGCGGCTAATGCGTCGGTGAATTCGCCGGCTCGCTTGGCGGGCACCAGAATTCGGGTCAGCGCGTTGCAGATCTGGCCGCTGTTGCTCAAGCTCGCCGACCGCACACCGGCCGCGACGGCGCCCGGATCGGCGTCGTCGAGCACGATCGCGGCGGACTTGCCGCCGAGCTCGAGGCTGACGCGTTTCAGGTCGGCCGCGCACGCCGCCGCGACGGCCTTGCCCACGGTTGTCGAGCCGGTGAAGGACACCTTGTCGACGCCAGGGTGCTTCACCAGGTACTCACCGACGGCACCGTCGCCGGGCAGCACGCTGACCACGCCCGGCGGCAGATCCGACTCGGCGAGGATTTCGGCGAGCAGCAACGCGTTCAGCGGCGACTCAGGCGCGGGCTTGAGGACCACGGTGCAGCCGGCCAGCAGCGCCGGAATCAGCTTGGTGACGGTGAGGAACTGCGGCATGTTCCACGGCACGATCGCGGCCACCACCCCGACGGGCTCTCGACGAATGTGGACGTCGGACCCGTATCTGCCCGGCCGTGCTTCGGTCCACGGGAACGTGTCGGCCAGGTCGCAGAACGCCGTCATCATCGACCATGGCAGTGCGACCTGTGCGCGCTGGGCGAAGCTGATCGGCGCGCCGATCTCGGACGTGATCACCTCGGCCATGTCCGACCGCCGCTGGCCGTACGCCTCGGCGACGTTGCGCACGGCGGCGATCCGCTCGGCCGGACGCAGGCGCGGCCACGGCCCCTTGTCGAAGGCGTTGCGCGCCGCAGCCACCGCCGCGTCGACGTCTTCGGGGCCCGCGGCGGCCACGCGCGCCACCGGCTCCTCGGTATGGGGGGAGACGATGTTGATTCGGTTATCGGTGCTGGCTGTGGTCCACGTGCCGCCGATGAACAGTTCCTCCGAGCGCACCCGTTCGACTCCCTCCTGCCGAGCAATATCAACTACTTGCGATTGTGACATGGAGCATATACCGTCGGCGCTGCACCTCCCGGCGCGGTCGGGCCGGGACGCAGGGTCGACAGGAGTAAGCAATGGCTCGCTTTCCCAAACCGCCAGAGGGAAGTTGGACGGAGCACTATCCGGAGCTGGGCACCGGTCCCGTCTCCTATGAGGATTCGATCAGCCCCGAGTTCTTTGAGAAGGAACGCAAGGCCATATTCAGGCGGGCGTGGCTCAATGTTGGTCGCGTTGAGCAGGTTCCGCGTAAGGGCAGCTACTTCACCAAAGAGCTGAAGGTCGTGAACACGTCGATCATCGTCGTGCGCACCACGTCCGGTGAGGTGAAGGCCTACCACAACATCTGCCGTCATCGCGGCAACAAGCTGGTGTGGAATGACCTGCCGCTGGAGGAGACCAGCGGGGTGTGTCGGCAGTTCACCTGCAAGTACCACGCCTGGCGCTACGACCTGGACGGCAACCTGACATTCGTGCAGCAGGAGTCGGAGTTCTTCGACATCGACAAGAGCCGCTACGGTCTGGTTCCGGTGCACTGCGAGGTGTGGGAAGGGTTCATCTTCGTCAACTTCGCCAAAGAGCCCGAACAGTCCCTGCGCGACTTCCTCGGACCGATGATCACGAGTCTCGAAGGCTATCCGTTCGACAAGATGACGTCGCGGTTCTACTACCGGTCGGAAGTAAAGGCCAACTGGAAGCTCTACATGGACGCGTTCCAGGAGTTCTACCACGCACCCGTGCTGCACGCGAACCAGTCGCCCACCGCGTACTCGAAGGCGGCGGCAGAGGCCGGATTCGAAGCGCCGCATTACCGCATCGAAGGACCGCACCGTCTGGTGAGCACGTCCGGTGTGCGGGCCTGGGAGATGGCCGACGAGATGCGCAAGCCGATCGAGGATATCTGCCGCAGCGGCCTGTTCGGGCCATGGGACAAACAGGATCTGGGAGAGATGCCTCCGGGACTGAACCCGGCGAAATGCGATCCCTGGGGCCTGGATTCGTTCCAGCTGTTCCCCAACTTCGTCGTTTTGTTCTGGGGCCAAGGTTGGTACCTGACCTACCACTACTGGCCGACGTCGTACAACACCCACATCTTCGAGGGCACCGTGTACTTCCCACAGCCCCGCACGCCGCGTGAGCGCATCGCTCAGGAGTTGGCCGCCGTCTCGTTCAAGGAGTACGGCCTTCAGGACGCGAACACCCTCGAAGCCACCCAGTCGATGATCGAATCGCGGGTCCTCGACGACTTCCTGCTGTGCGATCAGGAGGTGCTGATTCGCCATCTGCACAAGGAAACCGCGGCCTGGGTCGAGGACTACGAGCGCAAGACGGCAGGGGTGTGAGATGACCGATACCGCTACCATGACAGCGAAACTGCCGCCCGAATTCGCTGATTTGGAAGAGTTTTCCGACTGGTGTCTGCCGACCGAGGCGGAGCGCTATGCCAAGCGGTTGGCCAGTTCCATGCACGAGATACAGGCCTTCTACGACGCCGTCACAGCACGTGCCGAGGAAGCGATCGCCTACTGCGACAAGTTCCCTCTAGATGACCTGCCCGAGGATGTGCTCAACCTGATGCATCTTCTCTATTCGATGATCCAGGTGTCGTTTCCGGTCGAGTGCTGGAAGCAGCCGAAGGTGCCGGACTCGGGCGCCACGACGCTGGACTGCGTGTCAGAACCCGTACCGTGACCCAGACAGTCCTACGCGCGGCCCGCTGGGCCGACGTCGAGGCCGGCGAGGTCCGCTCACCGGCCGTGGTGGTCGTCGAGGGCAACCGCATCTCCGCGGTGAACCCCACTGCGGCGCCACCAGATCCGGCACGCGACATCGATCTGGGCGATGTCACGCTGCTGCCCGGGCTGATGGACATGGAGCTGAACCTGCTCATCGGTGGGCCGGGTGGGCCAGAGGGGTTGCCCACCCCGATGCATGGCGTGCAGGACGATCCCGCCTATCGCACCTTGCGCGGTGCGGTCAACGCGCGGACCACCCTGGAAGCCGGCTTCACGAGCGTGCGCAACCTCGGCCTGATGGTCAAGACGGGCGGTTACCTGCTCGACGTGGCGTTGCAGCGCGCGATCGACCAGGGCTGGCACGTCGGCCCGCGCATTTACCCTGCGGGGCATGCGGTGACGCCGTATGGCGGTCATCTCGATCCGACGGTGTTCCAGCGGCTCGCGCCCGGCATCATGCCGCTGTCGGTGGCCGAGGGCATCGCCAACGGCGTCGATGACGTCCGAGCCTGCGTGCGCTACCAGGTGCGGCACGGGGCCAAGCTGATCAAGGTGTCGGCCTCCGGCGGGGTTATGTCTCACAGCACCGCACCGGGTGCGCAGCAGTATTCCGACGAGGAGTTCGCCGCGATCGCCGACGAGGCGCACCGCGCCGGGGTGCGGGTGGCCGCGCATGCGGTGGGGGACAGCTCGATTCGCGCATGCATCAAGGCGGGTATCGACTGCATCGAACACGGCTTCCTCGCCAGCGACGACACCATTCAGCTGATGGCCGACACCGGCACCTTCCTGGTGTCGACCACCTATCTGACCGAAGCGATGGCCGTCGACCGCATCGCTCCGGAGTTGCGCAAGAAGGCCGAGGAGGTGTTCCCGCGGGCGCAGTCGATGTTGCCGAAGGCGATCGCGGCCGGCGTGCGCATCGCCTGCGGCACGGATGCCCCGGCCATTCCGCATGGCCAGAACGCCAAGGAACTGCGAGCCCTCGTCGATCGAGGCATGACGCCGATGCAGGCGATCCGGGCCGCGACCGTCATAAGCGCCGAACTGATCGAGGCCGACGACGAATTAGGCCGTCTGGCACCCGGATACCTTGCCGACATCATCGCCGTGCCAGGTGATCCGTCGACCGACATCTCCACCACACTCGACGTGCGGTTCGTGATGAAGGACGGTCAGATCTACAAACACGACGAGAGTTGACGTCATGGCTGAAGACCTCGGCATGGAACTGGTCGACAACATCCTGTGGCACCTCAAGCAGGCGTGGTACTTCTCGCTGACCGCCGTGAATGACGCGGTGAGCCAGCACGGTGTCAGCACGGCGCAGATCGGTGTGCTGCGCCAGCTCGCCAACGAGCCGGGGCTCTCCGGCGCCGAACTCGCGCGCCGACTGCTGATCACTCCCCAGGGCGTGCAGCTGGCCATGAAGGCCCTGGAACAACGTGGGCTCGTCGAGCGCAAACCGGACCCACAGCACGCCCGAATCCTGAAGGCATACCTGACCGATCAAGGCCGTGACGTCGCCGCCGCAGTGGTCAGCGACGCGATCGCTGCCCACGAGGCGGTGTTCGGTGTGCTGACGCCCGAGGAACAACAGACTCTGCGCGACCTACTGGCACGCGTCGTGGAAAAGGGCACGGGGCACACCCTCGCCGGCGACCACATCAGCGAATAGTCGTTGTGCTCAGCGCCGAAGTCGCGGCTAACGACAACACGGGGCCCATCGCCATAGTTCGGCAGACAAGTACTTGAGATTAGTCGCAAGTACTTGATACTCTCGCGGTGATGTCGGAACAAGCCGCCGAATTTGCGCCGCTGCGCATCAAGCGCGTGGTGCGCGAGACCAGCGACGCCGTGTCGCTGGTGCTCGACGTGCCCGCCGAATGCTCGCATCGTTTCCGCTATAAGGCGGGCCAGTACCTCACCCTGCGGGTGAAGGTCGCCGGCGATGATCACCGGCGGTGTTACTCGATGTCGTCGTCGCCCCACAACGGCGGCGAACTGCAGATCACGGTCAAGCGCGATCCCGGTGGGTTGGTTTCCAACTACCTCAACGACACCGCGGCGACCGGCGTCGAAATCCACGCGTCGCCACCGGAGGGTCGATTCGTCCTGAGCGACTCCGACCGTGACATCGTCGCCTTCGCTGGTGGCAGCGGGATCACACCGGTCTTCTCGTTGATCGGTTCGGCTCTGGTGAGCACCAACCGACGCATCAGGTTGTTCTATGCCAACCGAAGCCGGGACTCCGTGATCTTCGGGGAATCGCTGCGTGCGCTCGTCGAGGCCAACCCCGCTCGGCTGGCGCTGACCGAGCACTTCGACGAGGAGTCCGGCGTCGTGCAGCGCGCCGCGATCCAGTCGTTCATCGACGCGGCCACCGATGCCGACTACTACATCTGCGGCCCCGGCCCGTTCATGGACACCGTCGAAGAGACGTTGCTTGGCGCGGCCGTTCCGCGCGAACGGTTGCATCTCGAGCGGTTTCAGGTGGAACCGGTGCCGGCCGACGCGGCGGAAAGCTCGGTAGCGACCGAAGAGGTCGTCATCGAACTGGATCGTAAGACCGTCACCGCCTCCTACCGGGCCGGCAACACGCTGTTGCAGACCGCCCGCATGGCGGGTCTGAAGGCGCCGTCGTCCTGCGAAACCGGGTCGTGTGGGACGTGTATGGCGCGCATCGAGTCCGGCAGCGCGCGGATGCTCAACAACGACGCGCTCGACGACGATGAAGTGGCCGAAGGCTGGGTGTTGACGTGTCAATCTCTGCCAACGAGCCGAATAGTCCACGTGGTCTACGAGTAGAGGCGGTGCCAGTGACGCGGGTAGCAGTGGTGACAGGGGGCGCTTCGGGCATGGGCGAGGCGACCTGCCACGAGCTCGGGAGACGCGGCCATAAGGTCGCCGTGCTCGACCTCAACGGTGAAGCGGCCCAGCGGGTTTCCGAAGAGCTGCGCGCTGACGGCGTGACGGCGCTGGGGGTAGCCGTCGACGTCAGCGACCGCGCGGCCGTCGAGGAAGCGTTCGCCAAGGTGCGCAGCGAAATGGGGCCGGTGCACATTCTGGTCACCAGCGCCGGCGCGGTCGATTGGGCTCCGTTCACGCAACTCAGCCTCGCGGCGTGGCAGCGACTGATCGACGTCAACCTCACCGGCACGTTCCACTGCTGTCAGGTCGCGATCCCGGACATGATCGACGCGGGGTGGGGCCGCATCGTGATGATCTCCTCGTCCAGTGCCCAGCGCGGTTCACCCCAGATGGCGCACTATGCCGCGTCCAAGGGCGCACTGCTTTCGCTGACGAGATCGCTTGCCCGCGAGTTCGGCCCGGTGGGTATCACGGTGAACAACATCCCGCCGTCGGCCATCGAGACCCCGATGCAGCACGCGGGTCAGGCGGCCGGACACCTGCCCCCCAACGAGCAGATGGCTGCCAGCGTGCCGCTGGGCCACCTTGGCACCGGCGACGATATCGCCGCGGCGGTCGGGTTCCTGTGTTCCGAGGAGGCCGGATTCATTACCGGCCAAGTGCTCGGCGTCAACGGCGGATCGGTGATGTGATGAGTTTGTTAGCACGAGAGGGAGGTTCGCATGGGGAAGTGGCCTAAGCCGGCAGAGGGCAGCTGGACGCAGCATTACCCGGAACTGGGCACCGCGCCCATCTCGTTCCGAGACTCGATATCCCCCGAGTTCTACGAACTCGAACGCGAGGCCGTCTTCAAGCGGGCGTGGCTCAACGTCGCCCGCGTCGAGGAGCTCCCGCGCGTCGGCAGCTACCTCACCAAGGAAATCGACGCGGTCAGAACGTCGGTGATCGTGGTGAAGGGTAAGGATCAACAGATCCGCGCCTTCTACAACGTCTGCCGACACCGCGGAAACAAGCTGGTGTGGAACGACTTTCCCAACGAGGAGGTCAAGGGCACCTGCCGGCAGTTCACCTGCAAGTACCACGGTTGGCGTTACGACCTCAAGGGTGATCTGACGTTCGTCCAGCAAGAGGGCGAGTTCTTCGACCTCGACACCGACAAGTACGGGCTCAAACCGATCAACTGCGACGTATGGAACGGGTTCATCTTCATCAACTTCGATCCCGAACCACGCTGGAGCCTGCGGGAATTCCTCGGGCCGATGATCACCGCGCTCGACGACTATCCGTTCGGGCTGATGACCGAGCGCTACGACTTCGAGGCGCACAACAACAGCAACTGGAAGATCTTCGCCGACGCGTTCCAGGAGTACTACCACGTGCCGTCGCTGCACAGTCAGCAGGTGCCCAGTGCGGTGCGTCAACCCAACCAGACGTTCGAGTGCGGGCACTTCCAGATCGACGGCCCCCACCGTCTGGTGTCGACCGCGGGCACCCGCCGCTGGCTGCTGGATCCCGAGTACATGTATCCGGTCGAACGCATCACGCGCAGCGGGCTTGTCGGACCGTGGCGGACCCCGGAGACGCACCAGTCAGCCGGTCTCAACCCCGGCGGGATCGAACCGTGGGGCATCACCAACTTCCAGATTTTCCCCAACCTGGAGATTCTGATCTACCACGGTTGGTATCTGCTCTACCGCTACTGGCCGACCTCGCACAACACCCATAAGTTTGAGGCCTACAACGCATTTCATCCGGCGCGGACGGTGCGCGAGCGAATCGAACACGAGGTTGCCTCGGTGGTGCTCAAGGAGTTCGCGCTACAGGATGCGGGCATGCTCGGCGGCACGCAGGCCGCGCTGGAGTACGGCCTGGGAGAACCGGTCGTCGACGATTTCCCGCTGTCCGACCAGGAGATCCTCGTGCGTCACCTGCACCACGAGGCCGTCAAATGGGTCGAGGAGTACAAGTCCGAACGCGCACCGGTGGGAGTGTGATCGTGACCGAACCCCGTCTTCCCAGCGCCTTCGCCGAATTCGAGAAGTTCGCCGAGAAATGGTGTCTGGCAACCGAACCCGAGCGGTGGGAGGCGCGCCTGTCGACTCCGATGTCGGAGATCCGGGAGTTCTACGATGCGTTCTCGCCACGCTTCGAGGAGGCCATCGACTACTGCGACAAGTTTCCCCTTGAGGATGTGCCCGACGACGCGCTGAACCTGTTGCACCTCATCTACTCGATGATCATGGTCTCGATGGCCGTCGAGATCTTCGGCACGCAGAAGCCGGCCGACTCCGCCGATGCGGAAATGCACCGCGTCAGTGCGCCGGTGCCGTGACGCGCACGCGAGGAGCAATAACGTGACGCGCACGCGAGGAGCAATAAGGTGACGCGCACGCGAGGAGCATTAACGTGACAGGAGAAGCATGAGTCTGCTGACGATCAACAAGCTCACCGCGTCGGTCGGCGCGGAGGTCACCGGGCTGGACTCGTCATCGCTGGGTGACGAGACGCTGGGTGCAGCTGTCCTGAATGCCTTGGAGGACAACGGCGTACTGGTGTTCCCTGGTCTGCGGCTCGAACCCGAGGCACAGGTGGAGTTTTGCCGCAGGCTCGGTGATATCGACCATTCGTCGGACGGACACCATCCCGTCGCGGGCATCTATCCCGTCACGCTCGACAAGTCGAAGAACTCGTCGGCGGCGTATCTGCGCGCAACCTTCGACTGGCACATCGACGGGTGCACGCCGACCAACGACGAGTACCCGCAGAAGGCGACGGTGCTTTCGGCGGTCCAGGTGGCCGAGCGGGGCGGGGAAACGGAGTTCGCGAGTTCCTACGGCGCCTACGACTCGCTGAGTGGCGAGGAGAAGGAGCGGCTCGCCCCGCTGCGCGTCGTGCACTCGCTGGAGGCATCCCAGCGTCGCGTCAACCCGGATCCCAGCGACGAGGAGCTCGCGCGGTGGCGTGCCCGGCCCACCCACGAGCACCCCCTGGTGTGGACCCACCGCAACGCGCGCAAGTCACTGGTGCTGGGGGCGTCGGCCGACTACGTGGTCGGCATGGACGTCGACGACGGCCGCGCGCTGTTGGCTTCGCTGCTGGAGCGCGCCACCACCGACGACAAGGTGTACAGCCACAGCTGGTCGGTCGGAGACACCGTCATCTGGGACAACCGCGGTGTGCTGCATCGCGCGGCCCCCTATGACCCCGATTCACCGCGGGAGATGCTGCGCACAACAGTGCTCGGCGACGAGCCCATCCAGTAAGGCGTACCCCCTCGTTGACGCGGCGCAGCCGCTATGGAAATCTAATACCCGCAGATGAGAATCACGTTCTCTTCATCCGAGATCATGGAGTGGCAATGGCGGAGGACCTCACCTCGGTCGACTTCTTTCGGGACAGTCGTCTGACCGACGACCCGTATCCGTTCTATGCGGCGCTGCGCAACAAGTGCCCGGTCAGCCGCGAGGACCACTACGGCGTGACGATGGTGACTGGGTGGCAGGAGGCCGTCGACGTCTACAACGACGCCGAGACGTTTTCGTCGTGCATCTCGGTGACCGGACCGTTCCCGGGATTCCCGGTATCCCTGGAGGGCTTTGAAGACGGAGACGTCACCGAGATCATCAAGGAGCACCGCGACGAGATCCCGTTCAGCGACCAGCTGCCGACGCTGGATCCGCCGACCCACACCAACCACCGCGCCCTGCTGATGCGGCTGATCACGCCCAAGCGCCTCAAGGAGAACGAGGATGCGATGTGGCAGATCGCCGACGACATCCTCGAGGGCTACCTGGCACCGGGGCAGGGCGAGTTCATCACAGGCTTCGCCGGGCCCTTCACCTTGCGCGTCATCGCCGATCTGCTGGGTGTGCCCGAGGAGGACCGACCCGAGCTGCTCGAGCGGCTGGCGCGCGGCACGCACGGCAGCGGCCTCGGTAATGCCGAGAAGACGCTGGCCAAGACTCCGTTGGAGTACCTGTACGACGTGTTCGCAGAGTACGTCGAGGACCGTCGGCGTGACCCCCGTGACGACGTGCTGACCGGGCTGGCGACCGCGACGTTCCCCGACGGCTCGGTGCCCGAGGTCGCCGACGTGGTGCGGGTGGCCACCAACGTCTTCTCCGCCGGCCAGGAGACCACCGTGCGGTTGCTCGGCACGGCGTTGAAGGTGCTGGGCGACCATCCTGACATCCAGCAGAAGCTGCGAAACGACCGTAGCCTGCTGCCGAACTTCATCGAAGAGTGCCTGCGCATCGAGAGCCCAGTCAAGGGTGACTTCCGGCTGTCGCGCGTGCCGACCACCGTCGGCGACGAAGCACTGCCCGCGGGCTGCACGGTGATGGTGATCAACGGGGCGGCCAACCGCGACCCGCGTCGGTTCGACGACCCCGACACCTTCGACCCCGAGCGCAAGAACGCACGCCAGCACCTGGCCTTCGGCCGCGGCATCCACAGTTGCCCCGGTGCGCCGTTGGCCCGCGCGGAAACCCGCGTCGGCCTGGAGCGGTTGCTGGACCGCACGACCGACATCCGCATCAGCGAGGCGAAACACGGCCCGGCGGGAAGTCGCCGCTACCAATACATTCCGACCTACATCCTGCGCGGACTGACCGAACTGCACCTCGAATTCGACCTGGCAGAAGGTGATTCATGAAGGTCAGTGTCGACGAGGACAGGTGCCGCGGCCACGGCATGTGCCTGACGATATGTCCTGACGTATTCCACATGACCGACGACGGTTACGCCGTCGCCGATCCTGAGGAAGTGCCTGCGGGTCTCGAGGACTCCGCCAAAGAGGCCATTGTGAACTGCCCCGAACAAGCCATCGTCGAAACCGATTGAAAGCCAGTCAAGGAGAGTCAGTGCCGAAGGGTTACGTAGTCATCACCGAGGACGTCAAGGATCCCGCCGGGATGGCCGAATACGCCAAGCTCGCAAGTCAGACGATGGCCAACGCGACGATCCTCGCGTTCGACAGCAACGTCGAACAGATCGAAGGCGAGTGGCACGGCACCCAGACCGTGCTGCTGGAGTTCGAGTCGCCGGAGGCGGCCCGCGAGTGGTACAAATCCGATGCCTATCAGGAGGCCGCCAAGCTTCGGCAGGCCGCGGCCGACTGCAACGGCGCAATCCTGCACGGCCTCGGCTGAATTCTGTTCGAGCGCTCGCGGCCGCGCGAGCGTGCGCTGACTGCTGAAATTCCGCGGCGTGTCATGTGCAGACACGCACGCTCGCGGTTATGAGCGGGGCAGCACGCGCACCGGCACACTCGACCAGCCCGCCACGTTCGACATGGCGACCCGCTGGCACTCATCCCACAGCACCTCGTAGCGCGGCATGAAGTCGAGCAACCGCTCGAGCGCGATCGCGCTTTCCATCCGCGCCAGCGCCGCGCCCAAACAGCTGTGCACCCCGTAACCAAACCCGAGGTTCTGGGCTTCGGTGCGATCGCGGTCGATATCGAAAGTGTCTGCGTCGGTGAATGCCTCGGGATCGCGGTTCGCCGAACCACCAAGCAGGAAAACGGGTTTTCCTGCCGGAATAGTGACACCATGCAGCGTTACATCCTTCATTGAGCGCCGCACGTTGTACTGGTTCGGCGCTTCGTACCGCAGCAGCTCCTCGACCGCAGCCGGGATCTTGCTGCGGTCGTCGAGCAACTTCTGCCACTGGTCGGGGAAGCGCGCGAAGGTCACCGCCGCGTTGCCGACGAGCTTGGTCACGGTCTCGGCGCCTGCTCCGCCCAAAAGTGTTGCGAATCCGGCGATCTCGACGTCGTCGAGCTGCCGGGTCTCGCCGTTTGCGTCCTTGACTTCTGCGGCGATCAGCCGGCTGAACATGTCGTCTTGGGGCTCGGCTCGTCGTTCTTGAATGAGGTTGTAGTAGAACCCCATCAATTCCACAACAGCTTGCCTGCCCTCCTCGGACATCTCGATTTGACCGGGCTCACGTCGTAGCGAAGTGTCGCCCCATTCCCTGACTTTCTGGCGGTATTCCTCCGGCACGCCGAGCATCTGGCTGATCACGTCGACCGGGAACAAGGCGGCGAAATCCTGCACCACGTCGACGTGATCGGCGTCGGCCGTCGGCATGTAGCGGTCGATCGTCTGGGTGACCATCGGTCTCATGTTCTCGATGGCTCGGGGCGTGAAGACTTTGTTCACCAGGCTGCGCATGTGCCGGTGCTCAGGTGGGTCCATGATGATGATCATCTTCACGGGAGGCGGTTCGTTCGACTTCAACATCGCCAGGTCGAGGCCGTACGCCGACGAGTACGTTTCGAAGTCCTTGAAGGCCGCCGCGACGTCCTCGTGCCGGGACAACGCGTAGAAGTCATATTCGGAGTTGTAATAGACCGGCGCTTGTTCGCGCATGCGGCGATAAATTTCGTACGGCCCGTTGAAGAACTCCTCGGAGAACGGATCGAAGACGAGTTCGGAAGTGGTCATTCGTCTTTGATGGAGATCGCCTGCCGAGGACACTGTCGCACCGCTTCCTTTACTTGGTCTTCGTTCTCCGGCGTCACCTCGTCCTGCAGGACATGCAGATAGTCCTGGTCGTCCAGGTCGAACACTTCGGGGATGATGCCCATACAGACCCCGTTGCTCTCACACAGCCCGAAGTCGACTTCAATTTTCTTCGTCATCGCAAGACCCTCACCGGGACGTGCTGATAGCCGGCGACGTTCTGCATGTGCACGCGCTTCAGCCCAGCGAAGTCGAGCTCGTAGCGCGGCATGAAGTCGAGCAGGTGCTCGAGCGCGATCGTGGTTTCCAGCCGGGCCAACGCCGCGCCGAGGCAGCTGTGGATGCCGTAGCCCAGGCCGAGATGGGGCGACTGCGTCCGGTCCCGGGTGATGTCGAACGTCTCCGCGTTGTCATATGCGCGCGGGTCACGGTTGGCGGCCGCCTTCATCAGGAACACCGGCTTGTTCGCGGGAATGGTGCCGCTGGGCACCACGGCTTCCTTGAGCGTGTAGCGCACGTTGTACTGCACCGGACCGACATAGCGGAGCAGCTCCTCGACGGCGGCAGGCACCAGGCTGCGGTCGTCGAGCAGCATCTGCCATTGCTCGGGGTTACGCGCGAACTCGACGACGGCGCTGCCGACCAACTTGGTGACCGTCTCGGCGCCCGCGCCACCCAGCAGCGCGAGGAAGCCGGTGATCTCGATGTCGTCGAGCTGGCGCATTTCGCCGTTCTCACCGGGAATCTCAGCGTCGATCAGCCGGCTGATCATGTCGTCCTGTGGATTCTGGCGATGCTCCTGCACCAGCCCGTAGTAGTAGATGCCGGCGTCGATGTTGGCCTGCATGTTC
Source organism: Mycobacterium sp. 1274761.0 (assembly GCF_001668615.1). Lineage (GTDB taxonomy): Bacteria > Actinomycetota > Actinomycetes > Mycobacteriales > Mycobacteriaceae > Mycobacterium. The sequence goes on from NZ_LZMC01000042.1 coordinate 36,845, forward strand.
TCTTCGGACAGTTGGAGCTGGCCCGGCTTGACCTCCAGGCCCTTGTCGATCCAGTGCCGGACCTGCTGGCGGTACTCCTCGGGCACACCTGCCATCCGAGTGATCACCTCTACGGGGAAAGGCCCGGAGAAGTCCTGCACCACGTCGAAGTTGTCGCGGTCGACCTTGCTCAGGTAGTGCTCGACCAGTTCGACGACGGTCTCACGCTGAGACTGGATCGCCCTCGGAGTGAACGCCTTGTTGAGCAGGCTGCGCATGAACCGGTGCTCCGGAGGATCCATGAAGATGATGGATTTCTGAAACTCGTCGCCGGACTTGACCATGTGTAGATGACAGCCGCGGGTGGACGAGAACGACTCGTGGTCCTTGAGCGCCGCAGCCACGTCCTCATGCCGGGTCAACGCGTAGAAGTCCAGCTCCTCGTCGTAGTAGATCGGAGCCTCGTCGCGCATCCGCCGATAGATGGCGTAGGGATCGTCGAAATACTCCTGCGAATACGGGTCGAACACCAGTTTTGGCTTGATCATGATCTCCTCACCTTCAGCGGGGGCCGACGCCGGGGAGCGTTACGAGAGGTGCTTGAACTGTAACTCTATCGGAAACGACGTTTCCAATACAGAGAACGACACATTCAATCGCGGTGTCTTATCGCGAAAGCCCGGCGTTGACAACGTCGTGCAGCGCGCCGAGATCACCGCCGAGTTCTTCGACCGTCTGACGCACCACCGCGACGTCTCTGCCGATGAAGCCCCCCACTGCGTCGTTGAACGCCGCGGCGGATCCGGCGCGCGCGATGAGGCTTAGTGCGCGGCTGCCGGCGCTGCCGTGGGTCAGCGCTTCGAGCAACGCGGGTTCGGCGACGCCCAGCAGCCCGCCCAACCGCGCGGCCTCGGCGGCGAGGCCGATCTGCGCGGCGAACAGCGCGTTGTTGATGAGCTTCACCAACCGCCCCGCGCCGGGAGGGCCGATGTGCAGGACCGGGTCGCCGTAGGCGCATAGCACCGGGCGGGCCCTGGCCACCGCCGCGTCGCGACCACCCAGAAACACCGTGACCTCGCCCGCGGCGATGTCGTGTGGGCCGCCACTGACCGGCGCGTCGACGACCTCGACGCCGCGAACGCCGACCGCCTCCACCGTGCGTGGGCTGCCCGTCGTATGGATGACGAGCACCGCGTGCGGCGGCATTGCCTCGGTGAGGCCGTCCTCCAGACATACCTGCCGCACCTGCTCGTCGGTGAACACGCAGACGATGACGACGTCGGCAGCCTCGGCGACCGCTTCGACGGCGGTCACCGGCTGTGCGCCCAATATCGCCACGGCGTCACGCTTTTCGGGTGTGCGGCCGAGCACCCGAACGTCATGTCCGGCCTGCACGAGGCGCGCCACCATGGGACCACCCATGCGGCCCGCGCCGATGAAGCCGACGCGCGTCATCGCGGATGGTTCATCGCGTTCAGCGCGGCGTCGGCCGCAGCAAACACCACACCCTCCGGGGCGCCGGCTGCCTCGGCGATGCTCGCCGCGTGCCGGACGTCTTTGCGCAGCAACGCCCCGGCAAGCGATTCGAGCTGCTCCAGTGTTCCGCCGAAGACGGCGATGCTGCCCACCGCCTTGCTGGTGGCCGACCCGCGGGTGAGCACTTCGCACAGCCTGTCACGGGGGATGCCGAGGAACTCGCCGAGCGTCAGCGTGGAACTGGCGGCGCCGAGATTGGCGCTGAACAAGAGGTTGTTCAGGATCTTGGCGACCTGGCCGCTGCCCAGCGGGCCGAGATGCACGACCGGGTCGGCGTAGGTCGCGAACACCGGTCGGGACCGTTGCACAGCGTCCTCATCACCGCCGACCATCACCAGCAGGGTGCCCTCCTCTGCGGCCGGTCCGCCGCCGCTCACCGGGGCATCGACGACCGAAACACCTTGCTGCGCCGCCGCTTCGCCGATTTCGGCGCAGGTGTCGGGATGCACGGTGCTGTGGATTGCGATGATCCCACCGGATGGCAGCCCGGCCAGCACGCCCGTATCTCCGTTGACCACCTCTCTGACGTCGTCGTCGCCGACGACACAAAGGCAGACGATGTCGCTGGCGGCGGCGAGCTCGGCGGGGGATTGCGCCGTTTTCGCTCCCGTGTCGGCGAACGGTTCAAGTGTGGCGGGCCTACGCGCCCACAGCGTCAGCTCGTAACCGCCCTCGGCGATCCGCCGCGCCATCGGGGCGCCCTGGCTGCCCAGTCCGATGAAACCGACGCGCATCAACCCGCCTCCCGTTCCGTCTCGGTCGTGCATTTGTCGATGAAGCCCAGCACCCGCCGGTGATACTCGCCTGCGCTCCAGCCGACGCTGAGATTGTGTCCGCTGTCCGGCATTTGGTTGACCACGACCCGCGGCGACGACGTGAACAACGCGGCGATGGCCGCGGTCGCCTCGGGCGTCGTCTCCCAGACGCGTTCGTGTTCGGCCACGCTGAACTCGACGGGCACCCGCACCCGGCCTGCAATGTCGGGGAAGTCGCGACGCGGCCAGTTCGCGGTGACGTCGGCCTCGTAGGGGGCGCCCGGCGCCGACAGGCCACCCGTCAGCACCTCGGGCGGGTAGAGGTCGGTGGGTTCCCATAGCAGGTCGCGCAGCCCCGCGGGACGCGACGTCGCGGTGGCCTGGCTGATGATCGCCTTGGCTTCCTCGCTGTAGCGTCGGCCGGTGCCCGACACCTCCAGCCCGAGTACGTCGGCGGCCCGCTCATCGATCGCCATGCGCAGCCCCAGCTCGCAGCCCGCCGAGTGGGCGAGCAGGAAAAGCCCAGCCCCCCAGGAACTCTCACCGACGATCCGCTCCACAGCGCCCAACGCGAAACCGACCCGCCGGGCCGGGTCTGCCATCTGGTCGTGGTAGAACGCCGACGCGCCATAACCGGGCCGGTCCAACGCGATCGCGGTGTAACCGCCTGCCGCCGCCGACCTCAGCAGCGACAGTTCGGGATGCGCCGGACAATCGAAATACGCTGCGGACGTGGCACCGCCGTGGATCGCGACGACGACCGCTTTCGGCTCCGGCACAGACGCGACCAACGCCGACATCGGCACGCCGTCGACCAGAACGACGCGTGGGCGGGGCGCGATGCTACTCAGAGCTATTCGTCCGTCCGCAGCAGAATCGCCCCGCTCGGCGTCAAGCCGCCACTGCTGACGACCCCGACACGGGCACCGGCGACCTGACGCTCACCCGCGTCGCCGCGCAACTGGACTACGGCCTCGTGCATCAGACCCATGCCATGCGTGCGTCCATGCGACAACTGGCCGCCGTGGGTGTTCAGCGGGATGACGCCGTCGCGGGCGATCGCCTTGCCCCCGTCGAGGAAGTCCTTCGCTTCGCCGATCCCGCAGAAGCCCAGCCCCTCCAGCCAGGACAGGCAGTTGAACGTGAAACCGTCATACAGCTCAGCCACGTCGACATCGCTGGGCCGCAACGAGGTTCGCGTCCACATGTGCGCGGACTGGCCGAGCACCTGCGGCTCATGGGTCAGCGTGGTCTGGTCCCAGTCGGTGCGCTCGACGATCTGCGTGCCGACCGCCTCGAACAGCACAGGCTTGCGCGGCATGTCCTTGGCCACATCGACCGCCGACACCACCACCGCGACCGCGCCGTCGCATGGCACGTCGCAGTCATAGAGGCCGAACGGGCTGGTGATCGGCCGAGCGTTGAGGTAGTCGTCCATGGTCAGCGGGTCGCGGTAGATCGCCGTCGCATTCAACGCCGCATTGGCCCTCTGGTTCAACGCAATCCAGCCCAACGTCTCTTTGGTGGTGCCATACCGATCGAAATGGCGCTGCGCGTTCAACGCCAGCGTGTGCGCAGCCGACGTCGCCCCGAACGGCATCTGCCAGCTCGAGGTGCGCGCACCGCCTGGCGGCGCCATCTTGCCTTCCTTCATCAGCTGCTGGAAGGTGGCTTCCCACAAGGTGCGGAAGCACAGCACGTGGCGCGCCATGCCGGTGGCGATCGCCATCACGGCCGCGATCAGCGAGCCGCCGGGACCGAACGTGTCCATTCCGCCGTTGATCCACGTGGGGCGCAGACCAAGCGCACCCTCCAGCGCGCTCACCCCGCCCTCACCCATGCCCGCGATATCGAGCCCCGGATACGTTGAGAGCCCGTCGATATCGTCGAAGGTCAGCCCCGCGTCGGCGACCGCCTGCTGGCAGGCATCGATGGTCAACGAGAGCGGCGGCACCATCTGCCGCCTGCCGATCTTCGACATGCCGATACCCGTGATCGCCGCCGCATCCTCGAACTTCTCCGTGGTGAGCATCGGCGACACATGCTTGCCGAAGTCCTGCGGCGCGATCTCGTCGACGGCCTGCGGGCCGGTCTTCTTCTCGGCGGTCGGCGTGAAGACCGGCAGCCACACGGTGCCGATCTTGTCCTCCAGCTTTTCGAAGCGCACCTCGACCGTCTGCCCGAGCTCGAGCCCGTCGGGGTCGCAGTCAACGATATTCGTGGTCAAGCGAACCCGCGGGTCCTCGATGATCGCCACCTGCGCCACCACATAGGGCGGTGGCAGATCGGGGAAACCGAAGCGGTGGTTGACGGTGAAGGCGGACAGCGTGGCCTCGCCCGAGACGTCGCGAACGCCCATGTTGCGGCCCCGGCAGTACCGGCACACCGGTTGCGGCGGGTGGATCAGCGCGTCGCAGTCCTGGCATTCCTGGATCCGGAGCACGCCGTCGGCGCCCGCAGTCCAGAAAAACTCGTTCTGCGCGTTGACTTCGGGGAGGGGCCTGCTCACCGGACGAATTCCGATATCGCTTCGTTGTCGACCGTACGAGGATCGGGTTCCGGCACGTCCTGAGCTTGCGAGTGCGCGGTCCCGTCACGAGAGGGCCGGTGTCCGCCCATCTCGATGATCGCGTGCACCGGGCAGTCCAACAGCGCACGCATTACCGCGGGTTGATCCTCCGCTGGGATCGTGCCATTGCCCTCCAGCGAGGCATATCCCCAGTCGTCTAATGAAAAGTATTCCGGCGCATGCTTTGCGCACACGCCGAAGCCGTCGCATACCGTCCGGTCGAGACGAATCCTCATGCCGTCATCACCGCCTCGATCTCGTAGGGCCGCAACGCTTTGTATGTGCCGGCTCGGCACGACTCGCAGTCGTTGTTCACATGACGATCGACCACTTGCGGGAACGCCGACAACAGGCTGGCCGCCACATTCGTCGCCGCGTCCAGCGTGGCGCAGGCGCCGCGACCGCGCAGCACCACCGACCACCGTTCGAGGCGCGCCAGATCTTCCGTCGTCGCGACACCGTCACGAAGCGCTTCGGTGACCGCCGACATCGCGGCCGTGCCGTTGAAGCACGAGCCGCACTGGCCCGCGTTCTCGCGGTCGAAGTACGCCATCACCGACGCCGCGACCGCCACCGGGCAGTCCTCGGTGAGGATCGTGATGGCACCGCAGCCAAGCCCGCTGTCGAGGCGACGCAAGGATTCGTGGTCCAGCGTGATGTCGAGGACGTCGCGGTTCAGCAGGCCCGCGAAGTAGCCACCCATCAGCACCCCGCGCACCTGATCGGCTGGGACGCCGTGGAATTCGAGCAGCTCGCTGAACGCGACGCCGTGTGAAAGCTCGTACAGCGCCGGCGGGCGGCCCGCGCCGGTGATCGTCGCGAGGAACGTTCCCGGCGATGATGACGTGCCCTGCTCGCGAAACGTCTGGGCGCCGTGGCGGGCGATGAACGGGATGAGCGCGAGCGTCTCGACATTGCTGACCATGGTCGGAAGAAGCCCGACGCCTTCCTCGAACGGCCTCGGCGGCTTGTCCGTCGGCTTGGCCGGGCCACCGTTGAGGGCTCGCACCGCCGCGGTCTCCTCGCCGGCGACGTAGCCGGGATCGACCGTCCTCACCGAGATCGTCAGCCGGTCAAGCAGCTCGTTGTCGAGCGCTCCGAGTGCGGTCTCCACGGCTTCTGCGGCGGCGCGGTCGGACACATAGACATACGCCCGCTCGGCCGCCACCATTCGCGCGGCGAGGCGCAACCCGTCGAGGATCAGGTGCGGACGGTGCCTCAGCAGCCAGCGGTCTTTGATCGACGCGGGCTCGCCCTCCTCGCCGTTGGCCACGACGACGGCGCCGCCGGCCCGGCGGCCGTTGTCGCGGACCGTCTTCAGCTTCACCGCAAGCGGAAACGCCGCGCCGCCCCGGCCGAGGACGCCGGACAGGTCCACCTGAGCGAGAAGGCCGTCGACGTCCTCAACGGGCTGGTAGCCACCCGAAGCGCGGTAGTCGGAGTAGTCCTCGGCGCTCGTGCGCAGCAGCCGCGGCTCGATGCCTGGCCACGCCGCGACGGCGAGATCTGTCGTGGCGGTCATGGCATCCTTCCGCCCGCCGATAGGGTTGCGGACATGAGAACGGCGGTGGTGCGGGTCCAGGTGGACCCCGCCGGCGACCTCACACCGCAGCGGCTAGCCGAGGGCATGACGTCCCTCCGCGCGATGGCCGATTCGGCTGACTTCGAGGTGCTCGACAACAACATCGCCGCGTTGCCCGCCCACCGGCGTGAGGTCGAGCTGCTGATCACCGGCGATAACGGCGAAGAGCTCAAGGGATTCGCCGTTGAGCTGTGCTCGAAGGCGTTTGGAACCGCGCCAGTGGCCGGCGTGCTCACCTACATCAGCCGCGGCACCGACGACGACGCCCGCGGCGTGCTCGCCGGCTTCGGACTGACCGGTGAAATCACGCGTACGCCGGGAGATGACGGCTTCGACGTCGTGCAAGTAACGCTGCGCAAGGCGGATTTGGCCCGCGTTCCCGAAAGCCGTATTCACACCGCCCTGGAGGCCTCCCTCAACTGCGAAGTGCACATCAGGACCACGTGACGTCATCGCTTGTCCAGGAAGTCCAGAATCGCCGGTGCGGCCTGCACCCACGTGTCGAACATGTTGAAGCGCTTGACCTTTCCCTGCGCCCGCGCCTCACTGGCGCGCTCCCACGCGTCCTCCGGCCACGGCGGGTCGATGAGCGTGGAATCCTTGATCAGGCAGCTCACCTCCAGCGAGGTCCGCTTCGGGTGGTCGAGGTCGTTCTCGCCGCCTCGGATGATCAGCGTGGGCACCTTGATGTTGTCGAACATGTCGTCCTCGACGCCGGGGATGGTCTGACCCGGTTTGGAGACGAACGCGTTGAGCCAGCGCAGCATCAGCTTGAGGAACTCGTCGGGGTTCTGAGAGAGGATGCGGTCCCTATTGGCCGGGTTCTCGGCGATGCGCTCCTGCCATTCGCCGATCGCAGCGACACCCTTCATGCCGGTACCACGGACCGCCAGAATGCTTGGCACGACGTAGTAGGAGCCCAGCACGAATGTGCCATACACCCCGCCGACGATGTTCCACACCACCAGCTTTCGCACGATGTCCGGGTAGAGCATCGTCGTCAGCATGGAGTCGCGGGCGCCGCCCGATCCGCCCGCGAGGATGCACGGACCGATGTCGAGTCCGGTGACCAACGCATGCAGTGTCTCGGCGCGCATGTGCGATTCGCTCTGCCCGTAGAACTGGACATCGGACTTCCCGCAGTTCGGCCGGTCCCACAGAAGCACCCGATAGCCGCCCTCGACCAGCTTCTTGGCCAGCGGGCGGAGACCCTCGATGTCCTTGCTGAACCGCCCGCCGGGCGTCAGGGCAATGAAATCGCCTTCCTTGCCGAGGATTTCGTAGACGACGTTGCCGCCGTTGACCTCGAACGTCTTCTCGCCACGCTCGAGCGTGGGGCCCGACTCGGTGTTGATGGTCACGCCATCACCAGCACATCGTTGCCGACGACCCGCACAGGATAGGTGCGGATGCTCCACTCCGGCTTGACCGCGGTCGTGCCCGTGGCGAGCTCGAACCCCCATTGGTGCCACGGGCAGTAGATGTATTCGAGGTCGCGGACCATGACGGCGTCACCCGGCACTTTCTCGTCGACGACGGTTCGGCCCCGCGCCCGGCCTGAGCACAGCGGGCCGCCTTCGTGGGGACAGTAGTTGGCGATCGCATAAAACGTACCGTTGACGTTGTAGACACCGACGCCGTGACGGCCGATCGGCACCAGCTTGTGTGTCCCCGGCGGGATTTCGTCGACGGTGGCTACGACGTGCTCACGGCCCTGGGCCAGTCTTTTTGGGCCGGCCGGAGCCGGTTTTGTTTCCTCTGCCACCGTGTCAGAACACCCGAACTTGGCCCTCGAGGGCCGGGACGGTCTCTGGAAGGTGGTATGTCGCAATGCCGTTGCGGAACATCACCGCTTCACGGGCGTGCTCTGGCAGGTGCTTCACCAGCCAGCGTGGATCGTCGAACGTCCAGTGCGGGTAGTCGGAACTGAACAGCAGGATCTTCTCGCATTCCATCCACTCCAAGGCACGGGTGAGCTCCGTCTTGTCCTCCGGGTAGTCCAGCGGTTGGGTGGTGAACTTGATGTGGTCCTTGACGTACTCCGACGGCCTGCGCTTGATATCGAGCCACGATTTGCGAGCTTCGTAGATGGCGTCCATCCGCCACATCAGCGGCAGAATCCAGGTAAAGGCATGCTCCACCAACACAATTCGCAGGGTGGGGAATCGGTCGAACACCCCGTCGAAGATCAGGCTCATCACCTGGTTGGCCGCCAGCAGCGAGTAGGTGACCATGAAATCATGGTTGTAGCTGGGGAATCCGACCGGCGGCTGCGGCAGCTCTTCGTGGTGGCTGCGCGACAAATGGCAGCTGACCGTGATGTCGTGCTTGGTGGCCGCCGCCCAGATTGGGTCGTACTTCGGGTCGCCCCACGACGGGCGCGGCTCGGCCTTGATCAGGATCTGACCCATGTAGGGATGGCCGGCCCAGCGCTCGATCTCGCGCGCCGAATCCTGCGGCTCCTCGATCGCGATGCAGATCGACCCGCGCCACCGCTCATGCCAGTTGTTGTGGCTGTCGAGCCAGTGGTTGGCCTGCCAGTCGTTGAGGGCGACGTTCATCGCGTGGTTGGGCTCGCGGAAACGGGCCGGGTAGGCGGCGGGTTCGAGGATGGCGATGTCGGCGCCGGCCTCCATGATCAGCTGCTTGAACGCCAGGTCGGGATCGCTGCCCGCGAAGTTGCCGTCGGCGGGAAACGTATCCACCCGCATCGCGTATGCGTGCGCGTAGTCCGGAGCGTCGTAATAGATCTGATCGCCGATCTTGCGCGTCAGGAAGTACTTGCTGCGCCACGGCTCGGGGATGTACTGCGTCAGCTCGCCGGCCCGAGGCGTCGGGTGCACGTCGGAGTCGACGCACCGGACGGGAACGCGCTCGGCGGCGGGCTTGCGCTCGGTGGTTGACGTGATCGTTGCAGTCATCTTCATCTTCCTTAATCGAAGCCTCTAGCTATTACTGTGCGCTGACGCCGGCCCCGACGTCTATGCCGTAGAGCTCGGCGGCGTTTCGCCAGCACAGCTTGTCGCGCTGTTCGGGCGTGTAGGTGGCGGGCACGCTCAGCTTGTTGTCCTGCCAGTGCGGATAGCTGGACCCGTACATCACCATGTCCTCCTTGCCGGTGAAGCCGAGCCACTCGCCGGCGAAGTCGACGTCGCCAGGGCCGTCCATCGCACCCTCGACGAAGAACACATGGCCGGGCAGGTAGTCACTCGGCATCTTCGGCGCCCACGGCGTCTGCTCCAGGTGCGGCCGGCCGAAGCAGTCCATCCGCCAAAAGAACGGTGTCAGCATGTCGGCAGCACCGTCGGCCCACACGAACTTCAGGTCGGGCATCCTCTCGAATACCCCTTCGGCGATCATGTTCATCAGGTGGTACAGGAAGTTCAGCGCCATGAAGGACACGTACTGCTCATAGGTTCTGGTGGTGCCCGACGGCGTCGGCGAGAAGAACGTGCCCGCTCCGACCTCGATGTGTGCGGCGACGGGTAAACCGGCGTCGATGGCCGCCTCCCACAGGGGCCAGAACTGCGGTTTTCCGTAGACGTCGTGCGACTGCAACGGCACACCGATCTGCACGACGCGCGGGTGGTCCTTGTACTTCTCGATTTCCCGGAGCGCACCCGGAATGTCGTCGGGGTTCACCCGAATGGTGCCGCGGAAGCGTTCGCCGTAGGTGCTGTCGTCGAGCCAGCGCGTCACCATCATCTCGTTGTGGCCGGCGGCGATCGCCGTGCCGAGGTGGCGGTCGGGCATCATGCCGCGCGTCATCGGATGCAGGACCGCAACGTCGACACCGCGCTGGTCGAACAGGTGGCGCCCGACGATCTGCGGGTCAGAGCCCGGGTACTGGCCGTCGGGGCCCTCGGTGCTGGGCGCGTACTCGCCGCCCGGTGCGCCGTACCAGTCCATCTCGTAGTCGGGGAACCCCCGGCTGCGGTAGGGCTCGGCCATGAAGTTCTGGCGAAGGTCCTTGTTCGACTGCACGAAGATGTGCACGCTCGCGTCGATGACGGGGGTGTGGCTCCCGTCAGGATGTTGGATCACTGATGGCCTCCGATACCGGCCGGACGACGCCGGTCATAGGCCCAGTGTAAAGCCAAGTTCTTCAATGGCAAGAATTGGGTTCTCAAACGGAGCGCTTACTTCTTCGCAGGTCAGGGCCTGCGCTGGTGACACACCTACCCGTCGGGCAGCGAAACGAGGTAGTCGCTTTACGAGAACAGTTACGGCATCTAAGGAGAATGTTATTCTCGTTCGCGGAACCGAACAGGCCGGGCGATCGCACCAGGAGGCGTCGGATGCTACTCGAGTTTGATGCGGATCAGCGGCTGTGGCAGGACACGGTGCGCGACGCGGTCGGCAAGCAGTGCCCGCCGTCGCTGGTGCGGGACATCGCGGAGAACGGCGTCGACCCGGCACCGCTCTGGCAGGCCTACATCGACGCCGGCTGGACCGAGCTGACCGACCCGGAGAACGCCGTCGAGCTGGCGATCGTGCTCGAAGAGCTCGGTCGCGCCACCGACCCCACGCCGTTTCTGGCGACGCTGACGCAGTTCGCGCCGCTGGCCGGCGACCGCTTCGATCCGCAGCAGGTCGGGGCGGCGATCTATGAGGGCATCAGCGCCCACCGCGACGCCGACGGCTGGGTGCTGGACGGAACGGCGCGCCACGTCCTCGACGCCGACCGGGCCCAACAGCTCGCGGTGGTCACCGACGGCGGGGTCTTCCTCGTCGACACCGACCAAGTGAGCGTGCGGCGCAGCAAGGTCTTCGACCCCGTCCTGCACATCGCCGACGTGTCGTTCGACGGCGTGCGGCTGGCCGACGCCGAGCGCTTGCGCACCGACGCCGAAAAGGCGCGACACCTGGCGCTCACGGGAATGGCGATCACCATGGTCGGCGCGTGTCAGCGCATCATCGATCTCGCGCTCGAGCATGTGAAGCAGCGCCAGCAGTTCGGCGTCGCGATCGGGTCCTTCCAGGCCGTGCAGCACAAGGCAGTCGACATGCACGTTGCCACCGAACGCGCCCGCGCGCTGTCCTACTTTGCGGCGCTGACCATTTCGGCCGACGACCCGCGCCGACGTCTGGCCGCGGCGATGGCGAAGGCCTCGGCCGGCGAGGCGCAGGCGGTCGTGTTCCGGCACGGCCTGCAGCTGTTCGGCGCCATGGGATTCACCTGGGAGAACGATCTTCAGTTCGCCCTGAAGCGGGCCAAGGCCGGCGAGTTGCTGCTCGGCGGCGCCGCAGAACATCGCGCGATCATCGCAGAGGAATTCAGGAGTTCCGGTGCAGCTGACTTTTGATTCCGACGTCGAGGAGTTCCGCGCCGAGTTCGCGGCCTTCCTCGACGAGCACCTGCCTGCCGAAGCCGACACCTTGGAGCGGCCGCGGTCGGTGTCACACATGCCGCAGTGGGCCAGGGACTGGCAGCGGCTGTTGTTCGACAACGGCTGGCTGCTACCCGCCCAGCCGCCGGAGTTCGGCGGCCGCAACGCGACCGTGCTGCAGCAATTCGTCCATCTCGACGAGCTGTGCCGGCGCCGCATTTACCACAGCTTCAACCCCCAAGGCGTCAATATCGTTGCTGCATCGCTGATTTCGTTCGGCTCCGATGAGCAGAAGCGGCGCTGGGCGGTACCGGTGCTCAAGGCCGAACTCACCGCGTCGCTGGGCATGAGTGAGCCCAGCGCGGGCTCCGACCTCGCGTCGCTGCGCACCCGAGCCGTCCTTGACGGCGATCACTTCGTCGTCAACGGCCAGAAGGTGTGGACCTCCGGCGCGCACGATGCCGACTTCCTGCTGGCGTTCGTACGCACAGACCCGGATGCCCCGAAGCACAAGGGGATCAGCGCACTGATCATCCCGACCGACACCCCCGGTGTGGTGTGCCGGCCGTTCGCGGACATGACGGGTCAGGAGAACCTCGACTTCAACGAGGTGTTCTTCACCGACGCCCGCGTTCCCGCAGAGAACCTCGTCGGTCCCCTCAACGGCGGCTGGGGAGTGGCCAATGGATCGCTGGGGCATGAACGCACGATGATGTGGCTGGGCTTCGCCGATCGAATCGACAACATGATCGCCGATTTCCGGCCGCGAACCGCGCTGGAGCGCGACCAGTACGCCACCACGATCATGGACTATCAGGCGTTGCGGGCGATGGGCTCGGCCGCGCTGTCGCGCGCCGCGCGCGGCGAGATGGACACCGCGTCGGTGTCGGTGCTCAAACTCTTCGGTTCCGAGGCCGAGCGCCAAGCCATGGAGAACGCGTTGGCCGCCGCCGGAACCGACGGGCTCGTGCACCCCTCGACGTCGGGGCCGTATGAGCACATGAACCTCGACCATTACTTCGCAAGCTGGTTCGAGCGCTACGCCCGTAGCTTCGGCGGGACGATCGCGGGCGGGACGTCGGAGATCCAGCGCAACATCATCGCCCAGCAAGTGCTCGGCCTGCCGCGGCGCTAACCCGTGGCCGAGACGCTGCTCGTCGAACGTCCGCACGCCGGTGTTCTCGTCGTGACGCTGAACCGACCCGAACGGCTCAACGCGATCAACGACGCGCTGCGGCGCGAGCTCACCGAGACACTCGGCGCGGTCGGGGACGACATCCACGCGGTGGTGCTGACCGGTGCGGGCCGAGGCTTCTGCTCCGGTATCGACATGCGCGGCTTCGGGCCGGATGTGCCGGCTGCCGACGACCCGGCCATCGACCGGCTGCGGTTCCAGGAGACGATGGCGGCGCTGCCGCAGGCGATTCGCGACCTGCCTCAACCGGTCATTGCGGCCGTCAACGGTCCCTGTGTCGGCGGCGGATTCGCGCTATGCCTGGCCGCCGACATCCGGATCTGCTCCAGCGCAGCCACTTTCGGGAACGCCGCCATCCTGCTGGGCCTCTCCGGCGCCGAGATGGGCATGAGCTATCACCTGCCCAGGATCGTCGGAACCAGTGTCGCCGCCGACTGGATGATGACGGGTCGCACCGTCAGCGCCGAGGAGGCCGACCGCCGTGGTCTGGTCAGTGAGGTGGTGGAGGCCGACGGGCTTGTCGGGCGTGCGATCGAGATCGCCTCGACGATCGCCGAATTGTCTCCGCTCGGAGTGCAACTGACCAAGCGCGCACTACAGGTAAACACCGACGCAGCCAATCTCGACGCCGCGGTGGAGCTCGAGAACCGCAACCAGGTGCTCAGCCACGCGTCTGACGACGCGGCGGCCAGACGGCAGAAATGGGAGACGTGACCGGTCCGCTGCGCGGCGTGCGGATCGTCATGATGGGCGGGCTCGGTCCCGGGCCGTTCTGCGGAATGCTGCTCGGTGACCTGGGCGCCGACGTGGTGCGCATCGACATGCCACGCGCAGTCGACGGTGAGCTGCCGATCGACTACACCGTCCGGCGCAGCCAGCGATCCATCGCGCTGGATGTCAAAGATGATTGGGGCCGGACGGTCTTGCTGCAGTTGATCGACGACGCCGACGCCTTCGTCGAGGTTTTCCGCCCCGGCGTCGCCGAACGGCTCGGTATCGGTCCGGACGATCTGCTCGCCCGTAATCCCCGGCTGGTGTATGCGCGGATGACTGGCTACGGCCAGGACGGTCCGTACGCCGAGCGCGCCGGCCACGACATCAACTACATCGCGCTCGCGGGAGCGTTGCACGGGATCGGCCCCGCGAACGCGCCGGTACCCCCACTGAACCTGGTGGGCGACTACGGCGGTGGCGGCATGTTGCTCGCGGTCGGGTTGCTCAGCGCGATCATGGAGGCGCGGACGTCACGACAGGGCCAGGTGGTGGACGTGTCGATGGTCGACGGCGCCGCGACGCTGATGGCGCCCTACTGGGGCATGGTGGCCGCGGGCACCTGGCGAGACCAGCGGCACGCCAACGTGTTGGACGGCGCCGCCCACTATTACGGGGTCTACGAGACCGCTGACGGTGAGCACGTCGCGGTGGGCGCCATGGAGCCGCAGTTCTACGCGGAGCTGTGTCAGCGGCTGGATGTCGACGTGCCGCAGGACGAGGACGATCCGCAGGCGTGGGCCGCGCACCGCGCGGTGCTCGCGACGCGGTTCCGCGAGCGGTCACGCGCCGAGTGGGAAGCCCAGCTCGATTCGCCGGGCTGTTGTGCCACACCGGTTTTGAGCCTCGCCGAGGCGCCCCGGCACCCGCACAACGCCGCGCGAGGCACCTTCATCGAGGTCGACGGTGTCGTGCAACAGGCTCCGGCGCCGCGGTTCTCGCGGACCGTGCCCTCGACACCGGCCGGGCCGGCGCTTCCGGGCGACCACACCCGCGAGGTGCTCACCGAGCTGGGCCTGGACGACGAAGCCGTCGCGGCCCTTCTGGAATCCGGATCGGCGCGGCAGAGTAGCCGCTGAACTTCGACGAAAAGGACGACCGATGGCGTGGGACTTCTCAACCGACCTGGAGTGGGCCGAGCAGCTGGCGTGGGTCGAGCAGTTCGTGCGGTCCGAATGCGAGCCGATCGACCTGATCGTCAAGGAGTCCCACGACCTCAACGACCCCGTACGCCAGGCGCTCATCCCGCCGCTGCAGGAGATCGTCAAGGAGCGCGGGTTGTGGGCCACTCACCTGGGCCCGCACCTCGGCGGCCCCGGCTACGGCCAGGTCAAGCTGGCATTGCTCAACGAGATCCTCGGGCGGTCCGAATGCGCGCCGATAGTGTTCGGTTCGCAGGCACCGGATTCCGGCAACAGTGAGATTCTCGCCCACTACGGCACCCCGGAGCTCAAGCAGCGCTATCTCGAGCCGTTGCTGGACAACCGCATCGTGTCCTGCTTCTCGATGACCGAACCCCAGGGCGGGGCCGACCCGAAGGTGTTCACCACCACCGCCGTACAGGACGGCGACCACTGGGTGATCAACGGCGAGAAGTGGTTTTCGTCGTTTGCGTCGATGGCGTCGTTCATCATCGTGATGGCGATGACGGACCCAGACGCGCCGCCGTACGAACGCTATTCGATGTTCGTCGTGCCCGGGGACACACCGGGCATCAACGTGCTGCGTGACGTCGGGCTGGGCTACCAGCCACTCGGCGGCGGCCGCGAGGGCTATGTCCGCTACGAAAACGTTCGCGTGCCAAGCGATCACATGCTCGGTCCCCGCGGCGGAGCCTTCGTGGTCGCCCAGACGAGGTTGGGCGGCGGGCGCATCCACCACGCCATGCGCACCGTCGGCCTGGTGCGTCGCATCTTCGACATGATCTGCGAACGCGCGGTGTCGCGCTACACACAGGGTGAGATGCTCTCGAAAAAGCAACTCGTCCAGGAGATGGTCGCGGACTCGTGGATGGACATCGAGGCGTTCCGGCTGCTGACCCTGCAGACCGCGTGGAAGATCGACCAGCACAACAACTACAAGGCCGTGCGGGCTGATATTTCGGCGGTCAAGGCGATGATGCAGAAGGTGCTCCACGACGTGTCGGCGCGGGCTCTTCAGCTGCACGGCTCGCTGGGCACCACCCACGAGATGCCGTTCGTACAGTACCTGGTGGAGTCGTTCGTGCTGGGGCTCGCCGACGGGCCGACCGAGGTGCACAAGGTCACGTTGGCCCGGTTGCTGCTCAAGGACTACAAGCCGGCACCCGACGTCTTCCCTTCCGAGCACCTGCTGCGGCTGCGGGCCGCCGCCGAGGCGAAGTTCGCCGACAAGCTGGCCGGTATCGAACTCACCTGATTTTGGAGGTAGGCAGCAATGTCGATGTCGTGTGACGGCAAGGTGGCCTTGGTAACCGGAACCAGCCGGGGCCTCGGCAAGGCGATCGCGCAGCGGCTGGCACGCGAGGGCGCCACGGTGGCGCTCACCGCGCGCACCATGGAGCCGGACCCGAAATACCAAGGCTCCCTTCGGCAGACGCTCGACGAGATCGACGCCTCCGGCGGCACAGCGGTCGCGATCCAGGCCGACCTGTCCAAGGTCGAGGAACGCGAACGGCTGTTCAGCGAGGTCGTCGACCGCGTCGGCGCACCCGACATCCTGGTCAACAACGCGGCGGTCACCTTCCTGCGTCCGCTCGACGAGTTCCCTGACCGTCGGGTGCGCTTGATGATGGAAATGCACGTGCTCGCTCCGCTGCACCTGACACAGCTCGCGATTCCGGCGATGCGTGAGCGAGGCCGCGGCTGGGTGCTCAACGTGACGTCGGTCGGCGGGGATCTCCCGCCGGGCCCGCCGTTCTCCGACTTCGACCGCACCGCCGGTTTCGGGATCTACGGAACGGCTAAGGCCGCGCTCAACCGGCTGACCAAGAGCCTGGCGGCCGAACTGTACGACGACGGCATCGCCGTCAACGCCGCGGCGCCGACGAACCCGGTGGCGACGGAGGGCGCCGGCGCGCTGGATCTGGCCAAGACCGACACCGAGGACATCGAGCTGATCACCCAGACCGCGTTTTTGCTCTGCACCGGCGATCCGGCCACGCTGACCGGCCGGATCGCCCACACGCAGGAGTTTCTGCGCGAAGTCGGATCGCGCCGGAGTTAATTAAACTGCTTGATTTAACCTCATCCGGGGTGTCTACTGGGTCGGTGACTGCAGCCAGGGTGTTGAGCAGTGAACGATCATCGGCCACCAGGGAGGCGCTGCTGCTCGCGGCGGAGCGGTTGTTCGCCGAGCGCGGCATGTATGCCGTCTCGAACCGGCAGATCAGTGAGGCCGCCAACCAGGGCAACAACGCCGCGGCGTGCTACCACTTCGGCACGCGAACGGATCTTCTGCGCGCGATCGAGAGCAAGCACCGAGCGCCGATCGAGGAACTGCGCGCCAGGATGCTCGCCGAGATCGAGGGTTCGACCGAGCTGCGCGACTGGGTGAGCGCGTTGGTGCTGCCGTTGACCGATCACCTTGCGGCGCTGGGTAATCCCAGCTGGTATGCGCGATTCGCCGCGCAGGCGATGGCAGACCCGTCTTACCGCCAGGTGGTCACCAAGGACGCGCTGACCTCACCGGAGCTGGTCGCTGCGATCAACGGGATCAACGACTGCCTGCCCGAGCTTCCGAAACGGGTGCGGTACGAACGGATCGTGATGGCGCGCAACCTGTTGATGCACACGTGCGCCGAACACGAAGTCGAGTTGGCCGAGCGCGGTGCCGAAGCCAGACTGGGGTGGGCCAGCGCCGGCCAGGGACTCATCGACGCGATCGTCGGCCTGTGGCAGGCGCCCGTCCATGCCTGACGTCCTCGACTTCCCCATGCCGCGGGCGGCGGGCTGCCCGTTCGCACCGCCGCCCGAGGTGCTCGAACGCAGCGCCACCGAACAGCTTTTCCGCGTTCGCATCTGGGACGGCAGCACGCCCTGGCTGGTCACCGGCTACGAGGCCATCCGGTCGCTGTTCGCCGATAGCCGCGCCAGCGTCGACGACCGCAAACCCGGCTACCCCCACTGGAACGAGGGAATGCTGGCGACGGTGCACAAGCGGCCCCGGTCGGTGTTCACTTCGGATGCCGAGGAACACACCCGTTTCCGCCGCATGCTGTCGCGTCCGTTCACCTACAAACGCGTCGAGGCGCTGCGGCCTGCGGTGCAGCGGATCACCGACCAACACATCGACGCCATCCTGGCCGGACCGAAGCCGGCTGACCTCGTCGAGGGGCTGGCGCTGGCCATCCCGTCCTTGGTCATCAGCGAAATGCTCGGTGTCTCTTACGAAGACGCCGAGTTCTTCCAGACCCAGGCCAACAAGGGAATGAGCCGCTACGCCAGCGCCGAAGACGCCGCGCAAGGCGCTGGCGCGTTGGCGAAGTACCTCGCCAACCTGGTCCGCACCAAGATCGACCACCCCGGTGAGGATCTGGTGTCCGACCTCGCCGAGCGCGTACGCAACGAGGAGATCAGCGTCCGCGAAGCCGCGCAACTGGCCACCGGTGTGCTGATCGCCGGGCACGAGACGACCGCGGGACAAATCGCGGTCAGCATCGTCGCGCTGCTCGAGCACCCCGAGCAGCTGGCGCTGCTCCGCGACGCCGACGATTCGCAGGTGATCGCCGCTGCGGTGGAGGAACTGATGCGCTACTGCAGCATCATCCAGACCGGGCAGCGGCGCATCGCCGACGAGGACATCGAAGTAGGCGGCCGCCTGATCCGGGCCGGCGACGGCATCATCCTCGATGTCGCGCCGGCGAACTGGGACCATCGCCAGTTCCCCGAACCCGACCGGCTTGATCTACGCCGTGACGACGGACCACACGTCGGTTTCGGCTACGGCCGACACCAGTGCGTCGGTCAGCAGCTCGCCCGGATGGAGTTGCAGATCGTATTGCCGACGCTGTTCCGGCGCATTCCGACACTGCGGCTGGCGGTGCCGGTCGACGAGTTGCCGTTCAAACATGACGCGCTCGCCTACGGTCTCTACGAGTTGCCGGTCACCTGGTGACTGGCAACCTGACCCTCACGGTTCCGGATCTCTCCGGGCGGCTGGCGGTCGTCACCGGGGCCAACAGCGGCCTGGGTCTAGGCCTGACTCGCGCGTTGTCGGCTGCCGGCGCCGACATCATCATGGCGGTGCGCAGCACCCGCAAGGGGGAGGCGGCGGCCGAGGACATCCGGGGCACCGTTGCCGCGGCCAAGCTCACGATCAAGGAGCTGGATCTGGCATCGCTGAAAAGCGTTGCAGCCTTTGGTCAAGGCCTCGTCGACGAGGGCAGGCCCGTCGACCTTCTGATCAACAACGCGGGCGTGATGACCCCGCCGCAACGGCAGACCACCGACGACGATTTCGAGCTGCAATTCGGCGCAAACCACCTCGGCCACTTCGCGCTGACGGCTCACCTGCTACCGCTGTTGCAGGCGGCTTCCGGCGCCCGGGTCGTCACCGTCGGCAGCATCGCTGCCAAACAAGAAGGCCTAGGCTTCGATGGCTTCGACGACGCCAATGCCGAGCAGCGATACCGGCCCATGCGCTCATACGGCATCGCCAAGCTTGCCCAGTTGATGTTCGCCGTCGAGCTGAACAGGCGAAGCGAGGCCGCGGCCTGGGGGCTGATGTCGAACGCGGCCCATCCCGGCTTAGCCAAGACGGGCCTGCTCAGCGGTGCATCGTATGGTCGGGAAAAGCCAAGGCTCAGTGCGCGGTTCACAATGCTGACGTGGCGGCTGCTGCCGTTCATGTGGCTCGACGTCGACGAAGCCATCAAACCGACGCTGTATGCGGCGGTGTCACCGGACGCGACCGGCGGCGCGTACTACGGGCCGCGCGGCTTCTACGAAACCGCGGGCGGGGGAGTGACGTTCGCCAAGGTGCCGCGACTGGCCAGCAGCCAGAACGACGCACGCGCACTGTGGCAACTCAGCGAACAGCTCACCGGCATCACGTATCCGAAAGTGGATTGACAAGAAAGAAGCACGGCAAATTGGCAGGACTTCTGTAGGAGACATGACGACCGTCGAACTGATTCCCGAGGCGCCCGACCGCGCGCGCATGTACCGCGACACCGGCGCCCGGCTCCGCGCGGCGATGGCCGAGCAGGGCGTTGACGCGTTGGTGCTTCTGCTCAACGGGCACGTGACATATGCGACCGGTGCGAGCTGGCCGATGCTCGACGCCGGTCTGGGCCACGTGGAGCGCCCCGTAGCGATCGTGCTGGCCGACGACGAACACCCGCACCTGTTCATGCCGTTGCGTGAGGGTGCGTCCAGCGAATTTCGGGTACCGCCTGACCATCTGCACGGACCGCTGTACCTCGAATTCGACGAAGGCGTCGAGCATTTCGCCCGCATGCTTGCCGGCCTCGTGCCTCCGAACGCATGTGTGGCCGTCGATGAGATGTCGGGCGCGATGCGCCGGGCCGCCGACCGGTTGTTCCCGGGCGGCCCACCGTCGGACGCGACGCTTGTCGTCGCGGCCGCTCAATTGGTCAAGACAGCCGACGAGGTGTCGTGTATCCGGCGCGCATGCCGGATCACCGACGAGGCGATGGTCGACATCCAGAAGCAACTCGTGCCGGGCGTGCGGCAGATTGATTTGTCGGCAGCGTTTGTGCGCCACGCCTTCGAGCTCGGCGCCACGGCCAACATGCTCGAGTCGATCTGGCAGGTGATGCCGCCATCGCGGGCCGAGGGCGTGTGGACGACGCACGGCGACCTTGCGTTGCCGCTGTTGACCACCGAGCGGGCACTGGCAGCCGGTGACGTTCTGTGGACCGACGTCAGCATCTCCTACGCCGGTTACTGTTCAGACTTCGGCAGAACCTGGTTGGTCGGTCAGGAGCCCACGGTGGTGCAACAGGATCAGTTCTTGCAGTGGCGCGCGATCCTCGACGCCGTGCTCGCCGTCACGAGAGCGGGCGCCACCTCCGGGGATCTTGCCCGCGCGGCGATTGCGGCCAACGGCGGATCCAAACCGTGGTTGCCACACTTCTATCTGGGACACGGCATCGGCACCTATCCTGCCGAAGCACCTTTGATAGGAACCGATCTCGGCGAGGAATACGACGACAACTTCGTCTTCCCGGCCGGCATGGCGCTGGTGCTCGAGCCGGTAATTTGGCAGGACGGCACCGGCGGTTACCGCAGCGAGGAGATCATCGTCACCACCGACGACGGCTGGTACCGCCTCACCGACTACCCGTACACGCCCTATGGCAGCTGAACTGACCGTCGAAGGGTCCGCAACGCTCCGGTGAGATTCCTTGACTCCCAGAGTTTCAGCACATTGCTCAGCATCTGCAGCGGGGCGCGGACGTGTTCGTCGCCCCTGATTGCCGGATCGGTGCGATGCGTCGCTTCGGGTGCCTTGACGCGGATCAGCGCGGGCACGTCCAGCAGCCAGGTGATGCCCATCAACGCGACGTAGAGCAGCACCTGCTGCTCGAGTGCCGCTGGATCAAGCTTCGGACCGCCCGATGCATGCACCTCACCGCAGAACAACTCGAGGATCTCGTCGAAATCCTGTTCCCATAGCTCGGTTTCGGCGCCCGACATGGAACCCCAGATGGCCATCGCCACGTTCAGCTGACTGACGCAGCCCCAGTCCATCAACCCGCATCTCAGCGTGCCGCCATCGTCAGTCCAGAACCATGCGTTGTCGACGTTGGCGTTCCAGTGGCTCAGCGCGATGTATTCCGTCGCGTCGGTGAGATGGCGCCAGATCGCTGACTCTCGCTCCAGCACCAGCTGAGCTTCGGCGGCGAAGCGATTGAAGAAGTTGGCCGAGCGCACGCTGGCGGGCAGCAGGCCAGGACGCGCCTCGGCGAACTCGGCGAGTCGCGCGACGCGCCGCGCCAACTTTTCCGGGCTCAGCGGTGGGGGTTCGCCCACCGCGGCGGCCCGCAGATCGACGGGGAACCGGCCGGTGAGCTGAGCGGGCAAGCTGCCGGATCGATGCGCGCCCGCCAGGCGGGCGATCGCGGTCAGCAGCGCGCGGTAATGGTCGGCGGCCCGAGGCATCTGGTAATCCAAGCACTTGTGGTACTGCCGTTCGATGCCGTTGCTGCCGAATTGGATTCGCTCGGTGATCAGGATGCCGGTGCCGGACTCACGGTGGTAATCGGCGAACTGTGGGCGCGGCACCACGATGGGGAACTCGGGCGTCAACGACAGCGACGCAAACGTGACCTCGGAGGCCATCTGGGTGCGTCCGCGATCGCGGACCGGGTCGTCGAAGTCGCGGGAGAACTTCACGAAGAGTTCGGTGTGCAGGTCCGGTCGCGGCTCGCGGTAGGTGACGTCGAGGAGCACCTTGCGGCCAGTGCTGCCGCCGGAAACTTCCTCACACCGGGTGACGGCCGTGACAGGCGTCTGAAAAGCCTTAATCAGAAACGCGACTCCGCCATCGCGCAGGGTGGCCGGGTCGGCGGGGAACGACAGACCGGACTCGTCGCCGGTGAACCAGCGACCCGTCACCAGGTCTGCTCGGCCGCGCGGACCAGCATCTCGTTGACTGCCACCCGCCGATCGCGCGTCACCATGTACACCACCGCATCGGCGATGTCCTCCGGCTGCAGTTTGACCATGCCGGCCGTGCGCTGGCTGTTGGCCGAATGCGCCTCGGTGTCAAGGTAATCGAAGATTTCCGTCTGCACCGTGCCCGGCTCGACGAGCCCGACGCGGACCCGCTTGCCGATCAGTTCCTGGCGGATGCCTTCGCTGAACGCGCCGACGCCGAACTTGGTCAACGAGTACACCGCGGTCCCTGACCGCGCCACCCGGCCGCCGGTCGAGCTGATCGTGACGAGATCGGCAACACCTCGCGGAGAGTCGGCGGCCGCAGCGATCAGGTGCGGGATCGCGGCGTGTGTGGCGTAGAGGACGCCCGACACGTTGACCGAGACAAGGTCATCCCAGTCCGCGAGAGGAGCAGCGGCGGCGTCGCCCATCCGCAACAGCCCGGCGTTGTTGACCAGGATGTCGAGGCGGCCCAACCCCTCGACCGTGGTTGCGATGGCGACGGCCACCTGGTCTGAGTCGGTGACATCGGCGGGCGTGACCAACGCCGCACCGCCGATGGACTCGATGTCGGCTTTCAGCTGCTCGAGCCGGTCGGCGCGGCGGGCGAGCAGTGCGACCGCCGCACCCTGCGTGGCCAGCGCGCGGGCCGTCGCGGCGCCGATCCCGCTGCTGGCTCCGGTAACCAACGCCACGGTGCCCGACAGGCTCGTCGTCATCGGGTCTCCTGAATCTGGTCGGCGAACACATAGTCATTGTGCTCACCGAGATTCGGGGCTCCGCGTTCGATCCGGGCCTCGTTGCGCCACATCCGCCACGACGGGCCGAGGACCGGTCGCTGACCCTCGAGGTGGTCGGACACGAAGCGGTATGCGCCGCGCTCCCAGAGCGACTCATCGGCGATGACGTCGAGCGCAGTCGCGCTCTTGGTGGCGGCCACGCCAGCGCGTCGCAATCGTCGCGCGAGCTCGGCCGCATCGTGGGGCCGGGTGAGCTGATGGAGGTCACCGTCGCCGAGGACGTCGTGCAGTGCGCGTCGCTCGGCGTCGTCGGCCGCCGCGATGGTGATCCAGTCGCCGTCGGCGCACGGATAGCAGCCGTGCGGCGACAGGTCGCGGTGGCGGTTGCCGTCCGGCTCGAGCCGCTCACCGGTCAGCGCCTGCTCCACAACACAGTCACCGATCATCGACGTCAGCACCTCGACGGCAGAAACGTCGACGAACTGACCGTGTCCGGTGAGTTCACGGTGCAGAAGAGCGGCGATGGCCGCGAACGCGGCCGCGGCGCCGACGGTCGAGTCGCCGTAGCGCATGCTGGCGCCAAGCGGCGGGCCGTCCTCGTATCCCACGAGCGAGGCGAGGCCGGCCAGCGCGGCGAAGCACGGCGCATAGCCGGTTTGGTAGCCCAGGGGACCGTCGTTGCCCCACATCTTGATCGACACCGAGATGATGTCGGCCTTGATGGCCCGCAATGCGTCGTAGGAGAGCCCTTGCCGTTCCATGGCCCCGGGTCGCAGGTTGTTGATGACGATGTCGCTGCGGCTGATGAGCTCACGCAACCGGGCGGAGCCGGCGGGGGTCGTGATGTCGATGTCGACGCTGAGGATCTCGGGGTTGATGCTGAGGAAAAACGGGGCGTGGTCGATGTCGGTGCCGCCGTAGGCCCGCATCTCCTCGGGCCTTGTGGAGGTTTCGACCTTGATCACTTCGGCGCCAAGGAACGCCAGCAGTTTGCCCGCGTACGGGCCGGCCCATACCTTGGTCAATTCGACGACCCGCACACCCTCCAGCGGTCCGCCCCGCGGTCTCTGCGGCGATTTCAGTTGCGGGGTGGTGACTCTGAGCCGTTGCCGCGGCGCAGGGCCAGCGAGCACTTCAGCCGTGTGCTGACCGAGAGCCGGTGCGCAGCTGCTGATTTCGGCCGGGGAAGCACTCAACAGATAGGGAACGCCTGCGTAGGCGGCGGCGCCCAGTACCGGGTGGGTGACGTCGCGAAAGAAGTTGCGGTGGCGGTACTGCGGCAGTGCCGGTAACTCGTCGACGGTGTGGACCGGAACCAGCGGAACGCCGAGGCGCTGAGCCTGCTCGGCGACGGTGTGTCTGTCGTGGTCTGCAATCCACGGGGCGAAGCCGCGGTGAAACCGCGCTACCTTCTCGGGCGTCACCGAGAACTCCAGCCAGTCGTCGTCGAACTCGTCGAGCCACTGAGGGTGTCCCATCAGCTTCTTGAGCGCCACCCAGTGATAGCCGTTGGTCATGTAGAGGTAGACATAGCCGTCGCGGCACGCGAAGAACGACGCCGGGCCCTGCTGGTCGTAGTCGTCGCGGGTGCCCTCGGGGGTGATCTCGCCGGTGATGAAGCGGCCCAAAATGCAGTCGGTGCGCGAAACCAGCACCGCATGGGCGGAGATGTCGATGAATTCGCCTTGGCCGCGGTGCATCTGGGCGAACAGGCACGACGCCACGCACAGCGCGGCGTCGAGGCCGGCTTCGTAATCGGCGAGGAACCGGCCGGGGCCCTTGAGGGGAGGTTTCATCGGGTCGGCGTGGCTGGGAGTGTGGTAGCCCCATCCACTGGCATGGAAGACGTTGATGGCTTTGGCGTTCCGCAGCTCATCGGGCGTGTCGTGGCCGAACGGCGTGATCGAGCAGACGACGACGTCGGGGTGGCGCTTGGCGAGTTCGGCGGCCGACGCGTGATCGTCGATGACGGCATGTGCCGACGCAATGAGCACCTGTACGGCCTGATCGTCGGCGTCGAGTTCGACGGAGCGCTTGTTGGTGTTGAGATAGGCGAACACGCTGGGCGGGGTCATGGCCCGGGTGTGACTGCCGCACCCGGGCCGTTCGACCTTGACCACGTCGGCGCCGAAGTCGGCGAGCAGCTTGCCGCAGTACTCGCCGGCCACGGATTCGGCAAGCTCGACGACGCGGAGTCCCTTCAGCGCAGACACGAACTCACGGCTTGTTGCGGCCCGAGCGGCTCAGCCGCCACTCGGGTGGGAAGTTCAGGTCGTTGTCCTTCACCACGTTGTTGAGCCCCTTCTCGAAGGTGCCCTCGGTGAGGTCGACCTCGTTCTGCTGATCGTTCTGGATCATCGGCAGCATGCCCTCGACCATGCCCGTGAGCAGGCTGCCGAAGTATTCACCCTTGTGCTGCTTGTAGAGCTCGAGGAAGGTCTTCTGCACCGCGACGGTGTCGGTGGGGCGGGCCTTCGAGCATGCCAGCGCGTACTTCTCGGTTTCCTTCTCCAACTGATCGCGTGGCACGACGCTGTTGACGAAGCCGCAGTCGTACATTTCCTTGGCACTGAAAGGCCTTCCGGTGAACAGCATTTCAGAGAACTTGCGGAGGCCCATGGTCTCGGCCCACCACCATAGCCGCGGTCCCCATCCCACGTAGCGGAACGCGGGATGGCCGAACAGCGCGTCGTCGGATGAGATGACGAGGTCGGCGTCACCGGCCTGGTAGAAGTGCCACCCGTAGCAGTAGCCCTTCGCTTCGATGATGCTGATCTTGCGCAACTCCTGCAGCGGCCGGTTGCCCGCGCGGGCCTTGGCGTAGAAGTCGGTCACCGTCGACAGGTAGCGGTAGGACCCACCCGGTGGATAGCGCACGTCTTCGTCGTTGATGGCCAGCTCGTGCAGCAGCGGCATGCCGGGGTTCTCCAGCATGCCGCGCTGCTCGGGCAGATCCCCGCCACTGCCGAAATCCTCGCCCTCCCCGCGGATCACGACGACCTTGACGTCGTCGTCCACATTGCACTTGTGGATCAGGTCGGCGTAGTTCTGCCGCATGCCCAGCGTGGTCGAGTTCTGCGCTTCCGGCCGGTCGAAGGTGATGTAGGCGATCCGGTTCTTCTTGTCCTTCTCGAACTTGATGTACTGCTGCGCTTCCTTCTTCATTTCTTCGTAGTCGTAATCCGGCATGCCCGTCTCCCTTTGTCTCATCCTGGTTACTTGAGTAGACAGCCCGCATCAACGGGCAGCTGGACGCCTGTGACGTAACGTGATTCGTCAGAGGCGAAGAACAGTACGGCGTTGCTGATGTCCTCGGGCTCCACCCACGGCACCGGCAGCGTGTGCATCATCTGCGACACGGGCGCGAAATCCTCGGGGCCGGGACTCTCCTTGTCGGGGGCGAACAATCGGAAGGTCGCGTCGTTCAGTGCCATCGGCGTGTTCACCTGGGTCGGGTGCACCGAGTTGACGCGGATCGAGTAATGCCCCAACTCGACGGCGAAGGTGCGCATCAAACCCACCACACCGTGTTTGGCGGCGATGTAGTGGCCGGTGTGTGGATGTGCCTTCATGCCGCCGACCGAGCTGGTCAAGATGATCGAGCCGCCGCGTCCGCCGGCAATGACATGCGGCACAGATGCTTTCACCGACTTCCACGCACCCGACAGGTTGACGTCGATCATGTCCTGCCAGATGCGCTCACCGATCTTGTGCAGCTTGTTTCCCGCATTGCCGATGCCCGCGTTGGCCACCACGATGTCGAGCCTGCCCAGCTCCGCCATACCAGCGTCGACGACGGCCTTCACCGCTTCGTAGTCGCGAACGTCGGCCTCCGAGGCGATGATTCGCCTGCCGGTCTTCTCGACCAATGCGACGGTTTCGGCGAGGTCGGCGGGAGTCGACGCGGGATACACCACGTTGTCGATCGGCTTGCAGATGTCGAGCGCGATGATGTCGGCCCCTTCGGACGCCAGCCGCACGGCGTGGCTGCGACCTTGCCCGCGCGCCGCACCGGTGATGAATGCGACCTTGCCCTCGACGCGTCCCGTCATGACGTCACGGCCGGCATGGACTCCCAGCCGCGGACCGTCGACGTGGGGCTGAGCTCGGCATCGGTGAGGTCGACCTCCCACTCCGGGAAGCGGTTGAGGATCTCGTCGAGGGCGACGCGCCCCTCGAGACGGGCCAATGCGTTACCCAGGCAGAAGTGGGTGCCGATACCGAAGGCGAGGTGGCTTTGCGGTCGGCGGTGGATGTTGAACACCTCACTGTCCGCGCCGAACCGGCGCGGGTCGCGGTTGGCGGCACCGACGATCAGCATCATCGCGTTGCCAGCAGGCACGGTTTGACCGTAGTACTCCACATCGCGTGTCACGTAGCGACTGACATGCGGGGCGGGCGGCTCGAACCGCAGCAGTTCTTCGATCGCGGCGGGCAGCAGCGTGCGGTTGGCGACCAGATCGCGTCGCTGGTCGGGGTGCTCGGCGAGCACCTTGCCCGCCCAGCCCAGCAGCCGGGTGGTCGTTTCGCTGCCCGCGGTCGAGATCACCTGCAGGTACAGCAGCAGCTCGTCGCGGCCCAAGCGCCGGATCACGCCGGTTTCGTCGGCGAACTCGGCGGCCAGCAACTCGGTCATGATGTCATCGGACGGGTGCTCGGCGCGCCAGTCGATGTAAGAGGCAAATACTTCGCCGGTGGCGATGACAGCGTCGGGGTTCTCGGTCATCTTGCCGCCGCGCTCAGTGCGCAGTGTCGAGTCGCCGTGCTCTGAGACATACGCCTGGTCCGACTCGGGGATGCCGAGCAGCATGCCGATGACCTTCATCGGCATCTGTGCGCCGAGGTCTTTGACGAAGTCGAACCGGCCCGTGCCGACCAACGGGTCCAGGCAGCGTGCGGTGAACTCGCGGATCTTCGGTTCCAGGGCGGCCACCTTGCGCGGTGTGAAGATCCGCGACAGCAGCTTGCGGTGGATGTTGTGGATCGGCGGGTCCTCGAAGATCAGTGTGCCCGACGGGATCTCCATGCCGGACTGGATGATCTCGAGCACCGCGCCGCGCGCTGAGCTGAACGTCTCGAAGTCGTGCAGGGCGGCGTCCACGTCGTCGTACCGGCTCAGCGCGAAGAAACCGTGCCGCTCATTGAAATAGAGAGGCGCTTCCTCGCGGATCCGGCGGAACATCGGGTACGGGTCCGCGTTGAGGTCGACGTCATACGGGTCGTAATAGACGTCACTCCCGGCGCTTACAGTCACAAGGCCCAGTGTTTCAGCGCCGGAACGCCTTCGGGCTGTTTGTACTCTCTGCTTAAAAGAAAGGCCGGTTGGCATGTCTGACATCGCTTTTAAGCCCGCACATGCACGGGCAGCGGCCATCGGCCGCCGCGAGCCGGCCGACAATCTCGCCAATAGTGCGCCGCGGCGAACGCCCTGCCCCGACAATGAATGGACGGGCGTGAGGGGAGAGCATGACGATCGTCAGAATTGCGGCATCGGCCGCGTTGACGGGGGTGGCGGCGTTAGCCGTCGCCGGGCCGGCGTACGCCGACAACTTCGAAGACGGCAAGTACATCGTTGTTCGCACCGCTGGACTCGCGCCAGGCCACCATCCTGGAGCGGCCGACGCAATGTGGACCGTCAGTTCCTGCGGACCCGGTTGCAAACAAGTCGACGGTGACATCGACATCAGTTGGCAAATGCATCTGGTGGACGGTCGCTGGACCGGCTCAACGCACAGAGCAGAAGCGGTCGACTGCAAGAACGGCACATGGGCCAGCGGCACGATGGTGCTGTCGCTGGATCCGCAGACGCTTCGCGGAAAGATCGTCAGTAGCTCGGATGGACCGGCTTGCGGCAGCCCGACCCCGATCACGGCGGGCACCGTGGACCTTCAAATGGGTCACGCCTAGCCAGGCGAACCAACCAGCCGCCCTCAATGTCGCCGCCGCACAGGCGGTTTCATTCGCTGCTTTTCGTCCTGTTTGCTCGAGAGAAAGGGCAACCGGCATGGAGGACATCGCTTTGCAGCCCGCACATGTGCTGGCAGCGGCCATCCGGCGCGGTGACGTATCGAGCCGCGAGTTGCTCGAGTACTACCTCGCCCGTGTCGAAGCAGTCAACCCGCTAGTGAACGCCGTCGTCACCACAGACCCCGACGGGGCGCGCGGCGCCGCGGACGCCGCGGATGCCGAGTTGGCGCGCTGCGACGACATCGGTCCACTGCACGGCGTGCCGATGACCGTCAAGGACACCTTCCAGACCGCGGGCATGCGGACCACCTGCGGGCTGCCCGCCTGGGATCACGTGCCAGAGGGGGACGCCGAGGCGGTGCGACGGCTTCGCTGCGCCGGTGCGGTGATATTCGGCAAGACCAACACTCCCGCGCAGGCGGGGGACTGGCAGACGTACAACGCGATCTTCGGTACCACCAACAACCCGTGGGATACCGCGCGGACCACCGGCGGATCCTCGGGTGGCGCCGCGGCGGCGGTCGCGACCGGGATGACGGCTCTGGAGCTGGGCAGTGACATCGGCGGATCGATCCGCTTCCCGGCGAATTGGACCGGGGTCTGCGGACACAAGACGACGTGGGGCATCGTCTCGCAAGCGGGTCACTTGCCACCCGCCCCGGGCAGACTCGCCAGCACCGACCTCGCCGTCGTCGGTCCGTTGGCACGCGACGTCACCGACCTCGAGCTGGCCCTGGACGTGATCGCGGGCGCGGCGGGTGACGCCGCAGTCGGCTGGCGGTTAGAGCTTCCGCCGCCGCGCGCCACCGCGCTGGAGGATCTGCGGCTCGCGCTCTGGCTCGGTGACTCGGACTATCCCGTCGACGCCGAGGTGGCGACGGTCCTAGCTGCAGCAGCGGACGCGCTGCAGGCCGGCGGGGCGCGACTGGTCGATAAGCGGCCGGCCGTCGCGATGCCGGACGTGGTGCGGCTCTATCAGCAGTTTCTGTATCCGATCCTGCTATCCGGCATGGGGCAGCAGTCTTTCGACGGCATGGTGAAGCTGGCGGCCTCGCTGGCCGACGACGATGATCGGCCGTTGGCGCGCACGGCGCGCTTCGCTACGCAGCGCTACCGCGACTGGGCGTTTGCCACCGAGAAGCGGGAACAGCTTCGGGCTTTGATGGCGAACTACTTCGTCGACGTCGACGCGCTGCTCACCCCGGTGGCGATGGTGCCCGCAATCGCGCACGATCACCGCGAGCCGTTTACCGACAGGGTGATCGAGGTCAACGGCGCGGTCCGGCCCTACACCGACCTGATGGCGTGGGTGGCGCTGGCGACGTTGGCGCATCTGCCGGCGACAGTGGTGCCGGTGGGCCGTACGGCGTCGGGCCTGCCGGTGGGGATGCAGATCATCGGCCCCTATCTCGAGGACCGGACGACACTTACTGCCGGTCGCCTGGTCGAGCAGGTGTTGGGAGGCTTCGTCGCACCACCCGGAGTATGACTACAACCGCTGCAGCGCGAACGTCCAGAACTGGGTTCCGGGAGGGCCGCCGAAGCAGCCGACGTCGTAGGTGGAATTGATCTCGCCGGCCAGCGTGACCTGGTTCCAGGTGTAAGTGTCGCGTGAGGGCAGCACCTGGCCGGGACAGCGCAGGCCGTCGGGTACGTCGACCACCAAGGTGTAGATGTCACCGTCGAGGTGTGCCTTGCCGCCGTACTCGTAGTAGTACTTCAGTCGGGATATGCCGTTGACGTCGACACAGTCTGGCGATTTCTCCGGGATGCAGGTGGAAATCCACCACACCCACGACGCCCGGTCGTACCGGTTGGTGAGTAGGTCGTAATTGCCCAGTGTCATGAACGCTTTGGCTGGTGGCGCGAACGTGAGCGCGCCGAGAGCGACCACGATCGCCGCGCTGATAGCAGTCAAACGTCTCACGATCGTCCCTCCTCGCCGCGCTACAGGCTGTCTATCAAACCATTCGCCCAAGCCTTCGTCGGCGTTTCAGTCGATGACGGCGGCCTCTTTGCGCTCCGTAATCGGTCGCGCGAGTTCCTGCTCGTTGCAGATGCGCTGCAGTTTCTCCAGCGTCTCGTCCAGGCCCGGTCCCAGCGGCTTGCCGGGCGTGAACGTCGTCGGCAGGTGCTTCATGCCCTGGATGACCCCGATGGTCTCGTAGTGCTCGGTGCCCTCGGGATCGCAGACATAATCCGGCATGCGGTCGAGCACGGCAGTCAGCATCGATTTGAACACCGTCCGCGCAACGTTGGACCCGACGCAGCGGTGCACACCGATACCGAAACTGAAGTGGCGGTTGCCTTTTCGGTCGAGGATGACTTCGTGGGGCTTCTCGAACACCGAGGGGTCGCGGTTGGCCATCGCCCAGGAAATCCACAGCCGCTCACCCTCTTTGAAGCGGGTGCCCTCGAACTCGACGTCGTCGGAGAACGTGCGGCCGTCGCCCGGGGCAGGGGTGAAGTAGCGCAGGAACTCTTCGGTGGCCGGGTTGAGCAGTTTGTCGCGTTCGCGGCTGAGCAACTCGCGCTGGCCCGGATTTTCCGACAACCACTCGAGCGCGTGCGCGGTCAACGCCGTCGTGGTGTCGAAGCCGCCGCCGATGATCAGGCCGAGGTTGCCGAGTATCTCCAGGTCGGGTGCGGGCTCGCCGTCGATCCGCAGCTGCAGGAGGGCGTTCACCAGGCCCGGCCGCGGATTCTCGCGGACCTCGTTCATGGTGTTGATCATGTCGATGCCCATCTGTCGGTTCATCTCGGCGACCCGGGGGGCATCGGGCGAATGCTCAGGGGTTGACACCGAAAGGTGAGCGGGTTCGCTGTACACCGGCCACTTCTTGAGCTCGATGCCCATCATCGCCAGCGTGAGCACGGCCGGGACGATGTTGGCCAGATCGTCGACGAAGTCGATGTGGCCGGACTCGATTTTCTCGTCCAATGCCGCCCGCACGATTTCGTTGACGAACGGTTCCCACCGCTTGACTGCCGCGGGGGAGAGGTAGGGGTTGAGCGCGCCGCGGTAGAGGCTGTGCTCGGGCTCGTCCATCTCGAGGATGCCGCCACGCACCACCGTGGCCCGCTGCGCCTTCGGAATCGTGATGCCCTGATACGGCGTCTCGCCCGTCAAATCATGGTGGTTGGACACCGCAGGGCAGCGGGCGAGCTCGAAGACTTCCTTGCTGCCCGCAGCGACCCAGTGCCCGTCGTAGGTGTCCGACCACGCCATCGGACACTTGGCCTGCATCTCTTCGGTGATCTTCTCGAACTGCAACCGGTACTCCGGCGTGTGGCGGTCGAAGTGATAGCGATTCTTCTTGCGCTCGCTGTCGGCGGCTGAGTCTTCGGCGAAGTCGTCGATGGTGGTCAACCTTCACTCCTCGATCGAGATGGCCTGTTCGGGGCATGAGTGCGCCGCTTCGCGCACCGCTTCTTCCTGCCCGGGCGGAACGATTTCGTTCGCCGGTGACGACGTGCCGTCAATGTCGCTGAGCTCGAATGCATCCGGGGCGATCATCGCGCACAGCGTGTGACCCTGGCAGCGCCCCGAGTCGACAGAAACCTTCATTCGTGACCTCCGCTAGACGTTTCGGCTCAGGTGTTCCGGCCGCCGTTGACCCCGAGGATCTGACCCGTGATGTAGCCGGCCTCCTCAGAGATCAGGAATGCGCATGCGGCGGCGATGTCTTCGGGCTTGCCGACCCGGCGCACCGGGGTGCGGGCGATGTGTTCCTCGACGGTGCCGCCGAGGAGTCCGCGCTCCTCGGACTTGCGCAGCATCGGGGTGTCGATGAATCCGGGCGGGACCGCGTTGACCGTGATGCCCATGGGCCCGTACTCCAGCGCCAGCGACTTGGTCAGCCCATTCACCGCCGACTTCGCTGCGACGTAGGCCGACATGTACGGCTGGCCGGACTGGGCGCTGGACGAGGAGATGTTGACGATCCGGCCCCAGCCTGCCTCGATCATGTCCGGCAACACCGCTTGCACACAGTGGAAGACGCCGTTGAGGTTCACGTCCACGACGCGGTTGAAGTCGGAGAACGTGAGGTCGTGGAACCGTTTGAACCGTTCCATACCTGCTGCGTTCACCAGGACGGTGATCGGGCCGAGCTGCTCGCGCACGCCGGCCAGCGCAGCGTCGACGGCGGCGCGGTCGGTGACGTCGGCGATGTAGGCGAACTTCTCATCGGAGTCGACGAGATCGAGGGTGGCGACGTGATACCCGTCGGAGCTCAGCCGATGGGCGACGGCCCGGCCGATACCTGAACCGCCTCCGGTGACGACGGCGGTCGTCACGACTGGGCGCCCGTCTCAACCATCAAGAATCATCCTTCCGAATATGAGAACCGTACTCTCGCATTGTGCGGTATCGCAAGACAAATCAGGCCCAATTGTCGCATGCGTTTTTTCCTCAAACCCGTCATCAGGGCACATGACTAGGACATCTTCATTTTCTTGAGTTCTCGTGACGCGAATGTATGATTCGCCGAGGATGAGAATGAAGTTTCCATCACACTGTAACTTTGCTAGGGAGGCCGGATGACGGAGGCGCCGACGATCGCTGGCGGCGGGCCGGGGGCGGGCACGTCGGATCAACGGGGCGCCCGGCGGATGCTGATCGATGGTCAGCTGGTGGAGACGCCGGGGACGTTCGCGTCCGTCAACCCCGCAACCGAAGAAACGGTCGGCTATGCCCCTGACGCGTCGGTCGCCGATGCGCATGCCGCAGTCGCCGCGGCGCGGCGGGCGTTCGACACCACCGACTGGTCCACGAACACCGAGTTTCGGATCGCCTGCCTCGACCAGCTGCACCGCGTCCTCGTGGAGCATCGCGACGAACTCGCCGAGCTGACCATCGCCGAAGTCGGTGCGACGCCGGCCATGTGTGCGGGCGCTCAACTCGACGCGCCGATCGCGATCGTGCGCCACTACGCCGATCTGCTGAAGACCTACCCGCTGACCGAGGATCTCGGCAACAGCGAGAGCCACGGGATGCAGCACCACCGCTGGGTGGAAAAAGAGGCCGCGGGGGTGGTGGCGGCGATCATCGCCTACAACTATCCGACCCAGTTGGCGCTGGCAAAGCTCGCGCCCGCGCTGGCGGCCGGCTGCACCGTTGTCCTCAAGGGCGCACCGGACACACCGCTGATCACACTCGCCCTCGGCGAGTTGATCGCCGAACACACCGACATCCCCGCCGGTGTCGTCAACGTGCTTTCCGGCACCGATTCCCAAGTGGGTGTCGCGCTGACCACGAGCCCGGACGTCGACATGATCACCTTCACCGGCTCCACACCGACCGGCCGGGCGATCATGGCCGCGGCGAGTGAGACCTGTAAACGCGTCTTCCTCGAACTCGGTGGCAAGTCGGCGGCGATCGTGCTCGACGACGGCGACTTCGACACGGCCGCACTGTTCACCGCGTTCGCCGTGGCCAGCCACTCGGGTCAGGGGTGCGCGATCACGACGCGGATCCTGGTGCCGACCAAGCACCACGACGAGATTGTCGAGAAGCTGAAGAACAACCTCGAGGTGGTGAACTACGGCAACCCCGCCGAGGAGGGCACCTATACGGGTCCGCTGATCAGCGAGAAGCAGCGCGACAAGGTCGACGGCATGGTCAAGCGCGCCGTCGAGGCGGGCGCGACGTTGGTTACCGGTGGCGAGAAGGTGAGCCCTGGCTTCTTCTATAAGCCGACGCTGATGACCGACGTCGATCCGGACAGCGAGATCGCCCAGGAGGAGGTGTTCGGACCGGTGCTGGTCGTCATCCGCTATGAGGACGATGACGACGCGGTTCGCATCGCCAACAACTCGATCTACGGGCTCTCGGGTGCGGTCTTCGGTAGCGAGGACCGCGCGCTGGCGGTCGCGCGCCGCATCCGCACCGGCACGTTGTCGGTCAACGGCGGCATGTACTTCGGCCCCGACAGCCCGTTCGGCGGCTACAAGCAGTCCGGCATCGGCAGGGAGATGGGCGCCGCGGGCCTGGAGGAGTTCCTGGAGCGCAAGACGATTGCGACGGTGGTGTCATGAGTGCGCCTCTTGACGGCATTCGCGTTCTCGAAGTCGCGATGTACGGCTTCGTGCCGTCGGCTGGTGCGGTGCTCACCGAATGGGGCGCCGACGTCATCAAGGTCGAGCACGCGGTCACCGGTGACCCGCAGCGCGGACTGCGCCAGACCGGGCTGCTGCGCGTGGAGGGCGATCCAAATCCCAACATCGAGCACGCCAATCGCAACAAGCGCAGCATCGGGCTCGACATGTCAGTTCCCGAGGGCCGAGAGGTGCTGCTCGAACTCGCCAAGCGCAGCGACGTCTTCCTGACCAGCTTCCTGCCCGGCCATCGCCAGAAGTTCGGTATCGACGTCGATGACATCCGCGCCGTCAACCCCAAGATCATCTACGCCCGGGGCAGTGCGCTCGGGCCGCGCGGCGAGGAGTCGGTCAAGGGTGGATACGACATGACCGCCTTCTGGTGCCGTGCGGGCACCGCGGCGACCATCACCCCGCCCGGCACGCCGGGCATGGTCGGCCCGCCGGGTCCGGCCTACGGCGACACCATCAGCGGTACGAACCTGGCGGGAGGTATCGCTGCGGCGCTGCTGAAGCGTGAACGCACAGGCGAGCCGTCGATCGTCGACGTCTCGCTGCTCGGCAGCGGGTTCTGGTCGTTGGGTCACACCGTCGCGCTGACCAAGCACCTCGGCGAACGCATGGAGGCATTCCCGCCCGGCGTGCACGGCTCGCCCATCAACCCGCTTGTCGGCTTGTATCCCACCGCCGACGACCGGTACATATCTTTCGTCATGATGCAGCCGACGAAGTTCTGGG
This sequence comes from Mycobacterium sp. 1274761.0, assembly GCF_001668615.1. Lineage (GTDB taxonomy): Bacteria > Actinomycetota > Actinomycetes > Mycobacteriales > Mycobacteriaceae > Mycobacterium. Next base: position 72,709 of record NZ_LZMC01000042.1, read on the forward strand.
CCGACGTGTGCACGCACATGGATCTTGAGGAGTTCGCCGACGATCCGCGGTTCGCCACCGCCGAGTCCATCGCGGAAAATACCGCGGTGGCGACGGGGATCTTGACCGAGGCGATGTCGAAGCGGCCGCTCGCCGAATGGAGTGAGCGGTTTGCGACGCTGCTCGGTCCGTGGGCGCCGGTGCAAGACACCCTGCAGGCCGTCGAGGACGCGCAGATCCGCGCCAACGAATACCTGGTACAGGCTGGCGAGCTCGAATTGGTGGCGAATCCGGTGCAGTTTGATGTCACTGCACCCCAATCCGGACCGGCGCCTGCGTTCGCAGAGCAGACTGACGAGATTCTGCTGGAGCTCGGGTTGGATTGGGACCGCATCATCGAGCTCAAGACGGCCGGCGCGGTCACGTAGATAGCAAAGGACCACATGCCCTGCGACAAGGCCGCACGAAGCCGTCCGAAGAGTCCCGCGATGCGACAGCAACGACGCAATCGGGGGTCAATGTGACCGAAGTTCACGATTTGTTTCCGGCGATCGAGGCGATCAGCTATAAGTTGTTCGGATTCGCCGAACAGTACGGGGGCTGCACATCGTCGAAGCCGGGATCACATCGATCGGCGGAGGCTTAACTGTGAACGCGAGGTGGGGGATACCAAGTCGAAGAATGTGCGTGGGCTTAACGACGAAGCTTGTCGCGCAGTCCCTGCATGCGCCGGGCACCATCTCGACGGCCGAGTCTGGGAAAGGACCGGTTGTCGATGGCGGATAGATGGCCCACCGGGGTTTCCCTCGGAAAAAGTCTTTCCGGACCGATGCAGGCCATCGGAGGCCTCTTCGCGATGGCAAAAGACGCATTCATCTTCATCTTTCGCCGGCCCTTCCAATGGCGCGAGTTTTTGGAGCAAGCGTGGTTCGTCGCGCGGGTGTCGATGTTGCCGACGCTGTTGGTGGCCATTCCCTTCACGACCCTTGTGTCATTCACGCTGAATATCTTGCTGCGCGAGCTCGGCGCGGCCGATCTCAGCGGCGCTGGCGCCGCGTTCGGCGCGGTGACACAGCTCGGTCCGTTGGTGACGGTCTTGATCGTGGCGGGAGCCGGGGCCACGGCGATGTGCGCCGACCTGGGCTCGCGCACTATCCGCGAGGAAATCGAGGCCATGGAAGTTCTTGGTATCAACCCGGTCCAACGACTGGTGACTCCTCGCATGCTGGCGTCGGGTTTGGTCGCGCTGCTATTGAACAGCCTCGTCGTCATCATCGGCATTCTTGGCGGCTACGTGTTCTCGGTTCTCATCCAGGACGTGAACCCTGGTGCCTTCGCCGCGGGCATCACACTGCTGACCGGCGTGCCCGAGGTGATCATCTCGTGCGTGAAAGCCCTGCTATTCGGTCTGATCGCTGGTCTGGTGGCGTGTTACCGCGGCTTGACGATCACCGGTGGCGGTGCCAAAGCCGTTGGAAACGCTGTCAACGAAACCGTGGTGTACGCGTTCATGTCGCTCTTCGTGGTCAACGTGGTCGTGACCGCCATCGGCATCCGGATGACGACGGGATAGCTCGATGGCACTGAGAGCTGTTTATCCGAGGGTTTTCCGCCAAGCACGCCGCCCTGTCAACTTTTTCGGCAACATCGGCGACCACGTTCTGTTTTACCTGAGGGCGCTGCGCGGCGTGCCCCACGCCACTGTGCATTTCCGCAAGGAGATCATTCGCCTGATCGCCGAAATCAGCATGGGCGCAGGGACATTGGCGATGATCGGCGGCACCGTGGTAATCGTCGGGTTCCTCACCCTCGCCACCGGTGGCGTGCTCGCGATTCAGGGTTACAGTTCGCTGGGCAACATCGGCATCGAGGCGCTGACAGGGTTCCTATCGGCGTTCATCAACGTGCGCATCGCCGCGCCAGTGGTAGCAGGGATCGGTTTGGCCGCAACCTTCGGTGCGGGCGTCACAGCGCAGCTGGGCGCAATGCGCATCAACGAGGAAATCGACGCCCTCGAATCGATGGCAATTCGGCCCGTCGAGTACCTGGTGTCTACCCGGATCGTGGCAGGCATGACCGCCATCACGCCGCTCTACGCGATCGCGGTCATCATGTCCTTTCTCGCCAGCCAGTTCACCACGGTGTTTCTGCTGGGCCAGTCCAGCGGGTTGTACGCCCACTACTTCGACACCTTCCTCAACCCGATTGATCTGCTCTGGTCGTTCCTGCAGGCAATCCTGATGGCGATCGCGATCCTGCTGGTTCACACGTACTACGGCTATTTCGCGTCTGGGGGCCCGTCGGGCGTCGGCGTCGCGGTGGGTAACGCGGTGCGCACATCGCTTGTCGTCGTGGTGACGGTGACGCTTCTGGTCTCGATATCGGTCTACGGTTCCAACGGCAACTTCAACCTGTCGGGTTAGGGGGTGTGATGAAGAGCAATGCGGTGCGTCCGCTCGCGGGCCTGGGCTTCGTGCTGGCGATCGCGTTGATCATCGCGCTCGCGATCGCGCTGTTCCGCGGAACGTTCACCAAGTCAATTCCGGTGACGGTGATCTCGGACCGCGCGGGTCTGGTGATGGACAAAGACGCCAAGGTCAAGTTGCGCGGCGTGCAGGTCGGCAAGGTCGAAGACATCGAGGATCGGGCCGACGGGACTGCGGCGCTGCACCTGGCCATGGAACCGTCGCAGATGGCGCTCATTCCGTCGAACGTGCTCGTCAACATCACGTCGAACACGGTTTTCGGCGCCAAATACGTCCAGCTGAACTCGCCGCCGGACCCGTCGCCGCAGACGCTGCGCGCTGGCCAAGTCATACAGAGCCAGCACGTAACCGTCGAAATCAACACGGTGTTTCAGCAGTTGGTCTCAGTGCTCGACAAGATCGACCCGGCCAAGTTGAACGAAACGCTGGGTGCGATCTCGTCGGCCTTCAACGGCCGCGGCGAGAAGTTCGGCCAGACCTTGTCCGACCTCAACGCTCTGCTGGCCAAGATCGAACCCAGCCTGCCGAACTTGTCGCGTGACATCGCCGCCGCCGCCCCTACGTTCAATGCCTACGGCGATGCTGCGCCGGACCTGATGTCGACCATCGAGAACACCACCCGGGTGAGCAATTCTATTGTCGACGAGCAGCAGAATCTCGACGAATTCCTCGTCAGCGCCATCGGTCTGGCGCAGATCGGCAACGAGGTCATCGGCGGCAACCGTCAGGCGCTGACAGATCTGCTGCACGTTCTCGTGCCGACCACCGACCTGCTCGCCAGGTACGACAAACAAATCACGTGCGGGATCGGCGGCCTTGTGCCGCTGACGATATCGCCGCCGCAGTCTCCGGGAATCCTCGTCAGTGCCGGCCTCACCCTCGGCGTCGAGCGGTATCGCTATCCGCATGATCTGCCGAAGGTCGCCGCCACGACCGGCGGTCGCGATCTCTGCAAGGAGCTGAGCCTGCCAGAGGTTCCTCCCGGCTTCAGGTCCCCGTTCGTTGTCGGCGACGTCGGCGCTAACCCGGCGCAGTACGGCAATCAAGGCATTCTGCTGAACTCAGAGGGACTCAAGAACTGGCTGTTCGGACCACTCGACGGACCGCCGCGCAACACCGCACAAGTTGGAATGCCAGGATGACCCGATCAATCAGCACTCTGATCAAGTTCACCGCCTTCGCGCTGGTGATGGCGGTGCTGACCGCGTTCCTGTTCTTTATCTTCGCCGAGACAAGGACCGGTTCCACCAACGGGTATTCGGCCGTTTTCACCGATGCCTCGCGGCTCAAGTCCGGCGACAGCGTGCGAGTCGCGGGCATACGTGTCGGCACCGTGAAAGACGTTGCGTTGCAAGCGGACAGAAAGGTCCTCGTCAACTTTGACGCGGATCGCGACATCAAGTTGACGACCGGCACCAAAGCCGCGATCCGCTACTTGAACCTGGTCGGCGATCGCTACCTCGAACTGCTGGACGGACCGGGGTCCACGCGGATTCTCGCGGCAGGCGGACAGATACCCATCGACCGAACGGCGCCCGCGCTCGACCTGGATCTCCTGCTCGGCGGACTGAAGCCTGTTATCCGGGGCCTGAATCCACAGGACGTGAATACTTTCACGAGATCGTTGGTCGAGATCCTGCAGGGCCAAGGGGGCACGCTGGACTCGTTGTTGTCGAAGACGTCGAGTTTCACGAACTCGCTCGCAGACAACAATCAGATCATCGAGCAGTTGATCGACCAACTCAAAACGGTGCTCGATACGCTCGACAAAGACGGAGACCAGTTCTCCGGCGCGGTTGATCGGCTCGAGCGCCTGGTCACCGGACTCTCCCAGGATCGCGACCCCATCGGGACGGCGATCGAGTCGCTGAACAACGGAACCACCTCCCTCGCGGATCTGCTCGGTCGCGCGCGAGAGCCGTTGAACGGCACCGTCGATCAGCTCAGCAGGCTGGCTCCGATCCTCGCGAATGACAACCCGCGACTCGACGCCACGATTCAGCGCTTGCCTAATATCTATGCCAAACTCGCGCGAGTCGGCTCCTACGGGTCCTTCTTCCCGTACTACATCTGCGGGATCAGCTTCCGTGCCAGCGATCTACAGGGCCGCACCGTGGTGTTCCCGTGGATCAAGCAGCTCCAAGGGAGGTGCGCGGAGTAGTGCTCAAATATCATGGATCACAGCTGGCGCGGGCCGGGATCATCGGCATCGTGCTAGCCATCCTGACCATCACTGTCGGACTACAGCCCGAGCGACTGGTGGCGTGGGCCTCTGCGCTGCGGTACAACGCGCTGTTCTCCGAGGCCGGTGGGCTGGTCGAAGGCAATGACGTGACGGTATCGGGCACCAAGGTGGGCACGGTCTCATCGATCAAGCTCGACAACGGTGACGCACTCGTCGGGTTCACCGTCAGCGGCAAATACGCTCTCGGCAGCGACACAACCGCACACATCCGTACCGGCACCCTGCTGGGAGAGCGGGTGCTCGCGCTGGAATCGGCGGGCAGCGGCACATTGAAGCCCAACGCGGTCATACCAATCTCACGGACCACATCGCCCTACTCGTTGACCGACGCGGTCAGTGAGCTCACCACGAACACGGCAGGGACCGACACTCAATCGTTGAATCAGTCGCTGGACACCCTTGCTTCGACGCTCGACCAGATCGCGCCGCAACTCGGCCCGACTTTCGATGGCCTTTCGCGGCTGTCGAGATCGTTGAACAACCGCAACGAGAGCCTGGCGGAGCTGTTGAAGACCGCGGGCGACGTGACCGGTATCCTCTCTGAACGCAGTGCGCAGGTGAACACGCTGATCCTGAACGCCAACGACCTGGTCGGCGTCCTCAACGACCGTCGGTACGCCATCACCAGCCTGCTCGCGAGCACCTCGGCTGTGTCCAAGGAGCTGACCGGCGTGGTCGCTGACAACGAGAAGGAACTCAAACCGACGCTGGACAAGCTGAACTCCGTCCTGGCAGTGCTGCAGAAGAACCGGGAGAACGTGTCGAAGATGCTGCCGGGGATCAAGAAGTATCTGGTGACCCAGGGTGAAATCGTCTCCAACGGCGCCTACTACAACGCGCTCATCCCCAACATCTCGCCCGCCCAGATTCTGCAACCGTTCCTCGACTACGCATTCGGCTTCCGGCGCGGGGTGAACGCCGGACAACCGCCGGACAACGCCGGTCCGCGATCAGAGCTACCCTTCCCGGTCAACAGCATTCCGCAACCGGGAGACCTTCCTGACGATGGGGATCCGGGTGAACCGCAACCGTAAGCGGATAACCATGCTGGCGGCGGTCCTACTGGTCGTCGTGTTGGTGGCCGGAACCATCGTGCTCGTCCGGAAAGCTTTTTTCGGGCCGACCACCATCACCGCCTACTTTCCGACCGCGACGGCGATCTACGCCGGCGATGAGGTCCGCGTGTCGGGCGTCAAGGTCGGCTCGATCGATTCGATCAAGCCTGACGGCACCCAGACGAAGATGACACTGAAAGTCGATCACGGTATAGCCATTCCGGCCGACGCCAAAGCCGTCATCGTCGCACAGAACCTGGTCGCCGCCCGCTACGTCCAGCTCACGCCTGCATATCGGAACGGCGGCGGACCGACCATGCGCGACGGTGCGGTCATACCCGCCGATCGAACCGCCGTACCCGTCGAATGGGATGAAGTCAAAGAGCAGTTGATGCGGCTTGCGACTGATCTAGGACCCAAGCCCGGCTCGGGCATTTCCGACACCTCGATCTCACGCTTCCTCGACAGCTCTGCCAACGCGCTCGGGGGCAACGGGGACAAGCTTCGGCAGACACTCGCCCAACTATCCGGTGCAGCAAGGATCTTCGCCGAAGGCAGCGGAAACATCGTCGACATCATCAAGAACCTGCAGATCTTCGTGGCCGCCCTCCGCGACAGCAAAGAGCAGATCGTTCTGTTCGAGAACAGGCTGGCCAGCCTCACCAGCGTCGTCAACGACAGCAGGTCTGATCTGGACGCGGCGCTGTCGGATCTGTCGGTGGCGATCGGTGAAGTGCAGCGCTTCGTGGCGGGCACTCGCAACGAGGCCGCTGAGCAGGTGGCCCGGCTGGCGGATGTCACCCAGGTGCTGGTCGACAACAAGATGTCGCTCGAGAACATCCTGCACGTCGCGCCCAACGCGCTAGCCAACTTCGAGAACATCTACTACCCCAACGGAGGTGCGGTTTCGGGCGCGTTCTCGCTGGTGAACTTCTCCAACCCGGTCTACTTCTTCTGTGGTTTGATCGGCGGAATCGCGAATACCACCGCACCCGAAACGGCGAAACTCTGCGCGCAATACCTCGGCCCGGTGCTGCGCCTGCTGAACTTCAACAACATCCCGTTGCCGTTCAACGCCTACCTGCGACCGTCGATCAACCCTGACTACCTCATCTACACGGATCCGAAGCTCGCCCCCGGCGGCGCGGGGCCCGGCGACCCGCCGGAGCCATTTCCATCGGTTTCGGCCTACCTGGGCGCGGGCGATATCCCACCACCCCCCGGTTGGGGCGCTCCTCCGGGGCCGCCTGGAATCTATTCGCCGGGCAACGACGCACCGATCCCGCCGTCGCCGGCACTCTTTCCCGGCGCGGCCATCCCGGGCCCGCCCAGGGTGGTCTCGAATGTGCCTGCGGGGCCGCCGCCGACGGTCGACAACCTGCTGCTACCCGGGCAAGCTCCGCAGCCTCCTGGGCCACTGCTTCCTGCGGAAGGAGCGCCGCCGTCATGACGCGCGCAATCAAGCGACTGGCGATCGTCGGTTCGTGCCTTGCGGTGTCTCTGACAGGGTGTGCCTTCCAGGGCCTGAACTCGCTGCCGTTACCCGGAGCCGTGGGACGAGGACCGGGTGCGGCGACCTACCACGTCGAGCTCGCCAATGTGGCGACGTTGGAGTCGAATTCGCCGGTCCTGATCAACGACGTCGTCGTCGGCAGTGTGGGTCCGATGAAGGTCGACAACTGGCACGCCGACGTGGAGATCTCGGTGAAGCCGGAGGTCGTGGTGCCGGCCAACGCGGTGGCCACGGTTGGCCAGACCAGCCTGTTGGGGTCCATGCACTTGGCGCTCAACCCTCCCCTTGGTGAAAAGCCGAGCGGCCGTTTGCAACCCGGCACTACGATTCCGTTGAAGCAATCCGCGACCTATCCGACAACGGAACGGACGCTGTCGTCCCTTTCTGCGGTACTCAACGGCGGTGGCCTGGGGCAGATCGGGGACATCATCCACAATGCGAGCGTCGCAGTGGCCGGACGCGAACCCCAAATTCGCGAATTATTGACCCATCTCGATAATTTCGTCGGCGTCCTCGATCAGCAACGTGACGACATCATCACGACCATCCAGCAACTCAACCGGGTGGCGGGAACATTCGCCGGGCAGCGTGAGGTGATCGACCGCGCGCTCAGGGAGATACCTCCGGCGTTGGACGTGCTGATCAAGGAGCGGCCGTTACTGACAACTGCGCTTACGAGGCTGGGCGAGTTCGGGGACACCGCAGCGCAGTTGGTCAATGACGCGGGCGACGACCTGGTGACCGACCTCCGGAATCTCGACCCGATTCTGAGGTCGCTCGCGGACATTGGGCCTGACCTGTTCAACGCGTTGATCTTCGCCACCGCATTTCCGTATGGTCCGACGTTCGCCGACAAGATCACCAGAGGTGACTACATCAACCTCTATGCGATCTTCGACATCACCTATCCGCGGCTCAAGAGGACACTGTTCCTCGGCACCCGGTGGGGCGACGAGAACGCGAAAATGATTCCCGCGCCGGGCGATCCCTTCTACCTGACCTACTCATATGCCCCGATGAACGTCGGCGTTGCCCCGCCGCCGGAAGCGCCGCCACCCGCGCCTGCGGCGGCCCCAGGGGCGCCGATGCCGCCGGTCACCGGACCGCTGCTACCGGTATCGCCACCGCCGACGATGCCGGGCGCGGCCGCGCCGCTGACGACGTCTTCCCAAATCTTTGCGGGCCCGTATGGGCCAGGATCGGCGGCACCGCAGGCGCCCCCGGCCGAGATAGCACCCACACCTGAAGGGGGTGGCTGATGCTGACGCGCTTTGTGCGCAACCAGCTGATCATCTTCACGATCGCTTCGATCGTGGGTGTGGCCGTCATGTTGTTCACCTACATCCAGGTGCCGACCCTACTGGGCATCGGACGGATCACCGTGACGATGAAACTGCCGGCGGCGGGTGGCCTGTACAAGTTCTCCAACGTGACATACCGGGGTGTGCAAGTCGGCAAGGTCACTGACGTCAAGCTGACGCGAACCGGAGCTGAAGCCACTTTGACGCTTAACAGGTCGCCGAAGATTCCGGCCGATCTCCAGGCGGATGTCCGCAGCGTGTCTGCGGTGGGCGAGCAGTACGTCGACTTGCGTCCACGCACCGCCTCTGGCCCCTTCCTGCAGAACGGGTCGGTGATCGCCAAAGAGAACACGTCGATCCCGCAGGCAGTCGGTCCGGTGCTGGATCAGCTCAACTCGTTGGTGGGTAGCATTCCCAAGGACAGGATTTCCGACCTGCTCGACGAGACGTTCAAGGCGTTCAACGGGGCGGGCCCCGATTTCCAGTCACTGGTCGACTCGGCTTCCACGGTCACCAAGGACGCCACGGCCGTCTCGGATCAGACGAAGGCGTTGATCGATGACAGCGGCCCGCTCTTGGATTCACAAGCCGAAACGGCGGACGCTATCCGGACGTGGGCGCGCAGCCTGTCCGGAGTGACACAGCAACTAGCTGAAGACGATCCGCAAATCCGCGCGATACTGCAAAAGGGACCCGGGTTCGCCCAAGAGGTCAGCACACTGCTGAATCAGATCAAGCCGACGCTGCCGATCTTGCTCGCGAACCTCAACACTTTGGGCCAGATCCTCCTCACCTACAACCCGGCCATCGAACAGGTGCTGGTGATCCTTCCGGCCGCGCTTTCGATGGAGCAGGCGTTCGGCATCCCGAAGAACAACGTCAACGGTCTACCGCTGGGTGATTTCGCGTTGACCATTACCGATCCACCGGCGTGCACCGTTGGCTTTCTACCGCCGTCGTCGTGGCGATCGCCCGAGGACCTGTCGATCATCGATACCCCTGACAATCTGTACTGCAAGCTGCCGCAGGATTCCCCGATGAACGTGCGCGGCGCGCGCAATTACCCGTGTATCGAGCACCCCGGAAAACGCGCGCCGACCGTCGAACTCTGCAACGACCCAAGGGGATACATCCCCACGGCGATCCGGGAGCACTCCTTGGGGCCGTATCCGTTCGACCCGAACCTGATCGCTCAGGGCGTGCCACCCGATGACCGCGTCGACTTCAACGACCGGATCCACGCTCCGGTAGAGGGCACCCCCAGGCCTCCCGGCGCGGTGCCCGCGGGCACGGCGCCCGATGCTCCGCCACCTGGCGCTCCGCCGCCTGGTCCGCCGCCTCCGGCGGTCGCGCCGGCGGCCGTGCCTGCACCGCCGCCACCGGGCAATTCTCTCAACGGCGTGCCGATACCTGCGCCGCCGCCCGCGGACGGCGCAGTCCCGGCTGCGCCAAGTGCCTTCAACAGCAACGCAAGCGGCGGACCATCGGTGGCGATCACGCATTACGACCCGCGCACGGGAAACTATCTGACCCCCGACGGTCGGCTGCAGCAGGTGCAGAATCTCGCGGCGGGTGGACACCCGAAGTCGTGGAAGGATCTGCTCCCGATCTGACGGCCGCTCGGCACCGGAAGCGCTGGGGCTACAACTTGTCCAGCCGGAAGGGCAGTTCGATTTGCAGGGACTTGTTGATTCCGCAGGAACCCGACGGGGACATCGTGATGTCCCGGCCGCCGAGGAGGGTGGTGAAGGTCGGTCGGCGTTCGTTTTTCACGGGATCGATGCCCCAGAAAATGATGTTCTGTGCGCCCTCGGCGTAGGTGCCGTCTGGGCATGCTTCCCAGTTCGGAATGGCGCGCTTGACGTTCCACACATCACCGTCGTACGTGATCGGCGCCGTCCAGCCGGCCGAACTCTTCACCTCACCGAGGCACTCGATGGGGCTCTTACAGGTCGTTGAGATATCCCAGGTCTCCACGATTGTTCGCTCATCCTTGAAGACGTCGTTGGTCCTGGCGAACTGCCCGTTGGACAACGCTTGGTAGCGACCGTTGAGGTTGGGGGCGTCTGCCTGCGCCGGCGGCGCGGTACCCAGCGCTCCGAGCGCGATTGATGCCGTTGTCACAATGCTTCCGACGACACGCTTTCCACCCATGGCACCAGCCTATCGCCGGTTGAAGTGCTGCTCTCTGAAAGAGAGAATTTGGTTTCGGTGGTGTGTGAGAATGGCCGATGTGCGATCCCTGAACGCGGCGCTCGCCGGAGTCATGACCGCTGGATTGTTGGCGTCCGCTCCACCCGCTGCCGCAGACGAGTGCAACTATCCCGATTGCACGCCAGGCATCGCCCCGCACATCGTCCTCGGCTCTTATTGCGACAATCCGACCTACTACGCGTTCGGTGTCACGGACTGGGGCAGGCTCGTGTTCTGCGGCTCGCCGAGACGGTACGAGCCGCGGTGGTTTCGCTCACCTGAGATGCACGGCATCAAGAACGAAGGAGACTTCTGCCCGGCGGAGGAGGGTGAGGTCGCGCAGGCACCCGACGGCCTCTTCCTCACCTGCAATGCCCGTGACGGCTTGAGTCGGTGGGAGCGCGGCGATCTGTAGAGGTCACCCCACCGGGGTGAACTTGATGTTGATCTCGGTCAGCCCGCGCAGGATGAACGTCGGCTCGTAGGTGTAGTGGCGCGCGCCCGCCGGACCGTGTTTGTCCGCGTCTATGGTGATGTCGCTCAACCGATCCAGCAGGCGCTCGATGCTGACGCGGCCTTCGACGCGGGCCAGCGGCGCGCCGGGGCAGGAGTGGATGCCGCGGCTGAAAGCGATGTGTTCGCGGACGTTCTTGCGGTCGAGTGAGAACTCGTGCGGGTTCTCGAAGCGAGAGGGATCCCGGTTCGCGGCGCCCGGGCTGACCATCACCGTGGTGCCCGCAGGGACCGGCGTCTCACCCAGCGTGGTGGTCTTGCGGGCCATCCGGAACACGCTCTTCACCGGGCTGTCCATCCGCAGACACTCCTCGATGAAGACCGGGATGAGGCTGCGGTCCGCTCGTAGCTTGTCCTGGATGTCCGGGCGATCGCCGAGCACCCGCATCGCCGCGCTGAGTAGCTTGGCCGTCGTCTCCTGGCCCGCGCCGAAGAGGAAAGTGGCGGTGCGCACCACATCCACCACCTCGGGGGTTGAGCCATCGGGGTACAGCGCCGTCGCCAGGCCGGTGAGAACGTCATCGCGCGGGTTTTTGCGACGGTCCTCGATGTAGTGCGAGAACTTCTCGTCGGCCCACTCCAGAGGGTTCGCCGCGATCGGCTCGTGGTCCAGGCCGCCGATGTTGCTCCCGGGCCGCTGTGCGCCGAAGGCCTCGCGGAACTCCTCATGATCCTCCTCGGGAACACCGAGTAGGTCGGCCACCACCAGCAGCGAGAACGGCCTCCCGTAGGCGGCCAGGAATTCACACTTGCCGTCGTCGATGAACTCGTCGATGTGGCGATCGGCGAGGCGCCACATGAAGTCCTCGTTCTCCTTCAGCCGCTTGGGCGTCAGCAGTCGGCTCAGCAGCGATCGGGCGTTGGTGTGATGCGGCGGATCCATCGTGACCATGTGCTCATACATCGGGATCTCGGTGCGGTGCGCCTCGAGCTGCGCCGTGATGTCGTCGCCCTCCGGGGTGAAAGGGATCGGGGTGAACGGACCTGCCACCGCGACGCAGGCTGAGTAGTTCTCGACGTCCCGGTAGACCGCGTTGGCGGCTTCCCAGCCGGTGACTGCCAGCACGCCATTGTTGATCGGACAGCAGGTGGAGTCCTTGGACCGGAGGTGGTCGAAATAGGGGTGCGGGTCGGGCACGAGAGCCGGGTCGGTGAAGAAGTCCACCGAGTCGAAATCTGTGGTCATTGGTTCGTGCCTCCCGGGCCGGAATGATGATGTTGTCGAATGACGAAAAATCTGCTGAGCACCTGCTTAGCATGGGGCTGAGGTCAGGGTCAAGGCGACGAGCCGGGAGGCCGCTACCATCGGCGTTTCGGGGGTGTCGCGGGTGTGGGCAGCAGGAAAGGTGGCGCCGGGGATGGCATCGGAGCGCAGAATCGGGGCGCCGGACGCGAAGAATCGTGCCGTGCTGCTCGACGCCGCCGAGCGGCTGATGCTCGAGGAAGGCTACGCGGCGGTGACGTCGCGGCGGGTCGCGGAGAAGGCCGGCCTCAAACCGCAGTTGGTGCACTACTACTTCCGCACGATGGGCGATCTGTACCTGGCGGTGTTCCGCAGGCGCGCCGAGCAAGGGCTCGAGGCCCAAGAGCGGGCACTGAAGTCCGAGCAGCCCCTGTGGGCGCTGTGGAGATATAGCTCCGATCCGAGAATCACTGCCTTCACCGTCGAGTTCATGGCATTGGCCATCCATCGCGATGAGTTGCGGGCCGAGTTCGCGCGCTACGGCGAATTGTTCCGCGAGCGCGAGCGCAAGGTGATCAGCGAGACGCTGCAGCGTTACGGCATCGACGCTTCAGAGGTTCCGCCGGTGGTATGGGCGGTGTTCGCCACGAGCCTGTCCCGCATGCTCGTCATGGAGACGGCACTGGGCATGTCGGGGGGGCATACCGAGACGCTGGAATTCGTCGAGGCCTGGCTGCGCGAGCTCGAAGGAGAGCCGGTCGAGTCGATGAAGGCAGCTGCTTCAGCGGGCGGATAGCCGTCCTGCCAGGGGCGAATCGGCCACGCCTTACCAAGGGCGAATCGAGCACAAAGCGCCCTTGGGGCCTTGGGCGGTCTTGGCGACGACGCCGTCGACTGCGAGCACGCAGTGCAGGTTGGGTGTCGCTTGCGAGTCGGTCTGGATGCTTGTGACGACCATTGCCCAGGCGTCGGGGTTCGCCAGGTAGGTGTCCATGTTCCATTTGCGGTCGGGCCCGACGTCCACCTCGATGTTAGGGCTGTACAGATACGGGTTGTGGCTGTACTCGCCCCAGTTCGGCGGATCTGTGTCGCGGTAATAGATCTCGGCTCTGTACGGCTTTTCGGACCAAACGCTGTACTGTACATGGCGAAGCGGCGGCCCGGGCGGCGGATCCACGGGTTCAGCCTGCGCGACGCCGATTGGTGTTCCGATGGCGGCCGCAACTAGCAGTGTCAAGGCAGCCCAGCGCGCCGGAAGCATCATTTCCGAATTTTAGAACAAGACTTTCACCGGGCATAGCGGATCACGGTGCGCCGACTATCGCAAACGTGCGTGACCGTTTTGCCGCTTTGTCCTAACCCCAAATGCAAACGCCACTCGGCTCACGTCTCGCGAAAGTGGCGGTTGCCTACGCACGAACGCATCTAGAGCGGAGGCAACGCCAACACCTGCGTCGGCGCTGAGTCACCATTCAGCGGGGTCGTCGTACACAAGGTCGCGTCAGGGGGGTTAACCCCCATCAATCGTAGGGTCAACCCCGTGTTGTCGCGCGGCGGCACTTCGTACTTTGAAGGTATGGCTGACATGAATACCGACCGGGAGGTAATCGAGGGCGCCCTCGCGCTCATCGAGGCTGACGGTGGGTGGACCCAAGGCGCCTACTGCCGCGACGCCGATGGCACTCAGGTGCACCCAGCAGTCGACTCCCCGGGCGAGTGGGTGCGGATGTTAACCGCGCACGTGGGCGCGGGTGCTTACCGCGTACGCACCGAGCCCGTGGCTTCCCCATGCAGCTTCTGCCTGGGAGGCGCGTTACGTACCGCAGCTGGCTACTGGCACAGCGGACAGCCCTACGCGGCGCAACGGCAAGTAGATCGGCTGGAGTTACTACTGGTGCGGTTGGCCAATTCCGCCGAGTCATCGAACTGGGCGAATCTGGACGCCTTCAACGATGATGTGCACACCACCGCGGCCGACGCGGTGCTGATACTCAAGCGCGCCGCGGCCTATCTCGATGCTCAGGGCCGCGAGGGGGCCTGAGGAGCCCTGCCCGGGAAGGCCTTCACGGAACCGGTTCAAGGGCAATGCGCTTGTCGGGGCGGCCCACCGTGATTGCGGATTCATGCATCGGACGCACTACTGCAAGGCGTGCGGGGCATGGTCTATACGCCGCGGTTGCGCACGATCTGTCACCGTCGAGACCGCGACGAGCGACAACCCGGCCCGAGTTGTAAGTAGTTTGAGCGGCCGATGAATTGTCGCCCAGGTTTCGATGTGGAGACAGGCTCTGTGTGTGTGCCAGCCCTCTTATGCCTAGAGGGGCGATAGCCGTCATTCAGTACAGATAGATGGCCACTATGGGCTGCTGTGCGCTGTGCATGACATGGCTAAATGCTGGTGGTCAGCGAGCGTGGATACCGCAAATATCCTTGACTGACTTCACTCCCGCAGAAGGGAGAACTGATGACAACCACCTACGACCCCACTCAATACCTGAGTGCGCCCGCAGGCGCTGTGCACGTCGGCGAATGGCGCGGCGACGGTGCTGACCGGGGCCGCCCGTTCGAACACGCCC
The DNA here is from genome assembly GCF_001668615.1 of Mycobacterium sp. 1274761.0. Lineage (GTDB taxonomy): Bacteria > Actinomycetota > Actinomycetes > Mycobacteriales > Mycobacteriaceae > Mycobacterium. The sequence continues at coordinate 87,753 of NZ_LZMC01000042.1, forward strand.
CCATCGATATCGGGGACGCGACGCTCACCATTCACGGCGTCCAGTACGCCCGCGGCACTACAGGGCGGAGCATCATGATGCGGCTCGACGAGGCGATCCAGTCTCGCGGCGACGATCTGACAGTGCAGGATGCGCGGCGGTTGGCGGCGATGCTGCTGAACCTCGCCGACACCTGCGAAATCCTGGACGGGGCGCAGCGATGACCGCCACCGAGGTGCGTATCGAGCGCCGCGAGTTGCCGCCCATCCCGAACATCGGCGCCAATGTGGTCGACATGATCGACCCGTATGCGGTTGTTACTGCCGGCCACATCGTCGGGAAGGTTGAGCGGTATTGCTACTGGCATCCCAACGATGAACACCCGCTAGACGTTGTGTACGAAGCGACGATTGACGGGTTGCCGGACACATCAGGGACCGCGCAGGTACTCATGAACCAGCCTGAGTCGCTGCGGCAGCTTGCCGCGGTGTGCGCACAGGTGGCGCTCTTGCTTGAGGAGGCGAAGACCCGTTCGGATTTGGTGCGCGGTTTCTTCCTGTCGGGGAACCAAACGGACATGTCCGGCGTCTGACCTACTGTCTCCCCCAATCGGCCCGCCATCCGCTCCCCTGATGGCGGGCCAAACCTTCCGGACACGCCCGGGCCGCGTCTGCTGTGCAGCCACTCTTACCCGGCGGATAGAAAATCATTTCTTGCCCCAAGCGGACTCTGGCCGCTGGGCTATTACAGCGAAGTGCCGGTGAACGCGACCATTTCTTCCAATAGATGATCGCACCCCCATGAGGGGTGCCACCTAAAAGGGGAGAGAAACACCATGACCGCTTTCGCCCGCAGGCTCGCGTCCGCCACCCTCATCGTTGCCGCCGGCGCACTCGGTGCGTTCGGCGCTGCCACAGAAGCGCAGGCCCAGCCCGTCAAGCAAATAGACGCGTACAACACCTGCTACAAGCAATTGAAGCCACGAGAAGGCAGCACCGCAGCCAGTTTCGACTGCTGCGTTGTGGCCGGCGGCACGTGGACAGGAGGCACCTACCCCGAGGGGTGGTGCGTCCTTAAGAACGCTCCTGTCCCAGATACCGGGGGCAGCTCGATTCTCACTCCAGCCCAACCCTTAGACCCCACCCGAGTGTCAACGATCTGATTGGAGTCTCAGCAAGCACCAACCGGTCGACTAGGCGCCGCGAAGGTACGACAACCGACTGCAGTCGTTTAAGACTCACGCGCGCCCGCAGCTATCGGCGCCCCTGCTGACGGGCCGAATGCTGTGTTTGATCATACCCAGCGTCGGCAACGAGTGTTGTCAGTGGGAAACGACGGTGAGGGATGACCCCGGCGGTTCCTGCAAGGCGGTCAGCGGGGTTCATCCCCTTTGTTAAGACGCTAGCGTTGCCCCGCTGACCGTCGCCTTCGCGGAATCTGTCTGCCACCAATCACCACGGGGCGGGTCCACTCCTCTAAAGCGGCGGCACTTCGCTGCCGAAGAAAGTACGAGTAGTACACCCTTTCAGGTAGTTCAAGCGGAGTTCCACTGAGCAGATGTCGATATCGGTGCCCGCGTCTTCCGTGGCCGCGTCGAGGTAGTTATTTGACGGCGGTTCCGGGGCTGCCGGCGCTGCCTGCGGAGCCCGTCGCGCCCGTGCCACCGGTCGTGCCGCTGGCACCGGGGCTGCCGGCAGCTCCACCGGCGGGATCGGTGCTGCCGGCACTGCCTCCAGCACCCGCGGCACCCCCCGCGCCACCGGCTCCGCCTTGTCCGGCGGGACCGGCCGATCCGGCGGCGCCGCCCGTGCCCCACAGCCCGCGATGGTTGCCGCCGGTGCCGCCGTTTCCGCCGTTTCCGCCGGCGCCTCCGGCACCCCCACTACCGCCGTTACCGCCCGTGCCGCCGTTGCCCGCCGCTCGCGAACAGGTGCCATTGTCCCGGCAGGCGCCGGCGAGTACGCCCTGGCCGCCCGTTCCGCCCGCCCCGCCCGCTCCGCCGGTCGTCCCGGTGCCACCGGTGCCGCCTTGGCCGCCCGCTCCGCCTGGGCCGCCGTTGCCTCCGAGGAGTCCGCCGTCTCCGCCGGGACCGCCGTTGCCGCCAAGGCCACCGGTGCCGGCGTTATCGACGCCGTTCCCCCCGGTGCCGCCGGTGCCGCCGGTTCCGCCTTGAGACGACGTGCCGCTGGCGGCGGTGCTGGCGTACCCTCCCGTCCCGCCGGTGCCGCCGGGAGCGCCGACGCCGCCGTTTCCGCCGTTGCCGCCTGGTCCGCCGATACTCGTCGCGCCGCCAGGTGACGAGTTGGCTCCCGGGCCGCCCTTGCCGCCGGCCTGGCTGGATACCGGGACTCCGCCGACGAAAGTCGTGGTGCCATCGCCGCCCGTCCCTCCGGGGTAGGAGCCCTCGGCGCCGGCGCCGCTGACTGTGGGGTTGACCCCAGCGGTGCCGGTGCGCCCCTGGCCACCCGCGCCGCCGGCCCCACCCGCGCCGATCAGCCGGGCGTTGCCGCCCGCCCCGCCATTGCCGGCGACGCCATTGTTGAGGTCGGCGGCCACACCGGCGCCACCGCGGCCACCGTTACCGAACAGCAAACCGCCGTTGCCGCCAGCGCCACCGGTGCCGTTGTTCACCCCGGCGACCCCAACGCCGCCCACACCGCCGTCGCCGAACAAGCCGGCGTTGCCGCCTTTACCGCCGTTGGCTCCCGCCCCGCCGTTGCCGAACAGCAACCCGCCGTTGCCGCCGTTGCAGGCTGTCCCGGTGCAGTCCGCTGGGGCGTCGGCTCCGTTGCCGATGAAAATCCCGATGATGGCGCTGATCGGATTCGGTGTGGAAGCGGCGGGAATAGGCGCACCAGGCGTGGGGAGCAGCGCCGCGGTCAGCCCCTTCGGGGTGGGCGTGGAGAAGTTGGTGCCGAACAGGTTGCTGCCGCAGCCCGACGGATCCAGCGGGCACGACGGCGGGGACAGCGGTGGGGGCAGCGTCGACCCGACCGACGCCAACTGAACCTGAATGGGGGGTGCCACCGGATGCGCCGGGGCGCTGGGCGGACTGGCCAGCCAGATGCTGCCGGCACCTGCGATCGCGCACCCCGCGCTGACAAAGGGAAAAACTGACTTCGCCACTACCATCCGATCTCAGACGTGCGGCTAACCAGGCCAGATACCCGCCGCTAACCACGCCAGCAAATTAACGCCGACGATAGCACGCAAGTGACCGCGTTCAGCAGGAAACTAGTGCGAGCCGATCAGGCAGACTTATGCCATGACTGCGGTCGTCCCGTTTCCGCCGGCACCGATGCTGGCTACCGCAGCCACCCTGCCGACGAATCCAAGCGGATATGTGTTCGAGGCGAAATGGGACGGTGTCCGCGCCCTCGCCCGCGTCGACGGGCGCACAGAACTGTTCAGCCGTCACGCGCATAACATGACGCCTTGCTTTCCGGAGATCACCGAGCACCTGGCCGACGCCTTGGCGGGGCGTACCGCGATCCTCGACGGCGAACTCGTTGCAATCGATCGGCACGCTTGTCCCTCGTTTTCGTTGATTCAGCGTCGGATGCGTAGCACGCGCCCGCCCGCGCACCTCGTCGCCGCTGTACCGGCCATGTTCTTTGTCTTCGATGTTCTCTACCTTGACGGCGCCGACGTGATGCGCCGCCCCTATCTCGAGCGCCGTGGACTCCTCGATGACCTGGACCTCACGGCGAAGCTGGTGCTGACTTCGCCGTATTGGACAGGAATCAGTTCGGAGGCGATGTTCGACATCGTCAAGGAGATGCGCCTTGAGGGTGTGGTGTGCAAACGCGCATCGTCGGTGTATCAACCGGGGCAGCGGTCGCAGGCATGGATCAAAAGTGTTGTGCGGCACCGCGCACCGCTGGTGGTCGGGGGTTGGATGCCCGGCCGAGGCGGTGGCGTCGGATCGCTACTAGTTGGCGGTCACGACAGCGGCGGTGCGCTGGTCTACTGCGGCCAGGTCGGGTTCGGGTTCAGCGGCCCGCTACGACGGACGCTGGCCGCGAAGTTCGCCGAACTCGATTGCGCGACATCACCCTTCAGTAATTTGCGCAGACTCGACGGCGCCCGTTGGCTGACCCCATCCGTCGTCGTCAACGTCGACTACCGCGAGTTCACCGGCCGTCTCCGGCATCCCTCGCTGAAGGGGATCGTAAACGTCGAACCCGGATCTGTCGTTCTGCCGTCATAGCGTCGAAGGTATGCGGCTACGTCGCACGCGCCGTGGCTGGGAGGAACTAGCGCCGGCCCGATGCGCCAACGGGCACACGCTGAAGGGCAACGCCCTCGTGGGTGTAGCGCACTGTGACTGCGGGATCATGCATCGAACGCACTACTGCAAGACATGCGGGGACACGTTTTACACGCCACGGCTGCGAACGATCTGCCACCGCCGAGACTTCGACGATAGAGATCCCGGCCCCGAACTGTAGGTCAGTTGTCGCGCCGCACTAATGCACAAATCGCATGGGTGAGTTCTCCGGGAGTTGTGGCAGCGTCATGACAGCGGGACGTTGTTAGCCTTTCTTTTATCAGCGTACAGTCATAATTTTCCTTGCCGTTAGCGTTTGCGGTGAACATCTCTTCTTGGGCGCTGCGTGACGGGTTGTGTAGTGCGCTACTCCAATTCGCGCGATTTGCATGGAACCATTGCATCAGTAAAGGGGACGACTACCATTCATGACGTACCGGAGTAGCGGGAATACACGATTTGCGCACTGATCCTCGGCAGACCCCCGTGATTCAGATTCAATCGTGAGGAGGACGATCCTGTGGGTCCAACAACGGAGCACGCGGATAGGACAAGCCTGAGCGTCGACGAGTTGCTCGAACGGCAGAGCGACCTCCCGGTGCTTGCCACCATCGAATCCTCCGGCGAGGACCGTGTCGCGGTTACTCCAGTGGTAGGCGGGCGATGTGCTTGCTCACAAACGATAACTGTCAGTAAGGCTGACATCGAGGCAGTGGTTCCAACCGAAGATGTCCGTCTTTGCTGCGGAAAGCGACTGATCGTCGCTGAAGTCGCTTTCACCAACGAGACCGTCGCCGATATCTTTCGACAGCTGAGCCAGACTGCCGCAGCGTTGGGCCAGCAGAACCGCCTCCCGTATAGCGGCTTAAGACTGCTCTCCGACCGCGACGGGCTCAATCGCAACCTCCCAGGCTTTGACAACTTCGGGGACTTTGTGGACACAGGAGGAGGGGCCGGAACAGGGGGTGGCGGAATAAACAGCGGCACAAGCCGTGCGAAATTCTGCGCCGAGCAACGCCAGTCCTGCATCCTAAACGCCAGGAACTTGCCTCCTGAAGATAGGCAATGGGCTTTGGAACAGTGCGAGAAAAACTACCAGGATTGTCTGCGCAGTTACATGTAATCAGCCGCAGATAACGCCCATCAAAGGAAGAAAACTTCCCCCCGTGGACTTCTCGCCAGCCTGCGTCGCACCAAAGGAACACCAGAGACCCTGCAACAAACTCATCCACAGCACACCCGACGATGCGGCCCGACATTTCCGACGACCAAATAGGGCCCGGCGAACTCACAGACCATGACATTGCGCTGAACTCACTGTGCCAGTTCGACATTGCGTACTGCTTCGTCGTCGCAGCGATGGGAACTCATCACGCATCGGCCTACCCGTCGTCGGCCGCGTTCGATGAAGACCGCGCGAAACCCATCGCGCAACGCGTGGTCACCGATGCCGACCTCAGGCGACGCATGTTTCCAGGAGTCCCTGACGCGCAAATCGCTACAGCGATCCAACAGATGTATGAACTGGCGATACGCGAATCAGCGACCAACTACGGAAGCCGATGGTGGGCAATGCCGCCGAGTGTCGACCAGTGGGTCACTCACAACTTGCCCCCGAGATAGCGACATCGAATATAGAGAGGTCGTCGGCGGCTTCCGCCCACCGCACCGCGTATTCTTGGTTCTCGTGCTCGCCTCCTGGAGCGCCGAAATTGAGCAATCGTCACCGGACTTCTTTCAGAACGGCGCATACTCGACCTGTAACTAATCAAGCGGCTCAGGCGGCGGGGGGCGATACCAATGGTTAATGGGACAACCGCGGCTCCAACCGTGAAGCTCGACGAACAATTTGAAGACATCCGATCGCGCGAAGTGGCCTACAAACTAACCATCGACAACACACTAATCACGTCACTCACCATTCTTACGCTTAAGCCTCGGCTTCCGGTAGGTGCCAGACTTGTAGATGTAATCGACAACTCAATGGTTCAAGCAGGTCAGCGCAGAGATCAACTTGTTCACGAGTTGAACATACTTTTGCTCCAACGGTTCAGTGAAATGCCCGCTTTTCAGGAGAAGCAAAAACAAGTACGAAGAACCGCTGAACGCGTTGCTCGATCGTCCTCAAACCCGCCCACCAGTGGAGCACGAAACATATGGGATCGCTATGCCTCTGTAATGAAGGGCCTATTGACCGGAATCGGCGGCGAGGTCTTTGATCTGTCGGACGATCGAGATGATGACTCCCTAGCCGGCGCCCTGTTCAAGATCGAGTCGTCGGAAGATGCCGATCTAGCGCTCAAAAAGTGGTTCACCCCCAGCGCGCCAGAACAGTCGCCCCCCAACGACGAGGACACTCTGCGCTCAATATTCGAAGCGAAGATCGACCAGCTCCGCAGGGTGGAAGCGAAGGTCACCGAGACGGACAGCACGGGTCTGACCACCATAGAGCCAGGATCCTCCTTCGTACGTACATATGTGGTGAAGTTCAGGCGGCCAGCTCTTGAACCAAGGAAATACCAATTAGGCTTTGAGGGCGAATATGAAGCAGGCGAAGCTCAAAGGACGATCTCAGTCGCGACCCACTTGCAAATTAGTCCTTATCCCCTCTCGCTGAATCTGGTCGTCATAGTAGCGGCCTTGCTCGGCGCTTTTGTCAGAGAAGCACTGTCAGATATCTCGAACCCGCTTCAAGAAACTTTCCTACAGGCGAACAACGGCAAGCTCTTTGTTGGCCCGATAGTCGCGTTAGTTTTCTTCAACGCGTATGAATACACTTCCCTTGGAAAAGGCCTCACGATGGCCGTGAGTTGGAGGAGTGCGCTTCTCATAGGAACTCTATGTGGGCTAGCAGATGACCGCATTGTAAGCGCCCTTAAGGCACTCATTGGCGTCTAAGCCATCCGAAGACCGTCAGTTGTGGTCTAAGAACACACACCTGGTCCGGTGGGCGAAGATTTTATTGCCGAAGAGCTCATCACTGAGCTAACTGTGTGCCGTCCCCACGCGATCATAGGGCAGACGGCTCGGGCGGGGTTCCGTTCTGGCTGATGTCGGAACTGGACGACAGGCGTGATGCCCTGGCGCGGGTGTGCTGTCGATGAACCTCGGTGAGTTCGTTTTCGGCCCTGCTGACGCACATTCGACAGGGACCGCTGATCGAGTTCGGTTTCAACTCTTAATGCAAGAGGCATCAGTTTGCCTTCCCTTTAGTGTGCTCGGACTTCGATTGTTGCGGCGCGATATTCCGCGCCGGCGTTGCCGCTGAACGTGACGCTGCCATCAGCGGTGGAGCTGTTCTTCGTTCCTACGCACAAACCGATGCCTTCGGCCCGTTTGGTGTATCCGGCTGGCGCAGCGTCCCACGTGGTGGATTGGGGTGAGACGCAGAGATGCAGCAGCAGGCTTGTTCCGTTGCTTCGCGCCAGGGTGACTGCCGGGGCGATGGAGTCCCCGTTGGTCGACGCGCCGCCTTGCATTGCGTGCCCGCCGGTCGGGGTGGTGGCGTCCGCGCCGCGCACCACGACCGCACCGACGAAGCTGGCGCCGGACCAGTCACCTGAGGTGTGGTTGTTCGCCGTCGCTTTGAAATGCGCTGTCCTTGCCGCCACGTTGTTCGAGCCCGCAGGGGCGTCCACGTCCTCCCACGCCGGAACGGTGCCGCCTGCAGCGGGTTTCGGCGGAACGGTGTTTGTCGGCCATTGAGCCGCGATGATGTAGATGTCGTCGCCGGCCTGATGAGCAGGGATCGGCACGTCGGACGTGCCGGTGATACTTACGCCAGAGCGGTTGACGCCAATCAAGGTGACAGGGTTCGGCAGCGCCACAGTGGTGGGCGTCAACATCATCTTGATTGCGGCGAACATGATTTCTCCAGTTGCTAGTAGAGATTCAGCGCCGCTGCACAGCTCGGGCTGCCCGCCTCCCATTGAATGGGAAACGAGTTCGACTGCGCCAAAACGACATCGGAAACCACTTTGCCGTTCAATGTTTGGCGAGTTCCGATAGGCACTGACAAGCCACCAAAGGTGGTGTATGAGCTGAACACCACCAGATTCGGCACGTTACTTGGCGTGACAGTCAGCGTGGCGCCTGACCCGTCGGTGCTGGACGTGGTGAACCCCGCCGCGGTGGTGACGTTGTTGCACGTTATTGACATCGCGCCACCCGAGTTCAGGGTGGCGCCGCCTGATTGTGTGAGGGTCACACTCGCGGTCTTCGACCCCGAACCGGGGGGTGTGCCGATAAACCAGCGCTGCCAATGTCCAGCACTCGTATTGACGGAACTACCCAACTCGGTGAGCGCGGTGCCCCCGAAAGTCACAGTGGCGGTAGCGGATGCGGTCATGCCGCTGCTGCCGTAAACGATGACGATGACCCTCGACGCGGAGGCTCCGACAGTGTGGTTCCACGTGAACGTTGCGGGACTGACCACACCAGATTGCTCAGTCGACTTCGCCGAATTATCCACCGACGGGGGCTGCGCTGCGCCGCCCGTGAAAACCAGCCAATACGTGCCGTCGTTGAGAAGTTCCACCGACTGGCCCGGCAGCAACGTCATCGACGTGACCGCACCCCCGGAGTGGTAAATCTGGTCGCTGCCGGCGCGCTGCACCGTCAGATTGGCGGTGCCGCGGTTATACAGCCACAACGTGTACCCGGTGTTCCCCGAAACAGCTGGCAGCGTCCAAGCGGCTGCTGTAGTGCCGTTGAACACCCACATATTCTTCGCCACCGTCAACGTCAAAGTTGATGCACCGGAAATATTCACATACCTGGGGATGACTGTTGAACCGTTAGCGAGGTTATTGAGGGCGGTTTCGACATTGATTTCGTCGGCGGCGGTGAAATCATCACCAGCGATCCAATCAGCGGGTAACGTCACAGCTTACTCTCCTGTCAGCCAATAGCATTGCTGCAAAACATCTTTCATCATTTCAGCCCGTTGATTTGCGAAAGCGGGCAGGATCAACCGCGACCACCTGGCCGCCCCCTTCCGACCTAGGCGCTACCGCAGCCCGCGCCGCCCGCAATCGAAGAATCTCCGCCTTCGCCCGCTCCAACGCAGGATTCAGATTCGCCCGCAACTGAGGCATCGCCTCAAACGACTCCGACAGCAACCGATACCGCATCTCGGCCTCAGCCAACTCATCGCTGTTGTCGACCATCGCCTCAGCGAGCGTCGCGTACTTGGCCATCAGGCACACCTTTCGCAGTCATGCGAACCGCGGATTCAGATAGGTCTCACGGATCGGCGCGGTTCTCCGCACACCAGAGGATTTCTCACGATTGCACTGCCAACAGCACGTAGCACAGTTCTCCAACGCGTCCGCCTCAACCGGCGACCAGCCCAACCTCAACGCCTCATCCGAGCTGATGACATGGTCGACCGTAAATGATCGCGGATGCGGCGGCCGTGCGTCGTAATCAATCGCCCCACCCACCGCCCGACAATCAGCGGTGATCTGCAACGCGCACGGTGCATCACCATCCCGACGCCGAACCTCAGACCGCCGCCGGTCCCGAATCGTGGTTGACGAAAACGGCATCAGCTACCCCGCCCGCTCGAAGGGGGTAGGGGTGGGTCACACACGTCTCCGCGTTTGAACTGGAGGGGCG
>NZ_LZMC01000043.1 GCF_001668615.1 Mycobacterium sp. 1274761.0
TTTTGTTGCAGCGCAGCTGGGTGGACATTCTGCGCAACCGCTTCGGCGCCGCGTCGGAGAAGGTCGCCGAGGCGCGCGAACTGCTCGACTCGTGGCCGCGCCACAGCTGGTTGCAGTACGCCAGGCTCGATGACCACATGGGCAGCATCCTGCGCGCCTCGGCGACCTTCTCCTTCGCGGCGTCGAAGCGGTTGCGCAGAATGTCCACCCAGCTGCGCTGCAACAAAATGCGGTGGATATGCAGCGGCTTCTGCACCTCACGCCAATGCCGCTCGGCGTGACCGAACCGTTCGTCTGCGTCGTCGAGCATGTTGATCGACATGGCGATCAAACCGAGATACAACCAGCTTCGGGATACGTCGTGGGCGCGGTAGCCCTCGGCGATCGCGGGATAGGCCTCGTGCACCAGGGTTTGCGTCTGCCGCGGGTCACGTCTGGCCCACGCGACCGTGCCGCGCTCGAGTTGTGTTCTGGCCCTTGCCAGCTCCCAGCCTCGGGATTCCGCGCGGGCGCCGGCCCGCCGCAGCCACGGCTCGGCTTCCGACAGCCGACCCGTCTCGACGCAGAACCGACCGTATGCCGTTGCGCCCTGAACCAACAGGTGGTCGTCGGATTCGCGGTCGGCTCCAGGACGATCGATGTCCTCGATCACCTTCTCCCACAAGGGAATCGACTGCACATGCAGATCGTCGTCACACAGGGCGGAGGCGCAGATGATCCGGGCGTAGGTGATGAGGAAGCGTTGCTCGTCGGCGAGATCCGGGAACGCCGCTCCGGACTCGTCGGTGCACAGCACAAACAGCGCAAGCTCGGCTCCTTCGTGATCGCCGTGCGCGGCGGCGGCCAGCCCGGTGCGCAGGAACTGGGCCCTGCGGCTGTACCGTGCGACCATGTGGTCGACGTCGGCGTCCGACATCGTGACCTGTGCTGCCGCTTCGGGATTCGTGCCCGCCTGGATCGACCGGTAGATGGCCAGGCAATCGTCGATTCGGCGGATGCATTCCTCGGTGCCGTTGTAGGCGGTGCGGACCAGATACAGCTCGCCGAGCTGTGCGTAGACCTCCAACATGAGGTCGTCGCGGTCGGCGGCTTCGATCTGCGGCATCAACGACAGCAGCAGTTCCTTCGCCGTCTCTTCTTTGGCGGCGAAGATCAGTTGACGCGCGCGATCGAGATCTCGTGGGAGATCCATGGCAGCAATCTTAGGAAGCGGCGGGCGTGCAGTGCACGCCCGCCGCCGGCTGACTCCGATTATTTGCAGCTCACCGTCACCGTGAACGGCTTGGTGATCATGCCCGCCATCGGGTTCTTGATGTCGGCGCCGGTGGCCTCACCCGTGATGGTGTAGGTGGTGCCGTCAACCTTCACCTCGGCCGAACCGGACTTCATGCCGCCCATGTTGCTGACGGCCAGGGCGTTGCCGTCGACGACCATGCCCAGCGATTCCACCGTGGGCGCGGCGGTGTCGGTCATGACGATGCCCAGTCCCTGCTGGCCGCCGATCGCCCCGCTGGCGACGTTGATCTTGCCGCCCTGCTTCACGCAAGTCACGGAGTTCAGATCGAGGCCCGCAAGATCCTTGCCGTCGACCTTGACGGCGGTGGTACCACCCGTGGTGGCCTGCGTGTTCCCGGCGGTAGCCGTCGACGCGGTCTTGTCGTCGGAACAACCCACCAACAGCGCAGCGCCGGCGAGCAGTCCCAGCGCACCCGCGACAACTCGATTCATCGTCTCGTTCCCTTCGTTCGTGCGCCGCCACGACGACGGCGTCGAAGTGAAGTCAAAACGGGCCGCACCGCTACCGATCCCAAATTTTGTCAGCGGCCAGCGGTACGGTTCGCAGGCGATGCGGACTTTCTCCGACGCCGAACGCCGGGCACGGTTGGCACATCGGCATTTTTTGGCCGGACCGGCGCCGTCGATGGAGGATGCCGTCGCTAGCCTGATCGGCCTGCATGCGACCGATCCCGCCACGCCCTTCCTGTCGCTGTGGGCCCGGCTACCGGACTTCACGGTCGGCGACCTCGAGGCCGCGCTGTATGAGCGGCGCATGCTGGTCAAGCATCTCGCGATGCGCCGCACGCTGTGGGTGGCCGGTGTCGCCGACCTGCCGCTGATCCAGGCCGCGGCCAGCGACCGGGTGGCCGACAACGAGCGGCGCCGGCTGGTGGCCGACGTGCAGAAGGCCGGCGTCGCCGACGACGGCGACCAATGGCTCGACCGGGCCGCTTCAGCAGTGTTGAAGCATCTGAGCGTGCACGGCGCGGCCAGCGCACGGCAGTTGCGCGCGACTTTGCCGGAACTGGCGGGCACTTATGACCCCGCGCCCGGAAAGCGTTGGGGCGGAGCCACTCCCCTGGCCCCGCGGGTGCTGACGGTGTTATCGGTGCGTGGCGACATCGTGCGCGGACCGAACGAGGGAAGCTGGACGACGTCGCGACCACAATGGGTCACCGCCGCCGACTGGCTGCCCGGAAAGCCCGTCGCCGCCTCACCGGAAGCGGCCCGCGCAGAACTGGTGCGCAGGTGGCTGCGCACGTTTGGTCCGGCCACTGTCAACGACGTCAAGTGGTGGTTCGGTAACACCTTGACATGGGCGCGGCACGCGCTGCGCGACGTGGAGGCGGTCGAGGTCGACATCGACGGCACGCCGGGCTTCGTCCTGCCCGACGACGTCGACCAGGCGGGCGAGCCCGAGCCGTGGGGCGCACTGCTGCCGGGGCTGGACGTCACCACCATGGGCTGGTACGACCGCGACTGGTATGTCGGTGCCCACCGCAGTCAGGTCTTCGACCGCAGCGGCAACGCCGGACCGACGGCATGGTGGAACGGGAGGGTCGTCGGGGGCTGGGCGCAGGACGCCGACGGACGCGTCGAGCTGCGGCTGCTGGAGGACGTGGGTCGCGACGCCCGCACCGCGCTGGCCCGGCGGAGCGAAGAGCTGACCGAGTGGCTCGACGGCGTTCGGGTCAGCCCACGCTTTCCGTCGCCGCTGTCACGCCCCGGCGGGTGACGGCCGGGCGGGCGCGCCGCGGGCGACCACGACGGGCATCGACGTCGAGGTGTTGGTGCGCAGGATGGTGTGCACGACGTCGATCAGGTCCTCGACCGGCATCAGCTGGCCCGGCATGCACCCGCGGGATAGCCACTGCGGATAGAACTGCGTGGTGAGCTCGGGGTCCCAGCCGCTGCTGAAACCGGTTGCCGAATCACCGTCTCCGCCGGGGCATTCGCCCACGATGAGGTTCGTGAAGCCGATGTCCGGGTGCTCGGCGCGCCAGGCCTCGATCAGCCTCTCCAACGCGGCCTTGCTGACGCCGTATGCGGCCAGGCCTGGCCACGGCGGGCCGAAGGTACCCGCATCCGACGACAGGTAGACCACCTTGCCCGCCGATTCGGTCAGGTACGGCACTGCCGCCGCGGTCGCGAGCGCCGCGCCGGTGACATTGGTTGCGAACACGCTGGCCCACGTCGAGGCGTCGGTGTCGACCAGTCGCATCACTGAGCCGATGGCCGGGGTGTAGACCAGGTTGTCGATGCCACCGAGGGCGTCGCCGGCGACCTTGATCGCCGAGCGCACCGAGGCTTCATCGGTCACATCGCACTCGACCGCGACCGCATTCGGTCCTGCGTCCTTGGCCGCGCCTTCGATGCGCTCTCTCCGTCGCGCAAGCAGCGCCACCTCGTCACCCCGCTGGGCCAGCCCAACTCCGATGCAGCGGCCGAGTCCGCTCGACGCGCCGATCACCACTGTTTTCGCCATGGTCTCCTCGCCGATCGGGTGCGGTAATGCCATTCTCAGACGACGAGAATATAACTTACGCGCTGACCTTGCGGCGGCGTCGCGCGGATGCGGGCTTGGCGGGCGTCGCCTGCAGCACCTCGGACAGGAATTTGCCCGTGTAGCTCTCGGGAACCGCCGCGACGTCCTCCGGCGTCCCCTCCGCGACCACGGTGCCGCCCGCCGAGCCGCCCTCCGGGCCGAGGTCGATGATCCAGTCCGAGGTCTTGATCACGTCGAGGTTGTGTTCGATGACGATGACGGTATTGCCCTTGTCGACAAGGCCGTTCAGCACGTTAAGCAGCTTGCGGATGTCCTCGAAGTGCAGACCGGTCGTCGGCTCGTCGAGGATGTAGACCGTCCGGCCCGTCGACCGCTTCTGCAGTTCAGCCGCCAGCTTCACCCGCTGCGCCTCCCCACCGGACAACGTCGGCGCGGGCTGCCCCAGCCGCACGTAGCCGAGTCCGACGTCGACGAGCGTCTTCAGGTACCGGTGGATCGAACTGATCGGCGCGAAGAACTCCGCGGCGTCCTCGATCGACAGGTCGAGCACCTCCGAGATGGTCTTGCCCTTGTAATGCACCTCGAGCGTTTCGCGGTTGTATCTCGCGCCGTTGCACACCTCGCACGGCACATACACGTCGGGCAGGAAGTTCATCTCGATCTTGATGGTGCCGTCGCCCGAACATGCCTCGCAGCGACCGCCTTTGACGTTGAACGAGAACCGGCCGGGCTGATAGCCGCGGACTTTCGCCTCCGTGGTGGCCGCGAACAGCGAGCGGATCTTGTCGAACACGCCGGTGTAGGTCGCCGGATTGGACCGCGGCGTGCGTCCGATCGGCGACTGGTCCACCCGCACCAGCTTGTCGACGTGGTCGAGCCCGTTGACGCGGGTGTGCCTGCCCGGCACATGGCGGGCGCCGTTGAGTTTGTTGGCCAACACCGCCGCCAGGATGTCGTTGACCAACGTCGACTTACCCGAACCCGACACCCCAGTGACCGAGGTCAGCACGCCAAGCGGGAACGACACATCGATCTCGCGGAGATTGTGCTCGCGGGCCCCCACCACGGTGAGTTGGCGTTTGCGGTCGGTCGGGCGCCGCATCGCCGGGATGTCAATGGTCTCGCGGCCGGAAAGGTAAGCGCCCGTAAGCGATTCGCGGTTGGTCAGCAGCTCCTTGTACGGGCCGCTGTGCACGATCCGGCCGCCGTGCTCGCCGGCGAGCGGACCGATGTCGACCACCCAGTCCGCGTGCGCGATGGTATCGAGGTCGTGCTCGACGACGATCAGCGTGTTACCCAGGTTCTTCAACCGCAACAACGTCTCGATCAGCCGCCGGTTGTCGCGCTGGTGCAGGCCGATGGAGGGTTCGTCGAGCACGTACAACACACCCACCAGGCCGGAGCCGATCTGCGTGGCGAGGCGAATACGTTGCGCCTCACCGCCGGACAGCGTCGCGGCCGCGCGTGACAGGGACAGGTACTCGAGGCCGACATCGAGCAGGAAGCCCAGCCGGGACTGGATCTCCTTGAGCACCTGCCCGGCGATCGCCGACTCGCGTGTCCCCAACGTCAGCGAGTTCAGGAAATCCGATGCGTCCGCAATCGACAGCTCGGCCACCTCGGCGATGGACTTGCGGCCGTACTTGCCTGCCGACAGCGTGACGGCCAGGATCTCGGGCTTCAGCCGCGTGCCGTTGCACTCCGGGCACGGCACGTCACGCATGAAGCCCTCGTAGCGCTCCTTCATCTGCTCGGAGTCGGTCTGCTCCATGCGGCGCTGCAGGAACGCCATCACGCCTTCGAAATCGGCGTAGTACGAACGGGTTCGGCCGTAGCGGTTCTTGTACCGCACATGCACTTGGTGGTCGCAGCCTTCGAGAATCGCCTTGCGCGCCTTGGCCGGCAGCCTCTTCCAGGGCGTGTCGACGTCGAAGCCGAGTTGGTCGCCGAGCCCGGACATCATGCGGGTGAAGTAGTCGGCGGTCTGGCCCATCGCCCATGGCGCCACCGCGCCCTCGGCCAGGGTGAGGTCCGGGTCGGGCACGACGAGGTCAGGGTCGACTTCCTTGCGGATCCCGAGGCCGGTGCATTCGGGGCAGGCGCCGTAGGGCGAGTTGAACGAGAACGACCTCGGCTCGAGATCGTCGACGGCCAGCGGATGTCCGTTGGGGCAGGCCAGCTTCTCGGAAAAGCGCTGCTCGCGGTGCGGGTGGTCGTCTTCGCGGTCGACGAACTCCAGCACGACGATGCCGTCTGCCAGCTTCAGCGCGGTCTCCACCGAATCTGTGAGCCGCTGTTTGGCCGACGCTTTGACCGTCAACCGGTCGACGACCACCTCGATGTCGTGTTTTTCCTGCTTCTTCAGCGTCGGCGGCTCGGTGAGCGGGTAGACCACCCCGTCGACCCGGACGCGGCTGTAGCCCTGCGAGTTCAGCTTGTCGAACAGGTCGACGAACTCCCCCTTGCGGGTGCGCACCACCGGGGCCAGCACCTGGAAGCGCAGGCCCTCGTCCATCGCCAGCACCTGATCGACGATCTGCTGCGGGGTCTGCCGGGCGATGCGCTCGCCGCACACCGGGCAGTGCGGCGTTCCGGCGCGGGCGTACAGCAGCCGCAGATAGTCGTACACCTCGGTGATGGTGCCGACCGTCGAGCGCGGGTTGCGGTTGGTGGACTTCTGGTCGATGGACACCGCGGGCGACAGGCCCTCGATGAAGTCGACGTCGGGTTTGTCCATCTGGCCGAGGAACTGCCGCGCATACGCCGACAGCGACTCGACGTAGCGGCGCTGTCCCTCGGCGAAGATCGTGTCGAACGCCAGCGACGACTTGCCGGACCCGGACAAGCCGGTGAAAACGATCAGCGCATCACGAGGCAGATCAAGGTCGATGCTTCGCAGGTTGTGCTCGCGCGCACCCTTGACAATCAGGCGGTCCGACACCCGATAAACCTCCCACAGACAGAGTTCATGCCCATGCTATGTGTCCCTACCGACAAGGCCGATACCGTGAGCATCATGACAGTCGTCGACGACAACTACACCGGCCACGTCGAGCCCCAGACCGCTGCTCGCCGCACTCTTCCCGGCGCCTCGATCGTCAAGGTCTCAGTGGGCCCGATGGACAACAATGCCTACCTGGTCACCTGTTCCCAAACGGGCGAAACGCTACTCATCGACGCCGCCAACGACGCCGACATCCTGCTCGAGCTCATCGATCGCCACGCGCCGAAGCTGTCGCTGATCGTCACCAGCCACCAGCACTGGGACCACATTCAAGCGCTTGAGCAGGTGGCCACGGCGACGGGTGCGCCGACAGCGGCCCATCAACTCGACGCCGACCCGCTGCCGGTGAAACCGGACCGGTTCCTGGCCCACGGGGACACGATCGCGATCGGCAAGCTCAACTTCGACGTCATCCATCTGCAGGGCCACACCCCAGGATCAGTGGCGCTGGCCCTGGGTGGCGCCGACTCCGAAAGCGGAGCGACGCACCTCTTCACGGGCGACTGTCTGTTTCCCGGCGGCGTCGGCAAGACCTGGCAGGAGGGCGACTTCGAGAGGCTGCTCGACCACGTCACCAGCCGGGTGTTCGACGTCTACGGCGATTCGACGGTCGTCTACCCCGGCCACGGCGACGACACCACGCTCGGCACCGAGCGGCCCCACCTCGGCGAGTGGAAAGAGCGCGGTTGGTGATGGCCGACAGGACGGTCGCCGTGGTCACCGGCGCAAGCCGCGGCGCCGGTCGGGGCATCGCCCACGCCCTCGGGAGCCACGGGTGCACCGTCTACATCACGGGCCGCACCGAGCGGCCCGGCCAATCCCCGCTCCCGGGGACGATCCACGAGACCGCGGAGCTGGTCACCGCTGCGGGCGGGGAAGGCATCGCCGTCGTCGTCGATCACGCCGACGACGCGCAGACGAAGGCGCTCTTCGATCAGGTCCGCCACGAGCAGGGCAGGCTCGACATCCTGGTCAACAACGCCGCGATCATCCGCGACGACATAATGGGCCCGACGCGGTTCTGGGAGGAACCGATCGACGTCATCGACATTCTCGGCGTGGGTCTGCGTAGCGCGTACGTGGCGACGGTCTACGCCGCCCCGCTGATGCTGCCGCAGCGCCGCGGACTCGTCGTCTTCACCTCCGCCCCAGGCGCCGCGCACTACGTCTTCGGTCCCTCCTACGGCGTGCACAAGGCCGGTGTCGACAAGATGGCGGCCGACATGGCCGTCGATTTCAGAGAGTTCGGCATCGCGTCGCTGTCGATCTGGATGGGCATTCTGCTCACCGAGCGATTCAAGAACCTCGTTGCCGCCAACCCGGACAAGCTCGGTCCGGTTGCCGAGATCGCTGAGACACCCGAGCTGACGGGCCACCTCATCTGGTCGCTGTTCGGGGACGACAACCTCATGGAGAAGTCCGGCCAACCCTGGATCGGCGCCGAGCTGGCCCGCGAATACGGCATCACCGACGACGACGGCCGCCAACCGCCGTCGTACCAAGACCTCTACGGCATCCACCCGCTCAAGCAGTTTTCGCGCGTCCTGAGGTGACACGGGCCGTGTCGCCTAGGCCGCTTCAGCAAGGTCGGGCGCTGCATCACTTTCGGCGACAAAGTCGTCGATGAGTTCTGTGATGGTGTCGGGATGGTGCATCTGAGGATCATGTCCCGCGCCGGGGATGATGTGCAGGCGGCTGCCGGCCAGCAAGGCGTGCGCTGTATGGGCGTGAGCGACCGGGATGATTCGATCCCGCTCGCTGCCGATGATCTGAATCGGCAGTGCCGCAAGGAAATGCAGGCAGTCAACCGCCGAAGCGGCCTGACCGCGGTGGGTGACGACCGAACGCAAGGTGCGAAGGAATACCCGCCGCTGGTCCCTACCGTGCCCGCGGGCGACAAATGGCAGCACCAGTCCGGCACCCGGCAGAGACAACATCCGCAGCAGCATGCTGACCTCCGAACCGAAGCCGCCGCTGTTGAGCAGGACCAGCCGCTTGCAGTAACGGCGGTAACGTGCTGCGAACGTCATTGCCACCCCACCGCCGAGCGAGTGGCCGACGAGCGTCACCTTGTCGATTCCGAGAGCGTCGACCAGGTCGCGCAGCATGGCCGCGAAGATCGCCGGCGAGTACTCACCGCGTGGTTTGTCCGATTGCCCGTGACCAAGAAGATCCGGCACGATGACGCGATATTTCCGGGAGAGTCCGGGTATCACCTCGCGCCAACTCGACGAGTCCCCGTTCAGCCCGTGGACCAACAGCAGAACTTCGCCTGCTCCCTCATCGCGGTAGGCGATCCGGTGACCGTTCAGTGTGACCGTCCTGCTTGCGTGGGCGGACCGCAGCGTCTGTGCCACCGCGCTCGATGCGGCGGTCATCGTGTCCTTCCGCGCCTGAGCGGCGACGAAGTCGACGACTGCGGTCCCAGTCATTACGCCACCACCCGCTGTTCTGCTATGGCATCGCCGATGTAATCGGCGATGTGCGAGAGCGTCGGGTAGTCAAAGACCAACGTCGGATCGACGTCGATGTCGAAGTACACCTCGATATCGCCTACGAGGCTGACCGCGTGTACCGAGTCGACGCCCATTTCAGCGAGCGGAACCCTGGGATCGATCGCGGTGGCGGGCATTTCCAGGTGGGAAGCAAGCGTGGCCGCGAGCCAGGTCAGGACCGTGTTGTCCGAGGTCGGTAGCCGGCGCCCCGTCGGCCCTGCACACGTGCGGAACGTCGGGGCGATGGCGGCGCTGGTGTAGTTCGTCATGCATCAAATGGTCTTTGATCAGGCAGTAGTGCCGTAATGGCCGGCAAGCCAGATTCCGGTTCGGGAGGGACAGGTTTTCCTATCCGAGAAGTAAGCCGGAACCGTCCGTCTCGGTCTTTGCCCGGAATCGCTGTCGGCTACGTGAACCAGTGAGCCCCCCAGGACGGCGTCTTTAGTTGCGAAGTCCAAAAAGTATGCGCGATTGAATCCCCGCCAGGGATTTCATGGTTCCGGCCAACCTCTTGTGATGATTTGCCAACAGGTTCATCATGAGCAGCACAAGATTTGCTCGAATCGGTGTGGACAGTCCTGCACCATCACGGTTCCCCCGGGGGAAGCGGTGCGATGTGC
The DNA here is from genome assembly GCF_001668615.1 of Mycobacterium sp. 1274761.0. Taxonomy (GTDB): domain Bacteria; phylum Actinomycetota; class Actinomycetes; order Mycobacteriales; family Mycobacteriaceae; genus Mycobacterium. The sequence goes on from NZ_LZMC01000043.1 coordinate 9,904, forward strand.
CTGAAGAAGTCGTCCCCGTACGGGGCACCCGGCTGCCGCCGCGAAGTCGCCCGCGCTGTCTCGCGCGACTCAGTCGGTGCGATGACGTGAACGAGCAGCCATGAGCGCCGAAGCGAGCGCACAGACACCCGGGTCTACCTCCAGGGTGGACGATCTCGTCGGGCGCCTGAGATCGATTTTCGAGGCCTACGGCGACAGGCGCAGATTCGTCTTCCTCCAGGAGGCCGGCCGCAAGCTGACGGAGGAGGTGACGACCCTACGCGAGTTGGACGGTGCCGCACGCGCTGTGGCGGCGTGGTTGAGTGGCCAGCCACACGCCGCCCGACCGGTACTGCTGCTTTTCGAGCCCGGCCTCGAGTTCTGGCAAGCCTTCCTCGGCTGTCTGTACGCCGGGGTGATCGCGGTCCCGACACCGTTGCCCATCGATGAACGCAGCATGCAGCGTGTCGCCAGGATCCTGATCGACGCCGAGGCCAGCTTGGCTTTGACCAGTTCGAACCTGTGCGATCTCCTCACGGCAGGCATCGACGGCGTCGGCACGAAAGAGTCGATATCCGTCGTGGCCACCGACGAGGCAATGCTCGCCGATGCCGATGCGTGGACAAGGCCCGCGCTCATCACTGACACCGTCGCATTCCTGCAATACACGTCCGGCTCGACCGGCGACCCCAAGGGAGTCGCCGTCACCCACGGCAATGTGGTCAGCAACGTAACCAGCATTTCCACGGCCCTCGGGCTTACAAACCAGGGCACTCTAGTGGGCTGGATTCCGCACTTTCACGACATGGGGCTGATCAGCGTCCTGACCACCCTCCTCGTCGGCGGGAACATCATCGGCATGTCACCCCTGGCATTCCTGAAACAACCGATCCGGCTACTCAAAGCAATCACTGATTACCGCGGAACCATCTGCGCCGCACCCAATTTCACCTATGACGTGATCGCGCGCCGGGTTACTCCTGAGCACCTGGCCGAGCTGGACCTGACCAGCTGGCAGATCGCACTCAACGGTGCAGAGCCGGTCCGCCGCCGCACCATCGAACGAATCATCGAAACCCTCGCCCCTGCCGGGTTCGCGCCGGCGGCGATGCGTCCGACGTACGGCATGGCCGAAGTGACGCTGATGGCAACTGTCAGCAGCGGTACGCAGCGCTACCTCGATGCCGACGCTGACGCGCTCGAACAGAACCACTACATACCCTCCAACGCGCGAGCGGTGACCCTGGTCAGCTCCGGCAGGCCGGCACCGGGTATCGAGGTACGCATCGTGGACCGCGAAACCCGAAATGTGTTGCCCGAAGACCACGTCGGCGAAATCTGGCTGCGCAGCTCCAGCGTCGCCAGCGGCTACTACAACCGCCCCGAATCCACCCTCGAAACGTTCCAAGCGCAAACTGCCGACGGCGACGGCCCTTTTCTCCGCACAGGTGACCTGGGCCTGTTGTACGAAGGCGAGCTGTATATCACCGGCCGTTGCAAGGACGTGCTGATCATCAACGGCCGCAACATCTACCCGCAGGACATCGAAGAGTTCGTCCAGACGCTGCACCCTGCCGTCGCCGGTTCACGGGGAGTGGCGGTGTCATTCGACGCCGGTGACACCGAGCGGGTGGTTCTCATCCAGGCCGTCAAGCCGGAGCAGCTTGGCGACGCCAGCTTTGAGCAGCTCGCCGCCACCGCGAAAAGCGCTATCGCGCGCGCCTTCGAAATGCCCGCTCCTCATGTGGTATTCGTCAGCCGTCCAGGCATCCACTTGACCACCAGCGGTAAGGTGCAACGTGCGTCGATGCGGTTCGCGTTCCTAGCCGGCGAACTCACCGATGTGCTCTACGAAAGCGCGGATCCGACATTGCGCGCTAAGGAGCCGACCCCATGACCGACATCGCGCTGATCGGCTTGGACTGCCGCTTCCCGAAAGCCGACAACCCCGCTGCGCTGTGGACACTGCTGCTGAACGGTGCCGACGGCGTCGACGAGATTGGGCCCGATCGCTGGGATGCCGCCGCCTTCGAGGCCGACGGCACGATCAACCATCGCGAGGGCGGGTTCATCCGCGACGCCGATGCGTTCGACAACGATTTTTTCGGCATCACTCCGCGCGAAGCACAAGCTATGGATCCCCAACAACGGCTGTTGCTGCAAACGGCGTGGCACGCAATGGAGGACGCCACCCTTGACCCCCGCGGCCAGGCCGGGTCCAACACCGGAGTGTTCGTCGGCGTGATGGCCAACGAATGGGCGCATCTGCACATGCGCGACTACCGCGCGATCACCGCCCAATCCGGTTCCGGAAACGGATACTTCATGACGGCCAATCGGCTGTCCTACCAACTCGATCTCAAGGGCCCCAGCCTTGCGGTGGACACGGCATGCTCGTCGTCTCTGGTGGCAATCCATCTAGCCGTTCAGGCACTGCGCAACGGCGAATGCGACCAGTCGATTGCGGCCGGCGTCAATCTTGCCCTCACGCCGGCTCTCAACGCCTTCTACACCCAAGCCGGCTTGGCCGCCCCGGACGGGCGCTGCAAACCGTTCAGTGGTGCAGCCGACGGCATCGGCAGAGGAGAAGGGGTCGCCGCCGCCGTGCTACGCCGCCTAGACGACGCCGTCGCCGCAGGACTTCCGATCTACGCGGTGATCAAGGGCAGCGCGGTCAACAGCGACGGACGCAGCAATGGCATCACAGCACCCAACCGGTGGGCCCAGCAGCAGGTTGTCACTGTTGCATGCGAGGGCGCTCAGATCGCCCCTGCTCAGGTCAGTTTCTTAGAGGCACACGGGACCGGCACCCTGCTCGGCGACATGATCGAAGCGAAAGCCCTTGCCTACCATCACCGTTCCCGGCGCGACGAGCCCTGTGCACTCGGGTCGATCAAGGGAAACCTCGGCCACACCGAAGGCGCCGCCGGCATCGCCGGCCTGATCAAGGCTGCCCTCAGCCTCCACCACCGCACAGTTCCTCCTTCGCGGTTCGCCGAGACCGAGAACACACAACTGCGGCTGGCCGCTGGTGGCCTACGGCTGTTGACCGAGCCGATGACCCTGCCCGCGGGCACCGTCTACGCCGGCGTATCCAGCTTCGGAATCGGGGGGACCAACTGCCACGTTGTGCTCGCCAGCGCGCCCGAAGAGGAATCTGCGCCCGTTGCCGCGGGCGCTGGAATCATCACGCTGTCGGCTGATTGCCCGGAGGCGTTGCGCCGCAACGCCTCCGCGCTCGCCGACGACATCGAAGCCAAAGACGTCCCGCTGGCGCAGCTGTGCTGGTCGACCAACCGGATCAAGGCGTCCGGCAGGTCACGGCTGGCCGTTGTGGCACGAGACCGCACGGAATCCGTTGCCGCGCTCCGCGGTGAACTGGTGACGGGCATGGCCATTCCGATGTCTGCGGGCTGGTTGTTCAGCGGGCAGGGCACGCAGTTCGCGGGCATGGGCAGCGCACTCTGCGAACAAAGCGCTTTGTTCCGACAAGCTTTCGACGAGGTCGACGCGACGATGTCGCCGCACCTGGGCCGGCCCTTGCGCAGCATCATGGATGACGAGCGCGTGAACGCGACGCAGTTTGCCCAGCCGGCGATCTTCGCCCTGCAGTACGCCCAGGCAGCGACCCTGCTGGAACTCGGCGCCGAACCGGCGTGGCTGCTCGGACACAGCATCGGCGAGTATGCCGCGGCGGTGGTCGGCGAGGTGCTCAGCCTCGACGATGCCTGTCGGCTGGTGGCCGCCCGCGGCCGGCTGATGGGCCAACTCCCTGCCGGTGGTGGCATGCTTGCCGTCCGCGCAGACGTCACAGATCTGCCCGATTTCGCGCTTGACGTGGCTGCGATCAACGGCCCCGCCGAAATTGTGCTTTCCGGGTCATTGGATGACATCGACAAAGCCGCAGATGCGCTCGACTCCGACCAGATCATGTCGCGAAAGCTCAACGTTTCCCACGCATTTCACTCTCGGTTGATGGAGCCGATGGTCGCCGACTTCGCAGAGATCGCCGCCGGGTGTTCCTACCGACTGCCGGTTTTCCCAGTGTTCTCCACGCTGCATGGCCGGATGCTCGCCGAGGACGAGACCATGGGCGCCGACTATTGGACAGACCACATCAGCCGTGCCGTGCAGTTCGCCCCCGCGGTGACCGAGGCGATGCGGTGCCAACCGACGCACCTGATCGAATTCGGCGCCAAGCGCACGCTCGGGCCGATGATCACCCGAGCACATGACGGCGTTCCGCCTGCGCTGGCCGTTGCCGATGGCATCGCAGAAACCGTCGCCGCGCTTTATCGTGACGGCCTCGATCCACGCTGGAATCTGCTGTACGCCGACGAAGCTCAGGTCGCCCACCGGCTGAGCGGATACGTCTTCTCCACCGCCAACCGTTACTGGATCGTCGACCAACCAGCGGCTACCGCTTCCACGCCCAAGACCGCAACGCCTTCCAAGGATTCCACCATGGACAACCTCATTGCCCTGTTTCGCGAACAGGCCGCCGTGCTCGCGGCATACGGCCAAGGTGTGACGCCGGCCGCTGTGATGACCCACGCGGCCGCGGTGAGCGCGCCCGCCGTCGACGCCGCCGGTGTCGTGCTGGCCGAGGTTGCGAGGGTCAGCGGGTTTCCCCAAAGCGCAATTCGTGCAACACAAACCGTCACCGGCGACCTGGGGTTCGACTCCATCATGGTCACCGACCTGTTCGGCGGCATCACCCGCAGAATTCCGGGCTCGACCATCGATGCAGCCGAGTTCGGCCCGGCCACCACCATCGACGATCTGATCGCGATGGCCGGTGGAGACAGGCGGACGGCCGCCATCGGCGCTGCGCCCGCGGCTGGAGTCACGCCGCAGACCCGCATCAGCGAATTCGAGGAAGTCAAGGCCCTGGCCGAGCGGTTCGCTCTCCTAGATGTCGCCGGTGTCGATAACCCATACTTCCTCGTGAACGACGGCATCACGCGCGACACCTCAGTCATCAACGGGGCCGAGACAATCAATTTCTCCAGCTATAACTACCTCGGCATGTCGGGTCATCCGGCTGTGGAGCAAGCCGTGGCAGAGGCGGTTCACCGGTGGGGAAGTTCCTGCTCGGCGTCGCGGCTCATATCCGGTGAGAAGCCCGTGCACCGCGAACTCGAATTGGAACTGGCCCGGTTCCTGGGCACACAGGACGCTGTCGCGCTGGTCAGCGGACATGCCACCAACGTCACTGTGATCGGTCACCTCCTGGGCGCGGCCGACCTCGTCATCCACGACAGCCTCGCCCACGACAGCATCATGCAGGGTTGCGCGCTGTCCGGCGCCACTCGCCGACCGTTCCCGCACAATGACCCGGCGGCCCTCGACGACCTGCTCACTCACATCCGCGGGCAGTACCGACGGGTGCTGATCATCATTGAAGGCATATACAGCCAGGACGGTGACATCGCCCACCTGCCCGCGTTCATCGACGTCAAACGCAAACACGGCGCCCTGCTGATGATCGACGAAGCACACAGCATCGGCGTTCTCGGCGAAGGCGGCGCCGGCATCGGTGAGCACTTCGACGTCGACCGCACCGACGTGGAGCTGTGGTCGGGCACGATGTCAAAGGCGCTGGCGGGCTGCGGCGGCTACGTGGCGGGCAGCCGCGAGCTCATCGAGTTCCTCAAATACACGACGCCCGGCTTTATCTACAGCGTCGGCATGCCACCGCCGATCGCGGCCGCGTCTGTTGCGGCAATCCACACGATCCGACACGAGCCCGAGCATCTCCGGCAACTGGGAGTCAACGCCCGCCTGTTTCTCAACCTCGCGCGCGATGCCGGACTGGACACCGGTAAATCCGAAGGAACGCCGATCATCCCGGTCATCGTCGGCAACTCATTGACCGCGGTGAAACTCTCCGACGCCATGCTGCGCCGTCACATCAACGTCAACCCGATCCTCTACCCCGCTGTGCCCGAAGACAAAACAAGGCTCCGGTTCTTCGTCACGAGCTGCCACTCCGATGAGCAGATCCGCTATGCAGTCAAAGCGGTCGCCGAGGAACTCGCATCGCTGACCCGAGGCACGTGAGAGCGGTGAAGTTGTTCTGCTTCCCCCATGCCGGCGGCGGCACGGCGATGTTCAATGATTGGGGGCGTGCCCTCGGCCCGCGCGTCGAAGTCATGCCTGTCGATATCGCAGACCGCGAGCGGTTCGAGACATTGCCGGCGCTAGTTCGCGATGTACACGACCAACTCGGCGCGCAGCTCGACGGTCCCTATGCATTCTTCGGACACAGCTTCGGCGCGCTCGTTGCCTACCGGCTGGCGTGCCTGCGCATGGAGGAGCGCCTGCCTCTCCCCACTGCCCTCGTGCTCTCCTCCTACGCAGCACCACATCTCCCGCCACCGATCCCCGCTGCCAGTGACCTCGACGACCACCGGCTGGCTGCGTTGTTGGGCGATCTTGGAGGCATCCCGGCCGAGCTTGCAGAATGGCCGGCGCTACGAGATGCCGCGTCCGCCGCCGCTCGAAACGACCTGCGGCTGTGCGGAACCGACGACGACGACGCGGACTGCGTGCTGCCGTGTGCCATCCATGTCCTGGGCGGCAGCGAGGACCCGCTGGTCGCCGAATCCGACCTGGCAGAGTGGCGTGGGCGCACGTCGGGGCAGTTCAGCGTGCAACTAGTGCCCGGCGGTCACTTCTATCTGAACGACGGCGCGCAACTGTTCAGCGTATTGCGACCACTGATATCCGCTTCTGCCCTTGGTGCGAAATGTTGACTCGGCTGGCCCGAGTCACTGTACGTCGGCCGAAAACTGTGTTGGCCGCAGTGGTGGTGCTGTTGACTATAGGAATCACGTTCGGCAGCAACGTATCCCAAAAACTCGGCGTCGCAGGTTTCATCGATCCCGACACCGAAGCCGCACTCGCCGACGACTTCATCGATCAGCACTTCGGCAGCACACCCAACCTGGTACTCCAGATCGTGGCGACAAACGGCGGCCTTGACGATCCCGTTGCCGTCGCCGCCGCCGAAAAAACGCGCCGCCTGGTGGAAACCGAACCCACCGCGCGGATCATCGCGTCATACACCGATCCTTCCTCACCCGAATTGCGCAGCCGCGACGGGCAGTCCGGAGTAATCCTCGTTCACATCTCGGGTTCCGCCGACGATGCTTCCGAACCTGCCAACCGGATCATCACAGCCCTACCCGTCGACTATTCCGACGTCACCGTGCGCGCCGCAGGCTCCCTGGGCGTGCTACGCCAAATCGAGGACCGGGTCAGCCACGATCTGACCATCAGTGAAGCTGTCGCGCTACCCATTCTGTTCGTCGTGCTGATCATCGTCTTCGGCGGTCTCATCGCGGCACTTCTGCCATTGACCATCGGTATCACCTCAATCGTCCTGACACTGTTGGTTTTACTGGCATTGACCACCGTCACCGACGTGTCCATCCACGCGCTGACCGTCGCCACCGCGTTCGGACTCGGCTTGTCCATCGATTTCGGTTTGTTGATGGTCTCGCGATTCCGCGAGGAACGCGATAACGGCAAGGACACCGAATCCGCGGTCATCTCCACTGTCGACACTGCAGGCCGCACCATCGTCTTTTCGGCCGCCACCGTGACCGCGGCCATGCTTGGCCTTCTGGTGTTCCCCGTCTACTTCCTGCGCTCCGTCGGCATGACCGCGATCGCGGTGGTCACGCTGTCGGCGCTCAGCGCTGTCGTGCTGCTTCCGGCCCTGCTCACCCTGCTGGGCTCTCGAATCGACGCTCTGCCTGTCATCCGCAGAAAGACCGCGGTCTCCGCGGACTCGATGTTTTGGCGCCGCTGTGCCGAGATGGTGATCCGCAGGCCCCTGTGGTTCGCCCTGCCCGTGGTCGCCGGACTGCTGACGCTTGGCATTCCGTTCCTACACGTACAGCTGGCCACCCCGGACGAGCGAGCACTACCCACTGACTCCAATGCCCGAATGCTGACCGAGTCGATGCGCCACGACTACCCCGTCGACGCTTCGCAGGCCGTGACGCTGGTGACACCCTCGGACCCCGAGGCGTTGTCGCAACTTGCCGGGCCGGTCTCACAGATTGAAAACGTGCGGCGGGTCGACGGTCCGTCAGGCACGTATGAGCACGGAAACCGCATCAGCACAACGTCTTCGGCGTCTTCGGCGCCGACAGGCTCCGAACCCAATCATGCCTTCGTCGAGCTGTCGGTCGATGCGCAGTCAGACGCCGCTCAAGATGTTGTGCGGAATATTCGCGGCCTGATCCGCGACAACCAGATCCAGGTCGGAGGACCTACCGCCAATCTCATCGACAGCCGCGCCTCCATCGCGGCGCGACTCCCCTTGGGTATCGCAGTCATGGCCAGCGCGACGTTCGTGATGTTGTTCCTGTTCACCGGCAGCGTGGTGGTTCCCGTCAAAGCACTTTTTCTCAACGTGCTGGTGCTGGCGGCCGTGCTAGGTGTGATGGTGCTGATTTTTCAGGACGGGCACCTCGCGTCGGTGCTCGGCGTCACCCCGACACCGCTGAACCTGTCAATGGTTGTGCTGTTGTGCTCCATCGCATTCAGTCTGTCGGTCGACTACGAGATCTTCCTCCTCAGCCGCATCAAAGAAGCCCGGGACAGCGGCATGTCGAACAACGACGCCATCGTTGCCGGATTGGGCCGGGTGGGCCGGATCATCACCAGCGCGGCCATCCTGCTCACGATCACGCTTGTGTCGTTCGCCAACGGACTGTCCTTCATGAAGATGTTCGGCATCGGCACGGCATTGGCAATCGTCATCGACGCGACCGTGATCCGCGGTGTGGTGGTACCCGCTTTCCTGCGCGTCGCCGGCGAATTCAACTGGTGGGCACCGCCCCCGTTGAAGTGGCTGCATGACCGGATCGGCTTGAGCGAAGCGCCCGCAGCCGAGGCCATTGCAGCACCGGCAACCGCACCCGACCCACCGACCGTAACAATTCGGAGCGCGGCCGGGATCAACGAGAAGACGCTCCCAACGGTGAGGCTGCCTCACCGGAACTCTCAAGTCGAAGTCCTTCCCGGCAGCCATTTCGTCGCCAATATCGACGGCACCGTGATCGTCGTCGCTCACCGTGAGACCGCGCCGCTTGAATCGGGATCTGCTGCCACCCGACAGATCTCCACGCTTTTCGACACGGTTCGCACGTCCGATCACCGACGGCTGGGCGAGGCGCTCTCGGTCCTCACCGCGACAAAGCTGGATTCAGCCGACTTCGCCGTCCTTGTGCCCCGCTCCGGCGCGCTCGACCTATATCTGTACGGGGCCGTCACCGCGCATTTCGACACCGGTGCCTTGCCGGGCGTGTTGCACGGCACCCCCGGCAGACTTCGCGCGTATCGATCGTTGCCGGTGCCGGCGGTGGCCACCGTCGTCACCGTCGACGAAATCGGGCAGCGGAGCGCTCCCCGAAGGCGCTGGACAGGGTTGTATGCATTGACCGCAGGGACGGTGCCTGGGCAGGGGGCCGTTCTGTGGGCCACCCGGCCGACACCGGCCGCGCACGGAGTCGACAAGGACGCGACGATACGAATTCGCCGACACGCAACGGGTCGAGGGCCCAAGACCGGCTCCGGCGGTGGCCAACGCCGACCACGCGACTCGTAGCGACCGACACCGACAGCACGACGGTGTGCCCCGAGGCGATGCCGTGACTGCTTGCCCGACCTGGTAAGCAATACGCCATGAACAACGATCAGTTCACGAAGGCACGCAATGGCGCCGGCTTCATCGCAGCGTTGGATCAGAGCGGCGGCAGCACCCCGAAGGCGCTCAAGCTCTACGGCATCCCGGAGGACGCCTACTCGGGTGACGACCAGATGTTCGACCTGGTGCATGAGATGCGGACCCGCATCATCACCAGCCCGGCCTTCGACGCCGACCGCATCCTCGGCGCCATCCTCTTCGAGATGACGATGGACCGCCAGATCGAGGGCCGCCCGACCGCTGACTACCTGTGGAACGTCAAGGGCATCGTGCCGTTCCTCAAGATCGACAAGGGTCTCAACGAGGAGCAGGACGGCGCTCAGACCATGAAGCCGATGCCTGGGCTCGACGATCTCTTGGACCGCGCGGTGGCAAATGGCGTGTTCGGCACCAAGGAGCGGTCGGTCATCAAGCTGCCCGGGGCAGGCCTGGACGCGGTCGTAGCGCAGCAATTCGAGGTCGCTGCGCAGGTGCTGGCCAAGGGCCTCGTGCCGATCATCGAGCCCGAGGTCGACATCAAGAGCCCGAAGAAGGCCGAGGCCGAAGACCAGCTCAAGGCGGGCATTCTCGATGCGCTGAGCCAGATCGGCGACGATCAGAAAGTCATGCTGAAGCTGACGCTGCCGGATACCGACAACCTGTACCGCGAACTCGTCGAGCATCCCAAGGTGCTTCGCGTGGTGGCACTTTCGGGCGGCTACAGCCGCGAGGAGGCGTGCGAGAAGCTGTCGCGCAACAACGGCGTGATCGCCAGCTTCTCGCGTGCGCTCACCGAGGGGCTCACCGCGCAGCAGAGCGACGAGGAGTTCAACGCGACGCTCGATGCGGCGATCGCCGAGATCGCGAAGGCGTCGGCGACCTAGGTCGGCGACGCAGTCGAAAAGGCTACGGCGTGGTGTGGACGATCAGCACGTCGGTCTTGGAACGACGTGCGACGTTGGCGGGCACCGAGCCGAGTAGCCGGCCCGCGATAGTACTGAGCCCGACGTTGCCGACCACGAGCAGATCCGCTCCGGATTCCTCGGCGAGCTCGACGAGGGCGTCGACCGGTGCCCCCACGACAGCCTTCTCCTCGACATCGGTCGCGCCTGCGGCCTTCGCCCGGTCCCTGGCCTCCCGCAGGATCGCGTAGATCGGAGCGTTGCCGGACATCTTGTAGCCCTCGTCCTTCAGGACGTCGGCGGCCCGCTGGTCTTCGTTCTGCGGGAAGTAAGCCGTGGCCACGATCACCTTCGCGCCCGACCCCGCGGCGATCTGACCGGCCTTGTCTACCGCACGCAACGACGAATCCGATCCGTCCGTGCCGACCACCACGGTCTGATAGCCGCTCATCCATACCCTCCCAGAGTCGTTTGCACCGCCAACGAAAGACCCTAACGCGTCCTCGGGCGAACTTGGGAGTGATTGAGCACGCGGCGCTAGCAAGGTCACCTTGGCGCGTAGAGGGTGACCGGGGCGACAATTTCGTCGCGTAGGGACCTCGTCAGAATAATGAGTCAGGTGAATTCCGACGTGTCGAGGGGGTGTCAAACGGCTCGCGTGAACCTCTCTGTAAGCCCACAGCGCCCGGAACGCCGCCGTACCGTACTGGAGGATGCGGCTTACCGGCTGGATGCAGTTGCGGTAGCGCTGTTCGCGGCAGTAGTCAGTGCGCTGGGCGCTGGGCGGCCGTCGCTGTGGTTCGACGAGGCTGCGACGATCTCCGCATCGCACAACCGATCACTTGGCGAACTCTGGCGCATGCTGGCCAACATCGACGCGGTACACGGCCTCTACTACCTGATCATGCATGGCTGGTTCGCAGTGTTTCCGCCGACGGAGTTCTGGTCGCGGCTTCCCAGCTGCCTGGCTATCGGCGTGGCGGCCGCGGGCGTTGTGGTGCTGGGGAATCAACTCTCGGGGCGCACCACTGCGGCCGCCGCGGGAGTCGCCTTCGCGATCCTGCCCCGCATCACGTGGGCGGGCATCGAGGCGCGGTCGTACGCGATGGCTACGGCAGCCGCGGTGTGGTTGACCGTGCTTGCGGTGACCGCCGCGCGGCGCGACCGATACAACCTGTGGGCGGTGTACACCGTCGCCTTAGCCCTCGGGACGCTGCTCAACATCTTCGTCGGATTGATGATTCTGGTGCATGCCGTGGCGGTGTGGTCGGTCGCAGACAGGCGCTTCAGACGCACGACCGTGCGCCGATGGGGCGTCGCGGCCTTAGGTGCCGCAGTGGTAGCGGCGCCTTTCGCATACTTCGCCCAGACGCAAATCGCGCAGGTGAGGTGGATCGCTACCCCACACCTGGGCAACATCCTCGACATCGCATTCGTGCAGTACTTCGATCACAGCGTCCCGTTCGCAATCGTTGCGGTCGTTGTGCTCGCGGCGCCCTGGGCACTTCACCGCCGCTTCGACACGCAGCAACTTCGACTGATCGTCGTGGCGTCGGCATGGATCGCTCTGCCGACGGCCATGCTGGTCCTCTATTCGCTGGTGCGCGACCCGGTCTACTACCCGCGGTACTTGTGCTTCACCTCCCCAGCTCTGGCGTTGTTGCTCGGGGTCTGCATCACCGTCATCGCCCGGTGTAAGGAAGTCGCCGTGGCGATCCTCATGGTGTTCGCTCTTGCAGCCACTCCGAATTACCTTGGCAGGCAACGCGGCCCGTATGCGAAGGAAGGCATGGACTTCAGTCAAGTCGCCGACGTCATAGCGGCACATGCCCGAGCCGGGGATTGCCTGATCCTCGACAACACCACCAATTGGAAACCGGGACCGATCCGGCCGATCACGGCGGCACGCTCATCCGTGTACGCGAACCTCGTCGATCCCGGCCGAGGGAGGCGAGCAGCGGACCGAAACACCTTGTGGGACGCCCATCTCGGAATCTGGGGTGTCGCCGACCAAGTGCGGCGCTGCACAGTGCTGTGGACGGTGTCGCAACGCGACGCTTCGCGGCCGGACCACGAGTCAGGGGTTCGGCTAGACCCGGGCCCCCGGCTGGGCCGAGCGCCTGCGTATCGGGTGCCAGAGCGGATGGGCTTTCACCTCGTCGAGCGATGGCAGTTCAGCTTCGCCCAGGTCACAAAGTCCGCCCGATGACGAGTGGCACCAGCCGCAGCGGGTAACCAGACGTGTATGGCAGTGCCGGGAGCCGCAGAGTTCGTGCCGGACACCGACGATTTGACCGTCTTGGCCGACGCGTCGCAGGCGTGCAGGGGCTGCGAACTGTACCGCAACGCCACTCAGGCGGTGTTCGGAGCGGGATCGCCGGCCGCGAAGGTGGTGCTCGTCGGGGAACAGCCCGGCGATCAAGAGGACAAAGCGGGACGGCCGTTCGTCGGGCCTGCGGGGCGGATGCTGGACAAGGCGCTCGTCGAGGCCGGCATCGACCGCGATCGGGTGTATGTGACCAATGCCGTCAAGCATTTCAAGTTCGAGGAGCGCGGCAAGCGGCGCATCCACAAGACACCGGGCCGCACCGAGGTCGTGGCGTGCCAGCCGTGGCTGTTGACCGAGATCAACGCGATACAGCCCGACGTCGTGGTGCTGCTGGGTGCGACGGCGGCGAAGTCGTTGATGGGCAATGATTTTCGGCTGACCGCGCACCGCGGTGAAATACGGCGGCTGCCCGCCGTCACCGGCATGATCGACCTCGACGCCGACCCACAGGTCGTCGCGACGGTGCATCCGTCGGCCATCCTGCGCGGCCCGCCCACAGAGCGGGAGAAGGCGTTCGACGCCTTCGTTGCCGATCTGCGGGTTGCCGCGCAGTTCGTTTGAGCGAGTGACGGGATTCGAACCCGTGTAGACGGCTTTGCAGGCCGCTGCCTAACCGCTCAGCCACACCCGCGTCGGGTGATGACTCTGCCAGCGGCGTCGGGCCATGCCCAGGGTTTGCCTCGCAGTGATCGCTACGGCGCGGCCACGGCTTCGCAGGCCGAGCCGAGCGCGGCCTGCCCTAGCGGAATGCTGACGGTGACCTCTGTGCCCGGCGACGTCGTCCGCACCTCGAACCGTCCATCGGCGGCCAGCACCTTGGTGCGCGTCGAGGCCATGCCGATATGGCCGCCCCCGACACTCTCATTGAGTTTGTCCGGCGAAATGCCGATGCCGTCGTCGGCGATCCGCAGGGTGGCGTAACCATCTGCGTGCTCCAACTCGACCCAGACGTTCTGTGCGCGTGCGTGTTTGATGACGTTGGTCAACGCCTCCCGCGCCGCGCCGTAGAGCACCAGATCCGCCTCGGTGCGCAGACCGTCGGGCCATGTGCGCGTGTCGACCTCAACGGTCAGGCCGCTTCGGGCGCCGCCCCCGTCGGCCAGCGTCTCGATCGCGGCCTTCAACCCGGCGCGGGCGAGCACTTCGGGATGCAGCTCGCGAACAACGTCACGCAGCAACCCCGAACACTCGACAAGCGCCGCGTCCACCCGGTCGACGGCGTCGTGCGAGCCGTCGCGCACATCATCCATGTCCTGGCGAGCCACCAGGACGTATTGCAGCGCCCCATCATGCAGGCGCTCGGACATCGCTTGCCGCTCACGCTTTTCCAACCCGACCAGGTCCTGCAACAGTTGCGTCCGCTGTGCGGCCAGCTCTTCGATCACGTCGACCCGGGCCCGCTGGATCACCGACAGGGCGACAGAACCGCCCGCCAGCGCGGCCAGCACCGCCGTGTTGAGCAGGATCGACGGCCACGGCTCCTCATTGATCGCCCTGGTAACGGCAGACGTGACGAAGAACGCGGAAACGGTCGGCACCGCCATCGCTCCGCTGATGGTGGGATCGAGTTGCGCCGCGGCGATCAGCGGAATGAGAAACAGGCCGCTGCTGATCACATCCGATGTCCACACCTCGGGCGAGGTGATTCCGGTCAGCACCGAAATCACCGACAGCACCGTGACATCCGCGCTCAACACCAGCAGCGTCACACCGGTTCTCCCGGCCGCCGCGATCGTCGATGACGGTCGCAGCGCCCAAAAGCTCCAGCCGGCGACGATCACCGCGTACACGGCCAGGAGCGCGACACAGAGCGCCGCGTGCTTGCTGGGCGGCGCCCACAGCAACGTGATAGCGGTAAACGCGACGATGACGACCCGCAGCGCGAACTGCAGCAGCGTCCCGAGGAAGAGGTGGCGGTCTCCTGTGGACATCGGCGACTCCCATGCTTGACGCTGGCGAAAGCATAGCCTTCGCAGCGCGAATCCCGGCGCGCCGAAAGTGTTTGCCGCCGTGGCGGCATTAGCGTGTGTCCATGGATCTTTGGCTGGCGGCCGACCCGCCGTTCTTCGGCGGCCCCGGCCAAGGAGTCCGGCAGATCATCGAACTGTTCGTCGCGTTCGGGCTGACCGCGCTGATCGGGCTGGAGCGCGAACTTCAAGGCAAGAGCGCAGGGATTCGCACGCAAACGATTGTCGGCACCGCAGCGGCCTTGATTCTGCTGGTCAGCAAGTACGGGTTCAATGACGTGTTGGCCGCCGGCACCATCGAAGTGGACCCGTCCCGCGTTGCGGCTCAGATCGTTTCCGGCATCGGCTTTCTCGGCGCCGGCATCATCATCTTCCGCCGCGGCTCGGTGCACGGGCTGACCACGGCGGCCGCGATCTGGGAGTCGGCGGCGATCGGGATGGCGGCGGGCGCCGGCCTGCTGCTACTGGCAGTCACGGTGACCGCCATGCATTTCCTCGTCGTGGTGGGGTTCATGCCGCTGGCCCGACGCCTCAGCGCGCGGCTCAGCGGGGCGATCCGGCTACACGTCACGTACACCGACGGTCGTGGCGTGATGAGCCGATTGCTGCAGGCGTGCGAACGACGGCAGTGGCAGCTTCCCGAGCTGACCGCAGACCCGCAGGGCGAACCCCTCGGTGCAGCGCCGGGCCAGGCGGGCGTCGTGCTGACACTGGCCGGCACCGGCATTCTGAACGCGCCCGCGGTGCTGGCCTCGATCGACGGCGTGACCGCGATTCACCAGCTCGACGAGGATCCCGACTGACGGGCTAGCGGCCGCGTGAGGCGTGATACGAGGCGGCGAACCCCACGGCGGCCAGGACGGCGAACACCGCGAACAGCCAGCGCGCTGCGGCGGCGTCACCTCCCCGCGCGATGTTGACGACGACGCCGGCGAGCCCGGCACCGAACGCGCCGGAGATCAGCTGCACGGTGTTGATCGCTGCCGCGGCAGTTCCGGCCTGCACCGGGTCGTCGACGGCGCCCATGATCCACGCCGACAGGTGCGGCCAGGCGATGCCAACCCCCAACCCAGCGACGAACAGACCGCCCGCCCATGCCGACATCGATACCCAGTTCAGCCGCTCCCCGAGGACCAAGGCGCCCAGGGCCAAGCCGACCGCCATGACCACCGGGGACGCCGCGACGAACCGGACGACCGTGCGCGTCCGGCTGGCCGATGCGCTCACGATCTCTGACAGCGTCCACCCCACCGCCAACACCGCCCCGAAGAACCCGGCGGCCACGGGCACCATGCCGGCCAGGTGCTGGGCGAACAGCGGCACGTACATGTCGACCATCGTCGCCGCCATCAACAGCCCGATCGTGGCGTACATCCACTTCAACGGGCCCGGGCCGAAGGCCGCCTTCGGCAAGACAGTGGCGCGCGCCCGGCGATCGACGATCAGAAACAGCCCGACCAATGCCGCTGCCCCCGCGAGGAATCCGAATGTGACAACATCGTCGCGCTGCACGCCGGCAATGCTGGTCGACAGTGCCGCGATGCCGAGCAGCAGAAGAGACCACACCGGGATACGCGGGTTGGTTGTGGGTTCAGGGCTTCGCCGCCGGGCCGGCAGCGCCCTGGGAACGAGAGCGGCCATCGCCGCCGTCATGATCGCCAGCGAACCGAAAGCCCAACGCCAGATACCGAATTGGGCGAAGACGCCGCCCATGGCCGGACCGACGATCACGCTGACGCCCCACATCGCCGACACCAACGCCGACGCTCTGGTCCACAACCAGTTCGGTAGCGCGGCGTTGATCACCGCATAGCCGAGACCGGCGAGCATTCCGCCCGCCGCGCCCTGCCCGGTGCGGGCGACGAGGAGCAGCTCCATCGTCGGCGCGGCCGCACATCCCACCGTGCCGGCACCAAAAACGGCCAACGTCAACAGATACGACGCTCGCGGCCCGAAACGCACCAGGAGCGGGTTGACGGCGGCGGCCGCGACAACCGAGCCGACGAGGTACACCGCGACCACCCATGCGTAGAAACGCTGGCCGCCGATGTCGGCGACCGTGCTGGGCAACAAACTGATCGTGAGGAATTCATTCGTGGCGTACAACCCCACGCCACCGGCCAACAGGGTCGCGGTGCCGAGCCGTTCACGGCCAAGCAGCTCACTCCAGCTGCCGGGCTTGATCGTCGCGGTCTCGGTCACGTCAGCCACCGTATGACCTCAACCGCGGTTGAGATCAAGCTATTTCAGGCCGGCCGCGTCCATGCCGCGCAGCTCTTTCTTCAGATCCGCGATCTCGTCACGGAATCGAGCGGCCAGCTCGAACTGCAGATCCCGTGCGGCGGCCATCATCTGGGCGGTCAGATCCTTGATGAGGTCGGCAAGCTCGGCCCGAGGCATGTTCGTGGTGTCGCGGCCCTCGATGATCCCGGCGCTGACGACCCGGCCCGGCTCGCCTTGCGCACGCCGGCCGCGGGACGCGTTGCGCCCGGAGCCGCCGACCTCCACGGCCTCGGAGTCGTCGGCCTCGCGGTACACCTGGTCGAGAATGTCGGCGATCTTCTTCCGCAGCGGTTGCGGGTTGATGCCGTGCTCCTCGTTGTAGGCGATCTGCTTGGCGCGCCGGCGTTCGGTCTCGTCGATGGCCTGCTTCATCGAGTCGGTGACGGTGTCGGCGTACATGTGCACCTCGCCGGACACGTTGCGGGCGGCGCGGCCGATGGTCTGGATCAGGCTGCGCGGGGAACGCAGGAACCCCTCCTTGTCGGCGTCCAGGATCGCCACCAGTGACACCTCGGGCAGGTCGAGGCCCTCGCGCAGCAGGTTGATGCCGACGAGCACGTCGTACTCGCCGAGCCGCAACTGGCGCAGCAGCTCCACCCGGCGCAAAGTGTCGACCTCGGAGTGCAGATACCGAGTCCGGATCCCCATCTCCAGCAGGTAGTCGGTGAGGTCCTCGGCCATCTTCTTGGTCAGCGTGGTGACCAGCACGCGTTCGTCTGCTTGCACCCGCTTGCGGATCTCGCCGATGAGATCGTCGATCTGGCCCTTCGTCGGCTTCACCACCACCTTGGGGTCGACCAGACCGGTCGGCCGGATGACCTGCTCGACGAACTCGCCACCGGTCTGGCTGAGCTCGTAGGGGCCCGGGGTCGCCGACAGATATACCGTCTGCCCGATCCGGTCGGCGAACTCCTCCCAGGTCAGTGGCCGGTTGTCGATCGCCGACGGCAGCCGGAAGCCGTACTCGACGAGGTTGCGTTTGCGAGAGATGTCGCCCTCGTACATGCCGCCGATCTGCGGCACGGTCACGTGCGACTCGTCGATGACCAGCAGGAAGTCTTCGGGGAAGTAGTCCAGCAGGGTGGCCGGCGCCGACCCGGCTGGGCGCGCGTCGATGTGCCGCGAGTAGTTCTCGATGCCCGAGCAGAAGCCGACTTGGCGCATCATCTCGATGTCGTAGTTGGTCCGCATCCGTAGCCGCTGCGCCTCCAGCAGCTTGCCCTGTTTCTCGAGCTCGGCCAGCCGCTCCTCGAGTTCGGCCTCGATGGTCGAGATCGCGTGCGCCATGCGCTCCGGCCCCGCGACGTAGTGGGTGGCCGGGAAGATGCGCAACGAGTCGACCTTGCGGATGACGTCGCCGGTCAGCGGGTGCAGGTAGTACAGCGCCTCGACCTCGTCGCCGAAGAACTCGATGCGCACCGCGAGTTCCTCGTAGGACGGAATGATCTCGACGGTGTCACCGCGCACACGGAACGTGCCACGGGTGAACGCCATGTCGTTGCGGGTGTACTGGACGTCGACCAGCAGCCGCAGCAACGCATCGCGTGGGATCTCCTCGCCGACCTTCACCTCGACCGAGCGGTCCATGTACGACTGCGGGGTGCCGAGGCCGTAGATGCACGACACCGACGCCACCACCACCACATCGCGGCGGGACAGCAGGCTGGAGGTCGCGGAGTGCCGCAGCCGCTCCACATCGTCGTTGATCGAGCTGTCCTTCTCGATGTAGGTGTCGGTCTGCGCGATGTAGGCCTCGGGCTGGTAGTAGTCGTAGTACGAGACGAAGTACTCGACGGCGTTGTGCGGCAACATTTCTCGCAGCTCGTTGGCGAGCTGGGCGGCCAGCGTCTTGTTCGGGGCCATCACCAGCGTGGGGCGCTGCAGCCGCTCGATCAACCAGGCGGTGGTGGCGGACTTGCCGGTGCCGGTGGCACCGAGCAGTACGACGTCGCGCTCCCCCGCCCGGATGCGGCGCTCCAACTCGTCGATCGCGGCGGGCTGGTCACCTGCGGGTGCGTATTCGCTGACGACCTCGAACCGGCCGCCGGTGCGCACCACCAGGTCGAGGTAGTGGTCCTCGGACTGCCACACCTGCGGTCCGGGTGTGTAGCGGCCGATGTCGAGGTAGAAGTCCTGGTCGCGTTCATGGTCAGGGTTGAAGTAGAAGATCGAGGCACGCAAGCCCAGCGGCGGCAGCAGCCACGACTCCAGATAGTGGAACTGAGCGCGCCCGGGCGTCGGCCGGGCCATGTACAACCCCCACGGGGTGACCTTGTACTCGTCCACCGCACGTACGATCCCCTTCGGATCGGTGTTTGTGCGGGCGACCAGGTCGAACAGCTCGTGTTTGGGTGCGTGAATAGGGCAAGCATAGGCCCAGGGAAACGACCGGGGAATGACGCGGTGTCGGTGTGTGGTTCTACCCTGTGAACATGGCTTTCGCGACCGAACATCCCGTGCTTGCGCACTCCGAGTACCGCCCCGTCGAGGCGATGGTGCGCACCGGCG
>NZ_LZMC01000044.1 GCF_001668615.1 Mycobacterium sp. 1274761.0
TGGCATCGCCCGACCCGCTGGTGAAACCGGCGATCGATCCGCAGTACCTCAGCGACGATGCAGGCGCCGATCGGGCGGCGTTGATTGCCGGACTGCAGATGACCGCGCGAATCGCGCAGGCATCCGCGCTGAGCGGGATGCTCAGTGGTATCGCGCGCCCGATCGGCGCCACGAGGCTGGACGAGGAGGCGTTCGGCGCGGCCATCGCCACATGTTCGCAGACGCTCTACCACCCGGTCGGCACGTGCCGCATGGGCAGCGATGACGCCAGCGTGGTCGATCCGCAGTTGCGCGTGCGCGGTGTCGACGGCCTGCGGGTCGCCGACGCCTCGGTGATGCCCGCGATCGTGCGCGGACATACCCACGCCCCCGCCGTGATGATCGGCGAGAAAGCCTCCGACCTGATCCGGGGCGGTTAGCCGCCTGGCTGCGGCCGCGCGTCGCGGGTGGTGCGCGCCAGCACCTCGGGCCCGGTGGTGAGCGCCTTACGCCACGGCGCGACTCCGTCGATCTCGACCTCGATCGTGAAGCTCAGCACCGTACGGATCAGCACGATCATGCCGAGGATGGCGGCGTCGGTCAGCGACGGCTTCGACGTAACCGTCTTGACGATGTCGGCGGCGACCAGCAGCTCGAGGCCGAGCAGAATCGCCCCGCCGATCGCATTGCGCAGGGTCTTGAACGCCCGCGCCCCACCGGTTCGCCGCCACGTCACGGCCGCCAAACCGATCGCATAGCCGGTGCCCAGCACCATCGAGGAAACACCCAACACCTCGAACGCCTGCGTCGCCCGCTCGAAGAACTGCTCCAAGTTCACGCTGCGATCCCCGTCGTCTGGTTGTGCGCAAGACTCTATTACCCGCCGAGGGCACAATGGTCGACGATGACGATGAACGCCAAGCGTCGCCGCGCGCACGACAAGCTGGCTGCGCTGCCAGGCGTGCGACCGGTACGGCGACCTGTGGCGCCGGGCCGAGCTGACGACTTCGATCTGTACTACGTCCGCACCGGTCGCAAGTCGACGAACCCGCTTGTCGTCATCCCCGGCGGCCCCGGGGTGGCATCAATAGCGCTGTATCGAGGCCTGCGCAGGCACGCGGCGGCCCGAGGCCTGGACATGATCATGTTCGATCACCGCGGTGTAGCGATGTCCCGCCATGATGACGACGGCGCCGATCTCCCGCCCGACGCCCTCACCATCGAACAGGCCGTGGCTGACATCGCCGCGGTGCTCGACGACGCGAAGGTGCAGAAGGCGGTGATCTACGGCACCTCCTACGGCACATACCTGGCCGCGGGATTCGGTGTGCGCCATCCGGATCGGGTGCACGCCATGGTCCTCGACTCACCACTGCTGTCGGCATGCGACATCGACATTGCCCGCGAAGAGACCCGCCGCGTCCTGTGGGACGGCGACGAGCCCGATGCCGCCGAACTCGCCCCCAAGGTGCGCAAGCTGGTCGACGACGGAGTGCTGACGCCTGAGGCGGGACAACTCACCGCCTCGATGTACGGCTTTGCAGGACCGGCGTTGCTGACGCGACAACTCGATCTCCTGCTGCAGGGCCGACAGGGTCTGTGGAGCGTGCTCGACCAGGCGTCGCGTTTTCTGTTCGAGCGCAAGGCTCCGTATCGCCACGAGCCAGATCTAGTGGGGCGGATCGGGTTTCGGGAACTGAACTACGGCCCCACCCCGGACGGCAAACCGCTGGACCCCGCCGTCGCGTTTCGTGAATTGGCGCCGCAGCCAATGGAATTCGAGTCCGAGCCCTACGATCTGGCCGCCGAGATGCCGAAGTTCACCTGGCCGACGGTCGTCATCTCCGGTGGCCGCGACCTCGTCACTCCGAGTGCCGTAGCCCAGCAGATCGTCTCGCTGATCCCCGACGCGGTCATGGTCGAGCTGGCAACCGCGGGCCACAGCGTGATCGACTTCCGCGAGCGTGCGGCCCTCGACATCGTCTCGGCCCTCTACGACGGCGAGATCCACACCTTGGCTGCCCGCGCCAAGCAATTCGACGCCGTGCCCGCCAGTTTGGCCCTTCGGATGCTGCTCGGGGCGCTCGTTGCAGCGGCGGCGATCGAATCTGTGCTACCCGCCGTCATTCCGCGCGTCGTGCATCGTGCCACCTCCTGACCGAGTGACGCTGCAGCAAAGATCGCCGATACGGCAGAATGGCTCAGATGACCGACATTCCGCTGGCCATGAACTCTCCAGTACCGCTGCGCGAGTTCATCGTCTCGCCGGGCTTTGCCGGGACGGCCGCAGTCATCGCGGCGCTCATCGTGCTCGTCGCAGCGCTCTACGCCACCCGGCGGGCACGCAAAGGGCTTGACCGTGAGCTCGAGCAGCGCCAGCGCCACCATCAGCAGGCGCACGAGGCCGAACAGCATGCAGCGCTGTCCCGACAGGCCTGGGAGACGCTCAAGTGGCTGGTGGAGACGGCCGGAATTGAGCCTGCCGCCAGTGAAGGCGCCACGCTGGGCCTCGGTCCCGAACTCGCCATGGCGACGCTGCGCGGGCTGTTGCGCGACGCCGAGCGGCTGGGCGACGAGACACTGGCTGATGCCGTCACGGTCTATCAAAGCCAGTTCGCGCTGATTTTGGCCCAACAAAGCGGCCCATTGTCCGAACTCGCCGCCAGCATCCCCGCCACGGGTGGCGGAACGGTGCCGCCGCAGCCGCCCTCGCCGGATGAGCAGACCCCGTCAATCGACGCGAAGCCGCTGCAGGCCAAGCCAACCCAGGCCAACCCATCCCCGGCCGTGTCACCCGGGACCAAGGCGCCAGAGGGTAACCACGCCAAGCCGCCCTCGCCGGCCGAAAGTGCCGCGCCCACAACAGCAATAACTACCGGCGGGCGGCGTCGCAAGCAATGACGACGACCACGCAGCAAATCGCCGAACTGAGTGTTGAGGACTGGGCCGCACTGACCCGTCGCGCAGCAGTGGAGGCGGTGGAGGCCGCGCAGCGGCGCGGAAAGACCCCGCCCGCGGAGCTGGTCGCGGTCGCGGCGCTGACCGAACGTCAGCTCATCGAACGCCGCGCCCGCAACGGCAGTGCGCCGCAGCGGCTTTCACCATTTCAACGGCTTGTCGAGGCCGACCACGCGCGCCGCGTCGCCGAAGCCCGTGCCCGCGACGCCCATCAGGCCAAACTGGACGCCGAAGCGGCTGCCGCCGCGGCGCGAGCCGAAGCAGAAGAGTCTGCCCGAACCGCCGCCGCTGCACGGGCCCAGGCCCGCGCAGCGCAACAACAGGCCGCGCAGCGCGACACCGAACGCACCGCCGAACGGGCCGCCACGGCAGCTGCGCACGAAGGTGGTCTCCAGGAACTGCGCGAAGAGCTCGCGCGGGTCCGCGCCGACGCCGAAGCCGAAATCGCAACGGCTCTCGAGCGTGCCAACGCGGCTGAGACGCGTGCCCAGCAGCGGGCCGCCGAACGCAAAACGGCGGCCGAGGGGGCCGAGCAGGCGATGCAGAAGTGGCGCGCCGAACTCGAGAAGCTCCGCGCTGACACAGACGCCGAGGTGGCGACGGCCCGCGAGCGGGCGGCGGCGGCGGAGGCGCGCGCCGACCAGAGAACCGCCGAACGCACCGCCGCCAGCGAGGCCGCCGAAAAGTCCGCGCAGGAGCTGCGCGGTGACCTCGAACGTGTGCGCGCCGACGCCGAAGCCGAAGTCGCCGCAGCCCGGGGCTGGGCGGCCGGTGAGGCGCAGGCCGCGCGGGACGCTGCCGACGCCGAGATCGCGCGCGCTTACGCCGCAGCCGACGAGGTGGTCCGGCAGGCGCAGGCCAAGGCGGCGCGAACCTTGTCGATGCCGGTTCCGCCCTTCGAGTTCCGTTCGGAGACCGCGTTCATCGAGAACGCCCTTAACGCGCTCCACCAGATCGATTACATGCTCGAGGTCGGCATGGCCAGCGACGATCCCGATGTCCCGCTCGACATCGATCTCATGCAGACCCTGGTCCGAGTGGTCGAAGAGCACGCGAGATATCTGACTGACGAATCACGCGGGGCCACAAGCAGTCTCATGCCAGCAGGCGCCGCCGCAGACTACGCTGAGGCCGCGGAGGATGCGTTCCGCGGCCTCCTTCAGCGGATCGAATCCGTCGTTACACCGCTGGAAGGCCGCTACCGCAGTCCCGATGCCGAAATCGTGAACCTCGTGACATCGATGCTTGCCGACCCGTGGGTGCAACGGGCCCGCCGCAGCGACCCCCAACGTGCCTGACGACGGCTACTTGGTGAACCCGATCTTGGTGTAGTCCAAATCTCCGATGCCTGCCGGGCCGAAGTTCGCCAGGCTGCTGCGTACCGCGACGTTGCCTGGTGACTGATACAACGGCAGGCTGAAGCCGATGCCGAAGATCAGCTTGTCGAGCTCATTGGCTAGCTTCCTGGCCTTCACCGGATCGAGCTCGTTGAACGTCTCTTCGGTCTTCGCGTCGATCTCTGGGCTGCTGATCTTGCCGAAGTTGCTCTCCGCGTTGGTCGTATAGATCTGGTTGAGGCAACACAGCGAGAACGCGTCGCCGACCCAAGTGAACTGGGCAATGTCGAAATCACCCGGGATGATGTAGTTGGTGAAGAACCCGGTGCCGCCCTTAGTGTCGAGTTCGAGCTTGACGCCGATCTGGGCCAGGCTGTTCTGCGCGATCTGGCCCACCTGTTTGGTGGATTCCGCGTCGAAGAGGACGTCGCGGATCACCAACTGGCGTCCCTCCTTCTCGCGGAACTGGCCGTTCATCCGCCAGCCGAGTGCGTCGAGTTCCTGCTTGGCCTTCTCCGGATCGAACGCGACGGCGGCGCTGTTGTCCTGGTAGCCCTCTTGCCCCGCGACGAAGATGTGGTTGTTGAGCGGCACTGGATTGTCCACCAGTCCGCGCTGGGTGACGTTGGCGATCGCCTGCCTGTCAATGCCTTTGGCAATCGCCAGCCGCAGCGCCCTGTCAGACAGAATGGAGCCCGTCGCACCGTTGAACGTGAAGTGGTACCAGCTGGCGCCCGGCGCGCGCCGGATCGAGATGCCGGGGGTGTTGCGCGCGGTGGTCATCTCGGGAAGCGAGGCCACCCCGGTGGCGTCGATGGTGTTGTTCTGTAGCGCGGGGATGCGCGCCTTGTCGTCGAGCACCAGGTAGGTGATGCTGTCCAGCAGCGGGGGCGGCCCCCACCATTTCGGGTTGCGCTTTAACACGATTCGCTGAGCGGTGCGGTCGAGGTCGGTGATCATGAACGGACCCGCGGAGGGGCCGGGGCGGTCGAGCTGAGCCTTGTTGAACACCTCTGGATCGGCGGTCATGCTCTTCGGCAGCAGCATCGTGTTGCCCGCGAACATGCCCCGCCACTCCGAGAAGGGTTTGGCGAAGGTCACAACGGCCTGGCGGTCGTCGACCCCGCGCGTCACTTTCTCGACGCGGTCGGCGCCGTTGGTGGAGGCGATGCGGAAGTCGGAGTTCTTACCGCTGGTCGCGTTGATTTGGGATGCGATGTCCTCCCACGTGATTGGCGTGCCGTCGGTCCACACCGCCTTCGGGTTGATGGTGTAGGTGACGACCTGAGGTGTGGTGCTGGTCAGCTCGACGTTGGTGAAGTAGTCGGTGTTGACCGTCGTTGAGCCGTCCGATGCGACCCGGAACGCGCGGGGCAGGGTGGCGCGCAGCATCGCGCCGGTGTCGGCTTCGTTGCCGTCGATGTGCAGCGAGTTGAAATTGGACGGGTAGCCAGACAGGGCCAGCCGCAGGTTTCCGCCCTGGCGCAGCGTCGCCGGGTCCTGCGGGTTGATGTCGGCGGTCTTGCCCACTTCGGCGTTGCCGCCAGGCGGCGGAGCGCCCTGGTCCCCGCTGGAGCAGGCGGTGATCGTGATACCGGCGGCCACCAGGGCCGCAGCCAAGCGTCGGATCATCATCCGACCGACTCTAGCCGCGGTTCGGTTCTGGTTGCGGGACCGCGGCGAGCAACCTGCGCGTGTATTCATCGCGCGGGTCGGCGAACACCTGCTCGCCCTCACCCTGCTCGACGATCTTGCCCCGGAACATCACCGCCACGTGATGGGCCAGGTGCTTGACCACCGACAGGTCGTGGCTGACGAACAGATAGGCGAGGCCGAAGCGGTCCTGCAGGTCGAGCAGCAGGTTGATGATGCCGGCCTGAATCGATACGTCGAGCGCCGAGACGGGTTCGTCGAGCGCCAGGATCTTCGGCCGCAGGGCCAACGCCCGCGCGATCCCGATACGCTGCTTCTGGCCACCGGAGAATTCGGCGGGATAGCGGCTGGCATCGGCGCGCCGCAGCCCGACGATACCCAACAGCTCGGACACCCGATCATCGATGCGCTTCTTGTCGAAGCCGTTGGCGGCCAAAGGCTCTGCGAGCACCTCGAAGACCGGCAGCCGGGGATCCAGCGATGCGACCGGATCCTGGAACACCACTTGTACGTCTCCGCGCAACGCGCGACGGGCTCGCGCGGTCAACGTCGCCACATCGGCGCCGAGCACCTCGATCGAACCACTTTGGGGCGGAGACAAATCCAAGACCTGGTGCAGGGTCGTCGACTTCCCGGAACCGGATTCACCGACGATGCCAAGCGTGCGGCCCTGCCGAAGCTCGAAGCTGACTCCGTCGACCGCGCGCACCTCGCCGATCCTGCGGCGCAGCACCACGCCCTTGGTCAATTTGTATGTCTTGACCAAGTTTTCGACGCGCAGCACGATTGGTGCATCGGCCGGCGCCTCCTCGGTGTCGCCGGGTGCGGTGGACACCCCGTAGATGTCGGCTGCGCTGCGACCCGCAACCAACTCTGTCCTGATGCACGCCGCGGTGTGATCGGGGCCGACCGGCAGCAGTTCGGGCTCTGCCGCGCGGCAGTCGTCGATCGCCAGTGGGCAGCGCGGCGCGAACGGGCAACCCGGCGGCAGGGATGCCAGCGAAGGCGGAGCGCCAGGGATCGGCACCAGACGCGCCCCCTGTGCGGCATCCAGCCGGGGGACCGACCCCAGAAGCCCTGCGGTGTACGGCATTCGACGGTCGCGGTAGAGTTGGGCGACCGAGGCGACCTCGACGGCGCGCCCGGCGTACATCACCAGCGCGCGGTCGGCGAACTCGGCGACCACTCCGAGGTCGTGGGTGATGATAAGCACGCCGGCGCCGGTCACGTCGCGCGCTGTCTTGAGCACCTCGAGGATCTGCGCCTGCACCGTGACGTCCAGCGCCGTTGTCGGCTCGTCGCAGATCAGCAGGTCGGGGTCGTTGGCGATGGCGATGGCGATGACCACCCGCTGACGTTCACCGCCGGACAACTCGTGCGGGAAGGCTTTGGCCCGTCGATCGGGCTGGGTGATGCCGACGAGTTCCAGCAGCTCTATGGCGCGGGCCTGCGCCGCCCGGCGCGTGGTGCCGCCGTTGTGCACCCGGATGGCCTCGGCGATCTGGTCACCGACGGTGAAAACCGGCGTCAGCGCCGACATCGGGTCCTGGAATACGGTGCCGATGGTCTTGCCGCGCACCTGCGACATCCGCTGATCCGACAGGCCCAGCAGTTCGTCGCCGTGCAGCCGCACGGATCCGCTGACGTCGGCGTACTCGGGTAGGAGACCGACCACCGCCATGGCCCCCGCGGTCTTGCCGGCGCCGGATTCGCCGACCAGGGCGACGACTTCGCGCTTGTCCACGTGGTAGGTCAGCCCGCGAACCGCTGCGACACGTTCGGCGTCGGTCGGGAAGGTGACGGTCAGGTCGCGGACTTCGAGGAGGCTCATGTGCGTTTCCTCCGCAGGGTTCGTGCGCTCGGATCGAGCGCGTCGCGGATCCCGTCGCCGATGAGGTTGGTGCACAAGACGATCAGCACCAGGACGCCGGCGGGGAACAGGAACACCCACGGGAATGTGGTTGCGGCATTGGTGCCGGAGGCGATCAGCGTGCCCAGCGAGACGTCGGGCGGCTGGATACCAAATCCCAAGAAGCTCAATCCGGTTTCACCGATGATCGCCGTGCCGACGTTCAACGCGGTATCGATGATCAACAGGGAGGCGACGTTCGGCAGGATGTGCCGCACGATGATCCGCCAGTTCGGCACGCCCATATACCGTGCAGCGACGACGAATTCGCGTTCCCGCAGGCTCATCGTCATACCGCGCACTATTCGCGAGCTGATCATCCAGCCGAACACCGAGAACAGCAGGATCAACCAGAAAACCCGGTCCGATGAACCCAGCCGCGGCGTGACGATCGCGATGACGATGAAGCTCGGCACCACCAGCAGCAGATCGACCAGCCACATCAGCCGCCGGTCGCGCCAGCCGCCGAAATAGCCGGCGATCGCACCGACCGTCGCGGCCAGGATCGTCGAGATGAGCGCCACGCAGATCCCGATCAGCATCGACTTCTGCATGCCGCGCAGCGTCAGCGCCAGTAGGTCCTGGCCCAGCGCGTTGGTGCCGAACCAGTGACGCGGACTCGGCGGTTGCTGCAACGCGTAGTAATCCAGGTCGGTATAGCTGTAGGGCAGCAGCGGGGGCAGCGCGTAGCAGCCGACAAAAAACACGACCAGCAACACCAGGGACGCGACCGCGGGCTTGTTGCGTAAGAACCTGCGCCAGACCAGCGTTCGCCGGGACGCGAACTCTCCGGCGTCCAAACCGGACTTAGCCGCGGTCGCACTGTCGGTGGTGACGGGCTCGGTCATGTCACCCGCACCCTCGGATCAAGCGCGGCGTAGATGACGTCGGAAAGCAGCCCGGCTAACAGCACTGCAGCGCCGGTGAACACCGTCACCGCGGCGATGATGTTGGTGTCCTGGGTCGCGATGCCGGCCACCACCCACTCGCCCATGCCGTGCCAGCCGAAGATCTTCTCGGTGAACACCGCGCCGGTCACCAATCCGCTGATGCCGTAGGCGAACAGCGTCGCCATCGGGATCAGCGCGGTGCGCAGGCCGTGTTTGAACAGCGCCTGTCGTCGCGTGAGTCCCTTGGCCCGCGCTGTGCGGATGAAATCCTGGCCGAGCACGTCGAGCATCGCATTGCGTTGATAGCGGCTGTATCCCGCCATCCCCATCAGCGCGAGCGTGAACGTCGGCAACACCAGATGCTGGAGGCGGTCGACGAATTGATTCCATCCACCGCCGACCGCATCGGGTGACGTCTCGCCGATGTACTCGAACAACTGAACGCCGACAAGCGAATTCACCCGGTTGGCGCCGAGGATCAACAGGTTCGCGATGACAAACACCGGTGTGCTCAACAACAGCAGGGACGACACCGTGATGACGCGGTCGCTCAGCCGGTATTGCCGAATGGCTCCCCACGCGCCGATGACGACACCGATGACCGTGCCGAGCACCGCGCCGATGATCAGCAGACGCAGGCTCACCCCCACCCGTCGGCCCAATTCGTCGGAGATGGGTTGGCCGGTCACCGTGGTGCCGAAGTCGCCGCGCACAGCGCCCGACACCCACCGCACGTAGCGGATCGGAATCGGCCGGTCCAGGTTGAGCTCGGCGGCCTTGGCTTCGATCACCTCGCGGGGCGGCCGGGGGTTGCGCGACTCCAGGCTGTCTAGCGGCTTGAACGACAACGAGGTCAGCGTGAACGTCAGGAAGGACGCCAGGATCAGCAGCACGACGTAGTTGAGCAGGCGCCGCGTCAGGAAGCGCGTCATCGGCGGGCTCCCACGGCAGGCATGCGCAACAGGGTATGAGATGCCTGCCGGTGCCGCCGTGAAGCCGTCGGTGGCGCGTGCCTGGCGACTTCCCACCCCGTTTTAAGCCTGACTACAGAAAGCGGGCGTTCACTGGTTAGTACCTGCACTTTCACGGTTCGCCGGGCCGGAACGGCGGCCAGGAAACGGAGTGTGATCATGAACTCAACAAACCGGAACACGGTCAAGCTGGTGGGCGCCGCGGTGGGCGGCGGCGCGCTGGTGACGATGGGTGCGCTGACGATGAGCCTGCACCAGCAACCGTCCGACACCCATTCCGTCGCGGCGGGCCATATGACGCTCGCCGCGACCTCGACCGCCTCTGGCAAGGCCAACACCGTCGAGGCCACCTCGATGGCCGTCCCGTCCATCAAGGGGCCTGCACCCCTGCCCAAGGAGGAGGCGGCCGCGCAGTAGCGGTACTGCCTCTGCGCTGACGTTTTGGTCCTGACCCCTCCGGTTACCCGGTATGACAGAGGGGTCGTCGGCGATCCCTCTGTGCACCCTGTTCGACCAGATACCGAATCGGAGTGGTCAGAGGTGATCATGAATTCCAAGAAGTTCAAGCTGGCGTCGGCGGCCGTGGGGGCGAGCGCGGTCGTGGCGATGGGAGCCTTGACGGTTGCGCTGAGCGGTGAAGTCACCGGCTCAGCGAGCGTGGTGTCCGAACCGAGAATGACCCTGGGCGAGACGAGCACTGTCGAGAAGGCGGCGAAGAGCCCAGAGACTTCAGTCGCGGTGCCAGAGGTGACCGCCGAGCCGCCGGAGGGCTTCGGCCCGTAAGGCTCAGTTCCGGTGCGGCGGGCCCTCACCGATGCTGTTGAGGGTCACCGTCGCGCCCATGCGGGTGGCTTCGACGCTCACCGTCTCATCGGGTTTTGCCGCGGAGCCGGCGGTGCCCGGCGCCAACGCGTAGATCTGGGTGTAGCCGTCGTCGCTTCGTACCACGATCGACGACGGAGTGACCTCGTCGACCGTGCCCGTCTGGGTTAGTTTGGTGCTGAATCCACCATGGCCGTCGGCGACCACGTACTCGCCGTGAACGGCGCCTGAAGGCTTCGGCTGCGCGTCCGGCGGTGGCGGCGGGCCGCCTTGGCCCGGACCGTGCATCGGGCCGCCCCTCATCCCGGTCATGGAGTGCGCCGACCCTTCTGTCGCCGCGTAGATCGCCGCGCCGCCGACGCCGCCGATTGCCGCGGCCACGGCAACGGCCGCCAAGGTCTTACGGGCGCCCCAGCGGTCGCTTGGGGAAATGTCTGCGTTTTCCGATGTCACGCGACCACTGTGCAGCGGTTCCATGTGCGTACGCTGTGAGCGACGTCGGTGTCGCACCGGCGACCGATTCTCACAGCCGGCCCACAGAAATGGCACAGTGTGCGCTCACGCCGGGTGCTGATAATGGTCTGTCGTGGCCGTCCGAACAGGATCTGTGTGAACGCGAACGAATCTGACCGCGTGGTGATGCGCCGCGCCGACGGCAAGCCGATCAACGTCCTGGTCGTCGACGATGAACCCGTCCTCGCGGAGTTGGTTTCGATGGCGCTTCGCTACGAAGGCTGGGACATCCAGACGGCGGGTGACGGCGCAACCGCGATCGCGCTGGCCAAAGAGAATCCGCCCGATGTGGTCGTCCTCGACGTGATGCTGCCCGACATGAGCGGCCTCGACGTATTGCGCAGACTGCGCGAACGCATACCGCACCTGCCGCTGCTGCTGCTGACCGCGAAGGATTCCGTCGAGGACCGCATCGCGGGGTTGACCGCAGGCGGCGACGACTACGTCACCAAGCCGTTCAGCCTCGAAGAGGTGGTACTGCGATTGCGTGCGCTGCTACGACGGACCGGCGTGGCCAGCGAGACCGGCGGCGCCAAGATCGTCGTCGGTGATCTGTCCCTCGACGAGGACAGCCATGAGGTGACGCGCGCCGGTGAACCGATTTCGTTGACCGCCACCGAGTTCGAGCTGTTGCGCTTCATGATGAGGAACTCGAAACGCGTGCTGTCCAAGGCACAGATCCTCGACCGCGTGTGGAGCTACGACTTCGGCGGGCGATCCAACATCGTCGAGCTGTACGTGTCCTATCTACGCAAGAAGATCGACAGCGGACGCGAGCCGATGATCCACACGTTGCGCGGTGCCGGGTATGTCCTCAAGCCCGCCCGTTGACCGGCCGGGGCTGCTGACCCGGATCCGTTCTCCCCGCACCTGGTCGCTGCGAGCGCGGCTGCTGGTCACACAGGTCGTGCTGCTCGCGGTCGTGTGTGCCGGCATCGGGATCGCGACCGAGTTTGCGCTGCAACGGTTTTTGATGCACCAGCTGGATCAGCAGGTGATCGAGGCCGGTCGCCGCTCCGCTGCGATATTCGCGTTCGGGCCTCCGCCGCCGCCGGGGTTCCGGCCGCCGCGAGGCATGCCCGGGCCACCGTTCGACGTGCCGACCGATCGGCCGAGACGCATCGTCATCCGTGAGGACGAGGGCCCCGGCCCGGAATTCCTCAACGCGCCGGGGCAGGCCGCCCGGATGGTGGGTGCCGTTATCGCCCAGGGCGTGTCGGTCGACGCAGGCGTCATCACCGCCGACGGTGCCCGATCCGAAATCAGTTCCACCGCAATGCAACAATTGGCCAAGATCGCGCCCAGCCACACCCCGAAGACGGTGGATCTCGATGGCCTGGGTCGCTACCGGCTGGTGGGCAACCACTCGCACGGTCCGGAGGAGACGATCGTGGTCGGCCTGCCCACCTCCGACGTCGACGACACGCTGCTGTGGGTCCTGGTGATGTTCTGCATCGTCGGTGTCGTCGCGCTTATCGCCGCGGCGACCGCGGGCATTCTGCTAATCCGCCGCCAATTCCGGCCGCTGTCAGAGGTTTCCGCCGCCGCACGGCAGGTGGCTGACCTCGAACTCGACCGCGGCGAGGTTCGTCTGCCGACCCCGATCGTCAAGGTCGATCCGGCCAGCGTGCACACCGAGATCGGCCAGCTCGGCTCGGCGCTCAACCGCATGCTCGACCGCATCGCAGGGGCGTTGTCGGCGCGGCACGCCAGCGAGATGCGGGTCCGTCAGTTCGTCGCCGACGCCAGCCACGAACTGCGCACTCCACTGGCAGCGATTCGGGGTTACACCGAGCTGGCGCAACGCAAAACCGACGAGCTGCCCGACGATGTCTCGCACGCGATGAGCAGGGTCGAATCCGAGACCGAACGCATGACCCACCTGGTCGAGGACATGCTGCTGCTCGCGCGCCTCGACACCGGGCGGCCGTTGCAACGCGAACAGGTCGACCTGACCCGCCTTGTCGTCGATGCGGCGAGCGACGCCCACATTGCCGGGCCCGACCACCGCTGGGCGCTGGACCTGCCGGAGGAGCCGGTGGTGGTCAGGGGCGACGAGGCCCGGCTGCACCAGGTGCTGGCCAACCTGCTGGCCAATGCGCGCACGCACACCCCGCCGGGGACATTGGTGACCACGGCGTTGGCGGCAGCCGACGACCACGCGGTCCTCACCGTCACAGACGAGGGGCCGGGAATCCCGGTGTGGTTGCAGCCCGAGGTGTTCGAGCGGTTCGCCCGCGGCGACTCGTCGCGCTCCCGTCGTGAGGGCAGCACCGGCCTGGGGCTGGCCATCGTCGCCGCCGTCGTCCGAGCACACCACGGCACCATCGACGTGCACAGCATGCCGGGCAACACCGAATTCGTGGTGAAACTCCCGATCGATTCACAGCCAAGCCACAGCGGCGGCAAAACCGGCGCCTAGTCCGCCCGCCGAAGATTGCGTCAGTGACCCTCGCCCTTGACGCCCCGCCTTCTCCTGCCGAGCAGACGCAAATGCAGGCGACACGCCGCCAAAGTCGATGCGTTTCCGTCTGCTCGCGGGTGGCATTCGGTGCGCTTCTGGTCGGCACCGCCGTGCTGTACCTGTGGAACCTGTCGGCCAGCGGATGGGCGAACAGTTTCTACTCGGCGGCCGCGCAGGCGGGCGCAAGCAACTGGACGGCGATGCTGTTCGGCTCGAGCGACGCGGCGAACGCCATCACCGTCGACAAGACACCCGCCTCGCTGTGGATCATTGATCTGTCGGTGCGGATTTTCGGGCTGAGCCCATGGAGTGTGCTGGCGCCGCAGGCGCTCGAAGGCGTGGCCGCGGTTGCGCTGCTCTACGCCGCGGTGCGACGGGTCAGCGGGCCCGGCGCTGCGCTGCTCGCTGGTGTGGTTCTGGCGCTGACACCGGCGGCCGCGCTGATGTTCCGGTTCAACAATCCCGACGCGCTGCTGGTGCTGGCGCTCGTGGCCGGGGTGTACTGCACGCAGCGCGCATGCGAAAAAGACGCCAGCCGTTGGTGGTTGGTCGCGGCGGGAGCCGCGGTCGGCCTCGGTTTTCTCGCCAAGATGCTGCAGGCCTTCCTGGTGCTGCCGGGCTTTGTCGCGGCCTACGTGGCGACCGGGAGCCGCTCGGTGCGTCGCCGGCTGGTCGACATGACCGCACTGGTCGCCGCGATGGTGCTCTCGGGCGGGTGGTATCTGCTTCTCGTTGAGCTGTGGCCGTCGCAGTCCCGGCCGTACATCGGCGGGTCGCAGCACAACAGCATCGTGGAACTGGCGTTGGGCTACAACGGGATCGGCAGGCTGACGGGTGATGAGCCCGGCGGCCTCGGCAATCTGAACTTCGACGTCGGCTGGGCACGGTTGTTCGGGCACAGCATGGGCGGCCACATCGCGTGGCTGATGCCCGCCGCCCTCATCTGCCTCGGCGCGATCATCGTCATCACCCGACGGGTACCGCGCACCGACCCGGTCCGCGCCGCGACGCTCATTTGGGGCGGCTGGCTGCTGGTGACCGCGGTGGTGTTCAGCTTCATGAACGGGATCGTGCACCCCTACTACACGGTGGCGCTCGCACCCGCCGTCGCCGCGATGGTGGGCATCGGGGCGATGCTGTTGTGGCAGAACCGTTCCGAGCTACCGGCCGCGACCGCGTTGGCAGGTGCCGTGGTAGTCACGTCGGTCCTGGCCTGCGTGCTGCTCGCCCGCAGCGACGGCTGGCTGCCCTGGCTGCGCGCCGTCATCGCGGTCGGGGGAGTGGCGGCCGCAGTGCTGCTGCTCGTCGCGGGCCGGCTGAACGCCACGCCGGCACGGGCAGTGGCCTGCCTGGGCGTGCTGGCTTGTCTTGCCGGGCCCGCGGCGTATTCGGTTGCGACCGCGGCCAGTCCGCATGTCGGGGCGATACCGTCGGTGGGTCCTGCGGGCCATGGATCCGGTCCACCAGGTGGGCTCTTGAACGCGCCCACTCCGGGTCCTCGACTGACTTCCACGCTGGCAGCCGACGCCGGCCAATTCACCTGGGCCGCCGCGGCATTGGGCTCGAACAATGCGGCGGGCTACCAACTGGCAAGCGGCGTACCGGTGATGGCCGTCGGCGGTTTCAACGGCACCGATCCGTCGCCGACGCTGCGGGAATTTCAGCGTCTGGTCGCCGATAAGAAAATCCACTACTTCATCGGCGGCCGGGTGATGTTCGGTCGCTGGGGATCCTCCGGCAGCGGCGAGGCCGAGACCATCGCCGACTGGGTGGAGACCCACTTCAGCCCGACGACAGTGGACCGTGCGGTCATCTACGACCTGACCCAGCCGCCGAAGAACTCATAGCTCAGACATAGCTTCACCCAACAGCGTGGACAGGCTGCAGACCAACGATGGAAGACATGACCGACACCGCACTCGAACCCGACACCAGCATCGGCAGACGCGCCCGTTTTGAAGCACGGCCCAACGCCGCCATTGCAGCAAGGGCTGCCGGCGTGCCCGTGCTGGACGTGGTGATCCCGGTTTACAACGAACAAGCCGCGCTCGCGGATTCGGTGTACCGGTTGCACCGCCATCTGCGCGACCAGTTCCCGTTCCCGGCGCGCATCACAATCGCCGACAACGCCAGCGTCGACGACACGCCCCGCATTGCGCGCGAACTGGCCGCCGAACTCGACGGCGTGCGCGTTGTTCGCCTGGAGGAGAAGGGCCGCGGCCGCGCGCTGCGTGCGGTCTGGTCGACCTCCGACGCGCCCGTGCTCGCTTACATGGACGTCGACCTCTCCACCGATCTGGCCGCGCTGGCCCCGCTCGTCGCGCCGCTGATCTCGGGCCATTCGGACATCGCCATCGGAACGCGGCTCGGCCGCGGCGCCCGCGTCGTTCGCGGCCCCAAGCGCGAGATCATCTCGCGCTGCTACAACCTGATTCTCAAGTCGACGCTCGCGACGGGGTTCTCTGACGCGCAATGCGGTTTCAAGGCCGTGCGCGCCGATGTGGCGCAGCGCCTCCTCCCGCACATCGCCGACACCAGCTGGTTTTTCGACACCGAGCTGCTGGTGCTCGCCGAGCGCACGGGTCTGCGCATCCACGAAGTGCCCGTCGATTGGGTCGATGACCCCGACAGCCGCGTCGACATCGTCGCGACGGCCACCGCCGACCTCAAGGGCATCGCCCGGCTGCTGCGCGGCTTCGCCAACGGATCGATACCCGTGCACATGCTCGCGGCCCAGCTCGGCTCGTCGCGCGCTGCCGCCGCGCCGGGCTCGCTGATGCGCCAGACGGTGCGGTTCGCAACCGTCGGGATCGTGTCGACTGTCGCCTACCTGATGCTGTTCATGGCGATCCACGGCTGGCTGGGTGCGCAGGTGGCCAACCTCATCGCGCTGCTCGTCACCGCGATTGGTAACACGGCCGCCAACCGGCGCTTCACGTTCGGGGTGGCCGGCCGCAGCCGCGTGGCGCGCCACCATGTCGAAGGCCTGATCGTCTTCGGCATCGCGCTCGCGATCACCAGCGGCTCTCTGGCCGCGCTGCACGCCCTCGTACCCGCGCCGGGCCGGTACGTCGACGCCATCGTGGTCGTCGCGGCCAATCTGCTGGCCACCGTGGTGCGGTTCGTGCTGCTCCGTGGCTGGGTGTTCCATCCGCGCCGGAACCGATGACTGACTCGAAACACAAAGGAAATCAAGCGATGACGCTCACTGCTGATCCGGACACGACGGCCTCGGCGGCGCCCGACGAGGACCGCAACGACCGACCCCGCTGGGTGACGCCGGCCCTGCTGGTTCTGTTGCTCGCGACCGCGGTGCTATATCTGTGGGGGCTCGGGTCGTCGGGATGGGCCAACAGTTACTACGCCGCCGCCGCACAGGCCGGGACGCAGGATCTGATGGCGTGGTTGTTCGGATCCCACGACGCGGGCAACGCGATCACGGTCGACAAGCCACCCGCCGCCATGTGGGTGATGGCGCTGTCCGGTCGGCTGTTCGGCTTCAACGCTTTCACCATGCTGCTGCCCCAGGCCCTGATGGGGGTCGGCGCGGTCGCGCTGCTGTATGGCGCGGTCAAACGCACCAGTGGTCCGGCTGCAGGGCTGATGGCCGGTGCCGCGCTGGCGCTGACGCCCGTGGCGGCCCTGATGTTCCGGTTCAACAATCCCGACGCGTTGCTGGTCCTGCTGCTGGTGGCGGCCGCGTACTTCGTGGTGCGGGCCACCGAGACGGCCAGCACGAAGTGGATGGCGTTGGCCGGCTGCGCGATTGGCTTCGCGTTCCTGACCAAGATGCTTCAGGCGTTCCTGGTGGCGCCCGGTCTGGCGTTGGCGTTTCTGGTGGCCGCGCCCGTCGGCCTGTGGCAGCGAATCTGGAAGCTGTTGGTCGGTGCCGGTGCGCTGATCGTGTCCGCGGGCTGGTACGTCGCGTTGGTCAGCCTGTGGCCCGCATCGTCGCGGCCCTACATCGGCGGCTCGACGGACAACAGCCTGCTGCAGTTGGCGTTCGGCTACAACGGAATTCAGCGTATTGCCGGTGGCGGCCACGGCGGCGGCGGCCACTTCGAGCCGCCCGCCGGTGAACCCGGCGGCCCGGGTGGGACGGGCAACATCTTCTTCGGCGGCACACCCGGCATCGGCCGCATGTTCGGCATGTCGTTCGGCACCGAGGCGTCGTGGCTGTTGCCCGCCGCGCTGATTGGCCTGATCGCGGGATTGTGGTTGACGCGCAAGGCCGCCCGCACCGATCGCGTCCGCGCGAGCCTGCTGCTGTGGGGTGGTTGGCTGTTGGTGACCGCCGCGGTGTTCAGCTTCATGGACGGCACCATCCACCCGTACTACACGGTGGCCCTCGCGCCGGCCATCGCCGCACTGGTCGGTATTGCCGTGCGTGAGCTGTGGCGGGTGCGGGGAAGGCTGAGCGCCCGCGTCGTGCTGGCGGTGATGGCGGCGGGTACCGGTGTGTGGGCATTCGTCCTGCTGGACCGCACCCCCGACTGGCTGCCGGCGCTGCGCTGGATCGTGCTGGCCGGATCGGTGGTGGTGGCGGTGCTGCTGGTCGTCGGCAGGCGGTGGCGCGGTCGTGCGGTCGCCGGGTTAGCGGCGGCGGCAATCCTTTTCGGGTCGGCTGCACCGGCTGCCTACGCCATCGAAACGGTCGCGACCGCCCACAACGGGCCGATATCGACGTCGGGTCCGAGCAAGGGCGATATGTTCGGTCCGCCGGGACAAGGCGGCCCAGACGGGCGAGGCGGACCGGGCGGACGCGGCAATCCGGACCGGATCGCCGACAACCCGGCGCTGGCCGAGTTGGTGACGGGCCTGGACAACCGTTGGGCCGCAGCCACTATCGGCTCGATGGGCGCCAGCGATCTGGAGCTCAAGACGGGCGCGTCGGTCATGGCGATCGGCGGGTTCACCGGCAGCGACGACTCGCCGACGCTGGCGCAGTTCAAGGACTACGTCGCCCGCCATGAGGTGCGGTACTTCATCGCGAGCGAACGCTTCGGCCCGCCGGGACACCGCGACTCCGGTGCTTCCGCCGAGATCACGGAATGGGTGAAGGCCAATTTCCGGTCTGCCGATGTCGGCGGGGCCACCGTCTACGACCTCACGGCGCCCAAGTAGCTCGCGGCAGCCAGCCCATCCGATCGCCGTGATTCTGACCCGTGGCAAACCCGCCGCGTGTTGTTATCGTCTCGACGTTTGCGCGATCCACCAAGGAGGTCGGGATGACGGTGACAGACGAGTACCTGAAAAACAATGAGGAGTATGCGAAGAACTTCTCGGGTCCGCTGCCGCTGCCGCCGAGCAAGCATGTGGCCGTCGTCGCGTGCATGGACGCCCGGTTGGACGTCTACCGGATCCTCGGCTTGAAAGAGGGCGAGGCCCACGTGATCCGCAACGCCGGCGGCGTCGTCACCGACGACGAGATCCGTTCGCTTGCGATCAGCCAGCGGTTGCTGGGCACCAAGGAGATCATCCTCATCCATCACACCGACTGCGGAATGTTGACGTTCACCGACGACGACTTCAAGCGGTCCATTCAGGACGAGGTCGGGATCAAGCCCGAATGGGCCGCCGAGGCGTTTGCCGACCTCGACGAGGACGTGCGCCAGTCCATCCGCCGGATCGAGGCCAGCCCGTTCGTCACTAAACACGAGTCGCTGCGTGGGTTCGTCTTCGACGTCGCCACGGGCAAGCTCAAGGAGGTCACCCCGTAGCGGGTTGGGCGTGATTTCCCGCGCTGAGCGCCGGTTATCACGCCCAAATCGCTCCATCACTCGTTGACAGCCCAGGCCAGGCCTGGTTTCATAGTCTCAATTGCTCATAAAGCTGGCCAGATCTACCAACTTAACGAGGTTTAGCGATGACAACCGTGCATGAGCCGAAACCGGCCGCGGGGCGCTACGAGCTCAGCCATCTGCGTTCGCTGGAGGCCGAGGCGATCCACATCATCAGGGAGGTGGCCGCCGAGTTCGAGCGGCCGGTCCTGCTGTTCTCCGGCGGCAAGGACTCCATCGTCATGCTGCACCTCGCGCTGAAGGCGTTCCGGCCGGGACGGCTGCCGTTTCCGGTGATGCACGTCGACACCGGCCACAACTTCGACGAGGTTCTGCAGGCCCGCGACGAGCTCGTCGCCGAAGCCGGGGTGCGGCTGATCGTGGCGAAGGTGCAGGACGACATCGACGCCGGACGCGTCGTCGAAACCATCCCGTCGCGTAACCCGATCCAGACGGTCACCCTGCTGCGAGCCATCCGCGAGAACAAGTTCGACGCCGCGTTCGGCGGCGCCCGCCGCGACGAGGAGAAGGCCCGCGCCAAGGAACGGGTGTTCAGCTTCCGCGACGAGTTCGGCCAGTGGGACCCCAAGGCCCAGCGACCCGAGCTGTGGAACCTGTACAACGGCCGCCACCACAAGGGTGAACACATCCGGGTGTTCCCGCTGAGCAACTGGACCGAATTCGACATCTGGTCCTACATCGGCGCCGAGAAGATCAAGCTCCCGACGATTTACTACGCACACCGGCGCAAGGTCTTCGAGCGCGACGGCATGCTGCTGGCCGTGCACAGGTACATGCAGCCGCGCAAAGACGAGACCGTGGTCGAGAAGACGGTGCGGTTCCGCACGGTGGGCGACGTCACCTGCACCGGTTGCGTCGAGTCCACCGCCGCAACGGTTTCCGAAGTGATCGCCGAGACGGCGGTTTCGCGGCTCACCGAACGCGGTGCCACCCGTGCGGACGACCGCATCTCGGAGGCGGGGATGGAAGACCGCAAGCGGGAGGGTTATTTCTGATGACGACGCTGCTGCGCCTCGCCACCGCCGGTTCTGTCGACGACGGCAAGTCCACGCTCATCGGCCGCCTGCTCTACGACTCCAAGGCCGTCATGGAAGACCAGCTGGCCTCCGTCGAACGCACCTCGAAGGAGCGCGGGCACGACTACACCGACCTGGCTCTGGTGACCGATGGCCTGCGCGCCGAGCGTGAGCAGGGCATCACGATCGACGTCGCGTACCGCTATTTCGCCACACCCAAGCGGAAATTCATCATTGCCGACACCCCCGGCCATATTCAGTACACCCGCAACATGGTGACCGGGGCGTCCACGGCGCAGTTGGTGATCGTGTTGGTCGATGCGCGCCACGGCCTGCTCGAGCAGTCCCGCCGCCACGCGTTCCTGGCGTCGCTGTTGGGCATCCAGCATGTCGTGCTCGCGGTGAACAAGATGGACCTGATCGGCTGGGACAGAGAGCAGTTCGAGAAGATCCGCGATGACTTCCACGATTTCGCCGCCCGGTTGGACATCCACGATGTGACGACGATTCCGCTGTCGGCGTTGCACGGCGACAATGTCGTGGCGAAGTCCGACAACACCCCGTGGTACGAGGGCCCGCCCCTGCTGACCCATCTCGAAGAGGTCTACATCGCCGGCGACCGCAACCTGGTCGACGTGCGGTTCCCGGTCCAGTACGTGATCCGCCCGCAGAGCCATGAACATCACGACCACCGCAGCTACGCCGGCACCGTCGCCGGCGGTGTCATGAAGGTCGGCGACGACGTGGTGGTGCTGCCCGCAGGGCTCACCTCGCGGATCGCCGCCATCGAAGGGCCCAGCGGACCCGTCGACGCCGCATTCCCGCCGATGGCCGTCTCGATCAGCCTCACCGACGACATCGACATCTCCCGCGGAGACCTCATCGCGCGGCCGAACAATCAGCCGCGCGT
The DNA here is from genome assembly GCF_001668615.1 of Mycobacterium sp. 1274761.0. Taxonomy (GTDB): domain Bacteria; phylum Actinomycetota; class Actinomycetes; order Mycobacteriales; family Mycobacteriaceae; genus Mycobacterium. The sequence continues at coordinate 21,224 of NZ_LZMC01000044.1, forward strand.
TACACAGGAATTCGACGCGACCGTGTGCTGGATGGCCGATGCGTCATCGCTGGAACCCGGTCGCGATTACCTGATCAAGCACACCACCCGCACCACGCGGGCCAGGGTGACGGCACTGGACTACCGGCTCGACGTCAACACCCTGCACCGCGACAAAGAGGCCACCGCGCTCAAACTCAATGAGCTGGGCCGTATTTCGCTGCGCACCCAGACCCCGCTGCTGCTCGACGAGTACAGCCGCAACGCGTCGACCGGGTCGTTCATCCTGATCGATCCGCACACCAACGGCACCGTGGCCGCCGGCATGATCCTGCCCCAGGTCAGCGCGCGCACCTCCAGCCCGAACACCGTGCGCCACGAGTCGCTGTGCAAGGCCGAGGACCGGCTGACCACCGGCAAGACCGTGTGGTTCACCGGCCTGTCCGGCTCAGGCAAGTCGTCAGTCGCGATGCTGGTCGAGCAGAAGCTGATCGAAAAGGGCATCCCCGCATATGTTCTCGACGGCGACAACCTGCGGCACGGCCTGAACGCCGACCTGGGCTTCTCGATGGCCGACCGTGCCGAGAACCAGCGCAGGCTCGCCCATGTCGCGGCGATCCTCGCCGACTCCGGGCAGGTGGTGTTGGTGCCCGCGATCAGCCCGCTGGAGGAGCATCGTGCGCTGGCGCGCAAGGTGACCACCGAGGCCGGCTTGCAGTTCTTCGAAGTGTTCTGCGACACCCCCATCGAGGATTGCGAACGCCGCGACCCGAAGGGCTTGTACGCCAAGGCGCGTGCCGGTGAGATCACCCACTTCACCGGGATCGACAGCCCATATCAGCGTCCGAAGAACCCGGACCTGCGGCTGACCCCCGACCGCTCGCCGGAAGCGCTCGCCGATCTCGTCATCGAGCTGTTGGAAAGCCGTCCGTGATGCAGCCGAGCGACCACGAGGTCGCCGCACGGCTGGCCGGTGAGGCTGGAACGCTGCTTCTGGGTGTGCGCGACGAGCTCGCCGACGCCACCCCGACCGAGCGAAAGGCAGCCGGTGACAAGAGGTCTCACGACTTTCTCATGCAGGCGCTGGCCACCCAGCGGCCCGGCGACGCCGTGCTGTCCGAGGAAGGCGCCGACGACCCCGTCCGCTTGCGCTCCGAACGGGTGTGGATCGTCGACCCGCTGGACGGCACGCGCGAATTCTCCGAGCTCGGCCGCGACGACTGGGCGGTGCACGTGGCGCTCTGGCAAGGCGGCGAACTCGTCGCCGGGGCGGTAGCGCTTCCCGCCCAGGGCATTACGCTCGCCACGCCGACCGTCGCGGTCCCACCTGCAGGCCCCGCTAAGCCACGCGTCGTCGTCTCGCGCACCCGTCCGCCCGCCATCGCCCTCGCAGTATGTGAGGCCCTCGACGGCGTGCTCGTCGAAATGGGCTCGGCCGGAGCCAAAGTCGCCTCGGTCGTCCAAGGGTTCTCCGACGTGTACGTCCACGCTGGCGGCCAGTACGAATGGGATTCGGCGGCGCCGGTCGCGGTGGCCCGCGCCGCGGGGCTGCACACCTCGCGCATCGACGGCTCGCCGCTGAGCTACAACCGGCCCGACCCGCTGCTGCCCGATTTGGTGGTGTGCAGGCCCGAACTGGCAGACGCGGTTCTTGCCATCACCGGCTAGCACGTGAACAAGGCCCGCTGACAGCGCTGCAGCGCCTACGCTCGGCGGGGTGAGCACCCCTTCCACCACGGTCAGCAGGCTGCGCGAGAAACAGAGCACCTCGCGTAGTCGGTTCGACGAACTGCTCGACAGCACACCGCTGGCCACGGTCGCGCTGGTGCGCGACGGCCATCCAGTGATCTTTCCGACCGGATTCGCGCGCGTCGACGACCAGTTGGTCATCCACGGTTCGACGGGATCACCGTGGATGCGTACGCTGGCCGCGGGCGCGCCTGCCGCCGTCGCTGTCACCGCGTTGGATGGAATCGTGGTGGCCCGCAGCGGTTTCGAGTCCTCGTTTCGATATCGCAGCGCCGTCGTCTTCGGGGTGTTCGAGCGGGTGCCTGACGCCGAGAAGGAGCGTTGTCTGCAGCGGCTCACCGACACGTTCATCCCGGGGCGCGCCGCAGAGCTTCGGCCCAGCTCCCGCAGGGAACTCGCGGCGACACTGCCGCTGCGGCTGCCGATCGGCACGGACAACTGGTCGCTGAAGATCAGCAACGGCTGGCCCGACGACCCGGACGAGGACGTCGCAGGGGACGCGTGGGCGGGGGTCATCCCCATGTCGCTCACCTACGGTGCGCCGCTGGCTGCGCCCGATCTCAGGCCGGGTATCCCGCTACCCCAATCGGTGCGGGCGATGACCGGCGCATCGCGGTAGGCCCGGTCATCCGCCCTGTCGGTGGCACAATTCAGGGCATGCGGATGTCGGCCAAGGCGGAGTATGCCGTCCGGGCGATGGTCCAATTGGCCGCTGCCGAGGAGGGCTCGGTGGTCAAGACCGACGATCTGGCCAAGGCGCAGGGCATTCCACCGCAGTTCCTGGTCGATATCCTGGCTGAGTTGCGCACCGACCGGCTGGTTCGCAGCCGCCGCGGCCGCGAAGGTGGCTACGAGCTGGCCCGACCCGCGGCCGACATCAGCATTGCCGACGTGCTCAGGTGTATCGACGGCCCATTGGCCAGCGTGCGCGACATCGGGCTGGGGGACCTGCCGTATTCGGGGCCGACGGCGGCGCTGACCGACGTGTGGCGGGCGCTGCGGGCCAGCATGCGTTCGGTGCTGGAGCAGACCAGCCTGGCCGACGTGGCCTCCGGCAAGCTGCCCATTCACGTCGCACGGTTCGCCGACGATTACCTGGGCCAGGAGCAGGAGCGGGGGCACCGCACCGTCGGTTAACGACGCCTCTGCCGAAACGCGATGCCGTCGAGCAGCATTCGCAGTCCGCGGTCGAAATCGTCTTCGGCCGACGTCTCTGAGGCGACCTCCGACAGTGAATGGACATTCGGGTAATCGATACCAGCCACCGCCCCGATGCGGGCGGCGACCATCGGACCCGCCAGATCTGCCTGTGCCGCACCGGTCACCAACCCCAGCAGCGCATGAAACGCCGCCAGCCGATCGTGATCGTCCAGGCCCGCCCGGCACAGGGCAGCGATCAGGGCATCGGCGGCCGCGAAGCCCGTCGATGACGACATCCGGCGGGTCAGCACCAGCGGAATGGCTGCTGGATGGGAACGAATGCCCCGCCACATCGCGGTCGCAACGCCGTAGGCGTCCTGCTGCCAGTCGCCGGTGGGCGCCGGCAACCGCACCTCCGCCACGATTGCGGCCACCACGAGTTCCTCCAGGCCATCCTTGCCGGAAACGTAGTTGTAGAGGGTCATCGGCCCGGTGCCCAGTTTCGCCGCCAGGGCCCTCATGCTCAGCGCGCTGACGCCCGACTCGTCGACCAGTCGCAGCGCGGCGGCGGCGATTTCATCGATGGTGAAACGGGCCCGCAATCCAACCCCCTTGACAAGTACGGCGTACGTAAAGGAGTCTAGCCATACGTACGGTGTACCTATGAGAAGGGGTCTGGACATGTCGGCGATCCTCCCGACGCAGCGCGTCGACTTTCGTTCCGATGGCACCCGGTGCGCGGCATGGCTGACACTGCCGGCCGGAGCCGGACCGCATCCTGCGATCGCGCTCGTCCACGGCTTCGGCGCGACGCACGACATGATGCTTTCGCAATACGAGCTGTACTTCGCCGGTGCAGGCATCGCGACTCTGGCCTTCGATTACCGCAACACTGGTGCATCCGACGGGCAACCGCGGCAGCGCATTTCGCTGCGACAGCAGCGGTCGGATGTGGAGGCGGCGTTGGACTTTCTCGCCAGGCGGCCGCACATCGATTCCAATCGCATCGGATTGTGGGGCACGAGTCTCGGTGGGATGAATGTCCTGCGGGTCGCGGCTACCCGTAACGACGTCGCGGCGGTGGTCGTGCAATGTCCGATCGTGCATGGCCCCGCGGCAGCCCTGAAGTTGGGGCTGGTGCCGGCACTTCGCCTCGTACCCTTGATCGTCGACGATGCGGTGCGAGCATCTTTGCGCCGACGCAGGCGATACGTGCCGATTGTCGGCCCACCGGGCAGTACCGCAGCGGTCACCATTGCTGGCGCCGAAGCGGGTTGGCGCTCCACCGTCCCGCCCGACGCCTGGTTCGACAACCGGGTCGCCGCGGCGGACACCGTTGAACTCGTCTGGACGTCGAGTCTCCGACAATCCCGTACGATCACCGCGCCGCTACTGGTTTGTGTATCCGAGCGCGAAACGCTTATCGCCCCGAAATACGTTGAGTTGGTTGCGCAAAGGGCGCCGCTAGGTGAGGTACGTCGGTACGACGCAGACCATTTCGACGTCTACCATCCGCCTCTCGTGCACGAGGTACTCGCCGACCAGACCGCGTTCCTTAAGGAGCATCTCCATGTCGGCTCGTGAGCTTCTCCTTGCCAACGACGCGAGGTTCGGCGCGTTCGCGCGTGGTCTCGGTGCGCAAGACTGGTCACGACCGAGCCTGTGCGGCCGTTGGACCAACCACGAGTTGCTCGCTCACCTCATCGTCGGGCTCAGTGCGCCGCTGGGAGCTGTCGTCGGCGCGATGGTGCGTCATTGCGGCTCTTTCGATGAGGCGAACGCGCAGATGGCAACGGCGCTGGCGGGCACGAGGTCTCCAGCCGCCCTGCTCGATGACTTCGAGATACTGAGCCGGGAGCCGTGCGGACTGGGCCGCTACTTCCCGTCGCGGCTGCTGCTCGGCGACCACGTCACCCACGAACTCGACGTCGTCTTCGCGGTGGATCGCGAGCCGGAGATTCCGCCGCAGATTCTGGTGACAGTGCTCAAGACCCAAGTGGCCGTACCGAATCCGTTCGTGCCGGCGTTCCGCAATTCGCGCGGCTTACGGTTGCGCGCGACAGACGCCGACTGGAGCCACGGACACCGGGGCCGAGCCGTCGAAGGCCGGGCCGCCGACCTCGTTTCGGTCCTCGGCAACCGGCCCAAGATGCTGTCACGCCTAGAGGGCGACGGTGTGGCCGTGCTGGCGTCGAGACTCAGCTACCGGACCCGTACGGGCGGGTGATGATCTCGAGGTAGTGGCCCGCCGGGTCCTGGAAGTAGACGCCGCGGCCGCCGTCGTTGTGGTTGATCTCGCCCGGCCTGCTGCCTCTGGGGTCGGCCCAGTGCGGTATACCGCGGTCACGGATCTTGCCGTAGATCGAGTCGAACTCCGCTTCGGAGACCAGGAATGCGTAGTGCTGCGGCGGAATCTCCTGGTCGTCTGGCACCTCGGCGTAGTCGAGACTGACATCGTTGGCGACGTTCACCACCAGAAAATGACCGAAGGGCTGCGGCTCGGGAAGGCCGAACAGTTCCGTCAGGAACGTCGCCGATTCATTCTTGTCCTTAGCGGCGACGATCGTGTGGTTCAACTGGATGCTCATGCATTGCCAGTTAATCACTTTCGTCCGACCGCCGTCGACGCAATTATGGGAAGCATGGTCGGCGTCTTGACTGGATCACGCGTCACGCTGCGCGCGCCGCGGCTCGACGATGCCGGCGAGCTCTTCGCATCCGTGGCCTCGGATCCGGAAGTGACGCGCTACATGTCGTGGACGCCGCATTGCGACGTCAGCGAGACGCGCCGGGTGATCACCGAACTGTTCAACGTCGACGATGAGCGGACATGGCTGATCCAGCTGCACGAGGGCGACATCATCGGCACGTGTGGTTTCCCGCCGGCCCAGGCTCCTCACAGCCTGGACTTCGGCTATTGCCTCGGTCGCAGGTGGTGGGGGCGCGGGCTTATGGACGAAGCTGTCGGGCTCCTGCTGACCGAGATGGAAAGCGACCCCGACGTATTCCGTGTCTCGGCGGTCTGTCACGTCGATAACGTCCGGTCTGCGCGCGTACTGCAACGTGCCGGGCTGTCACTGGACGGCAGGCTGACCCGACACACCGTCTTCCCCAACCTCGGCCCAGAACCGCAGGACGTCCTGCTGTGGGCGAAGGCGGTCAGGTGATCTCAGCGTCGCGTGGTACGAATGAGCATTCAAGCGATGGGAGGCAATGATGCCGAACGGGTTTCACCTGAGCGACCTGATGGTTCCGGTGGTCGTTGCGCCGATGGCCGGCGGCCCGTCGACGCCGGAGCTCGCCGCCGCCGGCACCAACGCCGGCGGACTCGGCTTCGTCGCCGCGGGCTACCTGAGCGCCGACGCCTTCGCCGAGCGGATCTCCGCCGCGCGCAAGCTCAGCAGCGGTCCGCTGGGGGCCAACCTGTTCGCCCCGCAGCCGAGCGCCGCCACACCCGAAACGATCGAGAAATACACCGCGGCACTGGCGTCCGACGCCGCGCGATACGGCGCCGAACTCGGCAAGCCGACCTACAGCGACGACGACTGGGCGGCAAAGATCGATGTGCTGCTCGACCTGCGTCCCGAGGTCGCATCCTTCACGTTCGGCCTGCCCAGCGCCGATGAATGCCGGCGATTGCGCGAGGTGGGCATCGTGACCGTCGGCACGGTCACGTCGGCGTCGGAGGCGGACGCTGCGATGAACCGCGGCGTCGACGCGATGGCGGTGCAAGGCCCGTCGGCGGGCGGGCACCGCGGCACGTTCGACCCCGTCGCCGAACCCAACCCGCAACCGCTGGCCGAGTTGCTCGCCGCGGTGCTCGACCGGGTGGACGTGCCGGTCATCGCCGCCGGTGGTCTGGTGACCGCCGATGACGTCAACCGCGTGATCGAGGCGGGCGCAATGGCGGCGCAGCTCGGTACGGCGTTTCTGCTCGCCGATGAAGCGGGCAGCAGCCCTGTGCACCGTGCGGCGCTGACCGATCCTCAGTTCTCCGAAACCGTTGTCACCAAGTCGTTTTCCGGACGCTATGCGCGCGGACTGCGCAACCGCTTCATCGAAGACCACGAGGCGCAGGCGCCGTTCGGCTATCCCGAGATCCATTACCTGACCGGGCCGCTGCGCGCCGCCGCGGTGCGGGCAGGCGACCCGCACGGCACCAACGTGTGGGCGGGCACCGGATTTGCGTCGATCAAGTCCGGGCCGGTCGCCGACATCATCGCCTCCCTGACCTAGCGATTTCGGCGTGCTGGGCCGCGCTGTGCGCAACCAGCCACGCCCGAATCGTAGGGGCGGCGTGCCACAATCGCCGTCGTGCAAATTGGGATGACGATGCCGGTCATGGAGCCGGACCTCGATGCGCCGCTTCTCCAGGCGTGGGCCAGGGAGATCGACGACGGACCGTTCTCGTCGCTGTGCTGGGGCGAGCGCATCGCCTTCGACAACCCGGAAGTGCTCACGCTGCTCGGCGCGCTGGCAGCATGGACCGACCGCGTGCGGTTGGTGACGACGGTAGTGGTGCCGCAGCTGCACGACCCGGTCATGCTCGCGAAATCGTTGGCCACAGGCGACGTGCTCAGCGGCGGCAGGCTCACCGTCGGCATTGGAGTCGGTGGTCGGCGCGAGGACTACGAGGCCGTCGGTGCCGATCCGGCGATGCAGACGATTCGCGGGATGGCCGAGCGTGTCGGGGTGATGAAGCGAATCTGGTTGGGCGAGAAGGTGACCGACTCCATCCTGCCCGTAGGGCCCGCCCCTGTGCAGACGGGTGGCCCGCGACTGCTGGTCGGCACGATCGGCCCGAAGACCGTGAAATCTGCTGCCGCATGGGCCGACGGCCTGGCGGGCACCACGCTGGACCTCGACACCGCCAAGCAGAGCGAACTCTACGACGTCGCGCGCACGGCCTGGGCGGAGGCCGGCAAGCCGACACCGCTGCTGGCCACCTCGTTCTGGTTTGCGATCGGCGAGGGCGACGAGCCGCGCGCGCAGATGCACCGCCACCTCCGGCGCTACATGAACTGGATCCCGGCCGAATATGTCGATGCGATGGCTCCGACCACTGGCTGGACAGGCACTGAAGACGAATTGCTCAATGTGCTACGGCAATTCGAGGACATCGGCACCGACGAGGTGCATCTGATCCCGACGAGCTCCGATCTCGATCAGCTGCGACGGGTCGCCGACATCGTCAATGACTTCGCAGGGGAGCGCTAGGCCTCATAGTCCCCCACGTCCTCGTCGTCGTCCTCGTCTTCGTAATCGTCGTCGAATTCCTCGTCGACGTACGGTGTGTTCATCCCCGCCAGGTGCTCCGGATCGGCGGTGACCAACTCCCACGTCGTCTGCGGGTGATATTCGGCCCACTTCTCCTCGTCACCGAAGTGGATGGCCAGCACGCCACCGTCGAGAAATTCAAAGCCGTCGTCGTCACCATAATCCTGCGGCTGCGGCTGTCCGCTGAAACGCACCTGGAACGCCATGGCGGCCAGTTTTCCACGACGGCTGCCAAACACCGTCCCGGTGGTGCGCTTACGTGGTAAAGCTGCCGTCATGACGACCGTGGGACAAACGGCCGAATTTTTCTTCTCGGTCGGTCTCGGCACATCGATGTCGGGAGTTCTCGCGAAGTACTACGATGCCTCAAACGAGGCCGCTTACTTCGGCATCATCGGCGCATTCGCCATCGTCTCAGGCTTGGTGGTCTTCGCGCTCGCACCGTGGATCAGCCGCCAGATGGAAGGCGTGCACTGAACTGGCTACGGCGTGACAGCGTCCGGTGATTCGGGCAGTACCTGCCCGCCGTCGACGGCGATCGCCTGGCCGGTGATATATCCCGCCTCCTGCGTGGCGAGGAAGGCCGCGAGATAGCCGATGTCGCTAGGTGTACCGAGCGCGCCCGCGGGAATCGCACGCGCCATGCCCTCGAGATAGTCGGGGCCCATATCGGCCAGGCCCTCGGTGAGAATGTTTCCGGGGAGCACTGCGTTGACGGTAATCCCGTGCGGCGCAAGCTCGATCGCGGCCGTCCGCATGAAGCCCAGCTGCGCCGACTTCGACGCACCGTAATGAGACCAGTTCGGAAAGCCGGTGATGGGTCCCGTGATCGACGACGTGAGGATGACCCGACCCCGGCCGGAGGCGATCAGCGACGGCAGGCAGGCCTGCACCGAGTAGACGGTGCCCTTCACGTTCACGTCGAGCACCTCGTCGAGCTGCTGCGGGGTCATGGTGGCCAACGGCGCCTCGGGGAAGATGCCGGCGTTGGCGCACAGCACGTCGATGCCGCCGAAGGCGTCGACGATCGCGGCGGCCATCGCCGTACACGACTCGGGATTTATAACGTCGGTCGTCACCCCGATCACCTTGCCGTCGCCGAGCCCGTCGAGCGCGGCCACCGCCGCGTCGAGATCGGTCGTAGACCGTGCCGCCACCGCAACATTGGCGTGCGCCTCGGCGAAAACGGACGCGATGCCACGGCCGATACCCTTACTGCCGCCAGTGACAACGACTGACTTACCTGCAAGCGCGAACACAGCAGTCAGTGTGGCTCAGCGCCCGTCGTCGCGCAGGCGGAGTGACCGCATCGGTTGCCGTACCGGCGGTCAGGCACCAGGATTGGAGAGTCGATGGACTTCAACCACGCGGTCGAACTGGCGGGCATCGACGCGGTCGGTCAGGGCGCGCTCTTGGCCGCTGGCGACGTGTCGGCCGTCGAGCTGCTGGACGCCGCGATCATTCGGGTCGAGGCGACCCGCCACCTCAACGCCGTCATCGCTGACCTCTTCGACCGCGGGCGGGCACAGGCCGCGCACATCGACGCTGCGGGGCACGCGGCCCTGCCCGGTCCGTTGGCAGGGGTGCCGTTCCTGCTCAAGGATCTCGGCGCTGCGCTGGTCGGCGCTCCGGAGGCAATGGGGTCGCGGGCACTGCGCACTCACGTTTCGACGGAAACCGCTTGGCTCGTCGAGCGGTACCTGTCCGCCGGGCTCGTGGTGTTCGGCAAGACCAACACCCCCGAGTGGGGCAATCACTGCACGACCGAGCCGTCGCTGTTCGGGCCGACGGTCAATCCGTGGTCGCCGTCGATCACGCCGGGCGGATCGAGTGGCGGGTCGGCTGCCGCTGTGGCGGCAGGCGTGGTTCCGGCGGCGTCCGGAGGCGACGGGACAGGCTCTATCCGTGTGCCCGCCTCCTGCTGCGGGCTGGTCGGCCTCAAACCCCGCCGCGGGCGGAGCTCATTCGCACCCGATTCCGGCCATTCGCTGGAAGGTCTGGTCAACGCGCACGCTCTCACCCGCACCGTGCGCGATAGCGCCGCCCTGCTCGACGTCATCACCGGCAGCGCGCCCGGCGATCCGTATTTCGCGCCGCCGCCATCCACGCCGTACGTGGAGGCGATCGCGGAAGACCCTCCGCCCCAACGCATCCTGCTGGCTACCGCATCGCCGTTCCCGGGTCCGCAGACCGACGCTGCGGTGGTGGCCGCCGTCGAAGGCACCGGGCGACAGCTCGCCGAGCTCGGCCACGCGGTCGAAACCGGCGCTCCCACAATAGATGCCGACGTCGTCGCCAACGCGATCGCGGTGCTGCACACCGTCAGCAACGTCGGTCTGTACGAGCTCGCGGCCCATCACCTCGGGCGCGAGCCGTCAGAAGGCGAATTCGAAATCAGCACCTGGGTGATGGTCCGCGAAGGGTTCGACACCACCGGCGCCGCGTACGCCGGCGCGATCGCCGACGTGCACGCCCAGACGCGCCGCTTCGCCGCAGGCATGGCGAACCACGACGTGCTGCTGGTACCGACGCTGCTGACATCTCCGCCGCCGTATGCGTTGTTGAACCAGCCCCGCGGCAGCACCCGTGCCTTCTTCGACGTCGAATTCGCCACCACGGGGTGGACGTCGCTGGCGAATGTCACCGGCTGGGCGGCAATTTCGCTTCCCACCGGCAGCACCGAGGAAGGTTTGCCGGTCGGCGTGCAGCTGATGGCTCCGGACGAGATGGTGCTCCTGCAGCTCGCCGCTCAGCTCGAAGCCGCGGCCCCGTGGGCCGATCGGCGGCCGCTGTTGTGGGTGAGTTGAGCCGGCACTTCCGGCTCAAATTCTGGCAAAGAACCACCGCAGTGCTGCGGGTCAACGGTTACGCTTCGGCGGTCCGCACAAATGCGGCAGTCCCGACTCTTGGAGGTATGCCTCGTGGGGCTCGTCATCGGAATCATCGTCGCCGTCGTCATCGTGGTGCTAATCGTCGTCGTGATCGTCGGTTACAACGGCTTGGTCCGGGCGCGCAACGCCTACAAGAACGCCTTCGCGCAAATCGACGTCCAGTTGCGTCGGCGCTTCGACCTCATCCCGAACCTGGTGGAGACCGCCAAGGCCTACATGGCGCATGAGCGCCAGACGCTCGAAGCGGTGGTCGCGGCTCGCGGGGCCGCGATGAACAGTTTGGCTGCGGCGCAGGCTAACCCGGGCGACCCGGCGGCCATGCAACAGTTGGCAGCCGGCCAACAGGCGCTCAACGGCGCTCTGGGCAGGCTCATCGCGGTCGCCGAACAGTATCCCGACCTGAAGGCGAACCAGAACATGATGCAGCTCTCGGAGGAGTTGACCTCCACCGAGAACAAGGTCGCGTTTTCCCGGCAGGCGTACAACGACGCGGTGATGAACTACAACAACCGCCGGGAGACGTTCCCGGGCAGCGTCTACGCCGGCATCTTCAACTTCGCTCCGGCGGCGCTCCTGGAGATTCCGCCGGAGCACCCCGAGATGAGGGACGCGCCCAGGGTCCAGTTCTAAAAGCGATTGGCGGTCATGAACTTCTTCGACCACCAGCGCGCAGCCAAGGGCTCGACGGCCAAACTGGTGTTCTTGTTCGTGATCGCCGTGGTGGCGCTCGTCGCCGGGATCAACGCCGCCGTTGCGATCACCATGGCGTATAAGCAATTCGACGCCTCGGAGATCCTCGGCACCGTCATCGTTGTTACGGCGGCCACCCTGTTGATCATCACCGGGCGCATGTTCTTCAAGATGCTCTCGCTCCGGCAGGGCGGCGCGGCCATCGCCGCGTCGCTCGGGGGCGTGCCCGTCGATCCCACGACCACCGACCCCCAGCTGCGGCGGCTGGTCAACATCGTCGAGGAGATGTCACTGGCCTCGGGTGTCCCGGTGCCGCGATTGTTCGTGATGCCGCAGGAGCCGGGCATCAACGCGTTCGCGGCCGGGTTCACTCCCGCCGACGCGGCGATCACGGTCACCGGTGGCGCGCTGGCCCAACTCAACCGCGACGAGTTGCAGGGGGTCATCGGGCACGAGTTCAGCCACATCCTCAACGGCGACATGCGTCTGAACATCCGGCTGATCGCACTTCTCGCAGGCATCCTGCTGATCGGGATGATCGGCTTGCGGTTTTTGCAGTTCGGTGGCCGCGGCAGCGACAGCAAGGCAGGCGCACCCATCGTCGTCCTTGCCATCGCGATGCTGGTGCTCGGTTTCATCGGGGTGTTCTTCGCGAACCTGATAAAGGCGGCGGTGTCCCGCCAACGCGAGTGGTTGGCCGACGCCTCTGCCGTGCAGTTCACCCGTCAGACCACGGGTCTGGAGGGGGCGCTGAAGAAGATCGGCGGCATCCCGACGGGTTCGCGGCTGCGGGACTCACGCAGCGCGACCGAAGTGAGCCACATGCTCTTCGGCGAGGGCGTCAAGCGGTCGTTCACCTCGCTCTACGCGACGCATCCGCCGCTGATCGATCGGATCAAGGCACTCAACCCCAGCTTCGATCCTCGCGAGATGGCCGAACTCCGTCAGCGGTACAGCCAGCAGGTGCCCGACGGGCTGGCCGAGGACATCGCGGCCGGATTTGCCCCTGCCGGAACGGCGTTGGGCCGCAGGGCCCCGGCACCGGTACCTCCGTCATCCCGACGCACCGTCAGTCCGGAGCACGTCGCTGCGCGGGCCGGCACGTTTACGCCAGAAGACTTGAAATACGGCGCCGCACTGCACGGCCGGTTGCCTGCCGAGATCCGACAACTCGCCAGCCAGCCCACCACGGCCCCGGCCGCCGTGATCGGCTTGCTGCTCGCGCCGTCCGGCGAGGCCGTGCGCGCGCGCCAGCTGGATGCGGTGGCCGCGCGGCTGGGTCCCGCCCTGGCTCGAGACGCCTCGGCATTGGCCGAGCAGATGGCCAAGCTGGCCCACGAACTGCGTCTGCCGTTCGTGGAGCTGGCTTTGCCTCAGC
>NZ_LZMC01000045.1 GCF_001668615.1 Mycobacterium sp. 1274761.0
AGCAGAATCGAGCCGATGCCTTCGCCGCTCTTGTGGATGCGGTATCCGATGGCCACACAGTCGGCGTCGCGGGCGTGCTTGACCTTCACCATCTCGCGCTTGCCCGGAAGGTACGGGCCGTCGAGCCGTTTGGCGATCACCCCATCGAGACCCGCGCCCTCGAACGTCGTCAGCCACTGCGCACCCAGCTCGGGGTCTTCGGTGGTGCGGGTGACATGACACCAGTCCTTCTCGTTCACCGACTCGAGCAAGGCTTGACGACGGACCCGGAACGGTTCCTTCAACAGAGATGTGTCGCCGCTCGCCAGCGCGTCGAACCCGATGAAATGCGCCGGCGTCAGCGCGGCCAGCTTCTCGACCCGGCTGGCCGCCGGGTGCAGCCGCAGCTGCAGCGCCTCGAAGTCCAGCCTGCCGTCGACGGCGATCACGATCTCGCCGTCGATCACGCAGCGCGCCGGGAGTTCGGCCAGCGCAGCAGCCACCAGCTCGGGGAAGTACCGCGTCATCGGCCGCTCGTTGCGGCTGCCCAGCTCGACCTCGGGCCCGTCACGAAAGCAGATCGACCGAAACCCGTCCCACTTCGGCTCGTACGACGCCCCCGGCGGAATCTCAGACACCGACTTGGACAGCATCGGCGACACCGGCGGCTGCAGGGGGAGCTCCACGCTGCTCATAATGTCATCGCGCCCGACAAGAATGGGGCGATGCGCCTGCCCGTGATGCCGCCGGTGTCGCCGATGCTGTCCAAGTCGGTGTCTGAGATTCCGCCGGGGGCGTCGTACGAGCCGAAGTGGGACGGGTTTCGGTCGATCTGCTTTCGTGACGGGCCCGAGGTCGAGCTGGGCAGCCGCAACGAGCGGCCGAT
>NZ_LZMC01000046.1 GCF_001668615.1 Mycobacterium sp. 1274761.0
GACCGTCGCGCCGGGCGTGGCGCCGGAAAACGGTGCGAACGAGGCGATCTGGGCATAGCTGGCGTTGCCGTCGTGATGGTTAGGGTTGTCCAGGTAGACGGCGGGTTCACCGTCGAGCTTCGACCCGTTGGACCAGACGCGCACAGTGCCGTCACCGGCGAGTTGGCTCGTGACGATGCTCATCGCGCCGCCTTCGGCACCTGCCACCCACCCCGTCGACAAAGCGACACCGTCTGTGTACGCCTGGTCATACGCCATGAACTGTGCGGTCATCTTGGGGTCGTTCGGCTTGCCCGAATGTTGTTGCCTAGCAGTGCCTTCGGCCTGCGCCCGCGCCGTAGGGGTGAACAGGTCCCACCGGAACGACTTGACCAGCGGCGCTTCGCCTGGTCCGGGTGCGGTCACCACGCTCTGCCTGCCCGACCCGGCTTCGATCATGCCGGTGGCGAGCTGGACACCGGATCGTGAGCCGGGGTATGGGGTGAAGGTCGAAAACACCTCCGGGGCCTTCTCCCTGTCAGGCGGCAGCGTCGACGAGAACACCTTCACCTGAGATTCCCTGCCGGGTCCGGTGCCGACGATGATGTTGTCGGCCATCGCGTTTCCATCGATGTCGGTACCGGCGACGGTCACACCACCGGTGAAATCGGCCTCAAACGGTGAGAAGCGGGTGAGCTCGGTCTTGAACACCCCGTCGACGGTGTTGTTGCCGTCATAGGCGACCACCTCCGGCGCCGCCCCCTTGCCGGTTCCGGCGATCAGATCGAGGATCCCGTCGCCGTTGACGTCGGCCATCGCCACCGACGGCGTGCCCTCGAAGGCGGGGAACGGGAATACCGTTTGAAGAACCCTGTCGCCGTTGCCATCCCGAACCTGGACAGATGCCGGCCTTCCGTGGGATCCCGGGATGGCCACCGCGTAGGTGGAGATCTCGGGGATCACGTTGATCAGTGCCATCAAGCCGTTGTCTTCATGGTTGAGGCGGTGGCAGTGGATGACGTAGGTGCCGGCGAACTCGAGAAATTCCTGGCGCACGGTCAGGCTTGCCGGCGTGCTGACGACGTGCCGGTCGTCGAAAATAGGCGCGGGCACGTTGACGTTGTCGACGCCCCAGGGCTGCACGCCCGTCTTGCCCCGGTTCGGGTCGTCGATCGCGATCACCTGAAAGTCGTTGACGTGGACGTGCATCGGGTGGGCGTCGTTGTTGAGGTTGGTGATCAGCCACTCTTCTACGGAGTTCAGCCGCGGCTGGATCAGCGCGACGTTGGGGAATGCGCTGTCGTCGAATTGGTAGATGACGGCCTTGGGATCGTTGTTGCTGGCCTTGTCGCCGCCGATGGTGTCGGTGATCGTCAGAGCTCGTTTGACGGCGGGCGTCATCACGGCGGTGTCGACGAATGACGTGTAGGCGTCGAGGTTCTGGCCGGGTTCGAACGCCGTTGTCTGCCCCTGGCCGCTGGTGTCCGGTGTCGCCCGGATCAGCGTCTGGGTCGGGAACACGAAGAAGCCGTCGGCGTAGCTGATGTACTTCGGATCCACCGTCAAGGTGCCGAGCACAGCGGGCGGATTGTTAGTGCCGTTGTTGGTGTACAGCACACCGGGATTCACGATCTTCGTGGCACGTGGATCGGGCGGGAACTCAAGCACCAGGTCGCCGTCGTTGGGCATGGTGACGGCGATCGCGTACCGCGAAGCCGGTGGGATGGCGAGCGTGGTGCCGTCGCCATAGACGGGCCTGCCGACCTGAAGGTACGGGTTGCCGTCCTGGCCGACGATCGAGAACTTCGGGTGGTTGCCTGTGGCGGTCTCGGTCAATCTGACCGTCATGTAGGCGATGTCGCTGATGTTGGCGACGACCCAGACTTCCGTCTGGCCGGGCTTGATCTTCAGCTCGGGCTGGAACTGGCCGTTGACAGTGAACTGGACATCGCGTTCGTTTTCCGGCAGAGACGGGTCCTCACGGATCTTCTCGGTCGGGCTGTCGAAGCCGATCAGGTTCGACGGCATGAACTGCGTCTGCCCGCGGTTGTTGTGCGGCGACAACGGACCCTGGTACCAGGGCGTGATGTATTTGGCTCCCATCGTGGTGTCGGCGATGTTCACCGGTGCCAGGCTCGGCTGATAGGTCCCGTCGGCCAGTTGCGCACCATCCGGCGGCTTGAGCGTGCTGACGAACTGCGGCCAGCTGTAGTTGTTCAGCTGGTGTCCCCGGCCCTTGCGGTCGAAAACGTAGTTATATTGAATCGCCATGTCCCGCACCGGAATATGGTTCTTGGTGACCAGCGGCAAATTACCGTCGGGGCGTCCGATCTCGAGCAGTCCGGCAAGGCCGAAATAGGTCTGCTGCGCGGTCATCGTGTGCCGGTGGCTGTGGTACCAGTACAGGCCGTTGGGCATCGTCGACGGCACGTCGTATGTGTATGTGTTGCCCAGGCCCGCCGGGATCGACAGCAAGACGTTGTCGGCATTACCCGCCGGGCTGACGTGCAGGCCGTGGGTGTGCAGGTTCAGCGGCGACTCAGTGAGCTGCGGCGGGTAGACGGGCACCCCGCCGCCGTTCGGGGTGAAGGCGGGGTCGTAGTAGTCCTGGATGGTCAGGCCCTGAAGGTCGTTGTCGTAGTGCACGATCAGTTTCTCGCCGGGATCGACCCGCAGTGTCGGACCCGGATACAGGTTGTCGCCCTTGGCTGATCCGTTCGAGCTGGTGCCCTTGACGAGGTCGTAGCCATACGTCAGGAAGTTGGTCACGGATTGGGTGACGGTATCGAGGGCGACGGTGGATTGGTGAGCCGAGAGCCGGACTTCGAGGACGCCGTTCTTACTCGATAGCCGCACGGGTTCTCTGAACGGCGCGGGATGCCCGTCGGGTCCCGCGTTGACGCCGGCCTGCGGCGCGGGTGCGGTCCGCTCCTTGCTGCACGCGGTCGCCACCGCGACCAGCGAGACGATGAGGGCGAGCGCGACAAGAACGACCGAGTGGACCCGAAGACGCTGCATAGCGCCCCTCATTTCAGGATGTGGATACGAAACTCAGCAAAACACTACCGAGGGAAACTGACGTGGGTAGCAAATTTGCTACCTTCCACAGGTGCTGACCGACCTCGTTCCGCTGGCGCTGGTGATCGCGCTGTCGCCGCTGTCGGTCATCCCTGCGGTCCTGGTGCTGCATACGGCGCGCCCGCGACCGACAAGCCTGGGCTTTCTGGCAGGTTGGCTCGTCGGGCTCGCCTCATTGACCGCGCTCTTCCTGGCGCTTTCTGGCTTGGCGGGCGGGTTGCGGGACAAGCCACCGAGTTGGGCGTCGTGGGCGCGCATCGTGATCGGTGCGCTGTTGATCGTCTTCGGCATCTACCGATGGCTCACCCGTAACCGCTCCGGCCACACCCCCGGCTGGCTGCGCAGCGTCGGCAAGCTGACCCCGCTCCGCGCGGTGGTGACCGGGGCGGCGTTGACCGCCGCCAACCCCAAGGTGCTATTCATTTGCGCCGCAGCCGGTTTGGCGATCGGCTCGGAAGGCCTCGACGGCGTCCGCGTGTGGCTTGCCATCGTCTGCTTCGTCACCGTCGCCGCGTCGACGGTCGCGCTACCGATCCTGGCCTACGTCATCTTCAGTGATCGGCTCGACGAGCCGTTGGCACGCCTGCGGGATTGGATGGAGCGACAGCACGCCACGCTCGTCGCGGCCATCCTCGTCGTCCTCGGACTGTTGGTCCTGTACAAGGGAATTCACGGGCTATAGCGTCGGCAGCCCGAGTTCGTCGGCCGGGGCTGTCAGATACCGGGTCACCGACGGAGCGACCAGCGCGACGACGTCGTCGGTCGCCAGGCTGGCGAGCGGCGGAATCCGCATGACGTAGCGCAGCATCGCTGTCCCGACGAGGTTGGTGGCGGCCAGCATCGCCCGCAGCCTCGCCTGCTCCCCGCCGCCGAGCGCACCCGACACAGCGGTCAGCACATAGTTCTGCATGAATGCGCGGAACGCCTCGTGCGCGTCGGAGTTCGACGTGGCCGACTGCAGCATCGCCACCATGCTGGCGGCGGTATCGGCGTCCTCCCACACCGCGAGGTACGTGCGCAACATCCGGGTGCCGATGTCGTCGTCGCCCTCGGCCACCGCCGCAACCAGCGCATCGGGATCGACGATCAGCCGCAGCGACTCCCGAAAGAGTTCGGCCTTCGACCCGAAGAGATACAACACCATCGACGGGTCGACGTTCGCGTCGTCGGCGATCGCGCGCAGCGTGGTCTTCTCGTAGCCCTCGGTGGCGAACCGCCGCTTGGCAGCCCGCAGCACCGCATCGCGGGACACCGGCTCACCCTGCCGCCTACCGCGGCGCCGGCCCGTCTGCGCTGGTGGAGCCATCTTGAAAGCCTAACATTTCAGTATCTGTTGAAATATTACGGCCACCGGGTTACGCTCACCAACGAACAGAATTCAACATCGGATGAAAAGAGTGGGCAATGACAACGCAGTCGCTCCCCCAACACACTCACCACGCCGCTGCAGCGCACGAACCGCCCGCCGCACTGCGCGCCACCGGCATCCTGGCGGCACTGATCACGGTCGTCGCGATCGTCGCGCTCGCCTTCGCGCTGCCCGCTGCCCGCTCCAAGCCGCACGATGTGCCGATCGGCGCGGCGGGCCCGCAGGCGGCCAGCGGCCAGATCGCCGACATGCTCGAACAGCGCGCGCCTGGCGCATTCGCGGTCACCTACTACCCGGGTGAGGCCGCGTTGCGAGAGGCGATCCGCAACCGCGAGGTCTACGGCGGCATCTCGTTGGGCCAAGACGGACCCGCCCTGCTGGTCGCCACCGGTGCCAGCCCGACCGTCGCCCAGCTGTTGACCCAGGTCGGCACCGGCGTCGCCCAGCACGCCGGGGTCGCGCTGCGGACCGACGACCTGGCCCCGCTGACCGCCGACGATCCGCGCGGTGCCGGCCTGGCGGCGTCGGCGCTGCCCATCACCCTGGCCGGTGTGCTGCCCGCCGTCGCGCTGGTGCTCGTGCTGCGCCGTGAGGTGTGGACGCGCCTTGCGGCCTGCGTGGTGTCCGCCGCAGCGGCGGGCTGGACCATCGCGGCGCTGCTGCGGTATGTGCTCGGCTCGATCGACGCGAACTTCTGGGGGGTGGCCGGTGGGCTGACGCTGGGGATACTGGCCGCCGGGCTGACCATGCTGGGCCTTGGTTCGCTGTTCGGTCGGATCGGGTTGGCGATCGGCGCCGTGCTCGCCCTGCTGGTCGGCAACCCGCTATCCGGTTTGGCAAGCGCACCCGAGCTGCTCCCCAGCGGATGGGGTGCGCTGGGGCAGTGGCTGCCGCAGGGCGCCAACGCCACGCTGCTGCGCTCGACGGCGTTCTTCGACGGTGCGGGTGCCACGACGGCGATTGTCGTGCTCACCGTGTGGGCCATCCTCGGCGCCGGGCTGACCATCACCGCCGCTGTGCGGACCAGCCGGGTGCGCCGGGAGGCGGCCGATACCTAAACTCGGGCGGCGTGGGACTCGACGACCGCGACGGGCTGCGGATGCTGCGCGACGCGGTCGATCCATGCCTGGGCGGGCAGGACGTGATCCGGCAGCTCTACGCCAAGTGGTTCGCCATCGACATCGCGGTGCGCGACCTCTTTCCGCCCGACCTTGACGGCCAGTACAAGGTCTTCAGCCACGCGCTGACCTGGCTGTTCGGCGAACTCATCGAGCAGCGGGCCTCCGAGCCGGTCGCCTTCCTGGCCCAGCTGGGCCGCGATCACCGTAAGTACGGTGTGCTGCAGAGCCACTACTTCAGCATGCACGAGGCGCTCTACACGACCCTGCGCAGCCACCTGCAGCACAACTGGGACGACAAGCTCGACGACACAGCCCGCGCGGCGCTACAACTGTTCATCGGGGTGATGCACGGCGCCGCCGACGCCGAGCAGGGCCCGCCCTTCTGTGACGGCACCGTCGTCGAGGCCAACCGGGTGTCCCGCGACATCGCGGTGGTTCGTCTGCAACTGGATCAGCCGCTGCCCTATTACCCCGGTCAGTACGTGACCGTGCAGGTTCCGCAATGGCCCCGTCGCTGGCGCTATCTGAGCCCCGCGATGCCGTCCGACCCCAGCGGCGCCATCGAATTCCACATCCGATCGGTCACCGGCGGGATGATCAGCCCGGCCATCGTCGCCGAAACCCGACCCGGCGACCGGTGGAGGTTGTCGAACCCGCACGGCGGCATGCAGATCGACCGCAGCGGCGAAGACGTGTTGATGGTCGCGGGCAGCACCGGGCTCGCGCCCCTGCGCGCACTCATCATGGACCTCACCCAGTGGGCCGAAAACCCGCGCGTGCATCTGTTTTTCGGCGCGCGGTACCCCTGTGAGCTGTACGACCTGCGCACGCTGTGGCAGATCGCTGCACACAACCCGTGGCTGTCGGTGTCGCCGGTGTCGGAGTTCGCGCAGGATCCGCCCTGGGCGTCCGACTATCCCGACGTACAACCGCCCCGCGGCCTGCACGTGCGCCAGACCGGACGGCTGCCCGAGGTCGTCACCCGGTACGGAAACTGGGGGGACCGCCAGATTCTCATCTGCGGTGGCCCCGACATGGTGACCGCCACCAAAGACGCACTGATCAGAAAAGGTGCGCCATCCGAACGCATCCAGCATGATCCCTTGGGGGGCTGACAGGAAGACGACCAGATGGCGACCATGCGTGCGGCGCGGATGTACGGCTACAAGCAACCGTTGAAGCTCGAAGAGATCCGGATCCCCGACATCGCGCCCACCGAAGTACTGGTCAAGGTAGGTGGAGCGGGTATGTGCCGCACCGATTTTCAGCTCATCGACGGCTACTTCGAGGCCAACCTGCCGTTGGAGTTTCCGGTAACACCCGGACACGAGGTCGCGGGCACCATCGCCGCGGTCGGCTCGGAGGTGCCTGCCGCCGCGGGTCTGGCCGAAGGCGATCCGGTCGCCGTGTTCGGCCCGCACGGCGACGGAACCTGCCGTCAATGTCACGGCGGCAACGAACAGATCTGCAACCAGGGCCACTGGATCGGCTTCGGGCCGCACGGCGGATACCAGGAATACGTCCCGATCGACTACCGGCAGGCGATCAAGGTAAGCAAGGCGCTGTCGCCGGTGGCGTTGGCGCCGCTGACCGACGCGGGCCTGACGCCGTATCGCGGACTGAAGAAACTGCGGGCCGCGGGTGTTCTGCAACCCGGCGCGACGCTGGCCGTCATGGGTGTCGGCGGCCTCGGCGCGTATGCGGTGCAGTACGCCAAGCTTCTCGGGGCGGGCGCAACCGTGGTCGCGTTCGCCCGCAGTGACGAAAAGCTGGCGCTGGCAAACGAGAACGGCGCCGACCACACCATCAACACCCGCGGCAAGTCCGACGACCAGGTCCGCGATGCGCTCGAGGAGGCCACCGGCAGGCGTGAGGTCGACGCCGTCATCGAGTGTGTCGGCGCCGAGGATTCGGTGCGGTTGGCATTCGCTCTGCTGGCCACCGAAGGGGCTGTCGCATCCGTCGGGCTGGTCGGCAACCGCATCGATGTGCCGCTGTTTCCCTTCGTCGGCAGGGAGTTCTCTTTCTTCGGCTCGTTCTGGGGCAATTTCAACGACCTCACCGAAGTCATCGCGCTGGCCGAAGCGGGCAAGATCAAGGACTCGGTGACCGAGGTGCGCTTCGAGGGCGTCAACGACCATATCGACGCATTGGCCCGCGGCGATTTCGTGGGCCGAGCCGTGATCGTCTACGACTGATCCGCGTGGCAGGATCGCGTCCATGCCGGAATTCGAGTCCGTAACGCTGCGTGATCCGGCGTCGGCGCTGACGGCGACGTACGTGCCGTCGGCCGGGATGATCTGCACCTCGCTCGCCGACGACGGCGTGGAGTTCCTGGGCCAGCGTCGCGGTCTGGACGCCTACATCAAGAGCGGAAAGACTATGGGAATTCCGCTGCTCTATCCGTGGGCTAATCGGTTGAGCGACACCACATATCGGGTCGACGGCGGGCAGGTGTCGTTGAGCGTGGGCGCCGGCGGCGTGCGCGCCGACGAACACGGGCTTCCCATTCACGGTGTGCTCGCGGCGTATTCGGGGTGGCTGGTCACCGAAAGATCGGCCAACTCGCTGACGGCGGTGCTCGACTACGCCAGCAGTCCGCGCCTGCTGGCAGCGTTCCCCTTCCCCCACGTGCTGGCCCAGCAGATCACGCTGGCCGACCGCACCCTCACCGTGGAGACGAGGGTAGTTCCGACCACGGCCACGTCCGTGCCGCTGTGTTTCGGCTATCACCCGTATTTCGCGATTCCCGGTGTGCCACG
Source organism: Mycobacterium sp. 1274761.0 (assembly GCF_001668615.1). GTDB lineage: Bacteria > Actinomycetota > Actinomycetes > Mycobacteriales > Mycobacteriaceae > Mycobacterium. Next base: position 8,310 of record NZ_LZMC01000046.1, read on the forward strand.
CGAAGAGTGGGTGTTGACGACGCCGGCAATGCGGCGGCTGCCGGTGGATGATCGCGGCATCCCTACCGGCGCGACCGAGGAGTGGAGAGCGGTCAGCGGACCGCTGAAAGCCGCCACCTACGACGACGGCTTCGATCAGGTGCCCGAGGGCGCGCTTTTCGCGCTGGAAGCAAGACGCCGACGCATCGAGGTCAGGTTCGAAAAGGGCTATCTCGCAGCGCAGTTGTTCGCTCCGCGCAAGGAAGACTTGATCGCCATCGAGCCGATGACCGCGCCGACAGACGCGCTGCGCCGTGGTGACTACCGCTGGGCCGCCGCAGGCACGCCCGAGACGGCGCGCTTCTCCGTCACTGTGACCGCTTCTTAGCTACTCGGCTCGCTGTCGCCGCCGAGCGGCTCCGGGTTGCCACACGACGAGTGCCGTGCTCTTCGGCACGACGGCCAGGTCACGACTTCGCTTGGCGCGCAACTGTTCCAGCTCCTCGGCCATCTCGGAAAGCCGGGACTGTAGCGCCTCGACCTGATTTGTCAGCTCGATGATCCGCTTGATGCCGGCGAGGTTGACGCCCTCGTCCTGTGACAGCCGCTGTACCTCGCGCAACAGCTCCACGTCGCGCTGGGAGTAGCGGCGACCGCCGCCGGAGCTGCGCCGCGGACTGACCAGCCCGAGCCGGTCGTACGTCCGCAGCGTCTGGGCGTGCATGCCCGCCAGCTCGGCGGCCACCGAGATCAGAAACGTCCTAGCCGATTCCCTGTCTTCGGACCGCTTGGCCATTACGCACCTGCCCACCCTGCCCGTGGGTCAAACCCACTGGCCCGCTCGGCTTTTGCGTATGCCTCGAGCGCTTCGGCCGCCTCACCCTCGAGTTTGGGCGGCACCGCGACCTTCACGGTGACCAACAGGTCGCCGTGGCCGCCGGAGCGCTTGGGCACACCTCGGCCGCGCACGCGCAGGATGCGGCCGTCCGATGTGCCTTTGGGCACGCGCACACCGACCTTGCCTTCCAGTGTCGGCACCGAAAGGGTGGTGCCAAGGGCAAGTTCGCTGAAGCTGACGGGGACCGTGACGGTGAGGTCGTCGCCGTCGCGGCCGAACACCTTGTCCGCCTTCACATGAACCGTCACATAGAGGTCACCCGACGGTGCGCCACGCAGGCCGGCCTCGCCTTGTCCGGGCAGCCGGATCCGCTGGCCGTCCTCGACACCGGGCGGGATCCGCACGTTGATGGTGCGGGTCCGGGTCGTGACGCCGGTGCCTTTGCACTCGTCGCACGGGTGCTCGATGATCGAGCCGCTGCCCCGGCACTCCGTGCACGGTTCGGAGAAGCCGAACGCGCCCTGGTTACTGTTCACGACGCCGGCGCCGTTACAGGTCGGGCACACCTTCGGGCTGGTACCCGGACGCGCCCCGCTGCCATGACAATTCGTGCACGGCGCCGGGCTGGTCAGCCGCAGCGGCATGGCGACGCCCCTGGTGGCCTCCATGAACGACAGTTCGGTTTCGGTCTCCAGATCATTGCCGCGCCGCGGCCTGCTCGGGCGAGGCTGCTGTGCGCCCCGGCCGAACAGCCCGCCGAACAGATCGCCGATGTTCGCACCGCCGGTTTGGCCGGCGGCGTCGAACAGGTCGTTCAGATTGAACTCGACGCCATCGGAACCATAGCCACCGAATCCGCCGAAGTTGCCGCTGCCGCGGCCGAAGTTGCCGTACCGGCCGCGACCGAAACCGCCATTGGCGAAAAGCCTTCTGGTTTCGTCGTATTCCTTCCGTTTGGCCGGATCGGTCAGCACTTCCTTGGCTTCGGACGCCGCCTTGTAGCGATCTTCGGCCGCCTGGTTGCCGGGATTGCGGTCGGGATGGTTCTCGGCGAGGATCTTGCGGGCTGCCCGCTTGATCTCGTCGGCGCTGGCATCAGAGGAGACGCCGAGCTCGGAGTAGAAGTCCTTTTCAACCCATTCACGCTGGGCCATGCCGCGTCACCTCCTTACCTCTTCGTCTCTCTGTGTGTGATCTTGGGTTTATTCTGCGGCCTCGCCGGTCGCGGCGTCGGCGTTCTCGGCGGTGTGGTCAGCGGTGTCAGCCGCATCGGCCTCAGGCACGGTGTCCACCACGCCGACCAGGGCATGGCGCACCACCTGATCGCCCACCTTGTAGCCGCGCCGCATCACGGTGCCGACGACGGGATGGGTGCCCTCGCCCTCGTGCTGGACCGCTTCGTGCAGCGCCGGGTCGAACTCGTCACCCTCGGCGCCGAACCCTGAAAGACCCAGTCCCTCAAGCGCTGACACCAGCTTGTCGGCGACGGCTTTGAGCGGACCCGAGTCGAGGTCGCCGTGGCTGCGGGCGCGGTCGAGATCGTCGAGCACTGGCAGCAACTGCACGATCACCGAGGACTTGGCCCGGTCGGCCGCGACCTGCTGGTCGCGCAGCGCCCGCTTGCGGTAGTTGGCAAAGTCGGCCTGCACCCGCTGGAGATCGGCGAGCAGTTCGGCAGCCTTGCCGGCTTCCTCTGGTGTGTTTTCGGCCGCCGGCGCCGGCCCACTGGGGGCCGGCCCGGAAGCATGTTGGCGTACTTCGCCGGTTTCGGGATCGACACGCCGTTTGTCGGTGACCGTCACCGGCTCGTGCGGATCGTTCTCGGTCACTTGTTCTCCCCGCTGTTAGGGCTATCGTCTTCCACGACCTCGGCATCCACCACATCGTCCTGCGAGGACGAACCGGCATCGGCAGCACCGCCGCCGGCCCCCTGCTCAGCCTGGGTGGCCTCGTAGATGGCCTGGCCGAGAGCCTGAGACTCCTGGCCCAGCTTCTCCATCGCGGACTTGATCGCAGAGATGTCGGTTCCGGCCAGCGCCGACTTGGCATCGGCGATGGCGGAGTCGACCTTGGTCAACGTGTCCTCGGGAACCTTCGAACCCCCCTCGGCTTCGCGCTGATCCTTGACGAACTTCTCCGTCTGGTAGACCAGCGACTCCGCCTGGTTGCGGACGTCGGCTTCCTCGCGACGCTTGCGGTCCTCCTCGGCGTGCGCCTCGGCGTCCTTGATCATCCGGTCGATCTCCTCCTTGGACAGGCCCGAGCCTTCCTGGATCTTGATCGTGTTCTCCTTGCCGGTGCCCTTGTCCTTGGCGGTGACGTGCACGATGCCGTTGGCGTCGATGTCGAACGTGACCTCGATCTGCGGCACGCCGCGCGGGGCCGGCGGGATGCCGGTCAGCTCGAAGCTGCCGAGCAGCTTGTTGTGCGCCGCGATTTCGCGCTCACCCTGATACACCTGGATCTGCACCGACGGTTGGTTGTCGTCGGCCGTGGTGAACGTCTCCGACCGCTTGGTCGGGATCGTGGTGTTGCGCTCGATCAGCTTGGTCATCACGCCGCCCTTGGTCTCGATGCCGAGACTCAGCGGGGTGACGTCAAGCAGCAGAACGTCTTTCACCTCACCCTTGAGCACGCCGGCCTGCAAGGCGGCGCCGACCGCGACGACCTCGTCGGGGTTGACACCCTTGTTGGGCTCCTTGCCGCCGGTCAGTTCCTTGACCAGCTCGGCCACCGCGGGCATGCGGGTGGAGCCACCCACCAGCACCACGTGGTCGATGTCGGCAACCGAGATGCCGGCGTCGGCGACCACCGACTTGAACGGCGCGCGCGTGCGGTCGAGCAGATCCTGGGTGATCCGCTGGAACTCGGCGCGGGTCAGCTGCTCGTCGAGGAACAGCGGATTCTTGTCCGCGTCGACAGTGATGTAGGGCAGGTTGATCGAGGTGCTCTGCGAGCTGGAAAGCTCGATCTTGGCCTTCTCGGCGGCTTCGCGGAGCCGCTGCATGGCCATCTTGTCCTTGGTCAAGTCGATGCCGCTGGTGCCCTTGAACTTGTCGACCAGCCACTCGACGATCCGGTCGTCCCAGTCGTCGCCACCGAGGTGGTTGTCACCCGAGGTGGCGCGGACCTCCACGACGCCCTCGCCGATTTCCAGCAGCGAAACGTCGAAGGTGCCGCCGCCGAGGTCGAACACCAGGATGGTCTGCTCCTTCTCGCCCTTGTCCAGTCCGTAGGCCAGCGCGGCCGCGGTCGGCTCGTTGACGATGCGCAGCACGTTGAGGCCGGCGATCTGGCCGGCTTCCTTGGTGGCCTGACGCTGGGCGTCGTTGAAGTAGGCGGGGACGGTGATCACCGCGTCGGTGATGTCCTCGCCGAGATAGCTTTCCGCGTCACGCTTCAATTTCTGCAGGATGCGGGCGCTGATCTCCTGGGCGGTGTACTTCTTGCCATCGATCTCGATGGACCAGTCGCTGCCCATGTGCCGCTTGACCGAACGGATGGTCCGGTCGACGTTGGTCACCGCCTGGTTCTTGGCAGGCTGGCCCACGAGCACCTCGCCGTTGCGTGCGAACGCGACGACTGACGGGGTGGTGCGGGAGCCCTCGGAGTTGGCGACGACGACGGGGTCGCCACCCTCCAGAACCGCAACGACGGAGTTGGTGGTCCCGAGGTCGATACCGACCGCACGAGCCATGGTGATCCTCCTGAAATAGCTTTTGTAGGGTCTCGAGTGCGAGCACTCTCTTAAACTGAGTGGACCGGGCTCAAGCCTGCTACCGCCGACGCTCTCGTGTCAAGCCAGACTTGAGTCCGATTCACTCAACTTGTCGATTGGCTCAACGGCGGATGCGTCCCGATTGTTCCCGCGGCCGCCGAAAAACTGTCCGCCCGTCTCGCCGAGTCCTGCCGCAGGGCTGCCAAACCCGCCGATAAACGACCCTCGCGCAGAATTCGATGGCGGCTCCAGGCGCGTCACCGCAGGCATTGGGCCGGCAACTCGTAGCCTGTTCGCGATGACCCCGCGACGGCTGGTGGCAGGTGTACTCGCGGCGAGCGTGCTCCTCGCGGGATGTGGCTCCAACATCCAGGGCAGGCCCGTGACGCCGTCGGCCGAGCCGGCCGAGCCGAGCTTCCCGACGCGCCGGCCCTCGACAAGCCAGCCCAGCCACCCCACCCCGACGCCCACGACGTCGCTGCCCACGCCGCAGCCCGGCGGGCAGGTGCTTCCGCCGGACGACTCGGGCTGGGTCTTCATCCAGACCAAATCCGGCCAGACCCGCTGCCAGCTCAATCAACAGGAAGTGGACTGCGAAGCACAGTTCGCGCAGGCGCCGGTGCAGAACGGCATCCCCGCAAACGGGGTGCGACTGACCGCCGACGGAACGCTGGAATGGGTCGTCGGCAACCTCGGCGACATCCCGGTGCACACCATCGACTACCGCACCTACAGCGCGGTCGGCTGGACAATCGAGGCCACCAAAGACGGCACCCGCTTCACCAACCAAGCCACCAAGCACGGCATGTTCGTCAGCATCGAGCGGGTCCAGGCTTTCTGACCAGCCTGCTAGCTAGGCTGGCACCGTGGATTTCCGCGTATTCGTCGAGCCCCAGCAGGGCGCCAGTTACGCCGACCAACTCGCCGTCGCCAAAGCCGCTGAGGCACTGGGTTATTCGGCGTTCTTCCGGTCCGATCACTACCTCGCCATGAGTGGCGACGGCCTGCCAGGACCCACAGATTCGTGGGTGACGTTGGCGGGCATCGCACGTGAGACGACGACGATCCGGCTGGGCACCATGGTCACGTCGGCCACCTTCCGCCACCCGGGGCCGCTGGCCATCTCCGTCGCCCAGGTCGACGAGATGAGCGGCGGCCGCGTCGAACTGGGGCTGGGCGCGGGCTGGTTCGAGGCCGAACATAAGGCGTACGCAATCCCCTTCCCGCCACTGGGTGAGCGGTTTGATCGCCTGGCCGAGCAGCTGGACATCATCACCGGCCTGTGGACCACACCCGAGGGTGAGACGTTCGACTTCACCGGCACGCACCTGTCGGTCACCGATTCACCGGCGCTGCCCAAGCCCGTGCAGCGGCCGCATCCGCCGATCGTCGTCGGCGGTGAGGGCCCCAAGCGCACCCCGGCACTCGCTGCAAAATTCGCCTCCGAATTCAATGCGCCGTTTTTGCGCCTGGACGCCCTCACAAAGACCTATGACCGCGTCCGCGCGGCCGTGTCCGATGCCGGGCGGATGCCCGACTCGATGACCTACTCAGCGGCGTTCGTGGTATGTGCGGGCCGCGACGACGCCCAAGTGGCCGCCCGCGCGGCCGCTATCAACCGCGAGGTCGACGAGTTGCGCGGCAATTCGCCGCTGGTCGGCACACCTGCCGAAATCGTCGACAAGCTGGGCCCGTTCGCCGACGCCGGCGTGCAACGGGCCTACCTGCAGCTTCTCGACATGTCCGACCTCGACCACCTCGAGCTGGTCGCCTCCGAGGTCGTTCCCCAGCTCCGCTGACCAGGCGTTACCGCAGGTCCCGGGTCTAATATCGGTGGCCGTGACTCGGTCCGATCCTGACGACGAGCCGCCGGGCCCGTGGCACAACTCGACGCCTGCGGTGGTCGGCGCCAGCGCTGCGGCCCTCGCCGTCATCGCGATCGTCGTCGCCGCCGTGATCTACGTGACCGGCCGCCACGAGCCCAGCGCGCCGGTCACCTTCGTCGAGCCGTCGTTTTCGACGTCCGCCTCCCGCTCTCCGACCGCGACGACGACGCCGACGATCACCAGCACCACGCCGCCGTCGACCACGGACATCAACGCCCCACTGACCCCGTCGACCACCTCAGACACCAGCACCAGCAGCGGAACCGAATCGCCGCCGTCCGGCCCACCTCCGTCCACGCGCCGCCCCCGGCCGAGCGACAGCGGCGGGCCCACCACACGGAACCGGCCGCGCACCAACATCACCCGTACGTTGCTGCCGCAGCAGGCCGGTTGATCGCGCGCAGCTACTATCGGTCCCCGTGGCGAGAAACGGACCCCCGGACGACCCGAACTACTACTCGGACGACGAGCCCACCGCCTACGCGGCCAACTACGGCGAGTACGGCGGCTACGACCAGCCGGGCGTTCCACCAGAAGAGCCGGTGCCCTGGTATCGCAAGCCCCCGGCTCTGATCGGATTCGGGGCGCTGGTCGCGCTGTTGATCGCGGCCATCGTGTGGTTGTCAGTGAACCTGCTGTCGGATTCATCGGAGAGCACCGACACCACGACCACCAGCCCGACGACGACCACCACCACGGCGACGTCGGCACCGGGGGTCGCACCGACCGAGACCGTCACCGAGACGACGACGCCGCCCTCACCAAACGCCGAGACGACGACCGAGGCACCCACCACGACGACCGAACCCAGCGTCAGCACGTCGGTCAGCACCTCGGTCAGCACCAGCGTCAGCACCGTGACGGTCTCACCGCCCGCGAGCAATCCGCGTATCCCGCAGCTTCCGCAGATCCCCGGGCTGCCGGGCTCCGGCGGCTAGCGCTGGGCGGCGTATTCGGCGACGAGCGCCTCGGCGCTGCGCACCGCCGCGCGGCAGACCCGCGTGGTGAACGGGTCGTTGAGCGGATGGTCGGCGCGGCGGCGCCACCGCTGCGCAGCTGCGAACGCCGCGCGCGGCCCGTCCGACAGGTTCTCGGGTGACAAGCCCAGCCTGCTGGCCGCATCGGTTCCCGAACCGCCGATGATGCGCCGCAGCGACGCCATCTCGTCGTCGTTCAATGTCGTTGCCCGCGAACGCAATTGGCTCAGCAGGCGCAGCTCCTCGAAGGCGTGGGTGTCGGCGAGCAGCGGATCGATGTCGGCGATGATGTACGGCGTGGCGTAGATCGGATTGTTCTGCACGAACTGCCGCAGCGACAGCAGGGCGGTGTGGGCCTTCAACAGATCCGACCGCTGAGCGAACTGCTGATCGATGACGTCGCGCAGCGCGACCAGCCCGCTGCGCTCCAGCAGTTCGTCAGCCAGGCCGATCGAATCGGTGATGCCCGCCCGCAGCACCGCGATCGAGATGCGCAACCCGAACATGCCGAACCGGTCCAGCAGCGCCGCGCGGGTGGCTGCGTCCACCGGCAGGTTACTGTCCTCGCGCACGAAGCGGTCCGCCGACAGCATGGCCTTGGCCAACTCGGCGGCATCAACCGCGGCGAGCTTCTCCAGAGCGACGTATTCGCTCTGCCGCAATGTGCGCGCTGTCAGCGCCAACAGCCCCGACACCGGCACCACGGCCTGGCAGATGCCGGTCTTGTCCATCTCGGCGGTGTAGCGCTTGGCCACGTCGCGGGCCGACAGCATGGCGTCGATGCGGCCCGCGCCGATCTCGTCGGCCCGCGACGCCACCCCGATCACCCCCAGCGCTCCCGCCGACCCGCCGACCAGCTCACCGATCTGCTTGAGCAGCGCGATGTCGGCGGCGTTGAGAGTGCGCAGCAGAAAAACCACCGCGTCGACCCGCGGCACCCCGTCCTCGGGGACCAGCAGCTGAAGGGTCCGCTGAGAGACATCCCGCGACAGCGACGACGTGCCGGGGGTGTCGATGATCGTGGTGTCGATCAGCTCGGCGGCCGGCCACTCCACGTCGAGGTCGACCACGTCGTCCGGATTCAGCCGGGACAGGTCGAACGTCAGCCCGCCGTTGCGGGCGATCGGCACGTTGGACCGTCGGCCGCCGCGGTGGTTCGCGGTGACCTTCGGGGTCGGGCCGTTGCGGAACCAGGTCACGATGCGGGTGGCCTCGGTGGCGTCGGTGGGCGCAATGTCCTCGCCGACAAGCGCATTCACCAATGTGGATTTGCCGGCTTTGAGCGTTCCGGCGAGCGCGATGCGGATCGGCTGGTTGAGTCGGCGGCCGATCCTGTCCAGCTCGTTGTGGACGTCGGGGCGCTGGCGGTACGCCGGGTCCGCCCGGTACGCCTGAATGGTGCCGCCCAGGATTGCGCGCACCTGATCGCTCGTGTTCATAGTCACTGAGCAGCTTATTCACCCGACCTGTGCGTCGCGGGTGGGCTACCGCGCCAGCGGCTGGGCAGCAGCCGGTGCGGCAGTGGCGAGCCGCTTCGCGTGGTCGGTGACCTGGCCCAGGATGTTGAGCTGACGCTCTAGTTCGGCGACCCTGCTGTTGCGTTCGTTCTCCTCGAGTTTCGCCGCGGTCAAGGTGGCCTGCAGCGATTCGTTGAGCGAGCGGGTGGCCTGGTTGGCGATGCCGCGATAGTGGTCGCGGATTTGCCGCTGGATGCCTTTGAGCCGGTCGCGTGACTCCTTGCCGACGACGAACGCGACGTCGTCGATGAACCGCCGGACGTTCATCTTCGCCTCGCTGCGCACGCGCAGCATCCGGTTCTCCATGTCCTCCTTGTATGCCTTGCGGCCCAACAGAAGCCCGGCGCCCAGCGACAGCGGGTTGAACATGCCCAGCCCGGCGAAAGAGGTCAGCATGCCGAACATCAGCACCCCGCCGTAGGAACCGCGCATGCCGGTGACCACCTTGTGGCCCGCCTTGATCGGCTTGGCCTCCAGCCGCGCCAACGACTTCAGCTCGCCGAAGCCGGCGCCCATTTCCCTGGCATCGATCTGCGGCATCTTCACCGCTTCCAGGCCGACCTCGACGAATGTGCGGCCCACCTCTTCCGCGAGCGCCTCGGCGCGCTGATATGCCCAGACGAAGTTGTCGCCGACGGCCGTGGCGACCGCTTCCTCCAGCTCGGTGCCGATCTCGGCCCAATGATTGGTCGGGTCGCAGGTGTCGATGACCTTCTCGGTGTGCTGGGTGATGGCCCGGAATCTGGCGCGCAGATCGTGATCGACATCGGAGGTCAGGTCGGCGATCCCGTCGTTGAGGACCTGCTGCCACAGTGCCGTCTGCTGAAGCGCCTCTTGTGCCTCGTCCTTGCGCCGTTCGAGCTCGTCCTTCAACCGCTCCCTGGTGTCGGGATCGTTGAGGGCCGACAATTCCGATTCCGCCTTGAGCACCAAATGCTCTGCAGACGAACGGATCTCAGCAAGAACCTGGTCGCGGATACGGTCGTTCTCTCGGGTCAGCACCTTCTCGCTGAGGAACTTAATGATGGCCGGGAAATTGGACTCCTCGTTGAGTTCCTTGTCGCTGTGGGTCAGCGCATGGCTGCGCAGCAGCGCCGAGGCGGGAATTAACGGGATGGGTAACCCGGCGCGCTCCAGGTGCGCCCGGTTGGCCTCGACGATCTGGCGCCAGTGGGGGTACAAATCAGTCTTGGTCGCGACAATCGCTGCCACCGGGCAGATTTCGTAGGCCTGCCGGATGAAGGTCATCTCCGGCTCGGTGAACTCCTGGCTGGTATCGCTGATCATCAGCATCGCGTCGGCGTCGGGCAGCAGGCCCAGCGTCGCCGACAGGTGCGGCTGGCCGTGCCCGCCGACTCCAGGGGTGTCGACGAACGCCAGCCCGTGCTTGAGCAGCGGGCTGTTCGCGGTCACCTCCGCACGCAACACCTCGCGGCCGCCGGCCTCAGGCGCGCGACGCAGATCATTGCGCAGGTTCGCCGGCGGGATTGGGATCGCGGCCGGTTCGCCGCCGTCGGGGGCGGCCACGATCAGCTGAGCTGTCACCTGTTCGGAATAGGACACCACGGTCGCCACCACGGTGGTCTCGTCATCGCCGACGCGGGCCACCGGCACGTTGAGCAGTGAATTGAGCAGCTGGCTCTTGCCCTGCTTGAGCTGTCCTGCGATGACGACGCGGATCTGCGGGTCGGCGATGCGGACGCGGGCCCGGTCGAGCCGCTGCGCCAAGTCCCCGCGCTGATTGGCCTCGGCGATCTTTTTGGTGTGGTCGATCAGCTCGAGGATGACTTTGACCTGGCGCGGGTCGTTCGGTTGCGTCATGGTGTCCCCACGGTAGACGTGCCAACTGGCGGGGACCGGATAACGGTCCCCGCCAGTTGCGCTGTGCGGTTATCGGGTCAGAACAGGTGATTGTCGACGTGGGTGTCGACGTGGTTGTGCAACGAGCTGTCGTCGTGGCTGGCGTCGACGGGACCGTTGACGTGGTCGACGTGGGTGACGTCGCCGCCGAGCGCGGTCTCGTTGTGCTCGTTGCCGACGACAACCGGGGCGATCGAGTGCGGTGCATCGACGTTGTTGACGTCGTGGCCGGCCGACTGGTTGTTGTTGTTGCTGTTGGCCTGGTTGTTGCTGTTGGTGTTCTGCGTTGGCGCGATGATCACGCCGCCGCCGGAACCACCGGCAGCCGCACCGCCGCCGCCGCCGTGGCCGCCGACATCGATCAGCCCCCCGCCGTGGCCGCCGGCATTGCCGCCCACCGCGCCGCCACCGCTGGTGTCGATGTCGCCGACCTGGGTGTTCTGGCCGCTGCCGGTGTTGGTGGCGACGTCGCCGCCCGCGGTGGTGTTGACGTCGTGGCTGCTGTCGTGCAGGTGGTTGTCCTTGCCACCGGCCTGCACATTGGAGCCCTGCCCGGCATACACGTCGCCGGTGTTGGCCCCGCCGTTGTGGTCGCCGACAATGTTGCCGTCGCCATGCACGCTGGTCGTGTCGATGTTGCCGGCTTTGCCGGTGTTGACCACGGCGCCATTGGAGGCGTTGATGTCACGGCTGAAGTCGAAGTCCAGATCGAAGTTGCCGACGCCCTGCTGAACGTCCTCGCCGGCCCGCGGGCTCCCGATGTCGTTGTGGCTGGCGAACTCGGTGTCGTTGTGGCTCGCGAAGTCGGTCTCGGGAGCGAACACCCGCTGCGGCGCGAAGGTCAGGCCGCTGTTGTCGGCGACCGTGTGCTGCAGCGCCTGAATCGGGTTGTCGAATCCGTAAAGAGCGGCCGGAGCCACCACCGCCGAAGCGGCCTGGGTCAGCTGCGCCTGCGTGACCGCGGTGCCCATCGCCTGCGAGGCGGCCTGCGTCGGGTTGTTCACGAAGGCGCGCACGTCGGAGGGATCGGCGCCGGGGCGGGTCAGGCCGAGCAGCCAGTCGAAGAGAAGAGAGATGGGGTTCGTCATCGGAAGTGCCTTTCGGTATGGGTTGCGTTGCGGTCGTCACCGGGTTGTCCGGCGATCTGGAGACAACGGTATGGACGCGGCCACCCCGCGGAAACGGGGGCGACACCCCTCCCTACGGGGCACCGCTCAGGGATTCGGGGATAGCCCCCATTAGGGGATTAGGGGGACGTACGGGGGCGGGTATCCGACCAGGTCATGACGTATTTTACAGACGAAAACGGCGCGGCCACTTTGGCCGCGCCGTCGCCGAGGTGTGGTCTGGGAACTCAGTCGAAGATGTCGAAACCGGTGTCGCCGGCGTCCAGGTGGTGCTGGGCATCCTGCTGGGCATCGTCGACAAGCGACTGCCAGTGGGTGTCGGCGGCGTCGCCAACGAGCGGCGCGTCGTCAATGATTCCGTCGCTGACGTGGGCGGACGGGTCGTCGATGGACACCACATCCGGAACTCCCGCGTCGTGTACGGCATCAATATCGGGGATACCGGCGTGCAGCGAGTCGGCGGGCTGATCGATCACGTTCGCTGCGACGCCGCCTCCGTCGTCGATCGTCGGGACGGACAGGTGGTCATCGAACGCATCGAAGGCGTCGAACGCCGCGGTCGCCGCGCCGCTGTTCCATACATTGCCGCCGGCATCGCCGATCAGCGAGTCGGCGCCCACCGTCGGCGCCCCCATCGACAGCGACTCCGAGACGACCGGGATGAGCGCATTGACGTCTGCGCTGGTCACATCGGTCAGGTTGGCGGCGTGGATGGCCCCGGCCGGGTCGGCGGCATACTGCGCGGCGGCGTCGGGGTCCCGCACCAACGACATGACAAAGTCGAGTAGCGGATTAGCCATGACACATCTTCTTCCCCCTGGGCATTCGTCGGGCCTACGCCCATCGGTTAGCTCGATGCTATGCACCAGCACCGCGGCGGGGATCGGTGCCGAACCCTCCACCGCACCCATCCCGTTAGGGGACTCGCCGTTAGGGGCTGGGCGGCATTAGGGGGATTGACCCATGTGGGCGGGTGGGGCCGCTATCGTGATGGGCGGCCGAGAACAGGAGAGGTGCATGAGCGATTCTCTCGGGTTGTCCATCGGAGCGACGAACCTTGTGGCCGCGCGCGTCGGTCGGCCGCCCGTGATCCGCCGTGCGGTGCTGACACTGTTCCCCGATCGCGTGCCCGAGGTCGGTGTGCCCGCAGAGAATCCCGCGCTCAACCAGCCCGGTGTTGCGCTGACCGGTTTCGTGGAACGCGTCGGCGACCCGGTGCCTCTGGTCGCTGCGGACGGCAGTTCGCACCGCGGCGAAGCCGTGCTCGCCGACGCCCTCGATGCCATGGCCCGCACTGTGGACGGCGGGGCGCCCGTCGCCATCGCGGTGCCCGCGCACTGGGGACCGGCCGCGCTGGGGGCACTGCGCGGAGCCCTGCGCACCAAGCCGAACCTGGCCCCGGGCGGCGTGCCTGCCACCTTGATACCGGACTCGGTGGCCGCACTGTCGGCTCTGCAGTCCGCACCGGGATTGCCCGCGGGTGTCGTGGCGCTGCTCGACCTCGGCGGCAGTGGCACCAGCATCACGCTCGCCGACGCCAACGCGACCCCGGCGCCGATCGGCGACACCGTGCGCTACGCCGAGTTCTCCGGCCACCACGTCGACCAGGCGGTGCTCAACCATGTTCTGGCCGGCGTGGCCGCGGCCGACGACGCCGACCCGGCGGGCACCGCGGCAGTCGGCTCGCTGGCGCGGCTGCGCGACGACAGCAGACTGGCCAAGGAGCGCCTCTCGTCGGACACCGCGACCGTGGTGCCGGTCGATCTGCCGGGCTTCCGCTCCGATGTCCGGCTGACGCGCACCGAGCTCGAGAGCCTGATCGCCGCGCCGCTCGCCGGCCTGCTCGCTGCCGTTCGAGAGACGTTGGAGCGCAACAACATCCAGGCCGCCGACCTCGCTGCAGTGGCGACCGTCGGCGGTGGCGCAGGCATTCCGTTGGTCACACAGCGGCTGTCGGAAGAGTTCCGCGTCCCGGTCATCACCACCCCGCATTCGCAGCTCAATGTGGCGGCGGGCGCGGCGCTGCTGGCCGACCAGGTCCTCGACGCCGACGCCCCGACCGGTCTATCCGCCGCGGCCGACGCCACCGGAATCGCCCCCGCCGCCTGGGCGGCCGGAGCGGCCGGGCTGGCTGCAAGCGAGTCGGCGGCCGACGGTTCGCCGTCGGCGACGTTCCGCGCCTTGGCGTGGTCGCAGGATGACGCGGCCGGTGAGGAGCCGGTGCCCTACACAGGGGCCGACTACGCGGCCGACGCCTACACCGGCCCCACGGGCCCCCGGCCGCCGATGGCGTTCGCTCCCGGCGAGGAACCGCCTTACGAATCCGAACCAGCTCCGCTGCCGTGGTACAAGCGGCCGACCCTGCTGTTCGGGATCGCCGCGGCGGCCGCGGTCCTCGCCATCGGCGGCCTGGCGGTGACGCTGACGGGCAACAGCGGCGTGCTGGGGCCGGTCACCGAAACCAGCACGACGTTCTCTTTAGAGCCGACGTCGGGCCCGCCGCCCACATCTGTCGAGCCGACGACCATCACGGTGACCGGCCCCAGCACGCCGCTGTTGCCCGTCAGCGTCACCGCCAGGCCGCCGATGGCGAGGACCGCGGCCGGG
>NZ_LZMC01000047.1 GCF_001668615.1 Mycobacterium sp. 1274761.0
CATCGAGCACCTCAAGTCGCTCAACGTCACCGCGATCGAGCTGATGCCGGTGCACCAGTTCATGCACGACCACCGGCACGACGACCGGGACCACGACGGGCACGACGACCGGGACCACGACCGGCACGACCACCGGGACGACAACTGGGACGACGACGGGCACGACGACCGGGACCACAACCGGCACGACCACCGGCAGCAGCACTGGTCAGTCAAGCGGTCAGACGACGACCGGCACAACGACCGGGGGTGCCGCCTCGGGTGGCGCAACCGGGTCGGGGACGACCAGCACCGATGGGTCGACGACCGGCACGCTGTGCCACCCGGCACCGCCGCCCTGCTGATTACCGAGCCGTGTAACCCGGTGGGTTCGGCGTATCGACCCACAAGTCGACACCGAGCTCCGAGCCGGGCACGCAGTCATACACCGACAGATCGGTGACACCCGACTCGAGCAGCACGTCCTCACAGAGCAGGGCCTTGCCGGTGTACTCGCGCGCCGGCTTGTTGAGGATCACGTAGGCGGCGTCGGAGTACACGTCGGGCTTGCGGGCACGGCGCATCGCCTCGTCCCCGCCGAGAAGGTTCTGCACCGCCGCGGTGGCCACCATGGTGCGCGGCCACAGCGTGTTGGACGCGATGCCCCGATCGCGCAGCTCTTCGGCAATGGCCAAGGCGCACAACGACATTCCATACTTCGCCATCATGTACGCCGTCGGTTTCAACCACTCGGGCTCCAGCCGCACCGGCGGTGACAAGGTCAGGATGTGCGGGTTCTCCCTGCCGATCATGTGCGGTATGCACGCCTGCGACACCGCATACGTGCCACGCACCTGAATGCCGTTCATCAGATCGAACCGTTTGAGCGGCACCTCGGTGATCGAACCGAGGTTGATCGCCGACGCATTGTTCACACAGATGTCGATGCCACCGAACTGCTCAACGGTCTTGGCCACCGCCTCGGCCACCGAGTCGCCGTCGCGGATGTCGCCCACAATCGGCAGCGCCTGTCCGCCCGCCTCCTCCAGCTCCTTGGCCGCCGTGTAGACCGTGCCCGGCAGCTTGGGGTGGGGTTCGGCGGTCTTGGCGATCAGCGCGATGTTCACGCCATCGGCCGCGGCACGTTTGGCGATCGCCAGCCCGATGCCGCGGCTCGCGCCGGAGATGAACATGGTTTTGCCGGCCAGCGTCATACGACCACCCTAGGACGCGCCGATTTCGGCGGTCACCGCCCCGGTCAGCCGAATCAGATCCTGCGGATGCACCGCGACGTCCCAACCGCGCTTACCCGCACTGCACAGCACGCGGTCCCACCCCATCGCCGAGCTGTGAACGATGGTCGGCAGCCGTCTGCGCTGGCCAAAAGGGGAGATGGCGCCGACGACGTAGCCGGTCGAGCGTTCAGCCGCCGCCCGGTCGGCCATGACGGCCTTGCCCGCCCCCAGCGCCGCCGCCGCGGCCTTCAGCGACAACTGGCACGGCACCGGCAGCACGGCGACCGCCAGACCCTTTGGCAGGGCGATTACCAGCGTCTTGAAGACCTGCCGGGGATCCACCCCGCCGACCCCGGCGAGCTCGTTGACCGCCTCCTCGCCGAACGACTCGTTCAGCGGGTCATGGTGATACCGCAGCACGTCATGGGGAACCTCGGCGGCCAACAGAGCCCGGATCGCCGGGGTTGCCGCGCGCGCCACACCCCGACACTAGAGCCCATATGGGAACAACCTGCGCCGTCGTCACTGTTTATTCGATGCAGACGGCCACAGCCCGGCCTCAAAACCTGTCGTCGGAAACCTCTAGGATCGAAGAAGGGGGTACCAAGGTGCCAACATTGGCCATCGACGGCCCAGTACGTCAGGTCCACGTGCTCCTGCACGAACTTGCTGACATCGGCGCCTCTACGGAAGGGACGGTGTTCCCCAGGATGACGGAGAAGGACGGCTCGGTGCCGGATGCGGCGCCCGCCACCACGCCGGCGTCGTCGGCGCCTGTGCGAGCCGAGGAATCCGACGCCGAGTTGACCGCGCGGTTCGAACGCGACGCTATCCCGCTGCTCGACCAGCTCTATGGCGGCGCGCTGCGCATGACGCGCAACCCCGCCGACGCCGAGGACCTGCTGCAGGAAACCATGGTGAAGGCCTATGCGGGCTTCCGCTCATTCCGCGAAGGCACCAACCTCAAGGCCTGGCTGTACCGCATTCTGACCAACACCTACATCAACAGCTACCGCAAGAAACAGCGTCAGCCCGCGGAGTATCCGACTGAGGAGATAACCGACTGGCAGCTGGCGTCCAACGCCGAGCACTCCTCGACCGGACTGCGCTCGGCGGAGGTCGAAGCGCTGGAGGCGCTTCCGGACAGCGAGATCAAGGAGGCCCTGCAGGCGCTGCCGGAGGACTTCCGGATGGCGGTGTACTACGCCGACGTCGAGGGCTTCCCTTACAAGGAGATCGCCGAGATCATGGACACACCCATTGGCACCGTGATGTCCCGGTTGCACCGCGGCAGGCGCCAACTGCGCGAGTTACTTGCCGGTGTGGCCAAGGATCGTGGTTTCATTCGGGGACAGCAGGACGCTCCGGAGGAGGTGTCGTCATGAGTGACCGTGGCGACGAAGAGCGCTGGACCCCGCCGGTAGGACCGGTCGACCCCGAACACCCCGAGTGCGCGGCGGTGATCGCGGAGGTATGGACGTTGCTCGACGGCGAATGCACGCCGGAGACCCGCGACAAGCTCAAGCATCACCTCGAGGAGTGCCCGGCCTGCCTCCGTCATTACGGCGTAGAAGAGCGGGTGAAGAAACTGATCGCTACCAAGTGCGGCGGCGAGAAGGCGCCCGAGAGCCTTCGCGAGCGGCTGCGCATCGAGATCAGCCGCACCACGATCATCCGGGGCTAGCGCACCGACTTCGATCCTGCGTTGGGCCGCTTGCCGTGGTTGGCCTTCGAATGCTTGCGGTCACGCTTCTTACGGCCACGCTTGGCCATGCTGCTACCTCCGTCTAACCAGGGATTTGTACTGCCCGCATCCCGCGGGCGCGTTCGCTCCATCCTCTCATGACCTCCTGACAGCGCTGCGCCCCGCACGGTTGTGGTTCGATAGAGCGGCAGGCAGCGCAGATGAAACGGGGTGAAGATGGCCGAGGATGTTCGCGCCGAGATCGTGGCCAGTGTTCTCGAGGTCGTGGTGAACGAGGGCGATCAGATCGGTGAGGGCGACACCCTGGTGCTGCTGGAGTCGATGAAGATGGAGATCCCGGTGATCGCCGAGGTGGCCGGGACCGTCAGCAAGGTCAGCGTGTCGGTGGGTGACGTCATCCAGGCCGGCGACCTCATCGCGGTGATCAGCTAACCCGAGAAGTAAGTTCCGATGTCCACCCTCGGTGACCTGCTCGCCGAGCACACGGTGCTGCCGGGCAACGCCGTGGACCACCTTCACGCCCTTGTCGGGGAGTGGCAGCTGCTAGCCGACCTGTCGTTCGCCGACTACCTGATGTGGGTGCGCCGCGACGACGGTGCGCTGGTGTGTGTGGCACAGTGTCGACCCAACACCGCGCCGACGGTGCTGCTGTCCGACGCGGTCGGCACCGTCGCTGACGCCAACCAGCTGCCGTTGGTCACCGCGTCTTTCAAGTCGGGCGCGATCGGACGCGAAAGCCAACCCGCAGAAGGGGGTTCGGCTGGCGATATCTCGATCGAGGCGGTGCCGGTCCGCTACGACAACCGCGTCGTCGCCGTCCTGACCCACCAGGCCGCGTTCGCCGGCCGCAAGGCCAGCCCGCTGGAACGTGCCTACCTCGACTGCGCGGTCGACCTGCTGCACATGCTCTCCGAAGGCACGTTCCCCAATGTCGGCGACCTGTCGATCTCGCGGTCCAGCCCCCGGGTCGGCGACGGCTTCATCCGGCTGGACGTGGCCGGCGTCGTGGCGTTCGCCAGCCCGAACGCGCTGTCGGCCTACCACCGCATGGGTCTGACCGCCGAGCTCGAGGGCCAGAACCTGGTCGCTGTGACCAGGCCGCTGATCTCCGACCCGTTCGAAGCTCAGGAGCTGGCCGAGCACGTGCGGGACTCGCTGGTGGGCGGTTCCAGCATGAGGCTGGAGGTCGACGCCGGCGGCGCGGCCGTGCTGCTGCGGACGCTGCCGCTGGTGGTGCACGGTAAGGCGGACGGCGCGGCCGTGCTGATCCGCGACGTCACCGAGATCAAGCGCCGCGACCGCGCGCTGCTGTCCAAGGACGCCACGATTCGCGAGATCCATCATCGGGTGAAGAACAACCTCCAGACGGTGGCGTCACTGCTGCGGTTGCAGGCCAGGCGCACCAACAATCCCGAGGGACGCGAGGCGCTGATCGAATCGGTGCGGCGGGTGTCGTCGATTGCGCTGGTGCACGACGCGTTGTCGATGTCGGTGGACGAAGAAGTCGACCTCGACGATGTCGTTGACCGTATTCTGCCAATGATGAATGACGTTGCCGCCCCGGAAAACACGGATACTCCGATCCGGATCACGCGCGAAGGTGACCTCGGCGTGCTCGACGCCGATCGGGCCACCGCGATGATCATGGTGATCACCGAGCTGGTGCAGAACGCCATCGAGCACGGGTTCGAAGGCGCCACTCAGGCCGGTTGCGTGACGATTCGGGCGGAGCGGTCGGCGCGCTGGCTCGACGTCGTCGTGCACGACGACGGCCGCGGCCTGCCGGAGGGGTTCAGCCTCGAGAAGGCCGACCGGCTGGGGTTGCAGATTGTGCGCACTCTTGTGTCGGCGGAGCTGGATGGCTCGCTGGGCATGCACACCTCGCCGGAGGGCGGGACGGATGTGGTGCTGCGGGTGCCGATCGGGCGACGCGTCCGATTCGCGCAGTAGCGTCCCGCTTTCGCGAATTGAACCATGTTGCGCAATTCGGATACTTGCATTTGCACACAGTGACGGCCCCGACAATCGTCGGGGCCGTTTGTTGTGGACGCGCGGTGCGGCTAAACGCCGGTGCGGGCCCTGGTGCGGGCGTTGCGCCGCTTGAGTGCGCGCCGCTCGTCCTCGCTCATTCCGCCCCACACGCCGGCGTCCTGGCCGGAGTCCAACGCCCAGGTCAGGCAATCAGTCGTCACCGGGCAGCGGTTGCACACAAGCTTCGCGTCAGCGATTTGGGCGAGGGCCGGGCCGCTGTTCCCCACCGGGAAGAACAGTTCCGGATCCTCGTCGCGACAGACCGCCTTGTGGCGCCAATCCATGCTTTAACTCTCCTCACTATGTGCGCAGCAAGGCGCACGAGCTTTTTCCTTCGGCTGTTAACGCGTGCATACGAATGTTTCTGCACTGTTGCTTGCTTCGATGCTGCCACAGGCTGAACAGGTGTCAATAGCGTGCGGAAACACGTGGGCTATCTCACTGCCGAACGCCGTTCGCTTTCCCGTTCCCCACCTGTACTAAACTCAACCCACTTGCGCTCAAAACCGGCTGTGCGGCTGCTATCGGCCCAGCTCAAGGCCCGTCAGGCGGCGGTGCGAGCACGCCAAGCGCCCCGGGAACCGCCCGGAACGTCATCTCTTCGCGCATCCCGACGTAATCCCCGTCTATCTGACACGCCACCGGCGCCTCCGCGGTCACCCGGACCCAGGCCACGTCGTCGTCACGGACCAGGTGCTTGGCCCGGATCTTGGCCTTCTGCGACAGCATCTGCCGCACCAGCCGCAGGTTGGCCCAAACGTTCATGCTGGTGGTCGCGAAAACGCCGATGCCCGTCTCGAACGTGGTGTTCGGGTTGGTCCACACCGGCCTCGCGTTGGCGTATGTCCACGGGCTGGCATTGGACACGAACGCAAAATGCACGCCGGTCACCGGCCCCCGGTCGGGCAGGTGCAGGGTCAGCGACGGCTCTCGACGGGCACTGGCCAGCACCTCGCGCACGGCCACCCGGATATAGCGCGACGCGGTCACCTTGCGGCCCTTGTCCCGCTGTGCCTCCACCGCCGCGACCACGTCGCCGTCCACCCCGAGGCCCGCGGTGAACACGCCCCAGCGCTCGCCGCAGTCCATCAACCCGATGCGTCGCCACGACTTGGTGCGGCGGTGCTCGCTCAGCAGGTCGATGAGCTGGTTGGTCGCCTCGATCGGGTCGGGGCTGATGCCCAGCGCACGGGCGAAGACGTTGGCCGACCCGCCCGGAACGACGCCGACGGCGGGCGCTCCGCTGTCGGGCTCCGTGCCGCAGGCGCCCAGGATGCCGTTGACGACTTCGTTCACGGTGCCGTCGCCGCCGTGCACGATCACCACGTCGATGCCGTCGCGAGCGGCGTCACGGGCGATGTCGATGGCGTGGCCGCGGCTGTCGGTGTGGGCAATTGTCAGCTTGACCCGGCTCTCCAGGGCGTGCGCGAGCAGGTCGCGACCGGCGGGTGTGGTCGACGTCGCGTTGGGGTTGACGATCAGCACGGCGCGCACGGGACAGAGCCTATCTGCGAACCTTTACGCTCAAACCCGTGACGGTTCCATCGCCGACGACGGTGCGCCAAGCCGCGGCGCTGGTGGCGCTCGAGGGTGCGGCCGGCCTGGTCGCCGCCGTCGTCTACGTCATCAGCGGTGTGGGTTCCGGCGAGCAGCCCGGCATGAACAAGTTCGGCACCGCGGCGTGGTTCGCGATCATCGGCGGTGCCGTGCTCGCGGCGGGCTGGGCGTTGTGGACGGGCCGCCGGTGGGGCCGCGGCCTCGCGGTATTCGCCCAGCTTCTGCTGTTGCCCGTGGCCTGGTACATCGCGGTCGGTTCGGGACAGTGGGCCTACGGCGTCCCGGTCGGCATCGTCGCGCTCATCACGCTGGTGCTGCTGTTCAGTCCCTCGGCGGTGCAGTGGTTAGGGGCTCAGGGCGACTCGTCGGCCAGCGCCGACAATTCAGGGCCCGACACCCGGTAGGTGATCCACTCGGTCTGTTGCCGCCCGCCGACGGCGTCATACAGCGCGATCGCGTCTACGTTCCAGTCCAGCACGGCCCACGACAACCGCGTGTAGCCCCGCTGCATGCACTCGCGGGCCAGCGTGGCCAACATCGCTCTGGCCAACCCGCGGCGGCGAAACTGCGGGCGCACGAAAAGGTCCTCCAGGTAGATACCGGCCACACCGTCCCACGTCGAGAAGTTTCTGAACCACAGCGCGGCAGCCGCGGCCTGGCCGTCCTCCTCGGCGATGTGGCCGTGCACTGTGGGGTCATCACCGAAAAGCGCTGTACGCAAATGGGTTTCAGTGACAGTGCATTCATCGGCGGCCTGTTCGAAGGCGGCGAGTTCATGGATCATCGCCGTCAACTCCGCCTCATCTCCCGGTTCGGCGCGCCGGATGATCATGGCTGCCCGTCCAGGGCTGACAGGATGGTCTTGAATTTCGTTGTGGTTTCATCGACTTCGTCGTCGGGATTGGATTCCGCGACGATGCCGCCGCCAGCGTGCGCCAAAGCGCTGCGCCGATCGGCCGCCAGCAGCGCCCCACGAATCGCCACCACCCACCGGCCGTCGCCGCGTTGATCGCACCAACCCACCGCGCCCGCGTAGAACCCCCGATCGCCCTCGAGCTCGCCGATCAACCCTGTGGCAGCACCCGTGGGCGCACCGCCCACCGCCGGCGTGGGGTGCAGGGAGATAGCGAGATCCAAAGCAGTCGTTGATGTTTCACGCAGCCGTCCACTGATCGGTGTGGACAGGTGCCACACGGCCGCGGTGCGGCTCAGCTGCGGGGCCGACGGAATCTCGAGATCGACACACAGCGGATCGAGAATCTGGCGCATCGCATCGACGACCAGCTGGTGCTCGTAGCGGTTCTTGGTGGATGCGGCGAGCGCCTCACCGTTGGCCCGGTCGACGTCCGGGTCCGGCGAGCGTGGCGCCGACCCCGCGAACGGAGCGCACACCACCCGGTCGCCCTGGCGAGCCACGAGCAACTCGGGACTGGCGCCCACCAGCACGGTTCCGGAGTAGTCGGCGCCCGCCGCGGTCAAATCCACCAGATAGGCGTTGGCGGCAGGATCGGTGGTGACGAGGCGGTCGACGACGGTGCGCGCATCCACTGGGCCGTCGGCCACCAGCCGCAGCGCACGGGCCAGCACGACTTTGTTCAGTTCGATCGCGGGGTCGCGCAGCCGTTGCAGCGCGACTGCGATGCGGCCGCGGTGCTCGTCGGGTTCGGGCAGCATTGCGGCGACCCGTACATCGGGCATGGGGCGCAACGGCCATTTCGGCAGCGCGTCGAGGAAGGAGACCTCCTGCGGCCGGATCAGCGCGGCTGGCCGGGACAGGTCAAAAGGCAAGGCGCCGACGATAATCGGGGCGCTGCGCGACGTCAGTGAGGTACGCGCGTCGGCGATGCTCTTGTATGTGGTGTGCACGCCTTCGGCGACGACGGCGCTGCCGTCGGTGGCCAGGACAAACGTCGGTTCGCGGGTCACGTGAACACGGTCGGGTGGGGATAGCCGGTCAGCCCGAGTGCGGTGAGCTGTCGTACGCCGTGCTCGAAGCCGCAGACCGCGATGGACGCCGCGGCCATCGCGAAACGGATTCCCTCGTAGACGGGCAGTTCCAACCAGCGGGTGATGACCGCCCTTGAGAAATGCCCATGTCCGACGAAAATCACGTCTCGAGACTCCATGTGCTGCAATGCCAATGCGATCGCACGGTCGGCTCGTTCACACACCGCCGCGGTGGTCTCGCCGCCGGGGCAGCCATGCGTCCACACCAGCCAGTTGGGCACGGCCTTGCGAATCTCCTCGGTCGTCGTGCCCTCGTAGTCGCCGTAATCCCATTCGCTGATCAGCGGGTTCACCTCGTCGACGGTCAGCCGGGCCATTTCGGCGGTCACGACGGCGCGTTTGCGCGGACTGCAGACGACGTAGGGGTCGTGCAGGTCCAGCTCGGCGAGCGTCTCACCGGCGGCCTTGGCCTGCGCCCGCCCTGTCTCGGTGAGCTCGAGCTCGGTGCGGCTGGTGTGCCTGCCGCTGCGCGACCACTCGGTTTCGCCATGCCTCAGTAGCAGGAGCCGGCGCTGGGCGACACTCACCCCGCCGATTCTGCCGCACTCGCCGCTGCGATGTGCCCGACCGTGCTTGTATGGACACGTGACGCGAGTACTTGCGGTCGCCAATCAAAAGGGTGGGGTAGCCAAGACGACGACGGTGGCGTCGTTGGGTGCGGCGATGGTGGAAAACGGGCAACGGGTGCTGCTCGTCGACCTTGATCCGCAGGGATGCTTGACGTTCTCGCTGGGCCAGGACCCCGACAAGCTGGCGGTGTCGATCCACGAGGTGCTGCTCGGCGAGGTCGAGCCGTCGGCGGCGTTGGTGTCCACCGAAGAGGGAATGACGCTGCTACCCGCCAACATTGACCTGGCCGGTGCCGAGGCGATGCTGCTGATGCGGGCGGGGCGCGAATATGCGCTCAAGCGTGCCCTGGACAAGTTGAGCGAGCACTTCGATGTGGTGATCATCGACTGCCCACCATCGCTGGGGGTGCTGACCCTCAACGGGCTGACCGCCGCCAATGAGGTCATCGTGCCGCTGCAGTGCGAGACGTTGGCCCATCGCGGCGTGGGCCAGTTCCTCCGCACGATCAACGACGTGCAGCAGATCACCAACGCCGACCTGAAGCTGCTTGGTGCGCTGCCGACGCTGTATGACTCGCGCACCACCCACAGCCGCGATGTGCTGCTCGACGTCGCCGACCGCTACGACCTGCCGGTGCTGGCGCCGCCGATTCCGCGTACGGTGCGTTTCGCCGAGGCCACCGCATCGGGCGCGTCGGTGCTGGCCAGCCGGAAGAACAAGGGCGCGGGCGCCTACCGCGATCTTGCAACCGCGCTGCTCAAGCATTGGAAGACGGGCAAAGAACTGGCCACTTTCGCGCCGGAGGTCTAGGAACCCAGCGCTGCGAGGGACGGGCCGCGCTGCTCGAGCAGCACCGAACCCGCCACACCCGGCACCACCGCCGACGGCGCGGGTTGGCGCCGCAGCGGGATGAACCGTTCGTTGATCCCGGTGTTCGGGTCGTAGACGCCGACGCCGTCGTTGACCGGGAGGAGAAGGCGCCCGGCCATCATCGTTGCCGGGCCGATCGGGACATGGGTGCCGAGCGGGCCGATGGTGAAGCGGTACTGCATGCCGCTTGCGGAGAACACCATCACGGCGTCGCCCGTCCACCAGGTGACCAGGTCGCCGGCGCGGTTCGCGTCGGCCTCGGGGGAGGCGGGCTTCGGGAGGGGGAGGTTGGCGGTCGTCGAGCCGGTCTCGTCGATGATCATCAGCGACGGCCTCGGTGTGGGCACGTAGACGGCGGTGGTGGTGTCTGAGACCGCGACGACCCGGGCGTCGGCGTTGTCCTTGACGCCGGGCAACGGCACGTACTTGAGGTCGGGGGTGTCTTCTTCCTTGGCCGGCCGCAGCAGCGTCAGCCGCAGGTCCGCCTGGTCCGGGCAGTTCTCGAGCACCGAGACCGCAGAGGTGCTGGCCGCCGCCGATTTCAGCTCGCATAGCAGCGGGGTGGGGACCTCGGGTTTGATGCGGGCGTCGAGCTTGCCGTAGCTGATCATCCGCACCATGTCCGAGCGCCACAGCTCGAGCCGCTCGTCGCCTGCGGCGAGCACCGCCGTGCCGTCCGACGACAACGCGATCTCGGCATCGGCGTAGGCGGTGCGGCTCGGGCCGCGCATTCCGGTCTGCCCGTCGATGGTGCTGACCTGACCGCATCCGCGGCGGTCGGGATAGACGGCGACCGCGTAGTTGTAGACCGATGTCACGCCGCACAGCTCGAGATCGCGGGCGTAGCTCCACAGCACCGATCCGGTCGTGGGGTCGCGACCGTCGACCTGATGGCCGTCACCGGTGACGACGCTGCCCCCCGCGATCACGGGATGCGTAGTCTTCGGGCTCGTCGCAGTCCACAACTCCCGCAGCGTGGCCGGCACCACCTTGGCAGGCGCAAGCGTCTTGACAGGCGACGCCGCCGGTCGGCTGATCGTGGCCCGGGCATCGCTGGTCCACCAAATCAGCGCGCCGACCACGACGACCGCGACGGCGATCGCGGCGGCGGCTACCAAGTCAGCCCGGGTGCGTCGCTCGGGTTTGACCATCGGCTGGTGGGGCTCTGGTTAGTTGGCGGTCGTCGCGGCGGCCTTGCGCGGGCGACGACGGCGCCGCCTGCGGGCCGTCTTCTCGCCATCGGCTGCCGCCGCGTCGGACTCCGCGGTCGGGGCCTTCTCACCTTCGGGGTGGCTGCTGATCGGCTTGCCGCCGCGGGTGCGTCGACGCGAGCGAGTGCGGGTGCGCGCGGGTGCCTCTGAAGCATCTCGGGCATCGCGCGGCGGACGCTTGACGGTCTTCGCCTGAAGTGCCGGGCCGACGGACCCGGTGGCGGCTTCAGGAATGCCCAGTTCTTCGTAGAGATGTGGTGAACTGGAATAGGTTTCGGCCGGATCCGGGTGGCCGAGGCCCAACGCCTTGTCGATCATCTGCCACCGGGTGATCTCGTCCCAGTCGATGAGCGTGATCGCCACACCGGTCTTGCCGGCGCGGCCGGTGCGGCCGATGCGGTGCACGTAGGCCTGCTCGTCCTCGGGGCACTGGTAGTTGATGACGTGGGTGACATCGTCGATGTCGATGCCGCGTGCCGCCACGTCGGTGGCGACAAGCACATCGATCTCGCCGGTGCGGAACGCCTTGAGGGCCTTCTCGCGGGCGCCCTGGTTGAGGTCGCCGTGCACCGCGCCGACCTTGAAGCCGCGCTCGGCCAGCTCGTCGGACACCTTCTGAGCAGTGCGCTTGGTGCGGGTGAAGATCATCGTGGCGCCGCGACCGCGGGCCTGCAGGATCCGGCTGACCGTCTCGACCTTGTCGAGCGCATGGGCGCGGTAGGCGAACTGGTCGGTGGTGGTATGCACGGCCGACGACTGCGGGGACTCGGCGCGGATGTGCGTCGGCTGGTTCATGAAGCTGCGCGCCAGCGTAATGATCGGGTCGGGCATCGTCGCCGAGAACAGCATCGACTGCCGCGAATCCGGTGTCAGGCGCAGGATGCGCTCGATGTCGGGCAGAAAGCCCAGGTCCAGCATCTCGTCGGCCTCGTCGAGCACCAGCACCGAGATGCCGCCCAGCTGCAGGTGGCCCTGCTGTGCGAGGTCGAGCAGGCGGCCCGGGGTTCCGACGACGACGTCGGCGCCGGCGCGCAGCGCATCGATCTGCGGCTCGTAGGCACGGCCGCCGTAAATCGACACGACCGACAGCTTGCGGTCGCCCACGGTCAGATATTTCGCGGCGCCGGCGAGGTCACTGGACACCTGCAGGCACAGCTCGCGGGTGGGGACCACGACCAGCGCCCGGGGTGCACCGGTCAGGGGCCGCTCGGCGTCGCTGGTGATCTCGTGCAGCAGCGGGACGCCGAAGGCCAGCGTCTTGCCCATGCCGGTGCGGGCCTGGCCGATGAGGTCGTCGCCGGCCAACGCCAGCGGAAGGGTCAGTTCTTGAATGGCAAAGGTGTGTTCCTTGCCGTCCTCGACCAGTGCACGCACGATTTCGTCGCGGACGCCGAGTTTGGCAAATGAAGGATTAAGTGCGGTCATACGTAGGAGGTGCAGCCTTTCCGGTCCGTTTTCTCGTCTGTCATCGTTCGCGTCACGCGCGCACGAGTATGACGAGAAAACTTCGCGGGGCCCTGCGCTCAGGTAGGCGGACCGACTGCGTGCACGCACATTTCTTAGGTAGCGGCTCGCGGTTCGAGCCCCTGCCTGACACCCATGGTACCTGTCGGGTTTGCCGGTCGGGCGCAGCGTCGGTCTACGTCTACAGTTGGCGCCATGAGTTCGACCCAGCCTGCGGCATCGGAAACCGACATTGTCACCTCGGCGAACTCAGGCGTGACGGCCGATCACCCCGGTATCAACGAGCTGTTCGCGCTGCTGGCCTATGGCGAGGTCGCCGCGTTCTACCGGCTCACCGAGGAAGCCAAGATGGCGCCCAACCTGGTGGGCCGCATCAATATGGCCAGCATGGCGGCCGCGGAAATGGCGCACTACGAGTTGCTGCACGAGGCGCTGGAGAAGCGCGGCGTCGACGTCATCGACGCGATGACGCGCTACACGCCGGCGCTGGAGAACTACCACCGGCTCACCACGCCGAGCACCTGGCTGGAGGCGCTGGTCAAGACCTACATCGGCGACGCACTGGCGGCCGACTTCTATCTCGAGATCGCCGATGTGCTGCCCGACGAGGTCGCTGGCGTAGTGCGCTCGGTGCTGTCGGAGACGGGCCATTCGCAGTTCGTCGTCGCCGAGGTGCGCGCCGCGGTGACGTCCAGCCAGAAGCAGCGGCACCGGTTGGCGCTGTGGTCGCGCCGGCTGCTCGGCGAGGCCATCACCCAGGCGCAGTACGTCCTGGCCGACCGTGACGAGCTCGTCGACCTGGTGGTGTCGGGCACCGACGGGCTGGGCCAGTTGACGGGCTTCTTCGAACGCCTGCAGCGCACGCACAGCACCCGCATGCAAGAGCTCGGCCTCGCCTAGTCCCACTCACCTCTGGGGCCCAAACCGGCAAACGCGCGCGAAAGTGCAAGTGGCGCGCGCCTTTTCGTCGATCTCGGCGCGGGCTGAGCTGCTCAGCGGGTGCAGTTGGTGATCATCGTGTTGGTGTTCTGCGCCGCCAGCGTCGCGCCCGACCCGTCGGTGATCGCGCAGTTCAGCTGACCGGCCACGCTGGTCGCCGTGACCGAGCTGAGCTGCACACCCGGGTCCAGCGTGACCTGCTTGGTCCATGGCAGCGCGACGTTCACATCGGTCTGCAGCGCACCCTGCTGGTCGGTGTAGATGATCGTGACCAAGTCGAACAGCTGGCGGTTACCGGTCACGGTGTAGGTGATGGTGCGCGGAGTGGCCGCCGGCGGCGGCGCGGCCTCGGTCGGCTCGGCGATGACGCTCGACGGCGCGGCGGTGGGCGACGGTTTCACGCTCGTGACGGTCTCCGGCGGCAGCGCGGTGGCCGACGGCCGACGCACGCTGGGGGAGGGAGCCGCGCTGGGGAAGGGGGCGGCTTGGCTGGTCGACGGGTCGACGGTCGCAGACGTGGTGCCGCTGTCGTTCCCGCTGAGGATCATCATCGTGCCCGCCACGGCGATCAGCAGCACGATGCCCGCGACGCTGGCCACCCACAACCACCGCCGGTCGTCGTCGACGTAATAACGGACGTCGTCCAGGTCGTCGTCGTAGTCGGCGTAGGCGTCGTAATCCTCGGCGTCGGCGAAGTCGTCATCGACGTCGGGACCGTCGTAGCGGTCGGTGACTGATTCGGTCATCCAGGGCGAAGAATGCCTGTTCATGCGCGTAATCCTCGTCGGCTCAACTGTTGCACGGCCGATGCTATAGATGCAGAAGTGACAGTTGAGGTCTCAGCCGCCGCGTGTTGGTAACGGTCCGGACTCAGTTCGCTGCTACGGGTCCACTAGCCTTTTGGTGGAAACGCATGACGACCGGGAAAGGGTGCAGCGTGGAGGTCAAGATCGGTGTCACGGACAGCCCGCGCGAGCTCTGCTTCAACAGCGCGCAGACTCCCACCGAGGTGGAGCAGGTGATCACTGATGCCCTCACCAGCGAAACGGGTCTATTGGCGCTGACCGACGAAAAGGGCCGCCGGTTTCTGGTGCAGACGGCGAAGATTGCCTATGTCGAGATCGGTGCGGCCGATGTGCGTCGGGTCGGCTTCGGCGTGGTCGGCGCGGAGGCCCTCAAGAACGGGTGAGCGGCACGTGTGACAGCCCGCCCCAGGCGAAGGCGACCGTGCCTTCGACCGCGTCGTCCTTGGAGATCGGCCGGTCGTTGTTCAGCCAGTAGCGGGCGGAGTCCACGCTGATCGCCACCAGCCCGACCGCGATCATCCTGGCGCGGTGGGCTTCCAGGCCGGAGTCGCGGCTGATCAGGTCGAACACGGCGTCGGTGCACGATTCCGTTGCCACCTTGACCTGCGTGGCCACCTGCGGCTCGGTGACGTAGTCGTTTTCGAAGATCAGCCGGTAGCCCTGGCCGTCGTGTTCGATGAAGTCGAAGAACGCCTGCACGGCCGCGCGCAGCCGCTGGCGGTTGTCGGTGGTAGTGCGCAGCGCCTGCCGCACACCCGAAACCAGGTTGTCGACGTGCTGTGCGAGCACCGCCAGGTACAGTTCCAGCTTCGACGAGAAGTGTTGGTAGAGAACCGGTTTGCTTACACCCGCGCGTTCGGCGATCTCGTCCATCCCCGCGGCGTGGTAGCCGTGGTCGACGAAAACCTCGCTGGCAGCGCCGAGTAGCTGACCGCGACGCTCATCGCGGGGCAGCCGACCGCCGCGCCGGTTGGCTGCCGAACTACCACCCCGTGTTTGAGTGGCATTGGCGAGATCGCTCATCACTCCCTCTATCTGGCCGTCACGCGGCCTTGTTCGCATCGACAGTACTACCCCGAGGCGGGGATGGGCCTCAGGTCGTCGGCTCGACACTCGTGGCCCCGATCAGAAGGCGCGCCGGAACTATGAGAAGGACGGTCTGTGCCATCCTGTTTCGGTGACCTACGAGCCGGGGCGTCGCACGCACAGCGCCGCAGGCCAACCGCGTCGCGACCCGGAATCGAGCAGGGCCCGCATCCCCGTGCTGCGGGACGAGTGGCGTGAGCCGCTGCGCGCTCAGCGTGACCCCCTCGCCGAGACCTCGGGCCGGGTCAGGTCCAACCGCGAAGAACACCGTCGCTGGCGCAAGCAGAGCTGGCTCGGCCGGTTCGTGTCGACCTACGGCTGGCGGGCCTATGCGTTGCCCGCCCTCCTCGCGCTCACGGTTTGGGTGGTCTACACCACTGTCACCGGAACCAGCGCTCCCAGCGCCCAACAGGATCAGGGCCCCGCGCAAGGTCCGCCCACCATCGGCGCGGACAGCACATCCATCGTCGGCGCACCGCCGAAGGGCCTGACTCAGTTCGACGCCAACCTGCCGACCGGCATCCTGCCCGACGGCGGGCCCTACACCGAGGCGGGCGCCAAGACCTGGCGCATCGTGCCCGGCAGCGATCCGAAAGTCGGCGACGGCACCACCAAGACGTTCACCTACACCGTCGAGGTCGAAGACGGCCTCGACACCACCACCTTCGGCGGCGATGAGAACTTCGCGCGCATGGTCAGCCAGACGCTGGCCAATCCGAAGAGCTGGACGCACAACCCGCAGTTCGCCTTCACCCGGGTCGACGCCACCGCCGGAGGTAAGCCCGACTTCCGGGTGTCGCTGACCAGCCCGATGACCCTGCGGGAGGGCTGTGGCTACGAGATCCCGATCGAGACCTCCTGCTACAACCCGTCTTACGGGCCCGACGCCCAGCGCAGGGTGTTTCTCAACGAGGCCCGCTGGGCGCGCGGCGCGGTGCCGTTCCAGGGCGACGTCGGCGCCTATCGCCAGTATCTGATCAACCACGAGGTCGGCCACGCGATCGGCTACCCGCGCCACGAACCCTGTGCCGAGGACGGGCAGCTGGCGCCGGTCATGATGCAGCAGACCTTCTCCACAAGCGATAACGACAACG
This sequence comes from Mycobacterium sp. 1274761.0, assembly GCF_001668615.1. Taxonomy (GTDB): domain Bacteria; phylum Actinomycetota; class Actinomycetes; order Mycobacteriales; family Mycobacteriaceae; genus Mycobacterium. The sequence goes on from NZ_LZMC01000047.1 coordinate 16,555, forward strand.
CGCGCTTCGACCCCGACTGGGTCAAGGCCGACGGTAAGACCTGCAAGCCCAACCCCTGGCCGTATCCGATCCCGTAGCGCTGCCGCGCGAGCGGTATGGGAAGCTCCCGACGCTGATTGCCGTTGTGCTCGGTAACTGCTGTGATGGAAAGCAAGCCCGACTGCGATTCGAGGAGGGTACCGGTGTCTACACCGTTGCCGCCGCTGGTAGAGCCGGCGGCAGAACTTACGCGCGACGAGGTCGCGCGCTACAGCCGCCACCTGATCATTCCCGATCTCGGCCTGGACGGTCAGAAGCGGCTGAAAAACGCGCGGGTCCTCGTGATCGGCGCAGGCGGTCTCGGCTCGCCGGCGCTGCTGTACCTGGCCGCGGCCGGCGTCGGCACCATCGGGATCGTCGAGTTCGACGTAGTCGACGAGTCCAACCTGCAGCGGCAGATCATCCACGGGCAGTCCGACATCGGCCGGTCCAAGGCCGAGAGCGCGCGTGACTCGATCAAGGAGATCAATCCGCTGGTGATCGTGCGGTTGCACGAGGTTCGGCTGGAGCCCGACAACGCCGTGGAGCTGTTCGAGTCTTACGACCTGATTCTCGACGGCACCGACAACTTCGCCACCCGCTATCTCGTCAACGACGCCGCCGTGTTGGCGGGCAAGCCGTACGTGTGGGGGTCGATCTACCGCTTCGAGGGCCAGGTGTCGGTGTTCTGGGAGGACGCGCCGGCCGACGAGGACGGCAATAAGCGGGGCCTGAACTACCGCGACCTCTACCCGGAGCCGCCGCCTCCCGGCATGGTGCCGTCCTGCGCAGAGGGCGGGGTGCTGGGCATTCTCTGCGCCTCGATCGCGTCGGTCATGGGCACCGAGGCGATCAAGCTGATCACCGGTATTGGCGACCCGCTACTGGGCCGGCTGATGGTTTACGACGCGCTCGACATGACCTATCGGACGATCAAGATCCGCAAGGATCCCGAGACGCCGAAGATCACCGAGCTGATCGACTACGAGGAGTTCTGCGGTGTCCTGTCGGACGAGGCCACGGAGGCCACGCTCGAATCCACCATCACGCCACGGGAACTGCGCGAGATGATCGACTCGGCCAAGCCGCTGTCGTTGATCGACGTCCGCGAGCAGGTCGAGTGGGACATCAACCACATCGAGGGCGCGCAGCTGATCCCCAAGTCGCAGTTCGAATCCGGCGAGGCGCTGGCCAAACTGCAGGTCGACCGCACGCCGGTGTTCTACTGCAAGACGGGTGTGCGCTCGGCTGAGGTGTTGGCGATCGCGAAGAAGGCCGGCTTCTCCGACGCGCTGCACGTGCAGGGTGGAATCGTGGCGTGGGGCAACCAGGTCGAGCCCGACATGGTCATGTACTAACGCACGGCAACGGGTGTGACACAGGTGTTTAACGGCTGCGACACAGGCGGCCAGCGAAGCCAATAGCGCCTGGTGCGCCGGTAGCCTGGCGCTGTGACCGACGAGTGCCCACCAGACCACGTGCTGGCGGCGTTCGGCCTCAGTGGCCTGCAGCCCGTCGAGCTCGGCGCCGGTTGGGAGGGCGGCTGGCGGGTTGGTGAGGTCGTGCTGTCGATGGTTGCCGACCACGCCCGCGCGGCCTGGTCGGCGAAGGTGCGCGAGACGCTGTTCGTCGACGGGGTACGGCTCGCCAGGCCGGTCCGTTCGACCGACGGCCGCTATGTGGTGGCCGGCTGGCGCGCCGACACGTTCGTTGCGGGCACGCCCGAACCGCGCCACGACGAGGTGGTCTCGGCCGCGGTTCGCCTGCATGAGGCGACGGCCAAACTCGAGCGACCGCGCTTTCTGACCCAGCCCCCGGTTGCGCCCTGGTCGGACGTGGACGTGTTCATCGCCGCCGACCGCGCGGCGTGGGAGGAGCGGCCGCTGCACTCGCTGCCACCGGGCGCGCGGGTGTCGCCGGGGTCGGCCGACGGTCAGCGGTCCATCGACCTGATCAATCAACTGGCTGGGCTGCGCAAGCCGACGAAGAGCCCCAGCCAATTGGTGCATGGCGATCTCTACGGCACAGTGCTTTTCGCGGGCACCGCGGCGCCCGGCATCACCGACATCACGCCGTACTGGCGACCCGCGTCGTGGGCGGCCGGCGTGGCCGTGGTCGACGCGCTGTCCTGGGGTGAGGCCGACGACGGGCGAGTGCCGCTCACCGAGGTTCGGCACGCGTTTTGATTCGTCGTCCCGCGATTCGGGCGTGATACCCCGCGCTGGGCGCCGGTTTTCACGCCGAAATCGCCGAGGGGCGCGAAGAGCCGCTACAGCACCAGGCGGACCAAAGCCGCGGTCCGCGCCAGGCCCGGGAACGCGGCGGCCGTCGACCGCGGATGCAGCGCATGGACCGCGAGCCGGAACATCAACGCCCGCAACAACATCTGCGGCCACTCCGGTAGCGGCGCCCAGCGCTCCACCAGCCCGTCGTCGGCCTCACCCCAGGACAGCGCGTCGACCACGGCCACGCCGGCCGCCCACGACGCGGGTCGCCAGTAC
>NZ_LZMC01000048.1 GCF_001668615.1 Mycobacterium sp. 1274761.0
GGGGCGAGCGAGGCCGACGTGGTGGTCGTGTTGCAGGCGTTGCTGGATCGTCATGCCATGTTGCGCTGCCATGCCGACGACGGCGGCGCCGGCGGATGGTCCATGACGGTGCCCGAGGCTGGGGCGGTGGACGCGCGCGCATGCCTGCACACCGTGCAGGTCTTGACGGATGCGGCGCTGGTGGGAGCACGGTCGCGATTGAACCCCGCCGCCGGAGCCATGCTCAGTGCGCTGTGGGCGGCCGACACCGGCCAGCTGGCGTTGATCGTTCACCATCTGGCCGTCGACGGGGTTTCTTGGCGAATCCTGTTGGAGGACTTGAACATTGCGTGGGCGCAGCATCACAGCGGGCAGCCGATAGCCTTACCGGCCGGCGGGACGTCATTTGCCCGGTGGTCAGCGCTGCTCGCCGAGCACGCTCACGACCCGCAGGTCGTGGACCAGGCCGAGGCTTGGCGGCAGGTGGCTGCGACCCCGGCGCTGCTGCCGGCGGTGCAGCCTGGGGTGGATACGTTCGCCACGGCCGGGCAGCTGTCGGTGGACCTCGATGTCGAGACCACCCGGATGCTGTTGGGTGAGGTGCCCGCGGCGTTTCGCGCCGGCGTGCACGACATCTTGTTGATCGCGTTCGGTGTGGCGTGCGCGGAGTTTCTGGGCAGCGATGCGCCGGTCGCCATCGATGTGGAGGGCCACGGGCGCGATGAGGAGTTGGCTGCCGGTGTGGACCTGACCCGGACCGTGGGCTGGTTCACCACTCTGTATCCGGTGGCCCTGCAAGTTGGCGGGTTGGACTGGGGTCAGGTGCGCACCGGTGAGGCCGGGTTCGGGGCGCTGGTCAAGGCAGCCAAAGAGCAGTTGCGCGCCCTGCCTGATGGATTGACCTACGGCCTGCTGCGATATCTGAATCCCGACGTGGCGCTGGCCGAATCGGATCCACGGATCGGGTTCAACTATTTGGGTCGACTGGGCGCCGCAGCTGGTGAGCTCTCCGATGATGTGTGGCGCCTGAGCCCCGAGGGGATGGCGGCCACCGGCGTCACCGCGGCTTTGCCAATCCCGTTGGCGCACACCCTAGAGCTCGCCGCCATCGCTGCCGACACCGACACCGGTCCGAGGTTGCAGGCCAACTGGAGATGGGCGCTCTCGGCGCTGGACCACTCGCAGGTGGACCGGTTGAGCCGGTTGTGGTTTGAGGCGTTGGCCGGCATCTGCGCCCATGTCCGCGCCGGTGGGGGTGGGTGGACGCCGTCGGACATCGCCCCGGCCCGGCTGACCCAGACTCAGCTCGACGAGCTGTGTGGCCGATATGAGATCGCCGATGTGTTGCCGTTGACCCCGCTGCAGCAGGGGTTGCTGTTCCACACCACCACCACACGGACAGATGATCCGGGCGGCGATGTGTATGCAGTGCAGCTGGATATCACTATCGCCGGCCCGCTCGACGCGCACCGGTTGCGCGAGGCGGTGAACACCGTGCTGACCCGCCACCCGCACCTCGCAGCCCAATTCTGCGCCCAGTATGACGAGCCCGTGCAGGTCATTCCGGCCAAGCCAGTAGTGCCGTGGCAGTACATCGAACTCGACTCCGCTGACGGCGACCTGGATGAGCAGGTCCGAGGTGTGTGCGCCGACGAGCGAGCGGCGGTATGCGACTTAGGTGACCAGCCGGTGTTTCGGGCGGCGTTGATCCGCACTGGGCCTGATCGGCATCGATTCGTGCTCACGAATCACCACATCGTGCTCGACGGCTGGTCGACGTCGATCCTGCTGGGGGAGATCTTCGCCAGCTATTACGGTCAGCGCCTGCCGACGGCCGCGCCATACCGCCGGTTTATCGGCTGGCTGGCCGAGCGTGACATCGACGCTGCCCGCCAAGCGTGGGGACAGGTACTGGCCGGTTTCGACACCCCAACCCTTGTTCGTTCGCCCGCGCTGGAGGAGCCAGGGCCGCGAAGCGTGGAGTCATTCGTAGTGCCTGAGGACACCACCCGCGCCCTGACCGAACTGGCCCGCTCCTGTCACACCACCGTGAACGTCGTTCTACAAGCGGCTTTCGCTCAGCTGCTGATGTGGCTGACCGGCCGGCAGGACGTGGCGTTTGGCACCGCCGTCTCGGGCAGGCCGACCGAGTTGGCCGGTGCGGAGTCCATGGTGGGGCTGATGATCAACACCGTGCCGGTGCGTGCGACGATCACCGCGGCTACCACCGTCGAAGACCTGCTCGATCAGCTGCAAACCGCTAATAACCAAACCCTCGAGCATCAGCACCTGGCGCTTTCCGAGATCCATCGCGTCACCGGCCACGACCAGCTGTTCGACACGCTGTTCGTGTATGAGAACTACCCGGTCGAGACCGACGCGCTTTCCGGCGACCACGAATTGGCCGTCACCGGATTCTCAGCGAGGGAGATGAATCACTATCCCTTGTCGGTGCAGGTGCAGCCGGGTGCTGAGTTGAAATTGCGGGTTGAGTTTGATGCCAATGTCTTTGATGCGGCTCGCGTTGTGGCGTTAGTTCGTCGGTTCAAGCGGGTGTTGTTGGCCATGACGGATTCAGGGGAGCGGTCTTGACGATCAATGCGTCGCGGAGGCTGTTGTCGTTCGATTTGCTTGATGAGGACGAGCACGATGATCTGGATGAGTGGGGTAATCGGGCGGCTTTGACGGAGCTCGCGCCTGCGACGGTGTCGATTCCGGAGTTGTTCGCCGCGCAGGTGGCCCGCACCCCCGATGCGGTGGCGGTGACTTCTCACGACCGCTCGTTGACGTATCGGGAGCTGGACGAGGCGGCTAACCGGTTGGCGCAGTTGTTGGTTGCTCGCGGTGGGGGCCCGGGAACATCTGTGGTGCTGCTCTTCTCGCGTTCCGTTGAGGCGATCGTCGCGATATTGGCGGTGCTGAAGAGCGGGTCGGCTTATGTGCCGATCGATCCGGCGTTGCCTACGGCGCGGATCGACTTCATGCTCTCCGACGCTGCGCCGGTAGCGGCGATCACGACGGCCGCGTTGGCCGATCGGCTGGCCGGGCATGAGCTGACGGTTTTCGACATCCACGATCCGGTGATCGACACGTATCCGGGCACGGCGTTGCCCCCGCCGGCTCCGGATGACATCGCGTATCTGATTTACACCTCGGGCACCACCGGTGTGCCCAAGGGGGTGGTTATCGCTCACCGCAACGCGGTCCAGTTGTTGTCATCAGGGAATAGCCGGGTGGCGACGGGGCCGGCACAGGTGTGGTCACAGTGGCACTCCTACGCCTTTGACGTCTCGGTGTGGGAGATCTTCGGAGCGTTGTTGCACGGCGCACGGTTGGTGGTGGTGCCCGAGTCGGTGGCTGCATCACCAGATGAATTCCACGCATTGCTGGTCGAGCAGCAGGTCAGTGTGTTGAGTCAGACGCCGTCTGCGGTGGGAGTTCTGCCGCAGGAGGGGTTGGAGTCGGCGACATTGGTGGTGGCCGGTGAGGCGTGTCCGACGGCGCTGGTGGATCGGTGGGCGCCGGGGCGGGTGATGATCAACGCTTACGGCCCGACCGAGGCGACGGTGTACGCGGCGATAAGTGCGCCGCTGGAGGCGGGTTCAGATGCGGTGCCGATCGGTTCGCCGGCACCGGGGGCGACGTTGTTTGTGCTGGACGCGGGGTTGCGCCGGGTATCGCCGGGTGTGGTGGGCGAGTTGTATGTGGCTGGCGCCGGTGTCGGTGTGGGCTATTGGCGCCGGTCGGGGTTGACGTCGTCGCGGTTTGTGGCGTGTCCGTTCGGCGGGCCGGGGGCGCGGATGTATCGGACCGGG
>NZ_LZMC01000049.1 GCF_001668615.1 Mycobacterium sp. 1274761.0
CTCGGCGATCAACCGGGCCGCTTCGCGCACCGCGGTGACCTCGGCGTCGCGGGCATTCGCGTCGCCGGCGCGGCCGCCCAACGCGGCGCGGTGCACGATGATCACCCCGCCCGGGCGCAGCAAGCGCACCCCCTCGACGACGAAGTCCGGCTGGTCGAGGGGATCGGCGTCGATGAACACCAGGTCGTAGGACTCGTCGGCCAGCCGGGTGAGCACTTCCTGGGCGCGGCCGCTGATCAGCCGGGTGCGCGACGGCCCGATCCCGGCCTCGTTGAACGCCTGCTTGGCCAGCCGCTGATGTTCGGGTTCGACGTCGATCGTCGTCAGCACGCCGTCGTGACGCATCCCCGACAGCAGCCACAATCCGCTCACCCCGGCGCCGGTGCCGACCTCGACGACGGTCTTTGCGCCGCTGAGCTTGGCCAGCACGCTGAGCAACGCCCCGACCGCAGGGGTGACGGCGCCCGCACCCGTCTCGACCGCGCGATCGCGCGCCGCCGCAACGATGGCGTCCTCGGAGATCGAATGCTCGGCGTGATTGACGATCGACTCGGCGCGGCTGGGCTGGCTCTGGCTCACCGGGGCATCGGCCATGCCCGCAGCGTAGAGCGGTGCGCAAACGCTCACCACCGCGACACGCCCGTACGGCAACGTCGAAATCCCGCGGCCAACCGATGATTTTCGCTGGTTAAAGCGGGCAGGAACGGGGTACAGCGGGGTTTCTCAGGGAAAGTTCAGTTAGCTCATATGCCCACCACACGACGGTCGGAAAAGGTATGTCGCATGGAACACGGCGGACGCTGGCGCTCTGGGAATAACTCTGTCGATCGTCGTGTTGCCGCGACTGTCGCGTTCCCGACAAGCGGTGAACGCTGTGACCTGGAGGATCCGACGAGCACAACCGTCACGGCGCCCCATCTGGCGCCCGTTTCCATGCCGCACCTCGAGCGCTACACCGATGGCGAATGGGTCGAGTCGTCCGACGAGCCACAGGGCACCGCGATCTTCGACGCCACCGGCGACAAGTCGGCGATGCCCTCTTGGGATGAGTTGGTGCGTCAACACGCCGACCGGGTGTATCGGCTGGCCTATCGGCTGTCGGGCAATCAGCACGACGCCGAGGATCTCACCCAGGAGACGTTCATCCGGGTGTTCCGGTCGGTGCAGAACTACCAGCCCGGCACCTTCGAGGGTTGGCTGCACCGCATCACCACCAACCTGTTTCTGGACATGGTCCGCCGGCGTGGCCGCATCCGCATGGAGGCGTTGCCCGAGGACTACGACCGGGTGCCCGCCGACGAGCCCAACCCGGAAGAGATCTACCACGATTCGCGGCTCGGACCTGACCTGCAGGCCGCGCTCGATTCGCTGCCGCCCGAGTTCCGCGCCGCGGTCGTGCTGTGCGACATCGAAGGCTTGTCCTACGAGGAGATCGGCGCCACCCTGGGCGTGAAGCTCGGGACCGTGCGCTCGCGTATCCACCGGGGCAGGCAGGCGCTGCGGGACTACTTGGCGCGCCATTGCGAGGACACGGCCAGGTCTGCCTGACCATTCACAGGTGTCGGGCATCGGGTCCCGCGCTACATTCAAGTAAGTAAATGTCTGTCGCGCTGGTGATGCATCGAGAGGAGCGGGTGATGGCCGACCCGGGACATGTGTTCCGTCGCGCGTTCTCATGGCTGCCCGCTCAGTTCGCCTCGCAGAGTGACGCACCGGTGGGGCCGCGCGAGTTCGGTTCCACCGAGCACCTGTCCACCGAAGCCATCGCCGCCTATGTCGACGGTGAGCTGCGGATGACCGCACATCTGCGCGCCGCCCATCACCTTTCGCTGTGCACGCAATGTGTCGCAGAAGTCGAGGCCCAGCGCCAGGCCCGCGCGGCGTTGCGGGATTCGCGGCCGATTGCCATCCCCACCTCGCTGCTGGGCCTTCTGTCGCAAATTCCCCAGGACACGGCCCATCTTCAGGCCGGCAACGATGACCAATCTCATTTTGCTGACGACACCATCCGCGGCCGGCGCAAGCGCCGGTAATGTGGACGACAATCCAAGCACCGACGCGCGCCGGCGGACAGCGGCGACCACATAGAGAGTGATACACGGGTGACCAAGCAGGACCAGACCGAAGGTAGCCAACGGGTCGCGCCCCGCCCTGTCATGCGGCCGCCGGTCGACCCGTCCACCACCCGGGCTTTCGGCAGGCCTGAAGGCGTCGACGGCTCCTTCGTCGGCGCGGACCGCTATCGCGACCAAGGCGAGTTCACCCCGACCAACCAGCCACCCGATCCCGTTTTGAAGGAGGCGTTCGGGCGGCCCAACGGCCGTGGTGATTCTCTGCAACGTCATCCCGCCGACATTGGAGCGTTGGAGGCGGAGCGCGAACGGGAGCAGCCGCAGGAGCCCGACGATCCGTGGCGCGATCCTGGTGCCGCCGCGGCTCTCGGTACCCCCGCAGTGCCCGCTCCCGCGCCGATGCCCGCGGCTGCCAACGTCGGCAAGCTCGGCGTGCGGGACGTGTTGTTCGGCGGCCGGGTCTCCTACGTCGCACTGGCCGTGCTGGCGATCATCGCGCTGGTGATCGGATTCGCCGGCGGTTGGGTGGGCCGCAAGACCGCAGAGGTGGTCGAGGCGTTCACCACGTCAAAAGTCACCCTGAACACCGACGCCGGCTCCGAGCAGCCCGAAGGCCGCTTCGCGAAAGTAGCTGCTGCCGTGGCCGATTCGGTCGTCACGATCGAAGCCGTCGGTGACAACGAGGGCGCCCAGGGCTCGGGCGTCGTCATCGACGGCCGCGGTTACATCGTCACCAACAACCACGTGATCTCCGAGGCCGCCACCAATCCCAGCCAGTACAAGCTGTCTGTGGTGTTCAACGACGGCAAGGAGGTACCGGCCAACCTCGTCGGCCGCGACCCGAAGACCGACCTGGCCGTGCTCAAGGTGGACAACGTCGACAACCTGAGCGTGGCCCGCCTCGGCGACTCCGACAAACTGCACGTCGGCGACGAAGTCATCGCTGCGGGTGCGCCGCTGGGCTTGCGCAGCACCGTCACCCACGGAATCATCAGCGCGCTGCACCGGCCCGTCCCGCTGTCGGGCGACGGTTCCGACACCGACACCGTGATCGACGGCGTGCAGACCGACGCCTCGATCAACCACGGAAACTCCGGTGGCCCGCTGATCAACATGAACTCCGACGTCATCGGCATCAACACCGCCGGAAAATCGTTGTCGGACAGTGCCAGTGGCCTCGGGTTCGCGATCCCGGTCAACGAGGTCAAGACTGTCGTCGAGGGACTGATCAAGGACGGCAAGATCGCCCATCCGACGTTGGGTCTGACGGCGCGCTCGGTGAGCAACGACCTCGCGTCGGGCGCGCAGGTGGCCAACGTCAAGGCTGGCGGCCCGGCGGAGAAGGCGGGCATCCTCGAAAACGATGTCGTCGTCAAGATCGGCAACCGCACGGTCGCCGATGCCGACGAGTTCGTGGTGGCGGTGCGGCAGTTGAAGATCGGCCAGGACGCGCCCGTCGAGGTGGTGCGCGACGGCCGCCATGTGACGCTTACCGTGAACCCCGGCTCCGACAACAGCACCTGATGTTCGCCAACGTCGGCTGGGGCGAGATGCTGCTCCTGGTGATCGCCGGTTTGGTGATCCTCGGGCCGGAGCGGCTGCCCGGCGCCATCCGCTGGACCTCTGATGCGCTGCGCCAGGCCCGCGATTACATCAGCGGGGCGACCAGACAGCTGCGGGAGGATCTGGGCCCCGAGTTCGATGACCTCCGCGAACCGCTGAGCGAGCTGCAGAAGCTGCGGGGCATGACGCCGCGCGCCGCGTTGACCAAGCACCTGCTCGACGGCGACGACTCGATCTTCACCGGCAAGTTCGACCAGCGCACCACACCACAACCACCGCCCCCGGCCGAGCCGACGCAGAAGGCGCCGCCGAAGCCGTTGTCGACGCCGTTCGACACCGACGCCACCTGAGCGCACCTAGGCGCATCTCGGCGCATCTCGGCGCGAAACATTATTCCAGCACGCAAATTGCGAGTGGAGCGGTGCGAGGATTCCGTTTCGCGGACGATCTAGCGGCCGGCCGGATCCAAGCCCAGCGACATGCCCGCCAGCCCGCGTTTGCGGCTGGACAGGGCGTCGGCGATGCTCCGCAGCTCCTTGCCGGCGGCCGAATCCGGCGCGCTCAACACCAGCGGCACCCCCGAGTCGCCCGCGGCGACCAGCGCCGGGTCCAACGGGACCTGGCCCAGTAGCGGCACGTCCGCGCCGACGGCCCGCGTCAACCGGTCGGCGACCTGGCGGCCACCGCCCTCGCCAAACACTTGCATGGTCGTCCCGTCGGGCAGCACCAGCCCCGACATGTTCTCGACCACACCCACGATGCGCTGACGGGTCTGCAACGCGATCGCACCCGCCCGCTCGGCGACCTCGGCCGCGGCGAGCTGCGGCGTCGTCACGACGAGGATCTCCGCGCCGGGGATCAGTTGCGCGACCGAGATGGCGACGTCGCCGGTGCCCGGTGGCAAGTCGAGCAACAAGACGTCCAGGTCGCCCCAGTAGACGTCGGCCAAGAATTGCTGAAGGGCGCGGTGCAGCATCGGTCCGCGCCACACCACCGGCGTGTTGCCCTGGGTGAACTGGGCGATCGAGATCACCCGCACCTCGTGGGCGATCGGCGGGATGATCATCGACTCGACCTGAGTGGGCCGTTCCGTCGTGCCCATCATCCGCGGGACCGAGTGCCCGTAGATGTCGGCGTCGAGCACGCCGACCGACAGCCCGCGGGTGGCCATCGCCGCGGCGAGGTTGACCGTCACGCTCGACTTGCCGACCCCGCCCTTGCCCGATGCGACGGCATACACCCGGGTCAGTGAGCCGGGCTGGGCGAACGGGATGACGGGCTCGCGCGCGTCACCCCGCAATTGCTTGCGTAGTTCGGTGCGTTGCTCGTCGCTCATGACGTCCAGGTTGACCGTCACGGCCCCGGTGCCCGGCACGTCGGCGACCGCGGCGGTCACCCGCTCGGAGATCTCCGTCTTCTTCGGGCACGCCGCGGTGGTGAGGTACACCGCGACATGCACGGCACCGTCGGGGGCGACGGCGACGCTTTTGACCATGCCGAGCTCAGTGATCGGCCTGCGTAACTCGGGATCGATCACCTTGGCGAGCCCGGCGCGGACCGCGGCTTCCAGCTCCGTTGAACGTTGTGACATCACCGCCGAGTGTAGGCGGCGTCTACGGAACCTCTTCGCGCGCGGCGGTCGTCAGGTCAGGAGGCCGGGCCGGGGGCCGGTCCCACGCCCTGCGGCCCGATCGGCGTCGGTGTGGCCGGCGCTTCGGCAGCCGGCGCGGGCGAGGTCGGCGCGAATTCCGCGGCAGGGCCCGGCGCGAGCGGGGCCGGCGCAGCGGGTGGCGGGACGACGCCCGGCGGCAGCGCTTCCGGCGGCAGCTGCGGCTGCACAGAAGCGGGCGGGTTCGTGCCGAGGCAGAACACCGCGCAGTTCTGCTGCGGCGGTTGCGGCATCCACGGCGGCAGGCTCTGCGGCGGGCCCGGCTGAGTGACCGCAGGCGCCCCCGCCTCCGCAGGCCCGGGCAGCGGCCCGAAGACCTGCCCGTTGGGTTGCATCTGGCTGGCCACGTCCGTGCGGCTCATATCGGCGAGGGGGACCAGCGCAAGCGGATCGTTGGCCGGCAGCCCGAGCACGTTCATCGGCAGGCCGGGGCCCAGGCCCTGGTAGTTGTCCAGGTGAGCGTCGGCGATGGGCGGGATCGGCCCCGTGATCGGCGGCAGATCGATCGGCACGACGCCCGTTGCGTATGCCGCCGCCCAGCCCAACACGTTCTGGGCGTAGGCCATCGAGTTGTTGTAGCGCAGGATCGCCGTCATCACCTGGGACTGGTCCCGCAGGTTCAGGCCGCCGCTGCACAGGTAGCGCGCCGCCGCGAGGCTGGCGTCGAACACGTTCTGCACGTCGGCCTTGCCGTCGCCGTTGCCGTCGGACGCGTAGCGCGACCAGGTGCCCGGCAGGAACTGCATCGGCCCCATGGCGCGTGCGTAGGTCACCCGGTTGGCGACGCGGCTCATCTCGATGACCTCGTTGCCGGGCAGCGTGCCGTCGAGAGTGGGCCCGTAGATGGGACGCACCGCGGAGCCCGACGCGTCGGTGGCTCCGCCGTTGGCGTGCATCGACTCGATCCGTCCGATGCCTGCCAGCAGGTTCCAGCTGATGCCGCAGCCCGGGTACGAGGCGGCCATCATGCGTTCAGCGTTCTGATAGGCATTCAACGAGATCATCGGAATGCGAAGGGTGCCAGGCGAACTCACGACAGCCGAGGGCAACGGACCGGATATGCCTGCGGCCGAGGCGATGTGGAACGGTGTCGGCGTCTTGGTGATCGCGACGACGGAAGCGCCGTGCGGATTGATCGGCGACGGGGCCACCGCCGCAAGCGGCGTCACCGCTGAATCACGTACGGGCGCCGTCGATGCCGGCGACCCCGCGACCGCTCCCGCAAAGACAACCGGGGTGATCGCCACAATGCCGAGGGCGGGCGACCGCATTACCCGCGCAGCGCGTCGCCGCACTGCCTCGAGCGCGGCCCCTCCCCCTATGTGCACTCAACCGTCCTAGCGTCGATGGCTTGTGAACCAAGTCACCATACCTACTCGGAACGAGCGGTGTGACGACAATGCCTGAGCTGGATTAACCCAGTCGTTTCGAGCGACGGTCGCCGGAGTGGGATTTGCCGGAGCCATCATGGCCCCCGTCGGCCGCCTCGGCGGGCCTCATTTCATGCAATAGGTCACGCAGTTCGTCGAGCTCGCGGCGCAGGTAATCACGGGTGGCCACCTCGCCGACGGCCAGCCGAAGCGCCGCCAGTTCGCGCGCCAGATACTCGGTGTCGGCCTTGGTCTGCTCGGCCCGCCGCCGGTCCTCTTCCAGTGCCACCCGGTCGCGGTTCTCCTGCCGGTTCTGCGCCAGCAGGATGAGCGGCGCCGCGTAGGCGGCCTGGGTGGAAAAGGCCAGGTTGAGCAGGATGAACGGGTACGGGTCCCAGCGCAGGCCGACGGCGAAGAGGTTCAGTGCGATCCAGACGATGACGATGATGGTCTGCCACAGCAGATAGCGCCCGGTGCCCAGGAATCGGGCAATGGATTCGCTGAACTGGCCGACCGCCTCGGCGTCGACGTTGAAGGCGAACCGGCGGCTCGACGTCCGTGGGGTGTCGAGCCGCTGACGCGCCGTCACCTCGCTCATGCGCTGCCCTCGTGTGCGAGGCCAGCGCATTCAACAACCATGATTCGCTCGCAAGCTTCGCTCATGCGCTGCCCTCCACGCCCGTCATTTCGGGTTCCTCGCGTTCCCGCCAGTCATCGGGCAGCAGATGGTCGAGCACGTCGTCGACCGATACCGCCCCCAGCAGGTGGTTCTCCTCGTCGACAACCGGACCGCAGACCAGATTGTAGGCAGCGAAATAGCGGGTGACCGCCGTCAGCGGGTCCTCGGCGCTGAGGCTGGGCAGATCGGTGTCGAGCATGCCACCGACGAGCGCCGCAGGAGGCTCCCGCAGCAGCCGCTGCAGATGCACGCAGCCCAGGTAGCGCCCGGTCGGCGTGGCCGTCGGCGGGCGCACCACGAACACCAGCGAGGCCAGTGCGGGGGTGAGGTCGGGATCGCGCACCCGGGCCAGGGCCTCGGCCACCGTGGTGTCCGGCGCGATCGCCACGGGCTCGGAGGTCATCAGGCCGCCCGCGGTGTCGGGGGAGTGGGCCAGCAACCGTCGCACGTCCTCGGAGTCCTCGGGATCCATTCGGCGCAGGAACAATTCGGCGTCGGCGGGCGTCATGGTGCCCAGCAGGTCGGCGGCGTCGTCCGGATCCATCGCCTCGAGAACGTCGGCGGCGCGTTCGGGTTCGAGCTGACGCAACATGTTGGCCTGCTCGTCTTCGGGCAGCTCCTGCAGCACGTCGGCGAGACGCTCGTCGTCGAGGGCGCGCACCACCTCGAAACGGCGTTTGTCGGACAGCTCGCGAATCGCCTCGGCCACCTCGATCGGGCGCTGGCCCTCGAACTGCTCGAGCAGCTGGGCCACGCCCTGTCCAGGCATCGCCAGCCCCGACGGCGTGAGGCCGTGCACGGTGTGCCAGTCGACGACGTCGATGTTCCTGCGGCGGCCCAGCCGGCGCGGCAACGGTCGCACCGCAACCTTGGTGACCAGCCAGTCACGGGTGCGGCTCTGCTCGATGCCGAGGTCGACCACAACCACGTCGACGCCGGCGAGCTCAGGCAGGCCGGGGTCATCGACGCGGACGCGCGTCTCGATCACCTCGCCGAGAACCAGCACCTCGCCCGGCCGCTGCGAGAACCGGCGCAGCGAGACGTTTGCTGTCGTCAGCGTGACGGCACTCGGATCGATGGCGGTGACCCGGCCGATCGGCACGAAGATCCTGCGGCGGGTCAGCAGTTCGACGACGAGGCCGAGCACCCGCGGTTGATGGCGGACGATGCTGATGCTGATCACCACGTCGCGGATACGGCCGATGGACTCGCCGTCGGGGCCAAGGACCACCAATCCCGCGAGTCGCGCCGCGTAGACCCTGTTCACCGCCATGACTCAAAGGGTAGAGAGTGTGGTTGTGGAAAACCGGTATCGACCCCGCCGAACGATCCTTTCCGTACCCGGCAGCAGCGCCAAGATGATCGAGAAGGCCAAGACGCTGCCCGCCGACGAGGTGTTCCTCGATCTTGAGGACGCCGTCGCCCCGGATGCCAAGGAGGAGGCCCGCACGCGGGTGGCCACGGCGCTGGCCGATTCCGGCTGGGCGGGCCAGCTGCGGGGCGTGCGGGTGAACGACTGGACGACGCCGTGGACCTACGCTGACACCATCGAGGTGGTGTCCACCGCGGGCGCATGCCTCGACATCATCGTGGTGCCGAAGGTGACCGACGCGTCCCACATCACCGCGCTTGATCTGCTGCTGACACAGCTGGAGACGACGCACGGCCTCGAGGTCGGCCGAATCGGCATCGAGGCGCAGATCGAAAACGCGCAGGGGCTGACCAACATCGACGCGATCGCCGCTGCCCCACGTGTGCAGGCGTTGGTGCTCGGGCCTGCGGACATGGCGGCCAGCTTGAACATGCGCACGCTGGAGGTCGGTGAGCAGCCCGAAGGCTACGACGTCGGCGACGCGCACCACTACGTCTTGATGCGCATCCTGATCGCCGCCCGCACCCACGGTGTACTCGCGATCGACGGGCCGTACCTCAAGGTGCGCGACGTCGACGCGTTCCGGCGCGTTGCCGGCCGCTCGGCGGCATTGGGTTACGACGGCAAGTGGGTGTTGCACCCCGACCAGGTCGCCGCGGGCAACGACCTGTTCAGCCCGCGACAGGCCGACTACGACCACGCGGAGCTGATCCTCGAGGCCTATGAATGGCACACCTCACGCGCCGGCGGGGCGCGCGGCGCGGTGATGCTGGGCGACGAGATGATCGACGAGGCCAGCCGCAAGATGGCGTTGGTGATCGCCGGAAAGGGCCGCGCCGCGGGCTTGACCCGTCAAGGGGAGCGGTTCCAGCCGCCGAGGAGCTAGCCGCGAAAACCTATGGAGCGTAGGAGAATCCGCTCGCTGTGACGGCGATGACGAAGATCAGGTACAGCGCGATCAACGCCGTGACCACTGCGCCGACGATGGTGCCCGCCAACGCCAGACCGTAGCCGTCCTGGCCGGTTCGTCGGCATTCACGCATCGCGATGATGCCCAAAATCAGGCCGGCGATCGAGGGCAGCCCGCAGAACATCAGGCCTGCCAGCGAGGCGACCAACGCGCCGATCGCCTTGCCGTTGGTTCCGAGCGGCTTACCGGGCCGGTAGGGGTCATACGGCGGATAGCCCGGGTAGGTTGCGGCCGGCGGGTAGACCGGAGGCGGCAACGGGGGATAGCCCGTCGGATAGTCGATGGGCGCATAGGGATCCGGCTGTTGCGGCGCTTCCTCCAACCGCGGGAATTCCCCGCCGCGGTACGGCTGCTCGGGCGGCACGCTCACGTCACGTCACGTCAGCCGCTGAGCGCGAACACAGTCCAGATGACGCTGATGATCAGCGTTGCGACGCCGACGGCGATGCCCGCAATCGCCAGTCCGTGGCCGCCCTGGCGCCGCTCTTTGATCTGGTTGAGGGCGACCACCCCGAGGCCGATTCCCACGAGTGACCCGAGCGTGCACAGGATCCCGATCAGCGACGCCACCAGCGACCAGATCGCCAACTGGTTCGTCTCGGGTTGCGGCTGCCCGTAGCCATCGCCGTACCCACCTGGATAGCCAGTCGGCGAATACGACGGCGGATAACCCGTTGAGCCGCCGTACGGCGAGGGCGGCGGTGGCGGATAGGACTGTGCGCCGTAGTTCTGCTGTCCGCCGAACGCCGAGGGATCGGGATAGGGCGGGGGATAGCCGGGCTGGGTTCCGGGCTGCTGCACGCCCGGCGTCGGGTAGCCGGGCGGCGGTGGTGGATAAGCCGGCGATCCGGGATAGGCCTGCGGCTGGTAGCCGCCCTGCTGATACTCCCCGGGCGGCTGGTAGGTGGGCTGCTGATAACCCGGTTGCTGGTAACCGGGCGCCTGATATCCCGACGGCGGCTCATAACCGCTCGACGGCGGCGTGTACCCCGGCTGAACGAACTGCTCTGTCGGCGCGGCGGGCGGCGTGAACTGCTCGGTGGCAGCCTGTGGCTGCGACTGCTCGATCGGCGGTGCCTCGTGGGCGCCCGATGACGGCTCCGACGCGGCCGAGCCCGAGTCGGATGATGGCGTTTCGGAGGAGTCCCCGCCCGGATTTGTCATGCTGTTCAACCTAGCGTATGTGCAGGTACTCGTGGCCGGAGTGGACGCAGGGCACGAACGCCGGAGCCGAATCGTTGAGGGTTTGTGACCGAAGCAATTCAGGGCACGAACCAGAGGAGAATGAGGACCGATGACCAGTCCCTTCCAACCCGGACAGACTCCTGGAGCGAGGCCTGGCGCGCCGACGCCAACACCGCGGGGCCCCGGCGCCCTGCCGACCCCGCCGAAGGGGTGGCCGATCGGCTCGTATCCGACGTACGCGGAAGCGCAGCGCGCGGTGGACTACCTGTCCGATCAGCAATTCCCGGTTCAGCAGGTGACGATCGTCGGCGTCGACCTGATGCAGGTCGAACGGGTGACCGGACGGCTCACCTGGCCCAAGGTGCTCGGCGGCGGCGTCATTACCGGCGCCTGGCTGGGTCTGTTCATCGGTCTGCTGCTGGGATTCTTCAGCGAGAACCCGTGGGCATCGCTGATCACCGGGCTGGTCGCGGGCATCTTCTTCGGCCTGATCACGTCCGCGATTCCCTACGCGATGGCGCGCGGCACAAGAGATTTCAGCTCCACCTTGCAACTCGTCGCCGGCCGCTACGACGTGCTGTGTGATCCCCAGAACGCCGAGAGGGGCCGGGATCTGCTGGCGCGCTTGACCATCTAGCCTCCCTTCGCAGCAGGTCGCGATCGTGCCGCGGCCACCGACGCGCCGCCACAAGTGTTGCCAACCATGCACGGCTGGCTCTACGGTGCTGGCGGGTATCGGACCGGACAGGAGGCGGGTGTGCGCGCACGTCGACTGTGTGCCGCGGCGCTGGTCGCCGCGACGACGGCGTCCGTGACGACGGCGTGCGGCTCGGGCGGCGGCGGCATCACCATCAACCTCTACACATCGGCCAACGAGTTGGCGACGTTCAGTGCGCTGGCCAAGCGCTGTGATGAGCAGTTCGCGGATCGATTCACCATCAAGCAGATCAGCCTGCCCAAGAGCGCGGATGAACAGCGGCTGCAACTGGCCCGCCGCTTCACCGGCGACGACAAGACCCTCGACCTGATGGCGATGGACGTGGTGTGGACGCCCGAATTCGCCGAAGCGGGTTGGATACTGCCGCTGTCCGATGATCCGTCCGGACGAGCCGATGCCGATGCGACCACCGACACGTTGCCGGGACCACTCGAGACGGCGCGGTGGCAGGGCAGGCTCTACGCCGCTCCGGTCACGACGAACACGCAGATCCTCTGGTACCGGGCCGATCTCGTGCCGGAGCCGCCGACGACGTGGGACCAGATGGTCTCGACGGCTACCGAGCTGCACGCCCGCGGCAAACCGAGTTGGATTGCCGTGCAGGCCAAGCAATACGAGGGTCTGGTGGTCTGGTTCAACACCCTGTTGGAAAGTGCCGGCGGCCAGGTGGTGTCCGAGGACGGCAAGAAAGCCACCCTCACCGACACCCCGGAGCATCGGGCGGCCACGGTGAAGGCACTGCAAATCATCAAGAACGTGGCCACCGCGCCCGGCGCCGACCCCTCGATCACCCGCACCGACGAAAGCACCGCTCGGCTGGCGCTCGAGCAGGGCAATGCGGCACTGGAAGTCAACTGGCCCTTCGTGTTGCCGTCGATGCTGGAGAACGCCGTCAAAGGCGGCGTGAAATTCCTGCCGCTCGACAAGCGGCCGGATCTGGCGAACAGCATCAACGACGTCGGCACGTTCTCGCCGTCGGACGATCAGTTCCGCGCCGCCTACGACGCCAGCAAGAAGGTTTTCGGTTTTGCGTCCTATCCGCGTGTGCAGCCCGACAAGCCGGCGAAGGTGACACTCGGTGGCCTCAACCTCGCGGTGGCAAAGACCACTCAGCACAAGGCGGAAGCGTTTGAGGCGGTGCGCTGTTTGCGCAGCCCGGAGAATCAGCGCTACGCCTCGGTCGAGGGCGGCCTGCCCGCGGTGCGCGCTTCGTTGTATGACGACCCTCAGTTCCAGGCCCGCTATCCGCAGTACGACATCATCCGCCGGCAACTCATCGACGCCGCGGTGCGGCCGGCCACCCCGAATTATCAAGCGGTGTCTACTCGTATCTCGGCGACGCTCGCGCCGATCACCGCGATAGACCCGCAGCGGACGGCCGATGTATTGGCCGAGCAGGTGCAGAAAGCCATCGACGGTAAGGGCCTCATCCCATGACCGTCTCAGCGCCGTCGGGTCAGTTGACCGGCCGCACCGACGACCGCACATCGCAACGCCGCCTGGCTTATGTGTTGATTGCGCCCGCCGTGATACTGATGCTGGCGGTGACGGCGTATCCCGTCGGGTACGCGGTGTGGTTGAGCCTGCAGCGGTACAACCTCGCGACGCCCGACGACACCGCGTTCGTCGGTCTCGACAACTACGTCACGGTGCTGACCGACCGTTACTGGTGGACCGCCTTTGCGGTCACGCTCGGCATCACCGTCGTATCGGTCGCCATCGAATTCGTGTTGGGTATGGCGCTGGCGCTGGTCATGCACCGGACGATTTTCGGCAAAGGCGTTGTGCGCACCGCGATCCTGATTCCCTACGGCATCGTCACCGTCGCCGCGTCGTACAGCTGGTATTACGCGTGGACACCGGGCACGGGTTATCTGGCCAATCTGCTACCCACGGGCAGCGCGCCGTTGACCGAACAGCTTCCGTCGCTGGCCATCGTCGTGCTGGCCGAAGTATGGAAGACGACGCCGTTCATGGCGCTGCTCCTGCTCGCCGGGTTGGCGTTGGTGCCGCAGGATCTGCTCAACGCCGCGCAGGTCGACGGTGCCGGGGGGTGGAAGCGGTTGGTCAAAGTGATTCTGCCGCTGATCAAACCGGCGATCCTGGTAGCTCTGCTGTTCCGCACCCTCGACGCGTTCCGCATCTTCGACAACATCTACGTGCTGACCGGTGGCACCAACAACACCGGCTCGGTGTCGATCCTGGGCTACGACAACCTGTTCAGGGCGTTCAACCTCGGGCTGGGCTCGGCAATCAGCGTGCTGACCTTCCTGTCGGTCGCCATCATCGCGTTCATCTACATCAAGGTCTTCGGCGCGTCGGCTCCCGGGTCGGACGAGGAGAGGCGCTGACCATGCGCGAACGTGTCGGCGCCGGACGGGCGACGGGCTGGGTGGTCGTCAACGTCATCGTGGTGCTGTACGCGCTCTTCCCGGTACTGTGGATTCTCAGCCTGTCGCTCAAGCCGACGTCAACTGTCAAGGACGGCAAGCTGATTCCGTCGCAGATCACCTTCGACAACTACCGGGGCATCTTCAGGGGAAACATCTTCAGCTCGGCATTGATCAACTCGATCGGTATCGGGCTGATCACCACCGTGATCGCGGTGATCGTCGGCGGCATGGCGGCCTACGCGGTGGCCCGGTTGGACTTTCCCGGTAAGCGGCTGCTCATTGGCGTGGCGCTGCTGATCGCGATGTTCCCGCAGATCTCGCTGGTGACCCCGATCTTTAACATCTGGCGCAGTGTCGGGCTGTTCGACACGTGGCCCGGCCTGATCATCCCGTATATAACGTTCGCGCTGCCGTTGGCCATCTACACGTTGTCGGCGTTCTTCCGGGAGATCCCATGGGATCTGGAGAAGGCGGCGAAAATGGACGGCGCCACGCCGGCGCAGGCATTTCGCAAGGTCATCGCTCCGCTGGCGGCGCCGGGCATCGTCACCGCCGCAATCCTGGTGTTCATCTTCGCCTGGAACGACCTGCTGTTGGCGCTGTCGCTGACGGCCACCCAGCGGGCCATCACCGCGCCGGTGGCGATCGCGAACTTCACCGGCAGTTCGCAATTCGAGGAGCCGACCGGATCGATTGCGGCGGGTGCCATGGTGATCACGGTGCCGATCATCATCTTTGTCTTGATTTTCCAACGAAGGATCGTCGCCGGGCTGACGTCCGGTGCGGTGAAGGGATAGTTCGATGGCCGAGATTGTGTTGGACCGGGTGACAAAGAGTTACCCCGACGGCGCCAACGGTGATCGGCTGGCCGTAAAGGATCTGTCGGTCACCATCGCCGACGGTGAGTTCATCATCCTGGTCGGCCCGTCGGGCTGCGGCAAGTCGACGACGCTGAACATGATTGCGGGGCTTGAGGAAATCTCTTCGGGCGAGCTGCGCATCGGCGGCGAACGGGTGAACGAGAAAGCGCCGAAGGACCGCGACATCGCGATGGTGTTTCAGTCCTATGCGCTCTACCCGCACATGACCGTGCGCCAGAACATCGCGTTCCCGTTGACGTTGGCCAAGATGAAGAAGGCCGACATCAACGCCAAGGTGGAGGAGACCGCGAAGATCCTCGACCTGACCGGGCTGCTGGACCGCAAACCGGCGCAGCTGTCGGGCGGCCAGCGTCAGCGCGTCGCGATGGGGCGGGCCATCGTGCGTAATCCCAAGGCGTTCCTGATGGACGAGCCGCTGTCGAACCTCGACGCGAAGCTGCGCGTGCAGATGCGCGCAGAGATCGCGCGTCTGCAGAATCGGTTGGGCACCACCACGGTCTACGTGACGCACGATCAGACCGAGGCGATGACCCTCGGCGACCGTGTTGTCGTCCTGCGGGCCGGCGTAGCCCAGCAGATCGGCACGCCCGAGGAGCTGTATGCGAAGCCGGCCAACCTGTTCGTCGCCGGGTTCATCGGATCGCCCGCGATGAACTTCTTCCCGGCGACGTTGACCGATCTCGGCGTCAAGCTGCCGTTCGGGGAAGTCATGTTCACCCAGGAAACCCAGGACGTGCTCGCGCAGCACAACAAGCCCAACAACATCATCGTGGGCATTCGGCCCGAACACATCGACGACGCCTCGCTGATCGACACCTACGCACGCATCCGCGCGGTGACGTTCGAAGTGACCGTCGATTTCGTTGAATCGCTGGGCGCCGACAAGTACATCCACTTCAAGACCGAGGGTGCGGGAGCGCACGCGGCGCAGCTGGCGGAGCTGGCCGCCGATTCCGGGGTCGGGGAAAACGAGTTCGTGGCACGGGTTTCCACCGAATCGAAGGTGACGCCGGGTCAGACGGTCGAGCTGGCCGCCGACACTACCAAGCTGGTCCTGTTCGACGCCGACACCGGCGCCAACCTGAGCATCCCACCGGAGTGAGCGACGTCCTCGCAGCCGTCCGCGTCCACCTGCGCGCGCATTTCGACGCCGAACCCGACGCCGCCAGCGTGACGTTCCTGGGCACGCAGTCGTTCGACGTGCTGCGGTTCGGGCCCGACGATCGTCCCGGGCTGGAGGGCGTCGTTCACTATGTGTCCCTTGGCTGTTCGCGCGAGCCGATGACCGACCCGGCCGAGCTGGTCGCCGATCCGGTCCGCGGCCCACGCGCGGAGGTGGTGGTCTCCTTGCGTGGGCCGACGCCGACCGGTCTGGCCCGAAGCGTGGCCGTGGTCGCCGCCGCCCCCGCCGTCGAGGGGCTGGTGCTGGTGCCCGACGCGTTGGTCGACCTGGGCACGCCGTTGTGGAGCGGCGCCCCGTTCACCGCGTTTCTGTTGGGCCGCAGCGACATTGCTGACGTCGCGCTGCCCGCGCCCTACGATCCCGTCGCAGTGCTCTCCGCAACCCCGATCACCGCCACGGAGGCGGCGTGGGTGCGGCTCAAGGGTGCCGAGGCGATGCGTGAGGCGTGGCAGACCGACGGGGTGGACGTGCTGGACCCGGCCCGGCGGGCGTCGTCACCCAGTTGATAACCGCGAAACGGAATTCCAGCACCCAAAGTGCGAGTAGCGACGTGCTGGAATATCGTTTCGCGGAGCTAGAGCCAGTTGTTCCGCCGGAACGTGCGATGCAGCAGCAGGCAGACGCAGGCCATCAGCGTCAGCACGGCGGGGTAACCCCACGTCCACGTCAGCTCCGGCATGTGCTCGAAATTCATGCCGTAGATACCGGCGATCGCGGTGGGCACGGCGGCGATCGCCACCCACGCCGAGATCTTGCGCATGTCGACGTTCTGCTGCATCGCGACCTTTCCGAGCGCGGCCTGCACCAGCGAGCTGAGCATGTCGTCGTAGCTGGTGATCCGGTCGGACGCCTGAATGTTGTGGTCGAGCACGTCGCGCATGTAGCGCCGCACCTCGACCGAGATCAGGTCATTGTGATCGGTGCCGATCCGTTGCAGGCCCAGCGTCAGCGGCGCGACCGCCCTGCGCAATTCCACGACTTCCCGCTTGAGCAGGTAGATGCATTCGATGTTGGTCTGGGTCAACGGCGAGAAGACGTCCTCTTCCATCGCGTCGATGTCGGTCTCGATCAGATCGGTGACGTCGAGGTAGCCGTCGACGACGTGGTCGGCGATGGCGTGCATCACCGCATAGGGGCCGAGCTTGAGCGTGGCGGGTGAGGCGTCAAGCCGCTTGCGCACCTCCGCCAGCCCGCTGTGCTCGCCATGGCGGACGGTGACCACGAAGTCGGCGCCGACGAAAATCATGATCTCGCCGGTCTCGACGATCTCGCGGGCCAGCGCCACCGACTCGTGTTCCACGTAGTTGACCGTCTTGAGGACCAGAAACAGCGTCTTGTCGTAGCGCTCTAGCTTCGGTCGCTGATGGGCATGCACGGCGTCCTCGACGGCCAGTTCGTGCAGGCCGAACACATCGGCGACGGCCTGCATCTGGTGTTCGTCGGGCTCGTGCAGGCCGATCCACACGAAGGCGTCGTTGCCGGCGGCTTCCAGCTCGTGCACCTTCTTCAGCGCAGCGGCGTGGGTGTATTTGCCCGGCAGCCGCTTTCCGTCGGCGTAGACACCGCAATCGACCATGGCCCGCGCGACGGGAACGTGAATCGACTTGGGATCGGGATGGGAGTGTTTGGTCCGCACCGGTCGAAGGGCGGGAGGTAGTGCGCCACGGAACGACGGCATAGGAACACCTCCTGCCACGCCGAGACACCTGCGGCGGCCAATGCTACGCGGTCAACGCGGAAGCGGACTGCGGGTCAGGCCGCGAGCCGCACCGGCAGTTGCTTGAGCGTGTTGTTCAGATTGCTTTGGATGCGCACTGGATCGCCGGTCAGCTCGAATGTGCCGAACGCGTCGAGCAATTCTTCGAAGAACACCCTGCCTTCCAGTCGAGCCAGGTGGACGCCGAGACAGAAGTGACTGCCGATACCGAAGGACAGGTGCGGGTTGGGGTGGCGATGGATGTCGAATCGCTGCGGCTCGGTGAACACCTCTTCATCCCGGTTAGCGGACGTGTAGTACATCGCCACCTTGTCGCCGGCGGCAATGCGTGCACCCGAGAGTTCGACGTCGACGAGTGCTGTGCGCCGGAAGTAGTGCAACGGATTGTCGTATCGGATGATCTCCTCGACGGCGCCGGGGATCAGCGAGCGGTCGGCGCGGAGTTCTGCCAGCTGATCGGGATGGCGCATCAGGGTGAGCAAGCCGCAGCCGAGCATTCCTTTGGTGGTGTCATTGCCCGCCGTGACGAGTTGCACGAAGAAGCTGCCGAAGTCGATGTCACTCATGGGCTGGCCGCCGAAGTCGGCGTCGAGTATCGCGCTCGTCAGATCGTCGGTGTGCGGACCGCTGCGCCGGTTCGCCGCCAGTTCGATCGCGTATAGAGCCATCTCCATTGTGGCCGCTTGAGCGTCGGCGATGTCGGGGTCCTGGCTGGATGTGTTGCGTTCGGCGAGCTCGTGAAGGTGAGCCCAATCCTGTTGCGGCAGCCCGAACAACTCGCCGATCACCCGCGTCGGCAGCGGTGAGGCCACCTCGTGAACGAAGTCGACTTCCCCACGCTCTCTCGCTTCGGCCATGATCGTTCGGCAGATCTCGCGCACCCGACCCTCGATCGTGTTGATGACCCGGGCCCGGAAATGAAGCGAAAGTGGAGTGCGGTGTGTCGTGTGCACCGGCGGATCCATCGCCAAAAGCATGTTGCGCATCATCGCCAGGTTCTCGGGGGAGAGGTTCTCGACGACGACGCCGCCTTCGCTCGCCGAGAAGATGTCGGTGTGGCGCGCCACGTAGCAGACGTCGGCGTGCCGCAAGACCGCCCAGAAGCCGGGCTGTCCGTCCATCGGCTGCCAGTGCACGGGATCGGTCCGTCGCAAGACCGCTAACGCCTCGTGGGGCGGCCCGTCTGCGAACGCGCGGGCGCTCGCGAGGTCGACCACCGCTGCGCTGGACACCTCAACCCACCAGCACGCTCGGCCGCGGGAGACCCTCGGCCTCACACAGCATGCGGTAAGCCGCCAGGGTGAGGGCCCCGTCGACGACGCTTTCGACGTTGCCCTCCGCGTCGAGGTTCAGGTTGGCCCCATACATCTGGAACCAGACGTGGGTGTCGTCCTCGAGCACCTGCAACGTGTGCACCGATCCCGCGGGCTCATAGAGGAACGACCCTGCGCGGTTGACGTAGTCGTACTCCTTATATTTCCAGGCCCCTGAGGTGGTGTAGGCGTATACCGGTCCGGTGTGCTTGTGGCGTTGCACTTCGTAACTGGCCTGGAAGATGTTCTCCACGATCCAGAGGCCTTCGGCCTCCTTGACCTGAATCACCTTGAGCTTCGAGCCGTCGCCGATGTCGACGAACGGGAGTTCCTCGGCGCCGATGTGGACTGCCTTGGGCATGTCGACTGTCAGCATGTCGGCCGCCTCTCGTCGGATGATGTGGGTGCGCTAGTTTCGTCGCGGACCATTGTCTTCCCAAGGAGCCTTCGACGTGAGCACTTCTCCACTAAAGGTGGCGGTCACCGGTGCCGCCGGCCAGATCGGCTACAGCCTGCTGTTCCGCCTGGCGAGCGGCTCGTTGCTGGGGCCGGACCGTCCGATCGAGCTGCGCCTGCTCGAGATCGAGCCGGCTCTCAAAGCGCTAGAGGGTGTCGTGATGGAGCTCGACGACTGCGCGTTCCCGCTGCTGTCCGGCGTGGAGATCGGCGCGGATGCCAACAAGGTCTTCGACGGCGCGAACCTCGCGCTGCTCGTCGGTGCGCGGCCCCGCGGCCCGGGTATGGAGCGCAGCGATCTGCTGGAGGCCAACGGCGCGATCTTCACCGCACAGGGCAAGGCCCTCAACGAGGTGGCCGCCGACGACATCCGCATCGGCGTGACTGGTAACCCGGCCAACACCAACGCGCTCATCGCGATGAGCAACGCGCCCGACATCCCCAAGGAGCGGTTCTCGGCGCTGACCCGCCTGGACCACAACCGGGCGATCAGCCAGCTGGCCCGCAAGACCGGCGCCAAGGTCACCGACATCAAGAAGATGACGATCTGGGGCAACCACTCGGCCACGCAGTACCCCGATTTGTTCCACGCCGAGGTCGGCGGACGCAACGCCGCGGAGGTCGTCAACGACCAGGACTGGATCGAGAACGACTTCATCCCGACTGTCGCCAAGCGCGGCGCGGCGATCATCGACGCCCGCGGCGCCTCGTCAGCCGCGTCGGCGGCATCGGCGACCACCGACGCCGCCCGCGACTGGCTGCTCGGCAGCCCCGAGGGCGACTGGGTATCGATGGCCGTGATCTCCGACGGCAGCTACGGCGTGCCGGAGGGCATCATCTCCTCGTTCCCGGTGACGACCAAGGATGGCAATTGGAGCATCGTGGGCGGGCTGGAGATCGACGACTTCTCCCGGAGCCGCATCGACAAGACCACCGCGGAACTGGTCGACGAGCGCAAGGCCGTGACGGACCTCGGCCTGATCTAGCCGCCGTCTGTGAATCTGACGACGAAAATCCGCATGAACCGTCGTGGAATTCACAATCGACGCTTGGGGGGACGATTAGGTTACCTACCAGTTCGTCGCTACCCTGAGGGCCGTGTCTGAGCCGCTAGAAAGTCCGCAGGTCGTGGTCACCGACGAAGAGATTTTCGATGCTCACGTAGCCGGCAAGCTCTCCGTCGAACTGAAGGCTCCGCTGGATACCCAGCGGGCCCTGTCGATCGCCTACACCCCGGGTGTGGCTCAGGTCAGCCGCGCCATCGCCGCAGACCACACACTGGCCGCCCGCTACACGTGGGCCAGCCGACTGGTAGCGGTCGTCAGCGACGGCAGTGCCGTGCTCGGCCTCGGCGACATCGGACCCGCGGCGTCGCTGCCGGTGATGGAAGGCAAGTGCGGACTGTTCAAGGCCTACGGCGACCTGGACGCGATTCCGATCGTGCTCGACACCAAGGACCCAGACGAGATCGTCGAGACCCTGGTGCGGTTGCGGCCGACGTTCGGTGCCGTCAACCTCGAGGACATCTCGGCGCCGCGGTGCTTCGACATCGAGCGCCGGCTGATCGAGGCGCTGGACTGCCCGGTGATGCACGACGACCAGCACGGCACCGCGATCGTCGTGCTTGCGGCGATGATGGGCGCCACCAGAGTGCTCGACCGCGACATCTCCTCGCTGCGCGTGGTGGTCTCCGGTGTGGGCGCCGCGGGCATGGCATGCGCGAATATCCTTCTCGCCGCTGGCGTTTCGGACATGACGGTGCTCGACTCCCGCGGCATTCTGCACCCCAACCGCGACGGCCTCACCCCGGTGAAGCTCGATCTAGCGCGACGCACCAACCCAGACGGTGTGTCTGGCGGAATGATCGAGGCGCTCAAGGGCGCCGACGTCTTCCTCGGGCTTTCGGGCGGCGTCGTCCCCGAGGAGCTCATCGCGACGATGGCGCCCGACGGCATCGTGTTCGCGCTGAGTAACCCCGACCCCGAGGTGCATCCGGACATCGCTGCCCGCCACGCCGCCATCGTCGCAACCGGACGCAGCGACTTCCCGAACCAGATCAACAACGTGCTGGCGTTCCCCGGCGTGTTCCGCGGCGCGCTGGACGCCGGAGCCCGCAGGATCACCGAGCGCATGAAAGTCGCTGCGGCCGAGGCCATCTTCAGCGTCGTCGGTGACGACCTTGCCGCCGATCACATAGTCCCCAGCCCCTTGGACCCGCGTGTCGGGCCCGCGGTGGCGCAGGCCGTCGCGGCGGCAGCGGAGGACTGACTTCTCGATGGCGGCCCGTCGGCTCGTCGCAGCGCTGCTGACGGCGCTGGTCGTCGCCGGCTGCGGCGCCCAGGCCGGGCGCCCGTCGATCGCCGTCGGGGCGCGTGACGACGTCGTCTCGACGCTGGTGGCGAACCTGTATGCGGCGGCGCTGCGGATCTACGGCACCCCGGCCCACGTGGCGGTGGTGTCGGATCCGCTGAAAGGACTCGACACAGCAGACATCACGGTGGTGCCCGGATTCACCGGTCGTCTGCTCGAGACGTTTGCGCCCGGCGCGACGGCGCGATCGGCAGCACAGGTCTACCGCGAGTTGGTCTCGGCGCTGCCGGAGGGCGTGGCGGCCGGGGACTACGCAGAAGCCGCCGAGGACAAGCCGGCCCTGGCGGTGAGCGAGGCCACCGCCAAAGACTGGCGATCACGGGAGGTGACGGCGGCGGTGCGCCGTTGCGACAAGCTCGACATCGGCGCTGCCGTGGGTGCGCCGTACCCGAAGACGGTTGGCACGTGCGCCCCAGCGGTGCGCGAATACCCATCAGCGGCAAAGCTTTTCGAGTCACTGCGCGTTAGGCAGCTGAATGCTGCGTGGACATCGACCGCTGATCCGGATATCCCGGCCGATGCGGTGGTGCTCGGGGACCGCACCGCGCTCATCCGCGCGGAGAACGTTGTCCCGCTGTACCGCCGCAACGAGCTGACCGAGATGCAGGTCCTCGCGCTCAACGAGGTGGCCGGGGTGCTGGACACGGCTGGCCTGGTGCAGCTGCGTCGCCAGGTGGCCGCCGGCGCCGACCCCGCCCTCGTCGCCGATGGCTACCTGGCCGAACACCCGCTGGGCGCCACCAGCCGATAGCCGGTCACGCCAGCGTGCGCGTCGGCCCCTGGTGCGACATTACGGCGGCGACCACGCGCTGATAGCGGGGGCCGGCGATGCGCGCGAACAGTTCGAGGGTCTTTGCGTCGTTGCCGACGAGCACCCGTGCCCTGTTCTTGCGTACGCCGTCCAGAATGACCCGCGCGGCCCTCTGCGGTGACGTACTGGCCAGGCGCTTGTCGAAGTACTTGGCGAGCGCTTCCTGGTCCACCCCTTCCGCTGCGGCCGAGTTGCGGGCGATCGCGGTCTTGATGCCGCCAGGGTGGACGCACGTCACCTTCACCGGGTGGCCGGCGATGATCATCTCCTGGCGCAATGCCTCGGTGAAGCCGCGCACGGCGAACTTGGCCGCGTTGTACCCGCCCTGCCCCGGCACTGCGAGGAGCCCGAAGATGCTGGAGATGTTGACGACATGTCCATCGCCGGAGGCGATCAGATGGGGCAGAAAGATTTTGGTGCCGTTGACCACACCCCAGTAGTCGACGTCCATCACCCGCTCGATGTCCTTGAACTGGCTGGCTTCGATGCTGCCCATGAACGTGATGCCGGCGTTGTTGTAGATCTGGTTGACGGTGCCGTAGTGCTCCTTGACGGCGTCGGCGTACAGCTCGAACGCCTCGCGCTCGGTGACGTCGAGCCGGTCGGCCTTCACGGGTGCGCCGATGGCCTTGAGCCGCTCCTCGGTCGCGGCGAGGCCCTCGCTGTTGACGTCGCTGATCGCCAGCTTGGCTCCGCAGCGGCCGAGCTCGATGGCCAGCGCCTGCCCAATGCCGGAGCCGGCGCCGGTGATGACGGCGACTTTCCCGTCGAAGCCTTTCATGCACGCACCCCCAAGGATGTGGTCGGACTCCGACGAGGTTAGCCGTTACCCGCGGTCCTGGTTACGGCGGGAGGCTCCGAGGGCCCGAGGCGGTTACTTTCGGTGATTGGGTTCGCAGCTGAGCGCGCTTGATTGCCTCCGCTGGCCTTGGCCGCGTACATCGCGGTGTCTGCCGATCTGATGAGCTCGTCGACGGAGGTCGTTGCGTGCGCGCCGACGATCTGTTTCACCGCGGCACTCGTGTGGCCGATGCTTGCCGTGACGGCGTGGGGTAGCGCGGCGACTGCCGTGCACAGTCGCACGGCGAGCGAGTGGGCGCCCGACGGCGGAACGGTCAGCGCGATGAGGAACTCCTCGCCGCCGGCGCGACATATCGCCGCCCGCGTCGGAACGTGGCATCGGAGCAGCTCCGCCACGGCCAGCAGAGCACGATCGCCTGCCTGGTGCCCATGGCTGTCGTTGATTCGTTTGAAGTCATCGAGGTCGAGCATGAGTACCGCCAGATGGGTGTCCTCCGGACGAGCGCTGACCAGGGCGCCGTGGACGGCGTCGCTGAATCCGCGTCGGTTGAGCAGTCCGGTGAGCGGGTCTTGGTCGGAATGTGTCGCATACTGCCCCATGGCCCGTGTGGTCCCGCGGATTGCCAGCGGCACCACGACGTTGAGCAGCCAGATGATCCAGAAGGCTGATGCGGCGGTAGCGAAGTTCGTCTGACCGGCCAATCGGATGGCCGAAATCAGCCCGGCCGCTATGCCGATGACGAAATTGAATAGAACGAGTTTGTTGGTGTGGAAGAACGCCATGTACCCACCCGTGACGGCCGTGGCGGCACAGCCCAACGCAGCCGTCGAGGTGGCCGGCTGCGCCAGGCTCCATGCTGCGATGGACAGCGTCCCGACGCAGACGAAGACTTCCGATTGCCGCCGGGTCGGCCAACGGGTCAGCCAGAACACCGTCATCCCCGCGCAGAATGCGGCGCCTGCCGAGCCGATCAGAATCGTGGCGGTGGTGGTACCGCGCAGCTGGACAAATAACGCGAAAGGCGCCAGCCCCGAAGAGGCCGCGACGATAGCCATGACAATCTGAGCCGAACGAATCATTCCGCGATTACGGAGGAACTTCGTTACCCATTCGAACTGATCAGGCTGGGCCCACCACATGGCTATTCGTGACATGAAGCCAAGGGCCCTCCGACTTCGCGTGAGCAGCTAAGCGAATTCGTGCGCCTTCTACATTACAAGGGGTTGGATTTGCTGCAAGACACCAATTTCTGGTACCGGCGTGCCGCTTCTTACTTGGCCTTCCCGCGCACTGTTGACTCCTTCGGCGCCTCACTAGATATCTAGCTCGTGGGTTGCGCGGTGTCGCAGCTTACGCGCTGTCTTCTAGACAGGGTCTACGAAAGGTTTGCTGGAGGCGAATATTGCGTCGCGTGACGCAAGTGCGGCAAACGGATTGTCTGGAAGCGCTGAACAGAACGTTCGCTCCCGTGAATCGTCGGTGGTGTTACGCGCGCTGTCCGGGCCCGGCGGTGAGTATTTGACTACTTCAGTGGAGTCGCTTCGCTCAGGAGAACGCCTCGTCGATGATTTCCTGCTGCTCCACCGCGTGCACCTTCGACGACCCCGACGACGGCGCCGACATCGCGCGCCGCGATATCCGCTTGAGGCCCGTCAACTTCTCGGGCAGCAGCTCGGGCAGCGTCAGGCCGAACGTCGGCCATGCCCCCTGGTTGGCCGGCTCCTCCTGCGCCCAGATGTACTGCTCGACGTTCGGGTAGCGGTCCAGCGTCTCGTTCAGCCGCCGTTTCGGCAGCGGCGCGAGCTGCTCGATCCGCACGATCGCCACATCGTCGCGCTTGTCCTTGTTCTTGCGCGCCACCAACTCGTAGTAGAGCTTGCCGCTGGTCATCAGCACCCGTTTCACCTTGTCACGGTCGCCGTCACCGTCGGTATAGGTCGGCTCTTCGAGGACCGAACGGAACTTCTGCTCGGTGAAGTCACGAATGTCGCTGACCGCGGCCTTGTTTCGCAGCATCGACTTCGGCGTGAACACGATCAACGGGCGGTGGATCCCGTCGAGCGCATGCCGCCTCAGCAGATGGAAGTAGTTCGCCGGCGTCGACGGCATCGCGATCGTCATCGAACCCTCGGCCCACAACAGCAGGAACCGTTCGATGCGCCCAGAGGTGTGGTCGGGGCCCTGACCCTCGTGGCCGTGCGGTAGCAGCAGCACGACGTCGGACAGCTGACCCCATTTGGCCTCACCGGAGCTGATGAACTCGTCGATGATCGACTGCGCTCCGTTGACGAAGTCGCCGAATTGCGCCTCCCACAACACAACTGCGTCCTGGTTGCCGACCGAGTAACCGTATTCGAAACCGACGGCGGCGTATTCGGACAGCGCGGAGTCGTACACCATCAGCCTGCCGCCGGTCGGTTCACCGTCGGAGTTGGTGGCCAGCAGTTGCAGCGGGGTGAACTCGGCGCCGGTCTTGCGGTCGATGATCACCGAGTGTCGCTGGGTGAACGTTCCACGCCTGGTGTCCTGACCCGACAGCCGGATCAGCTTGCCCTCGGCGATCAACGAGCCGAGCGCCAGCAGCTCGGCGAAAGCCCAGTCGACCTTGCCCTCGTAGGCCATTTCTCGGCGCTTCTCCAGCACCGGCTTGACGCGCGAGTGCACGGTGAAGCCTTCGGGCAGATCCAGATGCGCGTCACCGATGCGCGCCAGCAGCGACTTATCGACGGCAGTGTCCATGCCGGCGGGCACCATCTGGTCGCTTTCCACTGACGCGCTGGGCTCGATCGCGTGTTTCTCGAGCTCGCGGACCTCGTTGAAGACCTGTTCCAGCTGGCCCTGGTAGTCGCGCAGGGCGTCTTCGGCCTCTTTCATCGAGATATCGCCGCGGCCGATCAACGCTTCGGTGTAGGTCTTGCGCACACCGCGCTTGGTGTCGATGGCGTCATACATCGACGGCTGCGTCATCGACGGGTCGTCGCCCTCGTTGTGCCCGCGGCGGCGGTAGCACAGCATGTCGATGACGACGTCCTTCTTGAACTTCTGCCGGAAGTCCATCGCCAGCCGCGCCACCCACACCGCGGCCTCGGGGTCGTCGCCGTTGACGTGGAAGATCGGCGCGCCGATCATTTTCGCGACGTCGGTGCAGTACTCCGACGACTTTGCATCGGAAGGCGAAGTGGTGAAACCGATCTGGTTGTTCACGATGATGTGGATCGTGCCGCCGGTGCGGTACCCGCGAAGCAGCGCGAGGTTCAGTGTCTCGGCCACCACACCCTGACCGGCGAACGCCGCGTCGCCGTGCAACATCAGCGGAACCACGGAAAAATCTTCGGAACCGTCGACTCCCTTGCCGATGTCCAACAGGTCCTGCTTGGCCCGCACGATGCCTTCCAGCACCGGGTCCACCGCCTCGAGGTGCGACGGGTTGGCCACCAGCGATACCGCAATGTCGTTGTCGCCGAACATCTGTATGTAGGTGCCGTTGGCGCCCAGGTGATATTTCACGTCACCGGAGCCGTGCGCCTGCGACGGGTTCAGGTTGCCCTCGAACTCCGAGAAGATCTGGCTGTACGGCTTGCCGACAATATTGGCCAGCACGTTGAGCCTGCCGCGGTGCGGCATGCCAATGACAACCTCGTCCAGGCTATGCTCGGCGGCCTGGTCGATGACGGCGTCCATCATCGGAATGACGGTTTCGGCGCCCTCCAGCGAAAATCGCTTCTGCCCAACGTATTTCGTCTGCAGGAACGTCTCGAACGCTTCGGCGGCGTTCAGCTTGCTCAAAATGTACTTCTGCTGCGCGAC
Source organism: Mycobacterium sp. 1274761.0 (assembly GCF_001668615.1). Classification (GTDB taxonomy): domain Bacteria; phylum Actinomycetota; class Actinomycetes; order Mycobacteriales; family Mycobacteriaceae; genus Mycobacterium. The sequence goes on from NZ_LZMC01000049.1 coordinate 27,332, forward strand.
GGTCGGCTTCTCGTGCTTGACCTCGACGCGCTCCTCGAGCCACTTCTGTTGCTCGGGCTCGAGGATGTGGGTGTACTCGACACCGACGTGGCGGCAGTACGAGTCGCGCAGCAACCCGAGCACGTCGCGCAGCTTCTTGCGTTCGGCACCGGCGAAGCCGTTGACCTTGAACACCCGGTCGAGGTCCCACAGGGTCAACCCGTGCGTGGTGACGTCGAGATCGGGATGGTTGCGGAATCGGCTCTTGTCCAACCGAAGTGGGTCGATGTCGGCCATCAGATGTCCGCGGTTGCGGTAGGCCGCGATCAACTCGATGACGCGGGCGTTCTTGTCCTCGATCGAGTCGGGATTGTCGGTGCGCCACCGCACCGGCTCGTACGGGATGCCCAGTTCGTGAAAGATCTCGTCGAAGAAATCGTCGGACAGCAGCAGCTCGTGCACGGTGCGCAGGAAGTCGCCCGACTCCGCACCCTGGATGATGCGGTGATCGTAGGTGGACGTCAGCGTGATGAGCTTGCCGATACCGAGTTCGGCGATGCGTTCCTCGCTGGCGCCCTGGAACTCGGCGGGGTACTCCATCGCGCCGACGCCGATGATCGCGCCCTGGCCGCGCATCAGCCGCGGCACCGAGTGCACCGTTCCGATGGTGCCGGGGTTCGTCAACGAGATCGTCACACCGGAGAAGTCCTCGGCGGTCAGCTTGCCGTCGCGGGCGCGTCGCACGATGTCCTCGTAGGCGGCGATGAACTGGCCGAAGCGCATGGTCTCGGCGCCCTTGATCGCAGCGACGACCAGCTGCCGGTTGCCGTCCTTGCCCTGCAGGTCGATGGCGAGCCCGAGGTTGGTGTGCGCGGGCGTGATCGCGTTTGGCTTGCCGTCCACCTCAGCGAAGTGGCGGTTCATGTTCGGGAACTTCTTGACCGCCTGCACCAGGGCGTAGCCGATCAGGTGGGTGAACGAGATCTTGCCGCCGCGGGTGCGTTTCAGGTGGTTGTTGATGACGATGCGGTTGTCGATCATCAGCTTGGCCGGGATGGCGCGCACGCTGGTCGCGGTCGGCACGTCCAGCGACGCCGACATGTTCTTCACGACCGCAGCGGCCGCGCCCCGCAACACCTGCGCTTCGTCGGTAGGCTCCGCCGACTTCGCCTCGGCCGCCTTCGGTTTGGCGGGCTCGCTCTTGGCGGGCTCGGCTTTGCGCTTCGGTGGGGCGGATTGCTTCTTGACGAGCGACGGCTGCGCAGGCGCCGGCTTGCTGGGCGCGGCGCCGTTGCCGTGTCCGGTATTCGGCGCAGGCGCGGGGCCGGGCTCGCGCGGGGTCAGCGGCGCCGACACTGACGGCTTCCCGTCGGCGACGTCCATGGCGGTCTCGGTGTTCGATTCGGGCGAGTAGTCGACGAGGAACTCATGCCAACTGGGATCGACCGAGGAGGGATCTTCGCGGAATTTGCGGTACATCTCCTCGACCAACCACTCGTTCTGTCCGAATGGTGAAGTTGAACTGCTCACGGCAGCTACTCGCCTCGATTCCTTCTTTTTCGGCAAGTGTCCCAACCGACGCCTGCCCGTCTGTGGTTCCATCCAGCCTGCGGTTACCCCGCATCAACGCCGCCTAAAGGCTAGCGCTTCTGCGCATGCGCAGAGTCACAAGAGCCTCAATCGCCCACCGGCGATGTCAGCCCTGCGGGGAGGGCAACACATGCAGCTTCGACGGCCAGCGCGGCGGCGGAGAGCCGAAGGCCATGCGCGCGTTGGAGATGATGCGCTTGCCCATCAGTCGATTGCCGACCCCGCCGACGACGGCGCCGATGCCGACCGGCAGCAGCTTGCCGAAGGCGATCGCGCCTCGCTTGAGCGCGTATCGCTTGACGAAGTAGCGCAGCAACCTCGAATTCAGTTGCGACACCGCGGGTAGCGGCAAGGTTGCCGCGCCGTCACTGAGCCACGCCCCCCGGGTCCGACCGGGGCCGAGCAGCTCGGCGACCGCGTGCCTGCTGTCCTCGCCCACTAGCACGGCCAGCACCAGGGCCCGCCTGCGCTCGCGGTGCTCGGCGGGGATGCCGTGCACCTCGGCCACGGCGAGCACGAACACCGCCGTCGCCTCCAAGAACACCACGGTCTCGCCGGCCACCGCCGACAGCGCCGCCAACGTGCCGATCCCCGGGATGGCCGCCGCGGAGCCGACGGCCGCGCCGCTGGCCATCACCGCTGCCATGTATCGCTTCTCCAGCTTGGTGACGATCTCGGCGGGCGTCGCGTCCGGGCTGTCTTCCCGCAGCCGATTCACGTAGGCCCGCACGGCGGGGCCCTGCGCGCGGGCGCCGCGCTCGATGATCTCCGAGAGCGCGCGCGCAGCCGCGCCAGGATGGTCGTCGGATTTCTTGGTAGCCGGCAGCTGGCTGGCCTTGGACCGAGCGCTCAATGCGGCCTCCTGCGATGGACGGGTAACCGTTGCTTTCAGGCTAACGGGTGTTCAACGAACGACCGAGGTCTCGAGTGCCCGGCACCACCAGGGAAGAAAATATTGATTTAGCGTGCTAATCATTCTCATGGCAACATCGCCCACTGTGAATTCACACGCACCCAGCCGCTGGCGCATGATCATTGTGCTGGGTGTGATGGTCGCCCTGGGCCCGCTGACCATCGACATGTACCTGCCCGCTCTGCCCAAAATCGCCGACGACCTGTCGGTGTCCTCCTCTGTCGTGCAACTGACGCTGACCGGAACGCTGGCCGGGTTGGCGCTGGGCCAGTTGATCGTCGGCCCGCTGTCCGATTCGCTAGGCCGCAGACGCCCGCTGATGGCGGGCATCGTCGTGCACATGGTGGCCTCGGTCATCTGCATGCTCGCGCCGAACGTGACGGTGTTGGGGCTGGCCCGCGGACTGCAGGGCGTCGGGGCCGCCGCGGGCATGGTGGTGGCGATCGCCGTGGTCGGCGACCTGTTCAGCGACTCCGCCGCCGCGACGGTGTTGTCCCGGCTCATGCTGGTGCTGGGCGTCGCGCCGGTCGTCGCGCCGTCATTGGGTGCCGCGGTGTTGCTGCACGGCTCCTGGCACTGGGTGTTCACCGCGCTGGTGCTTCTCGCCGGCGCGCTGCTGCTGGTGGCGGCGCTGGCGCTGCCCGAGACGTTGCCGCCGTCGCACCGCAGGCCGTTACGGGTACGCGGCATCGCCGCCACGTATCTCGAACTGCTGCGCGACGCGCGGTTCGTCATCCTCGTGCTGGTGGCCGCGCTGGGCATGTCGGGGCTGTTCGCCTACATCGCGGCGGCGCCGTTCGTGCTGCAGGGCGGTTACGGCCTCGATCAGCAGGCGTTCGCGTTGGTGTTCGGCGCCGGCGCGGTGGCGCTGATCGGCGCCACCCAGTTCAATGTCGTGCTGCTGAAGCGGTTCACCCCACAGGCGATCACGTTGTGGGCGCTGGCCGCCGCGCTGCTCGCGGCGGGCGTATTCGTCGCCCTGTCGGTTGCCGAGGTCGGCGGCCTGGCCGGCTTCGTGGTGCCGGTGTGGGCCATCTTGGCGGCGATGGGCCTTGTCATCCCGAACGCACCGGCCGTCGCGCTGTCCCGGCACCCCGACGCCGCAGGCACCGCTGCCGCGCTTCTGGGCGCGGCGCAGTTCGGCCTCGGGGCAGCGGTGGCGCCGGTGGTGGGCGTGCTCGGCAATGACGAGTTGGCGTTGGCCTCGGTGATGGCCGTCAGCGCGCTGGTGGCGCTGCTCGCCCTGATTGCGGTCGGTGTATCGACCAGCGACGACGCCGACGAGTCCGTGTCCGGCGAGGCGGTTTCCGAGCCCGCGTAGTTGTCGCGGACGGGTTTGTGAACGTAGCGTCGGGTCGAATCACCCGATGGCGCGGCACAGCCCGTTTCCGGACTCGTCCGACCTCCGCTGACCGGTCCTTGCGCGCTCCTGCGGCAATGGCGCCCGGCGAAGCCGACACCATCGGGGTCAGGCGAAGACGAGGTGGGAGATGACCACGGCGCTGCGGGGACGGCTCAGAGCTGCGCCCGTCGATGACCCGTGGCGCGCGCTGTGGGCCATGATGGTCGGCTTCTTCATGATCCTGGTCGACGCGACGATCGTGTCGGTGGCCAACCCGTCGATCATGGAGAAGCTGGACGCAGGCTATGACGCCGTCATCTGGGTCACCAGCGCCTACCTGCTCGGCTTCGCGGTACCGCTACTGCTCGCGGGCCGGCTCGGCGACCGTTACGGACCCAAGAACGTCTACCTGTTCGGCCTGCTGGTGTTCACCGCCGCCTCGCTCTGGTGCGGCCTGTCGGGCACCATCGGCATGCTCATCGCGGCGCGGGTAGTGCAGGGTGTCGGAGCGGCGCTGCTCACGCCGCAGACCCTGTCGACGATCACCAGGATCTTCCCCGCCGAGCGACGCGGGGTGGCGATGAGCGTGTGGGGTGCCACCGCCGGGGTTGCCACCCTGGTGGGGCCACTGGCCGGCGGCGTGCTCGTCGACGGGCTGGGCTGGCAGTGGATTTTCTTCGTGAACGTTCCCATCGGCGTCATCGGCCTGGCGCTGGCTCTCATGTGGGTTCCTGAGCTTCCGACGGAGCGGCCGGCCTTCGACATCATCGGCGTTGTGCTCTCCGGCATCGGCATGTTCATGGTGGTCTTCGCCTTGCAGGAGGGGCAGGCGCACCACTGGGCGCCTTGGGTGTGGGGCATGCTGGCCGGCGGCGGGGGTTTCATGGCCGCGTTCGTCTTCTGGCAGCAGGCCAACCGCGACGAGCCGCTGGTTCCGCTGGGCATCTTCCGCGACCGCGACTTCAGCCTCTGCGCCCTCGGCGTCGCGACCATCGGCTTCGTCGTCACCGGCATGTTCCTGCCGGTGATGTTCTATGCGCAGGCAGTCGGCGGCCTGTCATCAACGCGGGCGGCGGTGTTGACCGCACCGATGGCCATCGCGACGGGGTTGTTGGCGCCGTGGGTGGGCAGGCTCGTCGACCGGTACCACCCCCGGCCGATTATCGGGTTCGGCTTCGCCATGCTGGCGATCTCGCTGACGTGGCTATCGGTGGAGATGACGCCGGCAACCCCGATCTGGCGAATCGTGTTGCCGCTGACGCTAACCGGCGTCGGCATGGCATTCATCTGGTCGCCGTTGGCGGCGACCGCGACGCGCAACCTGGCGCCGGATGTAGCAGGCGCGGGATCGGGGGTGTACAACGCCACCCGCCAGGTGGGATCGGTGCTGGGCAGCGCCAGCATGGCGGCGTTCATGTCGACGCGCATCAGCGCCGAGATGCCGATGGCGGCCGAGGGGTCCGGCGGTGAAGGCTCGGTCACCCAGTTGCCCGGGTTCTTGCACGCCCCGTTCGCGGCCGCGATGTCGCAATCGCTGTTGCTGCCGGCATTCGTCGCGTTGTTCGGCGTCGTGGCATCGCTGTTCCTGCTGGGTTTCGCCAACCCTCCTCGAACCGAGCCCGTGGATACCGATGACGAATACTCCGATGACGACGAAGGTTGGGACGACGACGACTACGTCGAGTTCATCATCGAACGAGACGACGGCAACACCCAGCCGATCGGCTTCGCCCACAACGGCTTTCACGCCGACGTTCAGGAGCGGTTCCAGCCGCTCAGCCGGCATACGCGTGTCCAAGCCGATGATGCCGTCAGCCCAGGCCGCCACGGGCGGCACTCCCGGCCCGGCGACTAGTCGCGCCGCCCGATCACTGCTAGTCGAACAGCACCGCCGGGTTGAGATAACCCTCGGGGTCAAACGCGTTCTTGACGGTGCGCATCGCGGCGATATCGGCATCGGTCCGTGACATGGACACGTAGCCGCGCTTGCGGCTGCCGACGCCGTGCTCGGAGCTGACATTGCCTCCGCTGTCGGCGATCAGCGTCATCATGGCCGAATACAGCGCGGCCTCGGCGTCCCCGTCAAGTTGGCAACGGACCAGGTTGAGGTGCAGATTGCCTTCACCGATGTGGCCGAACAACACCGGGATGGCGTCGGGGGCGCGCTCGGCAACCAACTCTGCGGATCGGTGCGCGAACGCCGGGATCGCCGAGAGTGGAAGCGACACATCGAATTTCAGCGGCGGGCCGTACACGCCGAGAACGTCGCCGAGCGATTCACGCACCTGCCAGAGCCGCTGCTGGGTGTTCACGTCAAGCCCGACCGCGGGCTCGCCGGTGGTCGAGAGCGGTTCCAGCGCCGCGGCCAGCCGTTCGGTCTGATCGATGTCGGCGGCCAGCTCGATGAGCAGGTGCCAGGCGCCGTCGACGGGCGCGGCCACCCCGAGGTGCTCGGCGGTCAGCGCGCCGGCGCGCGCGTCGATCAATTCCAGCGCCGCGATGGGATCCATGTCGCGGAACTCGCGGCCCGCCGCGACCAGATCCTCGAGGTCGTGGAACCCGCAGACCGCGGTGACCCGGTGCGTCGGGGTGGGATGCAGCCGCAGCTCCAGGCCGGTGATGACGCCGAGGGTGCCCTCGGCGCCGACGAACAGCGACGCCATGTCGTATCCGGTGTTGTCCTGTCGAACTTGGCTGTGCCGCTGCACGATTGATCCGTCGGGCAGGACAACGTCCAAACCGATCACCTGCTCGCCCATGTTGCCGTAGCGCACGGTCCGCAGACCGCCCGCGTTCGTCGCCGCCATGCCGCCGACAGTGGCGGAGTCGCGCGCGGCGAGGTCGACACCAAACACCAGGCCAGCTTCGGCGGCCGCGCGCTGCACCGCTGCCAGCGGCGCGCCAGCGCCGACCCGGATGCGTCGTTCGGTGGTATCCACCTCACCGATATCGGTGAGCCGTTCGGTGGACAACAGCACGTCGTCGTGCTCAGGGACGGTGCCGGCCACCAACGAGGTGCGTCCACCCTGAACAGTGACGGCGACGCCGGCGTCGCGGCAGGCGCGCAGCACGTCGGCGACCAGCTCGGCGTTTCCCGGCCGAACCAGGACGCTGGCGTGCCCGTGGTAGCGGCCTGTGTGGTCGACGCTGCGGCCTTCGAGCACGTCGGGATCGGTGCTGACATGCGCGGCGCCGACGATGGCGGCGAGCCGTTCGGCCAGCGTTTCGGTCATTCCGTGGGTCTACCACACGCGGTCAGCGATAGAAACGCACCCAACTCGATGAGCCGGTCCGGCGTCGTGGGCAGGTATTCGGTCAGCAGCGGCGAGCACACCACGGCACTGAGGTACTTCGCCCGGCTGATCGCGACGTTGAGCCGATTGCGGTTGAGCAGGAACGAAATTCCGCGTGGCACATCGTCAATGGACGACGCGGTCATCGACACGAACACCACCGGCGCCTGCTGCCCCTGAAACTTGTCCACCGTTCCCGCTCGCACCTCGCGCAATCCCGCCGCGTCGAGCCGCTCTCGTAGCAGCGCAACCTGCGCGTTGTACGGGGTGACGACCAGCACGTCGCGTTGCGTCAGTCGACGAGAACCGTGCTCGTCGATCCACTCGGCACCGATCAGCCGGTCGATCTCAGCGACGATGGCGTCGGCTTCTTCGGGGCTGTCGGTCGCGTTCCCGTCGTGGTCGACGGGCAGCAGCCGCACGCCAGGGGCGCACCCATCCAACCGTCGCACGCCGGCCACCTCGTCGACCGAGCACAGCCGATTGTCGTACGACAGCCGCGACACCGCGGCGCACACGTCGGGATGCATCCTGTAGGAGCGGTCGAGGAAGTATCCGAGATCGGTGGGCAGCGTGTGCCTACCGTCGATCAGCCAGCCCAGCGCCGAGGTATCGACCGGCTCGGGATGGATGCCCTGGCTGACCTGTGGCAGCTGCTGCGGATCGCCGAGCAGCAAAAGATTTTTCGCTGCCGACGCCACCGCGATGGTGTTCGCCAGACTGTACTGTCCGGCCTCCTCGATGACGAGCAAATCCAGGCTGCCGCGGGGCACCCGGCCTGCGTTGGCGAAATCCCATGCGGTACCGCCGATCACGCAACCGTCATGGTCGGCGATGAAGCCCGGATACTCCTTCTCGTCGATCTGCTGCCAGGTCGCCTCGCCGCCGTGCTTCTTCTTGGCCACCAGCGAGGCGTCGACCCCGGCGGCGATCACATCACGAAACAGGTTCTCGACGACGGCATGTGACTGGGCGACCACACCGATGCGCAAGTGGTTTTCCTTGACGAGGCGGGCGATGACCGTGGCCGCGGTGAAGGTCTTGCCGGTTCCCGGCGGCCCGTGTACCGCCAGGTAGGACGAGTCGAGGTCAAGCAGCGCCGCGGTGATCGCATCGGTGACGGAGCCGCGAGGAAGGGGCGCGCCACTTCGTGTTCGCGGCGGCTGGCGCAGCAGGATGTCGATGACGGGGCTCGGGGCCAGATTCGGCAGCCCAGCCGCAATGTCTGTCGCGAACGCCTCGATGGAGTCGCGCAGCGGCCCCGTGGAAATCGGCGGACCCGGCGTCAGCGCGAAGGGCAGCTGGTCGAATGTGCCACCTGTCTTGGGTTCTCGTTCGACGACGGTGACTTCGGTCGGGGCCGCTGGGTCGTCGCAGTCGACGACGATGACCGACCCGAACGCCCGGCGCTCGGTGTCGTCGGTGAGGCCGGCGGGGGAGGGGGGTTCGTACAGGGCGTACATCGAGCTGGCAAGCCCTCCGGAAGCGATGCAGCCGCAGAGTCGCACCCGACGCTGCGGCTTGCGCGCCTTCGGCGGCGTGTGCCAATCGGTTTCCACGACCGCGTCCTCGGCGATGAACACGTCTGTGTTGTCGGCCCATTCGTCGATCGGGTTGTTCAACCGGTCGAAATGGCCCCACCAGTAGGGTTTGTCCTCGCGGCGGTGATAGCCGCGGGCCGCCGAGATCATCGCCACCGCAGTCTGTTCCGGCTTCCGCGCGGCGGGGTCATCGCCGACGAACTTGGCCAGTTGGCGCGCCAGGTCGTCGTCGTCGGTGATTGGCGCGGCGGTCTTGACTGTGACCGGCTGGGCGCCCATCGGCGGCACCGCGCAGTCGATCGCGCGACAGATCAACCAGTCCCGCAGCTTGCGCGTCGATGTGCAGTCGTAGCGGTTGTAATCCTCGATGTCTTTCAGCACGGCCGCCGCGGCGTCGTCGCGTCCCGCGGCACGCAGCTCGCAGTACTTCGCGTACTGGGTGATGGAGTCGGTGGCCGTGGTCACGTCCCCGGTGCGCAGCTGTCCGCCCATGTAGAGCGGCTCGAGCGACTTCAGGCTGTAGTTTTCGGTGCCGACCCGGATGCTCTTGCGGACAAGGGGATACAGGTCGACCAGGACGCCGTTGCGCAACAGGTCGTCGACTTCGTCCTCGCCGACCCCGTACCGCCCAGCGAGCCGCAACAGCGCGGTCTTCTCGTAGGCGGCGTAGTGATAGATATGCATGTTGGGATAGCGTTTGCGCCGTGCGCGCACCATCTTGAGGAAGTCCTGAAGGGCCCGGCGCTCCTCGGCGCGGTCGTGAGCCCACAGCGGCCGGAACTCATCGGCGGTGTCGAGCACGCCGAAGAGATATTCCAGGCCCCACTCCTGGCCGTCGGACGTCCACAGCGGGTCGCCCTCGAAATCGAAGAACAGATCACCTTTATCGGGCTCGGGCAGCACCATCAACGGCTGTGCGTCGGCGATCTCGTAGGGCGGCTTGCCGTCGATCCGGGGCGCCAGTTGCAGCCGTGCCTGTGCTGACAGTGCATCGACGGTGCGCTGCGACAGTTCCGGCACGGCGCCGTCGTGGCCGGCGAGATCGGTGATCGTCGTGATGCCGGCATCGATGAGCCGGGCCCGCTGACTGGTCCGCATGCCCGCCACCAGCAGCAGGTCGTCGTGTTCGCGAACCTGGATGGAGCACTCGGGGCAGCGGAAGCAGGCCCGGATGTTGTCGTTCTCCCACCTCACCGGCCGGCCGCCGGCCAGATGCTCGTCGAGCAGGCGCTGCAGCGCGCCGCGGCGCGGACCGTAGACCGGCAGGAGCTCGTCGACCCGGTAGCTCGCCATCGCGCCGTCGCCGAGCATCAGCTCCACCTCGTCGGCGACCGGTATCCCGGCCCGGTTGAGCGTGTCGGCGTAGGCCGCCAGTTGGAGCAGGGCCTCGACCTTCACCGAGCGTGCGAGCTTCGTGTCGCGCAGCCGGTAGCGCTGGCCGTCGGGCCCGTCATCGAGGATGAGGAAGTCGGCGAAGCCGACGAACCGCCCGTCGAACATCGCCGCCTGGTAGATGATCGGCGCCCGGCGCTCGACGGCCTTCATGGTCGCCTTAGCAGCGGCGGTGAGCCCGGCGATGGTGTAGTCGGGGCGGCCGATGATCGCGACGTTCTCCTGCGAGAGCTCACGCAGCTCGTCGAGGTGACGCTGTTCGTGCCGGCCGCCGAGTTCTGTGGTGCGGGCGAGTAATTCGTCGGATACCGCGATCGCCTCGCCACGGCCCAGTTTCGCGTCGAACGAGCGCAGCAATGCGTACTCGCAGCGGGCCGCGGCTGCGAGATCAGAGGCGCTGTAGATCACTCGATCGTCGACGACGAACACGTGCCCAACTGTAGGCCCGCCCGCCGACAGCATGTGGTCAGCGGGCGATCGCTATCCTCGCGCATCGCAGAGCCAAGGAACGGGTACCGGACACGGGAGAAGGAGTCGCCCTATCGTGCAGGACAATCCCGCCCTCAGCGCAGTCTCTCGATCGGTCCGTGTGTTGGGACCGATCGTTTTGTTGATTGCGTTGGGGTGTTACCTGGCCGCATATCTGTGCTGGCCCAGCTTGGCCAGTCAAGTCGACCTGCTGGTTTACCGGTTCGGAGCGGTGCGAGTCTGGGACGGTCAGGATCTGTACTCGGTCGGGATGACCGGAAATTCCCAGACGATGTTGTTCGACTACACGCCGTTCGCTGCGCTGTGCTTTCTGCCGCTGATCGGGCTGAGCCAGGCAGCCATTCTGGCCCTCGGTCTTCTGGTGAACGTTGGCTGCGTGGGCTACACCGTCCGGCGGGCGGTCAGTGCTGCGGGCATCACGACCGCGTCGGGTGCGTGGGGGTTGACGGCACTTCTGACGGCTCCGATCATCTGGCTGGAGCCCGTCCGGCTGTCGCTGCAGCTGGGCCAGATCAACTTGTTCATCATGGCCATCGTCCTTGCGGATGTGCTGTCGCCACCGTGCCGCAGGTGGGCGGGGATCGGTATCGGAATCGCCGCCGGCATCAAGCTGACTCCGGCGCTGTTCATCATCTTTCTCGTGGCAACCGGGCGACGTCGCCAGGCAGCCATCGCTGCATTGACATTCATCTCGACCATCGCCGTTGGGTTCGTGCTGCTGCCGGCGGATTCGACCGAGTTCTGGCTGCACGGACTGTTTCGAGATGTTCGGCGGATCTCCAGTGACCCGCTGGCGAATACCAGTCTGGCCGGGCTTCTCTCGCGCTTGAATTGGGCGACGGGCTGGGAGACAGCGGCCTCCGTCGCGTTCGCGGCTGTCGCCATTGCAATCGCTGCGGTGGCATGGCGTCGCGGTCAGTTGCTGTTGGGCGTCGCCATCGCCGGGATGACGTCAGCCGCCGCTTCCCCCTTCAGTTGGAGTCACCACTGGGTGTGGTTCGCACCGCTCCTGATCCACCTTGGGCTTCTCGGGTACGTCTACCGCTCGCGCGCGGCAGCCCTTGTCATGTGGACGCTCGCGGCGATCTTCGGGGGCTGGTTCATCGCATCGCGAAGCTCGCCCCCACAAGCGGGCCTGATGTCCATGCGCCACCCGGGGATCTGGAATCAGCTTCTCCCGGCGGCATACCTCTTCGCGCTTTGTATCGTCCTCTGCATCGTCTACCTGAGCCGGCGAGCACGACACCGCCCTTCGGCCGCAGCCGTCGGCATCAAGGCAACGGCGGAGGGCAGTCGACCGACAGCGCGCATCGGCCCGCTCTAGCGGAGTCAGAACACCCTCAACCGCTGAACGACCTCCAGCGTCGGTTGATCGCCTTCGGCGTGCACATCGAGGCTTTGCCACGTGTTGCGTTGGGTCACCCACCGGACGAATCCTTCGGCGTTGCAGGTGATTTGGGCGGCGACGGTGCCGGCGCCGATATGCAGGGTGCGGTTGCACACCCCGGTGAGTCGCACCTCGGCGCCGGTGTTCATCCCGTTGATCAGGCTCGCATTCTGCTGTGGCAGGGCCGCCTGGATCCAGTCGAGCGTCGCGCCAAGCCGCAATTCGTCAGCTTGTTCCGCCTCTCCGTCAAGCGGTCCGTTGGGGGCGAACAGGTCACACCGGAGGTGCACGTAGGTCTCGAAGGCAAATGCGGTCGGCACAACTGACGCCGGATAGGTCCCGACGTCGCCAAGGGGCACGTCGATCTTCAAGCCCTCTGTCGCCGCGAGAAGCTCCAAACCTCTCGTGCTGACCGACTCGTAGTCGGCCACCACCTCTTCGGGAGTCATCGACCGACGCGATTCGACGTAGAGGTCTGCTGCCCGTTCCGCGGGCAGCCCGTTTGGATCGGGCAGCTTCGACGGGTCGACTGCCAACCAGAAGCTGCAGCCCATGTGTGAAACGAGATCGTGCACCGACCAGCCCGGGCACCCGCTCGGGCTGGCCCAGACCGAGTCCGGAACTCGGGACAGGACGTCCAACAGCACCTTCCGATCCGCTTCGATCGCTTCTATTGCAGAACTCATAGGGCAATCACCTTCCGCCGATACATACAACATGTATGAACATACATATCGTATGTATGTAGGGCAAGGCGGTTTCGGCGAGCCGGATGTACGAGGATGCATGCAACACGTATGAGGGAAAGGCCCGATGGACGAGGTTCGTCGCACCCAGGCCGAGCGTTCTGCCGAAACTCGTGACGCGCTGATCGCCGCAGCCCGGACGTTGTTCGCTCAACACGGTTTCGCCGGCACGTCGCTCGAGGCCATCGTGCGCACAGCCGGGCTGACCCGCGGCGCGCTCTATCACCACTTCGCGGACAAGACAGAGCTATTCGCGGCGGTCTTCGAGCAGGTGGAGGCCGATGTGGCTACCCGCATGAGTGAAGCAATCGCCGCATCCGGCCACACCGATGCGATCGAGGTCATGAGGCTCGGCGCCGCTTACTGGCTGGATGCTTGCGCCGAGCCCGAGATCCGCCGCATCGTGCTGGTCGACGCCCCCGCGGTGCTGGGCTGGACGCGGTGGACCGAGATCGGAAACCGGTACAACACCGGGTTGGTCCGCGACCTGCTGGCGGAGGCGATCGACAAGAAGATCATTCCGCCCCAACCCGTGGAGGCCACCGCTCTTACCGTTCTGGCCGCGATGCGCGAAGCCACTCTCTTCGTGGCGTTGGCCGATGACCAAAAGAAGGCGCGAAGGGAGGCTGGTGCGGTCATGGACCGCCTCATCGGTGCACTTGGCCGCTGAGCGGCCGGTGCAGTCAGCCCGGCGTGTTGCCGATCAGCTCGACGCCGTTGCCGTTCCACCGGAACTTCACGATGCTGTCCAGGCCCGGCGTTCCGTTCGAGTACACCAGCGCGACGGTGTCACCGGTGCTTTCCGACGGCGCGATGCTGTTGAACCCGTAGGTGTCGGGCACCCCGGTCGGGATGAATTTGCCGAGGTGAAAGAGCACCGCACGGGTGTTGGGATTCTCGGCGTTGGTGTTGGCCTTGATGATGACCGCCGACAGCTGCGCGCATTCGTTGTAGGTACCGGCCAGCGGCTCGGGACTCCATGCCTGCCCGCTGCGCGGGTCGCGCGGTAGTTCGGCGACGGCCTTGGTGATCTCGGGTGCGGCAAGGTTGACCGCGCACGGATCGGGTGCGGGCGCTGCTGGGGCAGCGGTGGACGCAGGCGCGGCCGTTGCCGACGCGGGCGCGGCGGCGGTCGTCGTCGCGTCGGGCGTCTTGGAAACCGTCGAATCGCCCGAGCCGCAGCCGGACAACAACGCAACGCCCGCCGCGGCAGCGGTGAGGACCCATTTCACAATTGCGCACCGTACCGTGCGCTCCGGCGAGGATCGGGCAGGCAGCGCGGCGGGTCGAGCAGGTCGAGGCCACTAGACTGGCAATCCCATGACGCCGTCCGACCCCGACGCGCCGGAAGCGCAAACCACATTCGCCGACCTGCAGATTCACCCCGCGGTGCTGCAGGCGGTCACCGATGTGGGGTACGAAACGCCGTCGGCGATCCAGGCGGCGACCATCCCCGCGATGATGGCGGGCTCCGACGTCGTCGGCCTCGCGCAGACGGGAACCGGCAAGACGGCGGCGTTCGCGATCCCGATCCTGTCGAAGATCGACACGGCCGACAAGACCACGCAGGCGCTGGTGCTGGCGCCGACGCGGGAACTGGCGCTTCAAGTCGCCGAGGCGTTCAGCCGCTACGGCGCAAAGCTGTCGGTGAACGTGCTGCCGATCTACGGCGGCGCCTCCTACGGGCCGCAGTTGGCGGGGCTCAAGCGCGGCGCGCAGGTGGTGGTCGGCACGCCGGGCCGGGTCATCGACCATCTGGAGAAGGGCAGCCTCGACCTCACGCACCTCGACTATCTGGTGCTCGACGAGGCCGACGAGATGCTGCAGATGGGGTTCGCAGAGGACGTCGAACGCATCCTTGCCGACACTCCCGAGTACAAGCAGGTCGCGCTGTTCTCGGCGACCATGCCGCCGGCCATCCGCAAGATCACCTCGAAGTACCTGCACGATCCGGTCGAGGTGACGGTCAAGGCCAAAACCCAGACCGCCGAGAACATCACGCAGCGCTACATCCAGGTCGCCGGTCCGCGGAAGATGGATGCGCTCACCCGTCTGCTCGAGGTCGAGCAGGGCGACGCGATGATCGTGTTCGTCCGCACCAAACAAGCCACCGAGGAAGTCGCCGAGCGGCTCAAGGCCCGGGGTTTCGCCGCTGCGGCCATCAACGGCGACATTCCACAGGCGGTGCGTGAGCGCACCATCGCAGCGCTCAAGGACGGTTCCATCGACGTGCTGATCGCGACCGACGTCGCCGCGCGGGGACTCGACGTGGAGCGCATCTCGCACGTGGTGAACTACGACATCCCGCACGACCCCGAGTCGTATGTGCACCGGATCGGGCGCACCGGTCGGGCCGGCCGGTCGGGCACCGCGCTGCTCTTCGTCACCCCCCGCGAACGCCATCTGCTCAAGTCGATCGAGCGGGTCACCCGCCAGAAGCTCGTCGAATCCGAGCTGCCCTCGGTCGAGGACGTCAACGCCCAGCGGGTGGAGAAGTTCCGCGACTCGATCACCACCGCGTTGGCATCCCCGGGAATCGAGTTGTTCCGCAAGCTGATTGAGGGCTACGAGCGCGACCACGACGTGCCGATGGCCGACATCGCCGCCGCGCTGGCGTTGCAGAGCCGCGACGGGGAAGAGTTCTTGATGACCGAACCGCCTCCCGAGCGCCGCCGTAGTCCCGACCGGCGGGGCGACGACGGGCCGCCGCGCAAACGCCGAGAGGTCCGCGACGACCTTGCGACCTACCGCATCGCGGTCGGCAAGCGGCACAAGGTGATGCCCGGCGCAATTGTCGGCGCGATCGCCAACGAAGGCGGCTTGCACAGAAGCGATTTCGGCCACATCACCATCCGGCAGGACTATTCGCTCGTCGAACTTCCCGCCAGGCTGGACAAAGATACGCTGAGAAAGCTTGGCAAGACACGGATTCAGGGTCAGCTGATCGATCTGCAACCCGACCGCGGGCCGAAGAGGTCGTACCGCACGAGATGACCGTATCCAAGGGCGTCACAGCGCAGGCCCAGGGCGGGCTCGAATCGGTGGCGGCGCCCGAGCGGGTGGCGTCGCTCACCGGGATCCGCGCAGTGGCCGCGCTTCTGGTGATGGCGACGCACGCGGCCTATACGACGGGCAAGTACACACACGGCTACGTCGGCCTGGTCTATTCGAGGATGGAGATCGGCGTCCCGATTTTCTTTGTGCTGTCGGGGCTTCTGCTGTTCGGTCCGTGGGTCAAGTCGGCCGCAGCGGACGGGCCCGCGCCGTCGGTCCGCCGCTACGCGTGGCACCGCGTGCGCCGCATCATGCCCGCCTATATCGTGACCGTGCTGACGGCCTATCTCGTGTACCACTTCCGCACGGCGGGTCCCAATCCCGGCCACACGTGGATGGGGTTGTTCCGCAACCTCACCCTCACGCAGATCTACACCGACAACTACCTGTTCTCCTATCTGCACCAGGCGTTGACCCAAATGTGGAGCCTGGCAGTCGAAGTCGCGTTCTACGCGGTGCTGCCGCTGCTGGCGTGGCTGTTGCTCACGGCATGTCGACGGCGATGGCGGCCGGGACTGATTCTTGCGGGCCTCGTGATTCTGGCAGCGCTCACCCCGGCGTGGCTGACGCTCGTGCACACCACCGACTTCTTGCCCGACGGCGCGCGGCTGTGGCTGCCCAGTTACCTGGTCTGGTTCGTCGGGGGGATGCTGCTGGCCGTGCTGCAGCAGTTGGGGATGCGCGCCTACGCGATGGCATGCCTGCCCGTAGCGGTGGTCAGTTACTTCATCATCTCGACGCCGCTGGGCGGCGAACCGACCACCTCGCCGTCGGAGTTGCGCGAAGCGCTCGCCAAGGCCGGCTTCTACGCGGTGATCGCGACGCTGGTCGTCGCGCCCCTGGCCCTGCATGACCGCGGCTGGTATGCCAGCCTGCTGGCGAGCCGGCCGATGGTGTTCCTGGGCGAGATCTCGTATGAGATCTTCCTGATCCACCTGCTGACGATGGAAATCGTCATGGTGGAGATCCTGCGCTTCCCGATCTACACCGGCTCGATGCCTGCCTTGTTCATCGCCACGTTCGTCGTGACGGTCCCGCTGGCCTGGCTGCTGCACCGCTTCACCCGCGTCCGCTCGTCGTCGTAGCCCCGCGAAACGGAATTCCAGCACGCCTTCACTCGCACTTTCAGTGCTGGAATTCCGTTTCGGGTGAGGGCCCGCTACGACATTAGGTTAGGTTACGCTTCCCTAATGACTGATCAAAGGGCGTCGCGCGGTCTCGAAGGTGTGCTCGTCAAGCTGTGGCGGGGTGGCGACTATCAGATGACGGTGACCGGCCGCACCGAGATCACGGCCAACTACCTTCGCCTGCACTTCAACGCCAAGGAGCTGCTCACCGACCGCGACATCCACCCGACGATGTGGATCCGCGGCTGGTTTCCCGACGGCGCGAAGTCTCATCAACGGGGTTACACCCTGGTCAACCCCGATCCGGCGACCGGGACTGTCGACATCGACTTCGCCATGCACGAGGGCATCGCCACGCGGTGGGCGCGCGTGGCGATGCCGGGCGACGTGCTCGAGGTGACGGTGCTCGGCAGCAATTTCTCGCTGCCCGAACCGGCCCCTGCGGGCTACCTGATCGTCGGGGATGCCGCGTCGCTGCCCGCCATCAACTCGCTGCTCGAGGCCATCGGGGACACGCCGGCGCGGGTGTTCCTCGAATCGGCTCACGACGACGACCGCGAGCTGCCGATCGTCCGAGACACCAACGTCGTGTGGGTGGACCGCAAGAACGAGGGCGAGGCGCTGGTGCAGGCGGTCAGCTCGTCGGCCTTCGACGCCGCTGACCACTTCGGCTGGGTCGCCTGCGACAACCGGACCACCCGCGCTGTCTCGAAGATCTTCCGGGAGGAGTACAAGATCCCGCGCAAATCTATTAAGGCGCAAGCCTATTGGGTGTCTTGACGGCCTGCGGCTAGCTCGTTTCGGAGGTCGCCGGCACTACCATCGGCACCACGAACTGCTCGATCATCGCCCGCTCGTCGGCCTCGTCGAGGCCAGGGAACACCAGGAGTGACGTCATCACCCGCACGAGCCAACGGGCCTTGCGCTCGACCACCTCGGGGTCATCAGGCCCCATCGACACCAGAAACGCTTCGGTGAGGGCCTTGACCACCTGTGACTGCTCGGCGATCTCGGCGCCGATCGGCCGCTGGGTGGTGACGAACCACGATGACAGCGCGGGGCTTTCGCGGACATTGCGCAGCGACGAAATCATGCCCTCGATGAGCCGCTCGCGCGGTTCCTCGACGCCGCTGAGCTGATCGGTCATCTGGTGAAACAGCCGATAGCTCTCGCGGTGAACGTACGCGGTGTAGAGCGCGTCGCGGTTCTCGAAGTACCGGTACAGCGTCGCGCGCGAACACCCTGCGGCCTTGGCGATTTCGTGCATGCCGACGGTCGCCGCGTCCTGCCGCGCGAACAGTGCGTCCGCGGCGTCGAGGATGCGGTCGGCGGCCACTTCCGTGCGGCGGCCGCCCAGCCAGTCGCTGCCCGCCACTACGCGACCACCCGGAATGGGACCGACAGCGGCCTGCGGACGTAACTGCCGCCCGCCCAGACCACCTTGGGCATGTCCACCTCGAAGTCGGGGCAGCGGGCCAGCAGTTCGGTCAGCGCGATGCGCGACTGCATCCTGGCCGCAGCGGCGCCGAGACAAAAGTGCGCACCGTGGCTGAACGTCAAGATGTTGCGCGGCCTCCGGCGGATATCGAGTTCGCCTGCGTCCGCGCCATATTCGCGCTCGTCGCGGTTGGCCGACCCGTAGAGCAGCAGCACCTTGCGCCCGGCGGGGATGGTGGTGTTGCCGATGCGCACATCGCGAGTCGTAGTGCGGGCCAGCCCCTGCACCGGCGAGGTCAGCCGCAACAGCTCGTCGACCGCATCGGTTATCAGCTCCGGATGATTGATCAGCAGCCGGCGCTGATCGGGCCGCTGGTGCAACAGCTGCACCGCGCCGCCGAGCATCCCGGTGGTGGTGTCGTTGCCGCCGGTGACCATCGTGAACGTGAACGCGAGGATCGAGAGCATCCCGGCCATGTCCCCGTCGGCGCCGACGCCCGCGGCAACGAGATGCGACACCGTATCGTCCTCGGGTTCGCGCCTGCGCCGTTCGATCAGCTGGGTGAAGTACGCCATCATCGACGCGACCGCTTCACCGGCGGAGACTGCGGCTTCGGCGAAACCGGTGGACTCCGAATTCGCGGCGACGATCGCCTCGGTCCAGCCGTCGAACTGTTCGCGGTCCTCCTCTGGCACGCCGAGGTAGTGCGCGACGACCATCGACGGCAGCGGCTTGAACAACTCGGCGACGATGTCGCCGCCCCCGGCGGTCCGCAGCCGCTCCAGGCGTTCCACCACGAACCGCCGCACGGCGGGCTCGACGGCCTCTACCTGACGCGGCGTGAAGCCGCGCGACACCAGCTTGCGGAATTCGGTGTGCCTCGGCGGATCCTGCATCACGAACGGCGGGTTGTCGGCCAGGCCAATCATCTCCAGCTCGCCGTAGTTCACCGTGAGCCCCTGAGCCGAGGAGAACGTCTCGTGGTCGCGGGCGGCGCCCCACACGTCGGCGTGGCGGCTCAGCACCCAGTAATCGTGGTGGGGGCGGTCGGCGGGGACAACGTGGTGAACGGGATCCTTATCGCGCAGGGCCTGGTACATCGGCCAGGGGTCGGCCCACGTCTCCGCGGTGGCGAGTTCGAACCGAGCAGGCGTGCGGTGAGACACAGCAGCGGTCATGTCTTATGCGTACGACACAACCCCATACTCTGTCAACTACATCGGCTGATTTTTCTCAAATCGCCTTGTTCTCAGATCGCCGCGCCGGGATTCAGGATGTTGTCGGGGTCGAGCGCCTGCTTGATGCGGCGGTTGAGCTCCATCACCTCGGGGCCCACCTGGTCTTCCAGCCAGGGCCGTTTCAACCTGCCGACGCCATGCTCACCGGTGATGGTGCCGCCGAGGCCGATCGCCAGATCCATGATCTCGCCGAACGCGCGCTCGGCGCGCTCGGCCATCGCGGCGTCGGCGGGGTCGTACACGATCAGCGGATGGGTGTTGCCGTCGCCGGCGTGGGCGATGACCGAGATCATCACGTCACGGTCGGCGGCGATGCGCTCGACGCCGCTGACCAGATCGCCGATCCGCGGCAGCGGCACACCGACGTCCTCGAGCAGCAGCGTGCCCTTGGCTTCCACCGCGGGGATCGCGAAGCGCCGGGCGGCCACGAACGCTTCGCCCTCGTCGGGGTCGTCGGTGGAGAACACGTCGGTTGCACCGTTCTCCCCGAACACCGAGGCGATCCGTTCGGCGTCCTCGGCTGCTGACCGTCCACGTTCGTCGGAGCCGGCCAGAAGCAGGGCCGCCGCATCGCGGTCCAGCCCCATCTTCAGCTTGTCCTCGACGGCGTTGATGGCCACGGCGTCCATGAACTCGAGCATCGACGGCCGCATCTGGCAGGCCACGCCGAGCACCGCGTCGGTGGCCGCCTCAACCGTGGCGAAGTTGGCCACCACCGTGGCCGACCGGTGCTGCTTGGGCAGCAGCCGCAGCGTGATCTCCGTGACGATGCCGAGTGTTCCTTCGCTGCCGACGAACAGCTTGGTCAAGCTAAGGCCTGCAACGTCTTTCACCCTCGGGCCGCCGACGCGCACCGCTCTTCCGTCGGCCAGCACCACCTGCAGGCCCATGACATAGTCGGTGGTGACGCCGTACTTGACGCAGCACAATCCGCCGGCGTTGGTGGCGATGTTGCCTCCGATGCTGCAGATCTCGAACGACGACGGGTCCGGCGGGTACCACAGATCATGTTCGGCGGCAGCCTTTTTCACCTCGGCGTTGAAGAGGCCCGGCTGGCAGACCGCGGTGCGGGTGACGGGGTCGACGGTGATGTCTCGCATCCTCTCCGTCGACAGGACGATGCCGTCGTCGAGCGCGGTGGCCCCGCCCGACAGGCCGCTGCCCGCGCCCCGAGGAACCACGGGAATCCGGTGGGTGCCAGCCCACCGCATGATGGTCTGCACGTGCTCGGTGGTCAACGGCCGCACCACCGCCAGCGGCTTGCCCGCCGAAGGGTCGAGCGCACGGTCCTGCCGATAGCCCTCGGTGATGGCCGGGTCGGTGATGACCATGCCGTCGGGCAGGTCGGCGGTCAGGCTGTCGAGAACGCTCACTCTTCGATGCTACGAGTTACCGAGGCACCGTATGACCACGCGGCGGAAGATGTCGCCCTCCTTGCCGTTCATGCCCACGGCGGCCGCGGCGATGGCCAGGTTCTGCGGCATCCCGTAGACGAGTACGGCGACCGCAATGGCCACGGCGAGCGAGATCAGCGACGCCACCCACGCGGTGACTCTGACGACGCCGAGCAGGACGAACAACAACAGCAGCGGTATCGCCGCAACCAGCGAACTCCACGCCAGCGAATGGCCGACCGGATCGAGAACTTGCTGGTACACGAACGCACCTCGGTGTTCACTATGAGGTCTGCGTCACCCCGAGTACCCCAACATCACACGCGCGTAACCGGTTCGGTGTCCAGGTCGCGCAGTGCAGGCAGGAAGACGGCGACAACGCCGAGCGCAAGCATCGGCAGCGACAGCGCCATAAACGTCGCGTGCAGCCCCGCCGCATCGGCCAGCGGACCGGCCACAATCAGGCCGAGCGGGCCCGCGGCGTAGGCGAGTGACCCCATGACGCCGACGACCCGCCCGCGCAGATGTGCCGGCGCGCGGGTCTGCATGACGTAGTTGTAGATCGGTGCGATCGGTCCGTATACGAACCCAACGAGCGCGCACAGCGCCAGGATGAACGGCAGCGGCGGCAGGAACGCGATGATCGTCATCGCCACGCCGAGCGTGAGCACCGCCGTCAACATGATGACCCGTCGGCGCGAATACTTCGACAGCACTGCATAACTCAGAGCACCGACGAGCCCGCCGACGCTCAACGCCATCAGCACCCAGCCCAGTTGCGCTGGCTCGTCGCGGTCGGTGAAGTACTTGGGGAACAGCACCGACTCCATGGGCATGTAGAAGCCCGTCGCGGCGAGGTCGACGATCGCGAGCGTGCGCAGCACCTTGCTGTGCCAGACAAAGCGCAGCCCTTCCATGACGCCGGACCAGACGCCCGCGGGCAGCACCGTGCGGTCCGGTGGGCCCGCGCCTTCGAGCCGCAACCGCGCGATGGCGATGATCGACAAGACGAACGCGCCGGCCGTCACCCACATCGTGTTGACCCCGCCGAGCGTGGCGATCATCAGGCCGCCGATGCCGGGTCCGACGATGTAGGACAGGTTGAACGCCGCCTCGTAGACGCTGTTGGCGCGATCCAGCGTCCAGCCGGCACTGTTGGCGGCTTCGGGCAGCATCGTCTCGCGCGCCGTCATGCCCGCGGGGTCGAATAGTGCGCCGAGCGCAGCAAGGCCCGCCAGCACGGCCACGGAGATGGCGTGGGACCCGAAGGCGAGCGCGATCACCGGAACGGCGGCCACCGACAGGGCCGACAGCGCGTCGGAGATCATCGAAACCCGTTTGCGCCCAAGGTAATCGACGGCGGCACCGGCGATCAGCGTGGCCACCAGCAGTGGAAGGCTTCCCGCCATCGCGACGATCGACGCGTCGAGCGCGGACCCGTTGCGCTGCAGCACCAGCCAGGGAAAGGCGACAAGCGAGACGCCGTTGCCCGCGCCGGCCATCAGCGCGGCGAAGAGAACGACGAAGAGCGGTCCGCGCTTGCCGTTGATCATGGGATATCTCGTCAGGAATCTAACAGCGGCGTAGCCCGGTGGGCGACGGATTTTCTCGCGCAGGCACAGTGGAGCGGTGAAGTTGGCCCATCCTCGCACCGGCAAACGGTTCGATTCGCCGGTGCCGCCCGGCGCGGGCTGGCCGGGAGATCCTGCTTCAGCGACGACGGCCGTCGCGGAAACCGCCGCGCAGGTGATCAGAATGGCCGAGGCGGCGGAGTCGATCGGGCAGTTGGACGCCGAGGTGTCGGTGTGCCGAGCCTGTCCGCGGCTGGTCGAGTGGCGCGAGCGGGTGGCGGTCGAGAAGCGCAAGTCGTATGCGGGCGAACCGTACTGGGGCAGGCCGGCGCCGGGCTGGGGTGCGGCGCGGCCGCGGGTCATGGTCGTCGGTCTGGCACCTGCCGCGCACGGGGCCAACCGGACGGGGCGGGTGTTCACCGGTGACCGCTCCGGTGATTTTCTGTTCGCCGCGCTGCATCGCGCCGGGCTGGCCAACCAGTCTGTGTGCGTGGACGCCGGGGATGGCTTGAGGCTCAACGAGACTCGGATCGCAGCGGCGGTGCGGTGCGCGCCGCCGGGCAATGCGCCAACGCCCGTTGAGCGCGCGATGTGTGCGCCGTGGCTGGACGCCGAGTGGCGGCTCGTCGGCCCGCACGTGCGGGTCGTGATCGCGCTCGGCGGGTTCGCCTGGCGCGCCGCGCTGGACATGGTCCGCGTCGGCGGGGGATCGGTGAGCCGTCCTGCGCCGAAGTTCGGGCACGGCGCAACGGCGGTACTGCAGACGCCCCACGGCGAGGTGACGTTGATGGGCGTCTACCACCCGAGCCAGCAGAACACGTTCACGGGCAAGCTGACCGAGGCGATGCTCGACGACGTCTTCAGCAAGGCCGCTGACACGGCCGGCATTCAGCGATTTCTGCGGGAAGGGGCATGCGATCGCCAGCGTTGAGGACCGTATGCGACTTTCCGTACTCGACCTTGTGCCGGTGCGCAGCGACCAGTCGACCTCCGACGCGCTCGCTGCGTCGACGGCGCTAGCGCAGACCGCCGACCGGCTGGGATACACCCGCTACTGGGTCGCCGAGCACCACAACATGCCGTCGGTGGCCGCGACCAGCCCACCCGTGCTCATCGCGCACCTCGCCGCCAACACCTCCCAGATCAGGGTCGGCTCCGGCGGCGTGATGCTGCCCAACCACGCGCCGCTGGCCATCGCGGAACAGTTCGCGTTGCTCGAGGCGGCCAATCCCGGCCGCGTGGACCTCGGCATCGGCCGGGCGCCCGGCTCCGACCCGTTGACGTCGTACCTGCTGCGCGGATTCAAAGGGCGCGACGCCCAGGCTGAACGAGAAGACATCGACAAGTTTCCCGAGTACGTCGATCACGTCGCGGCGATGATGAGCGCCAACGGTGTGCGCGTGTCGATTCCGCAGCAGGACTACATCCTCAAAGCCACGCCCGCCGCTACCAGCGAGCCGCGGCTGTGGCTACTCGGTTCCTCGATGTACTCCGCGCACCTGGCCGCAGCCAAGGGCCTGCCGTATGTGTTCGCCCACCACTTCTCCGGGCAGGGCACCGCCGAAGCGCTGGCCGTCTACCGCTCGGAGTTCAAGCCGAGTGCTCTCGCGTCGGAGCCCGTGACGTTGCTGACGGTCAACGCGGTGGTCGCCGAAACCCGCGACGAGGCGATGGCTTTGCTGCTTCCCAACCTGCACATGATGGCCAAGCTGCGCACCGGCCAGCCGCTCGGGCCCGTCGAACTCGTCGAGGACGCCGAAGCTCGCCGGCTCACGCCGCAAGAGCGGGCCGTTGTCGAGTCTGGTGTGCGCCGAGCCGTCGTCGGCGATCCGACGGAGGCCGCTGAGCAGATGCGCGCACTGGCCGCGCAATTCGACGTCGACGAAATCATGGTGCACCCGGTGGCATCGGCCCGTCGCGGCACGCATCCTGCGACGTCGCCGGCCCGTATCAAGACACTTGAACTGCTCGCGAAAGAGCTGTTCTAGCCACCCTTTGGGGTCAGCCGCACGATCGGAATCGGTCGGCTGGTCCTCTGCTGATACTGGTCGTAGGACTTGTTGTACTTGGTGACGACCTTCCAAAAACGCTCACGATCGGGGTCGCCGGGCAGAATCGGCGTCGCCGTGACCGCGAAACGCCTTGGGCCCACGTTGATCTCGACATTTGGGTTGGCCTTGAGGTTGTGATACCAGCCCGGTGAGCTGCGGCGATCCACCGTTGGACGCCACCACCAGATAGTCGTCGCCGTCGCGGGCGTAGGTCAACGCTGTCGTGCGGGCTTTACCCGTCTTGGCGCCGGTGGTGTGCAGCAACAGGCTGGGCAGCAGCGCCATTCGGTGGCCGATCCATCCGTTGGTGCGCTGGTAGATGGCGTTGTGGAACCGAACGAAGGTGCCGAAGGCGTTCTCGACAGTGGACGGCATCGGTCACTCCTGCGGTGCGGTGTCGAGGGTGGCCAGCGCTTCACGCAGGAGCCGGCCGGTCTCTTCGCGGTCGGGGTCGCGGCGCATCAGCATGCCCTTGGCGAACGACAGCTTGTCGCCGTCTTGGCGGGGCAGCACGTGCAGATGGATGTGGAAGACGCTCTGGAACGCGGCCTTCCCGTCATTGATGACGACGTTGTTGCCGTCGGCGTGCAACCCCGAGCGGCGCGCGGCCTTCGCGATGCGCTGGCCGATGCGGACCAGGTCTGCACACGTCTCCGCCGGGGTGTCGGTGAGATCGACGGTATGGCGTTTGGGGATCACCAGGGTGTGCCCACGGGTGAACGGACGGATATCCAGAATGCCTAGATAGTCGTCGTCCTCGTAGACACGGATGGCTGGGGCTTCACCGGCGACAATGGCGCAGAACACACAGGACATTCCGCCAGGCTAAACCGTTGATCGATTTTCTAAACCCGGACCCCTTTGCTCATCGCCAACACCCCTGAGGTATCCCGCAGCCAAAAGTCTTGGACGGTATAGATCGTTCTCTCAGTCCGCTCTCAGCGAGCATACGCACAGTGTGGCTAAGCACTTTGCCCCGCAGTGTCGAGAGAGAAACGGATTTCATGAAGAAGCAATCGCTGCGTCGCCCGCGCCGGGCACCACGTCCGAGTAGCCCTGCAGGCCAACAGCATCCCGGTCCGGCTTCTCAGGGCGGGCTCCACCAACCGTACGACTGGCGTTACGCAACCCGGACACCGCATCCTGCCTACGACACGTATAGCGTTGCGCATCAGCATGATTCGACGCCGACCACCCCGATTCCCGTGGTGCGGAAACGATCACGAACCGGACTGGCGGTCGCGGGAGTGGCGACAGTAGCCGTAGTATCCGGTGGCGTCGGCGCGCTACTGGCCAACCAGCCCGACCCGTCAGCCGCCAACAGTGCGGCCACCGCCGCGACGGCCGCCGCCCCTGTGCCCAAGCAACCGGTCACCGCCGCGCCGTCCGGCTCGGTCGAGCAGGTTGCGGCGAAGGTGCTACCGAGCGTGGTGAAGCTGCAGCTCAGCATTGGCCAGGGCAAGGAAGAGGGCTCCGGAATTGTGCTGAGCGAGGACGGCTTGATCCTGACGAACAACCATGTGGTGGCGGCGCTCAGCGGGTCGGATACCGATCAGGCATCGAGTGTTTTCGGCGGCCGCAACGAACAGTCTGCGGACGAGCCTTCCGGCCAGGACATGGAGGCGACGGTGTCATTCGCCGACGGCAAGACGGTTCCATTCTCCCTCGTCGGCACCGACCCCGCCGACGACATCGCCGTCGTTCGGGCCCAAGGTGTTTCGGGGCTGACACCGATCACGATCGGATCGTCGAAGGACTTGCGAGTGGGCCAGAACGTCGTGGCCATCGGATCGCCGCTCGGGCTCGAGGGCACGGTGACCACCGGCATCATCAGCGCGCTGGACCGGCCGGTCAGCACCGGCGACGAGGCCACCGGTCAGCACTCGGTGATGAACGCCATCCAAACCGACGCGGCCATCAACCCCGGCAACTCCGGCGGGGCGCTGGTCAACATGAACGGCGAACTCGTCGGAGTGAATTCGGCGATCGCCTCGATGGGTGGCGGCCCGAGTTCTGAAGGGGCACAAGCGGGTTCGATCGGGTTGGGCTTCGCGATCCCGTCGGATCAGGCCAAGCGCATCGCCGACGAGCTCGTCTCGACCGGCACCGTCACGCACGCGTCCCTGGGTGTCCAGCTGACGCAGGCTGCGGGCGGCCGTGGCGCTGCGGTCGCCCAGGTGGTCTCCGGGGGCCCCGCGGCGGCCGCCGGCGTGCCGGACGGTGTACTGATCACCCAGGTCGACGACCGCCCGATCGACGACGCCGACGCGTTGGTGGCGGCGGTGCGCTCGAAAGCGCCGGGTGACACTGTCACGCTGACTTACACCGACGGATCCGGTGCGGCCCAGACCGCCCGCGTCACTCTCGGTGAGGCGCAGACATGAGACCGGCGGACGTCAGCCGTAGAGCTCCTCGAACCGCTGGATCGAGCGTTCGATATCGCCCTTGACCAAGCGGGCCGCGGTCGAGCCGATAGGACCGAACAACGGCGCGCCGCCGAGGTCGATCTTCACGGTGAAGTCGCATCCCGAATCCGTAGGCGTCACCGTCATCCGCAGCCCGTACTTGGTTCCCCCGACGCCCTTGCCGGTGACGTTCAACAGGCGAGGGATATCGAGCTCCTTCACCGTCCACGTCACCCGGTTGCGTAGTCCCTTGACCCCGGCGACACCGACCAACGTCGTGCCGACCTCGAGCTCATCGGGCAGCTCGGACCGCCAACCCTCGTGCATCGTCAGCCAGTCACCCAGCGTCGAGAAGTTTGACGCGTGTTCCCACGCGTCCTCGGGCGTCATCGAAAGGCTGCGGGAAAGTTCCAGTTTGGCCATTTGGCACGCTCGATCAGGCCGGCGGCGCGTCGATCGGGGGTCCACCCGCAGACGCGGCCTCCGGTGTTGCGACTACGCCACCGATGCACGTCAAGTTCGACGTGGACTTCCACGTGACGCCGTCGGGTCGTTCGCCGGTCACCGCTCCGGTGGCCTGATTCACCACGCCGGTGTAATGGGTTTCGAATCCCTTGTCCCAGCCGATGCCGAAGGCAACGGTGGCGCCGTCGCTGCCGCCTTCGGCCGTGCCGCGCAGTAGCGGGCCTTGGTTGGGCGGTATGCCGACGGCCGACCCGCCGACGCCTCTGCCGGAGGTCGCCACGGTCACCGCCCAACCGTCGCTCTGCGTGAACCTCAAGGTTGGGCCGAACTCCCAGCCGCCTGGGCATTCGGCGTTGGCGTGGCCGACGGCGGAGGAGACGAGACCGATGGCGACAAGCGGTATCGCCAGGAGTGCGCGTGACATAGGGGTAGAGGGTAGGCCATGGGGCGCGTCAAATGTCTGACTTGGTGTGCGCGTGCAGCGCGTCGCGCCACGCCTTCAGTTTCACCGAATACGACATGGTCTGCGCGGGACTCGTCGACGGCAGCCGGCGGAAAAGCAACGGCCGGGCCACCTCGGCCAATCGGATGAAGTTCCTCTCGGCTGCCTCGCCGTTGAAAAACACCTGCGTGATGGCCGGATGGGCGTCGAAAAACTCGTCGAAGTCGTTGGCCACCATGCTGTCGCGTTCGATCGCGGAATCAAGGCTGCCCTGCCGTCGGCACAACCGCAGCACATCCCACACCGCGACACCGCATCCTCGTATCGCCGCGGTGCGTTGCTCGTACGGCGCCGACGGGTCGAATCCGAGAACTTCGCCGGTGATGCGCCAGAATGCGTTGCGTGGATTGCCGTAGTACTGCTGCGCCGCCAGCGACATCGCGCTGGGCATGTTGCCGAGGATGAGAAGCTGTCCGCGGTGGTCGGCGATCGGCGGTAGCCCTTCCAGCAACGGTCCGGACATGGTCACAGGTATACGTCAGGACGTTGATTCCCGGTGCCCATCAGAAAAATCCGTGACGCAGGTGTTAATAACAAGATCACAGGGTAGCCGGTCCCGGTCGGAAGGGGTCACCATGGACATCCCGCGCACCAGCGCACAATCCGCTCCGCCCTTGGTGGCATCGGCGGCGGATCTGCTGACCACCTCATCAATATGTCCCGCGTGCGGCTATCCGACGATCGGCATGGACCTGTGCGCTTATTGCCGTCCGCTGGCACAGGATTTCCTGGGTCCGGCCGGGCTTTCGGCCTAGCGCGGCGGCGTGAAGCGACGTAACCGCAGGCTGTTCAGGACCACGAACACCGAACTGAATGCCATTGCCGCACCGGCGATCATCGGATTCAGCAAACCAAGAGCGGCGAGCGGCAGCGCGGCGACGTTGTAGCCGAACGCCCAGAACAGATTCCCCTTGATCGTGCGAAGTGTGGCCCGCGACAACCGGATTGCATCCGACACTACCCGCAGATCACCGCGCACCAGGGTCAGATCAGAGGCCGCGATCGCCGCATCGGTACCGGTGCCCATCGCCAGACCCAGATCGGCCTGGGCCAGCGCGGCCGCGTCGTTCACTCCGTCGCCGACCATCGCCACGACCTTGCCCGCGTCCTGTAATAGCTTGATCTGATCGACCTTTTCGGCGGGCTGCACCTCGGCGATCACGTTCGCAATGTCGAGCCGCTTGGCAACAGCGTCGGCGGCGCGCCGATTGTCGCCGGTGAGCAGAACCGGCGTGAGGCCGAGGCTGCGGAGCTCGTCGACCGCGGAACGCGATGTCTCCTTGATGGTGTCGGACACGATGATGACGGCGTCGATCCGGCCGTCGACCGCCACCCAGACCGGTGTCCTGCCTTCGGATTCGGCCGCTCCGGCGGCGTACCGGAGTTCGTCGGCTACCGCGGCCGCCAGCTCCTCGCGCAGCCACCGCAGCTGCCCGGCGGCCAGCGCGTGCCCGTCGACGACGCCGGTCACCCCTCGACCGCCGTGGTTCTCGAACTCGGCCACCGTCGGCAGGGTGCCCACCTTGGCAGCGGCCCGGGCCACGGCACGTCCGATGGGGTGTTCGGAGGCGTGCTCCAAACCGCCTGCCAGACGGAGGATTTCGATGTCTTTGCCCTCGGCCGCGTGTACCGACGTGACCGTCATCTCTCCCGTGGTCAGCGTGCCGGTCTTGTCCAACACGACGGTGTCGATGTGCCGAGTCGACTCCAGGACTTGCGGGCCTCTGATCAAAATGCCCAGCTGGGCACCGCGGCCGGTACCTACCAACAGCGCCGTCGGCGTAGCCAGTCCGAGGGCGCAGGGGCACGCGATGATCAGCACCGCCACGGCCGCAGTGAACGCGGTGGCCACCGGTGCGCCGGCCAGCAGCCACGCCGCCAGCGTGAGCAGGGCCAGGCCGATGACGACGGGCACGAACACCGCCGACACTTTGTCTGCCAGACGCTGCACGTCCGCCTTGCCGCTCTGCGCCTCGGTGACCAGGCGGGCGATCTGGGAAAGTTGGGTGTCAGAGCCGATTCGCGTGGCCCGGACCTCGAGTCGCCCCCCGACGTTGACGGTCGCGCCGACGACACTGTCGCCGGGGCCCACCTCGACGGGCACTGGTTCACCGGTCAGCATCGACGCGTCGACCGCGGAGGTGCCGGACACGACGATGCCGTCGGTGGCGATCTTTTCACCGGGGCGTACGACGAAGACGTCATCGACTGCGAGTTCCTCTATGGGAACGCGGGTTTCGGATCCAGCGCGGAGAACCGCGACGTCCTTGGCGCCCATGTCGAGCAGCGCCCGCAGCGCCTCACCGGAACGTCGTTTGGCCCGGGACTCGACGTAGCGGCCGGCGAGGATGAAGGTGGTGACAGCCGCGGCGACCTCGAGATAAAGATGTGCGCCACCACGGTCGACGACCAGGGCCCAGACCGACCACAGATAGGCCGCACCGACGCCGACGGAAATCAGCGTGTCCATCGTCGCCGCCCGGTGGCGCAGGCTCGCCGCGGCCGAATGGTGGAACGGCCAGGCGCCCCACGTCGCGACCGGGGTGGCGAGCGCGAGCGCCAGCCACTGCCAATGGTCGAACTGTAAGGCGG
>NZ_LZMC01000050.1 GCF_001668615.1 Mycobacterium sp. 1274761.0
TGGTCAACGCGATTAGCACCCGCTGCAACCGCGCTACCAGGGTGTGGATGGTGTCGGGGTTGTAGACGTCGGTGCGGAATTCCACTTCACCCGTAATGCCGGCGGGCTCGCCAGTGGGGTTCCAGCGTTCCCCGAGGGAGAATGTCAGATCCATTCGGGCGGTGCGGGTGTCGGCCGGCAGCCGGGTGATCTGGGCATCGCCTAGGCGCAACCCGGTGAGGTCGCTGTCTTGTCCGGTGAAGTTCTGCCAGGTCAACGCTACTTGCACGAGCGGTGCATGGGTCAGCGACCGGGTCGGGTTGAGCCGTTCCACCAGCACTTCGAAGGGCAGTTCCTGGTGTTCGTAGGCCGCCAGGCTGCGGGCGCGCACCTGGGTCATCAGCTCAGCAACGGTGGGGTTGCCGGTGAGGTCGACCCGTAACACCAGCGTGTTGACGAAGAAACCCACCAGGGCTTCCAGGGCCGGATCGCCACGTCCGGCGATGGCGAACCCGACGGCCACGTCGCTGCTGGCGCTGACCTTCGCCAACAGGACCGCCAGCGCCGCTTGGATCATCATGAAACTGGTTGCATCGTGGACGCGGGCGGCCGCGGCGATCTGCTGCTGCAGCTCGGGCGACCAGTCCACGGCTACCCGGGCGCCGCGGTAATCGGCCACCGGCGGATAGGGCCGATCGGTGGGCACCTCCAAACGGTCGGGCAGCCCAGCCAGGGCCTGCTCCCAGTAACGGAGCTGGGCGGCGATGCGGCTATCAGGGTCGTTGAGATCGCCCAGCTGGGCGCGCTGCCAAAGGGTGTAGTCGACATACTGCACCGGCAACGGCGCCCAGTCGGGGGCCTGTCCGGCGCACCGGCTGGTATAGGCCACCGCCAGATCGGTCACCATTGGCCGGACCGACCAGCCGTCAGCAGCGATATGGTGGACCACCGCCACCAACACGTGCTCCTCGTCGCTGCGGCGGAAAAGCTTGGCCCGCAAGGGAATCTGGGTCGCCAAGTCAAACGGCTGCTGCACCGCGGCGTCGATGGCGTCAACTAGTCGGGCCTCGGCCCACCCGGCGGCGTCGATCACCTCCCAGCCCTGGTCGACCTGCTCGACGGGCAGCACCACCTGCTGGGGAACACCCTCAGCAGCCACGAACACGGTGCGCAGGCTCTCATGACGGCCGATCACATCGGCCCAGGCTGCACCTAATGCCTCGGCATCGACGTGGCCGACCAGCTGCAGCGCCACGGCCATGTGGTGAATCGCCGACGCACCCTGTAATTGATCGGCGAACCACAACCGCTGCTGGGCAAACGACAGTGGCACCACTGCCGGGCGCGTCACCGTAATCAACGGTTCCATTCCGCCGCCACCACCCACCCGCGGCGCCAATCGGGCAACCGACGGCGCCTCGAACAACGCCCGCACCGACAAACCGGCATCAAACGAAGTGTTGATGGCCGCGATCGCGCGCATCGCCGACAGCGAGTCGCCGCCGAGTTCGAAGAAGGAGTCATCGATGCCGACCCGGTCGAGGCCCAGGACGTTGGCGTAAATCCCGGCCAGGATTTCTTCGGTGAGGGTTTCTGGGGCGCGGTAACGGTCGGCGCCGTGGTATTCCGGTGCCGGCAGGGCGCGTTTGTCGAGTTTGCCGTTGACCGTCAACGGCAAGCTGGCCAGCACCACCACGGCCACGGGCACCATGTAGCC
>NZ_LZMC01000051.1 GCF_001668615.1 Mycobacterium sp. 1274761.0
CTCGTCGATCGCGGCGGGCTGGTCACCTGCGGGTGCGTATTCGCTGACGACCTCGAACCGGCCGCCGGTGCGCACCATCGCCTCGACGGGGCGGTACTCGGAGTGCGCAAGCACGGGATGTTCGGTCGCGAAAGCCATGTTCACAGGGTAGAACCACACACCGACACCGCGTCATTCCCCGGTCGTTTCCCTGGGCCTATGCTTGCCCTATTCACGCACCCAAACACGAGCTGTTCGACCTGGTCGCCCGCACAAACACCGATCCGAAGGGGATCGTACGTGCGGTGGACGAGTACAAGGTCACCCCGTGGGGGTTGTACATGGCCCGGCCGACGCCCGGGCGCGCTCAGTTCCACTATCTGGAGTCGTGGCTGCTGCCGCCGCTGGGCTTGCGTGCCTCGATCTTCTACTTCAACCCTGACCATGAACGCGACCAGGACTTCTACCTCGACATCGGCCGCTACACACCCGGACCGCAGGTGTGGCAGTCCGAGGACCACTACCTCGACCTGGTGGTGCGCATCGGGG
>NZ_LZMC01000052.1 GCF_001668615.1 Mycobacterium sp. 1274761.0
CGGCGGCGCGGTTGAGGTCGTAGTTGCGCTCCGCTTCCTCGGCGTCGCGTCGAAGCTGCTCCAGTTGCTCGCGCAGTTCCTGGACGCGCTTGATCGCCTGCCGCTCGGCGTCCCACTGCGCGTGCATGGAGTCGGCCTCCGCGCGCAGATCGGCCAGCTCTTTCCGGAGCTCTTGCAGCCGAGTCTCGCTGGCCGGGTCGGTCTCTTTCGACAGCGCCGCCTCCTCGATCTCCAGGCGGGTGACGCGGCGGGTGATCTCATCGAGTTCCGCCGGCATGGAGTCGATCTCGGTACGCAGCCGGGCGCATGCCTCGTCGACGAGGTCGATCGCTTTGTCGGGAAGGAACCTGTCGGTGATGTAGCGGTGCGACAGCGTGGCGGCGGCCACCAGAGCAACGTCCTGGATCTTCACGCCGTGGAAGACCTCGAGGCGCTCGCGTAGTCCACGCAAGATCGAGATGGTGTCCTCGACATCGGGTTCATCGACCAAGACGGTTTGAAAGCGACGCTCCAAGGCGGCGTCGTTTTCGATGTGCTTGCGGTACTCGTCGAGCGTGGTTGCGCCGATCATGTGCAACTCACCGCGCGCGAGCATGGGCTTGAGCATGTTTCCCGCGTCCAGAGAGCCCTCTACCGCTCCCGCGCCCACCACGGTGTGCAACTCGTCGACGAACAACAGGATGCGGCCGTCGGCCGCCTTCACCTCGGAGAGCACCGCCTGCAGCCGTTCCTCGAACTCGCCGCGGTACTTTGCGCCTGCCACCAACGAGCCCATGTCAAGCGAGAAGATGGTCTTGTCCCGCAAACCTTCCGGCACGTCGCCACGCACGATTCGCTGCGCCAGGCCCTCCACGATCGCTGTCTTGCCTACACCGGGGTCGCCGATCAGCACCGGATTGTTCTTGGTTTTGCGGCTCAGGATCTGAATCACCCTGCGGATCTCGGCATCCCGTCCGATCACCGGGTCGAGCTTGCCGGATTGCGCCTCGGCGACCAGATCACGGCCGTACTTCTCCAGGGCTTCGTAGGAGCCCTCCGGCGTCGCGGACGTCACCCGTTGGTTACCGCGTACTTTGGTCAGCGCCGAGAGGAATGAGTCACGAGTCACGTTGTGGCTCGCCAGTATTCGACCCGCCGCCGTCGACGTACCCTCCTCGGCGAGTGCCATCACAAGGTGCTCGACCGAGACGTATTCATCCTTGAGCCGCTTGGCTTCCCGCTCGGCGGCCTCGAGCACCTTCGCCAGACGCCGGGTGACCGACACCTGGCCCGGCGTTGCGCCTGGACCACTGACCTTGGGCCTGCGCTCCAGTTCGCGTTGCAGATCCGCGCGGATACCTGCGACGTCGACGTCGGCGGCGGCAAGCAGACGCGGAACCAAACCTTCTGGCTGGTCGATCAAGGCGGCCAGCAGGTGCTCGCCGTCCACTTCGGTGTGACCCAGCCGGGTCGCGATGCTCTGCGCCTCCTGCAGCGCCTCCTGCGACTTCTGCGTCAGACTGTTGACGTCCACAATAAGGTCCTTTCTCGGCGTGCCGCCGATTCGAGTCGCTCGATGCGGTCGAGTAGGTCGAGTACCAGTCCGATCGCCGCGTAGTTGAGGCCTAAACCGGTTCGCAGGCGTTGGATTCGGGCGGCGACGGCCACCGCGGACGGGTCGAAGCACGGCTCCTTATCGGAATCCGGTCTGCACGGCAGCAGACCGAGCGCGACCAGACGACGAACCATGTCCGGATGCAGCCCTGATCGACGCGCCATCTGGTCAAGCGACAACACCGGACGCCGCACCAAAACGTAACGTGGCGTCGTCATCGTGACCTCCTCGGATCGAACGTGGACTGCGCAGCCAACTGCTCGAACAACTCGCGTTCCGTTTCAGTGGGTTTGCGTGGGACCACGATCTTGATCTCGGCGAACAGGTCACCCGGCTGGCCCCTGGGATTGGGCATCCCCTCTCCGCGGAGGCGCAGTCGTCTGCCGGTGGAGGAGCCGGAAGGCACCTTCACTTTCGCCTCACCGCCCGGCGTGCGCACCGCAACCGTGGCGCCGAGCACCGCCTCCCACGGCGACACCGGTAGCTCAGCAATGACATCGCGACCCTCGAGCCGGAAGCGCTTGTCCGGCTTGATCCGAACGATCAGGTATAGGTCCCCCGGCGGTCCGTCACCGCGTCCCCGGCCCCCCTCGCCCGCCAGACGGATGCGTTGTCCGTCGACAACGCCGGCCGGAATGTTGACGGTGTAATTGCGTTCGCCGAGCGAGATCTGCCGCTTCCCGCCGCGATAGGCCTCCTCGACCGTCAGCTCGAGCTGGGCCTCCTGGTCGGCACCCGGGGCCGGCCCGAACCCCCCACCGCCGCTGAACATGTCGCCGAAGAGGTCTTCGATGTTGATACCCGCTCCGCCGCCGAAACCTCCCGTGCTTCGACCCGTCCGCGGTGGCCGTCGCCGCCCGAATCCAACGCCTGCGAACCGGTTTAGGCCTCAA
>NZ_LZMC01000053.1 GCF_001668615.1 Mycobacterium sp. 1274761.0
CACGCTCACCGCGGCCTGAGCGTACGGCCAGTGCGACTGATCACCGGCCTGTCGTGTGCAGACACGCCCGCTCGCGGGGAGGGGCTACCACTCGATGCCCTTCTGGCCCTTGCGCCCGACGTCCATCGGGTGCTTGACCTTCGTCATCTCGGTCACCAGATCGGCGGCGTCGAGCAGCGGCTGTGGGGCGTCGCGGCCGGTGATGACGACGTGCTGCATGCCGGGCCGGGCGGTCAGCACACCGATGACATCGTCGACATCGATCCATCCCCATTTCAGCGGATAAGTAAACTCGTCGAGCACATAGAAGTCGTGGCGCTCTTCGGCGAGCCTGCTGGCGATTTCGGCCCACCCGTCAGCAGCGGCGGCCGCGTGGTCGAGGTCGGTGCCCGCCTTGTCCCTCGTCCACGACCAGCCCGATCCCATCTTGTGCCATTCGACGGGTCCGCCGACGCCATGCTCGTCGTGTATCCGGCCGAGTTCGCGAAAAGCGGCCTCCTCGCCCACTTTCCACTTCGCGCTCTTGACGAACTGGAACACCGCGATGTTGAAGCCCTGATTCCACGCCCGCAAGGCCATCCCGAACGCGGCGGTCGACTTGCCCTTTCCCGTGCCGGTGTGCACTGCCAGCAGCGGCGCGTTGCGCCGAGCGCGAGTCGTCAGGCCGTCGTCGGGAATGGTCTGTGGTCGACCCTGAGGCATGTGTTTTCTCCCTTATGCGGCGGTGCGGACCACAGCAGTGAGATCGTCGGCCCGTAGTTGCGAAAGCCGAACGGCAGGCGCATCCAGATGGCAGGCTAGCTCCTCGGCCAAACCCAGTCGCACGAACGATGTTTCGCAATCGACGACGACGGCGGCGGCGCCCTCGGCGACCAGTTTGGCCGCAGCGGCGCGCGCCCGCCCGAGCGGGTCGACGCCACCGGTGGCGCGCCCGTCGGTAAGCACGACGACCAGGCTACGGCGCGCGCGATCGCGGGCCTTCTCCCGCATCACCAGGTCCCGGGCGGTCAATAAACCTTGCGCCAGCGGCGTTTTCCCACCGGTGTCGAACCGCGCCAGCCTGCGCCCGGCGATGTGTACCGACGATGTCGGCGGCAGCAATACCGTGGCGTCTTGTGCGCGGAAGGTGATCACCGCCACCTTGTCGCGTCGTTGATAGGCGTCGCGCAGCAGCGACAGTGCCGCGCCGCTGACCGCGGCCATGCGGTCGCGGGCCGCCATGGATCCCGAGGCGTCGACCACGAAGATCACTAGGTTCCCTTCGCGGCCTTCGCGAATCGCGCGCCGGACATCGGCGGGCTCGACGCGCGGCCTGCCGGCCCGTCGCTGGCGATGTGCGGCGGCCAGCAGTGTGGCGAAGGCATGCACACCGTGGCCCTCGTCGGGATCCGGCGTCGACGACACCGTCGTTCCGGTGCGGTTGCGCGCACGAGACCGGCGGCCCGGCGCGCCCTCCCCCACGCCGGGCACCACCAGCGTCCGCGTCCTGAAGACACCGGAGGGCGCCGCGCTGTGGCGCACCTTTGATGACGATGAATCACCTTGTATCGCAGGGCTTTCCGAGTCAGCAGTCGCTGAACCTCCGCCGCCGGGAGGGTCCGGATCAGGATCGGGTTCGCCGGCCGACTCGCCCGCCTGGGCCATCGCCTCGTCGAGCTGCTGCGGGTCGAGCCCCGGATCGTCGAACGGATCGCGCCTGCGCCGGTGTGGCAGCGCCAATTCCGCGGCCACCCGAATGTCCTCTTCGGCGACAGTCCCAGCCCCGCGCCACGCCGCATGGGCCACCGCCGTTCGCGCGACCACCAGGTCGGCCCGCATGCCGTCGACGTCGAACGCCGCGCACAGCGCGGCGATGCGCCGAAGTTCGTGGTCCGGCAACACCACCGAGTCGACGGCGCGGCGGGCCGCGGCGATGCGCGCGGCCAGCTCGACATCCAGGTCGGCGTAGGCGGCCGCAAAGGCGGCCGGGTCGGCTTCGAACGCCATGCGCGCGCGGATGACCTCGGCACGCACCTCGACATCGCGTGAGGCATGCACGTCGACGGTGAGGCCGAAGCGGTCCAGCAGCTGTGGACGAAGCTCGCCCTCTTCGGGATTCATGGTGCCGATCAACACGAACCGGGCCTCGTGGCTGTGCGAGATGCCGTCGCGCTCGATGTGCACCCGGCCCATCGCGGCTGCGTCGAGCAACACGTCGACGAGATGGTCGTGCAGGAGGTTGACCTCGTCGACGTACAACACGCCGCCGTGTGCGCGGGCCAGCAGCCCCGGCGAGAACGCATGCTCGCCGTCGCGCAGTACCCGCTGCAGATCCAGCGAGCCGACCACCCGGTCCTCGGTGGCGCCGATCGGCAGTTCTACCAGCGCGGAATCGGCGTCGACGGCCGAAAGGACCTGCGCCAGACCGCGCACCGCCGTCGACTTGGCCGTGCCCTTCTCGCCGCGGATCAGCACGCCGCCGATTTCGGGGCGCACCGCGCACAGCACCAACGCCAGCCGCAGCCGGTCGTGTCCGACGATCGCGCTGAACGGGTAGGCCGGGATCACGGTTGCTCGGTTTCGTTGCGGCCGCGCAGCATCGGCACGTGCGGTATCCCGTCGTCGAGGAACTCCTCGCCGTCGCGGACGAAACCGAGCTTGAGGTACATGTCTTCCAAATAGGTCTGGGCGTTGATGCGGCAGGCGTAGTCTCCCACTTCGGCCAGTGCGGCCTGGAGAAGTCGGTTCGCATGGCCGTGACCCCGGGCGGCGCGCTTGGTGCACACCCGTCCGATGCGGAACCCTTTCTCGCCGCCGAAGTGTTCCTCCATCAACCGCATGGTGGAAATGACGTCGCCGTCGGGTGCTTCCAGCCAGAAGTGCCGCGTTTCGGCCAGCAGGTCGCGCCCGTCGAGTTCCGGGTACGGCGTGGCCTGCTCGACGACGAACACCTCGACCCGCAGCTTGAGCAGCTCATAGAGCGTGGCGGTGTCGAGGTCCTTGGCCCAGGCGCGGCGCAGCGCAACAGTCATAACGAATTCGAGGTTATCCCGAGCACGATTAAGGTAGCTGACGTGACTGCCTGGGAGCCCGACGTGCTGCCCGGCTACTGGCAGCAGACGCTGGCGCTCGGCCCCGACCCGGACGGCGAAGGCGAACTCGTGGCCACCCTGGTGCGCGCCGGCGACGGGCGTACTGCCGAGCACGCCGTGTTGCTGGTGCACGGGTTCACCGACTACTTCTTCCACACCGAGGTCGCCAAAGCCTTCGCCGACCGCGGTTTCGCGTTCTACGCCCTGGACCTGCACAAGTGCGGCCGCTCCTGGCGGGAGGGCCAGACGCCGCACTTCACCACCGATCTGGCCCGCTACGACGCCGAGCTGGAATGCGCGCTCGACCTCGTCGTCGCGGAAACCGGTGGGGGGAAGGTGCTGGTGTACGGCCATTCGGCGGGCGGGCTCATCGTGTCGCTCTGGCTGGACCGGTTGCGGCGCCGCGGCGCGACCGGGGCCAAGCACGTCAACGGTCTGGTCCTGAACAGCCCGTGGCTGGATCTGCAGGGACCGGCGATCCTGCGCACCTTCGGTACCGCCGCGATCGCCGCGGTTTCGCGGTTCCGCAAGAAGCTCGTGGCCCGGGCACCCACCGAAGGTGGTTATGGCACCTCGTTGCACCGCGACTACCACGGCGAGTTCGACTACAACCTGACCTGGAAACCGGTCGGCGGATTCCCGGTGACCTACGGCTGGATCAACGCGATCAGGCGTGGTCATGCCCGGCTGCATCGCGGGCTCGACGTGGGTGTGCCGAACCTGATCCTGCGCTCCGACCACAGCGTGCGCGAGGTCCCGGATCCGCAGGTCATTCAGCGCGGCGACGCCGTGCTGGACGTCCACCAGATCGCGCGGTGGGCAGGCTGCATCGGCAACCGGACGACGGTGGTGCCCATCGTCGACGCCAAACATGACGTGTTCCTGTCACTGGCCGGGCCGCGCACCACGGCATTCCGCGAACTGGCGAATTGGCTTGACTGGTATGTCGATTGGTCACCGTCAGCAGGCGTCCCCGCAGAGTCCGAACGACAAGGATGACCCGAATGGAACATTTCGACATCGCGATCATCGGCACGGGCTCAGGCAACTCGATCCTGGACGGGCGCTACACCGACAAGCGGGTCGCGATATGCGAGCAGGGCACATTCGGCGGCACCTGCCTGAATGTGGGCTGCATCCCGACGAAGATGTTCGTCTACGCCTCAGAGGTGGCCCAAAACGTCCGGGATACGGAACGATTCGGCGTCGACGCCACGCTGGACGGCGTGCGCTGGAACGACATCGTCTCGCGCGTGTTCGGCCGTATCGATCCGATCGCAATGGGCGGCGAGAACTACCGCCGGTCATCGCCGAACGTTTCGGTCTACGACAGCCACACCCGCTTCACCGGAACCACGGGTGACGGCCGCTACACGTTGCGCACCGAGGCCGGTGAGGAGTTCAGCGCGGGCCAGGTGGTGATCGCGGCGGGTTCGCGCGTGGCCATTCCGGACGCGATCTCAGACTGTGGTGTCGAATACCACACCAGTGACACCGTCATGCGGATCGGCTCTCTGCCAGAACATCTCGTCATCATCGGCGGCGGATTCGTCGCTGCCGAGTTCGCCCATACCTTCTCCGCACTGGGCAGCCGGGTGTCACTCGTCATCCGCGGCAGGACGCTGCTGAAGCACTGCGACGACACCGTATGTGAGCGGTTCACCGATATCGCGTCGAAGAAGTGGGAGATCCACAGCCACCGCAATGTGGTCGGCGCGACCCAGGACGACGACGGCATCACTCTGCGGATGGACGACGGCTCGACGTTGCAGGCCGATGTGTTGCTCGTGGCGACGGGCCGGGTGCCCAACGGCGACCAGCTCGACGCGGAGCTGGCGGGCATCGAGGTGCGCGACGGCAGCGTCGTCGTCGACGAATATCAACGCACTACTGCCCGTGGGGTTTTCGCACTCGGTGATGTCAGCTCGAAGTATCAGCTCAAGCACGTCGCCAACCACGAGGCGCGTGTCGTGCGCGAGAACCTGCTGCTCGACTGGGACGACACCGACTCGTTGAAGAGCTCCGATCACCGCTTCGTGCCGTCGGCGGTGTTCACCGAACCGCAGATCGCCATGGTCGGTTTGACCGAAAACCAGGCTCGCGCACAGGGGCACGACGTCATGTCGAAGGTGCAGGACTACGGTGACGTGGCCTACGGCTGGGCGATGGAAGACACCACCGGCTTCGCGAAGATCATCGTCGAAGCCGGAACCGGCACTATCCTGGGCGCGCACATCATGGGTTACCAGGCGTCATCGCTGATTCAGCCGATCATCCAGGCGATGAGTTTCGGTCTTGCGGGCCAGGACATGGCTCGCGGCCAGTACTGGATCCACCCGGCGCTCCCCGAGGTGATCGAGAACGCGTTGCTCTCGCTCTGCGGCGAGCCGCCGTGGCCGCCGGCCAAGCGGCACTAGTTCAGTCGGCGGCGGGAGCCCAGCGCCCTTCGATGTTGCCGTAGCGCCAGACCGCCATCGCA
Source organism: Mycobacterium sp. 1274761.0 (assembly GCF_001668615.1). Lineage (GTDB taxonomy): Bacteria > Actinomycetota > Actinomycetes > Mycobacteriales > Mycobacteriaceae > Mycobacterium. Next base: position 5,551 of record NZ_LZMC01000053.1, read on the forward strand.
GTTACCCACGCGACGACAAACAATCCGACGATGAGGAAGCCGACGAATTCGAGGTTGGCGGAACCGATCGCCGCCAGCGGCCCCGAGTCGACGCCGAGACGCTCGGCCAGCAGGCCCGCGAGCACGATGACGCCGACGACGAGGGCGACGATCACCGAAAGCACGGTCACGGTCAGGTTGTAGTACACCTTGCGGACGGGCTGCAGGAACGCCCAGCCGTAAGCCCTCGACATCAGGATGCCGTCGAGCGCGTCGAACAGGCTCATGCCCGCGGCGAACAACACGGGCAGCACCAGGATGGCGTACCAGGGCAGGGTGAACGCCGCAGTGCCCGCCGCCAGCACCAGCAGCGCCACCTGGGTGGCGGTGTCGAAGCCCAGGCCCATCAGCAGCCCGACCGGGTACAGATGCCACGGCTTGCTGACCCGGCGCATGGCCCTGGCGAACAGCCGCGCGAGAAAGCCGCGCTGCTGCAGTTGACGCTCGAGCTCGGCCTCGTCGAGTTCACCGCCGCGCATCCGGCGGAACAGCTTGGCGATGCCGACCGCCGCGAACAGGTTGGACAGCCCGATCAGGATGAGGAAGGTGCCGGCGACCAACGAGCCGACCAGGCCCAGGGTCTGCAACAGCGGCGAGTTCTCGTCCTGCACCGGCCCCACCACGGCCCGCACGCCGATCGCCAACAGGAACGCCAACCCGAACACCACGCTCGAATGGCCGAGGGAGAACCAGAAGCCGGCCGACAGCGAACGCGTGCCCTCCCCGACCAGCTTGCGGGTCGTGTTGTCGATGACCGCAATGTGGTCGGCGTCGAACGCGTGCCGCACGCCCAGCAGGTAGGCCGTCACGCCGAGCCCGACGCCGAAGACGCCGGCTGACCCGAGGGTGAGGTGCTGCGGTGCCACGCCGAACACCAGGACACCCCATCCGAAGACGTGAAGCGCGAGGACAACGCCGCCCATCGAGGCAATCGACAGCCGATCGGTTCGATCGTATCGCTTCGTATCGGGCGCTTTCCACTCCGTCGCGACAGTCACCGACCCGAGCCTAGGGGTCCACCGGAAATCTGTCTAGCTGAACAGATGTTCATGGGTCGTCCGGTCAGCGGTCAGCCGTGCCGGGCGCCGATGCGGTGCAAGAGCTCGTGCACGATTTCGTCTTCGAGCTTGTAACTGACCTCTCGCCCGGTCCGGGTCGAACTCACCCACCCCTGCTGACGTAACACCCGAAGCGCTTGCGAAACCGCGTTTTCCGACCGGCCGAGAGCGGCGGCCAGGTCCCCTACGCAGATGCCCGGCGCCCGGTGCAGGCACAGCAGGATCTCCAGCCGGTTGGGATCCGACAGCAGGTCGAAGCGCAGGGTCCAACCTGCGGTGTCGACATCGGCCAGGGCCGACGACGCGCGCTCGACCAACAGCTGCTTCACGGGCTTGTCCACTGCTCACAATGTAATCCAGCCGCCGGTTACACCTGGGCTTTCGTCGCGGTGACGAGCAGGTATTCCGCGTGATAAGCGGTCTTTCCCGGCTCGGTGGCGGCGTTCCACTCGGTGAGGAACGCCAGGAAATCACTGTCGAGGTCCGCGATCCGGTCGGGGTCGCCCACGTTGGACTCATACGCCGCGATGGTCGGCCCGTAGTTGCGCTTCCAGTACTCCCGGAACTCCTCAGGGGTCGCGCTGTGGTCCATGACGATCTCTCGACGACGCATCAAGAGGTTGGTCACCCGGGCGCCGAACAGCTCGCGCACATGATTCTCATCGCCCCATAAGGGTGCCGGGCTCGCGCCAGGGGGCGGCGGAGGCGCGTACGGCTTCATCGTCTTGAACAGGTTGCCGATGAAGCCCTGCGGGGTCCAGTTGATCAACCCGATCACTCCGCCGGGACGGCACACCCGGATCAGCTCGTCGGCGGCTGCCTGGTGGTGCGGCGCGAACATCACACCGACGGTGGACATCACGACGTCGTAGCTGTCGTCGGCGAACGGGAGGGATTCGGCATCCGCCTCCACCCACTCCAGCTCGACACCACGCTCGGCGGCGATGCGCCGCCCCGCATCGAGGAGTTCCGGCGCGAGGTCGCTCGCCGTGACGCTGGCGCCCGTCTCGGCCGCCGGTATCGCGGCGTTGCCGGATCCGGCGGCGACATCGAGAACGCGGTCGCCGGCACGGATCAGGCAGGCATGCACGATCTCGGGCCCGAAGGCGGGGATCAACTCGGCCGCGACGGCCGGATAATCGCCGGAGGCCCACAGCGCGCGGTGTTTGGACTTGATTTCACGGTCGGCGTCAACGGTGGTCATCCTTGGCTCCTTATTGGGGTGACTTGACCCTCCAAGCGTGAGCCCGCGGCATTGAGTTACCCTTCAGTGTTTATGAAATGACCTGCTCAGCGGCTCTTTCGGGGATGCACCGCTTCAGGGCCGAACGGGCCAAGGCCACCGCCTCGGGACCGGTCTTCACGAGTTGGCCGGCACCACGATCCGGCTCGACCCCGTCCAGCGGCGACCCCTTTCCCGCCGCGAGGAGTGCGTGATGCAGCGTCAGCCCCTCGTCGTGTGCGCCCACCCGGTGCAGGAACCGCGTCACATAGCGCAGGTTCAGCCATTGTTGGCTCCAATCCCCCACCCGATCCCAATGGTCGATGACCTGGATGAGAGCTCTTGCCGCCGTAGCGGTTTCGCCGTGGACGGCACGCGTGGCGGCGGCCTCCATCAGCGCGATTCCGTGCCACCAGAAGTTCTGTACCGATGCGGCCAGCTCGGCGGCGTCGTCGAACAACGCCAGCGCCCGGTCGGGCTCCGACTTCTTCAGCACCAATCCCAGGGCATACCGCGCCATCGACCGCGCCGTGGGATTGGCCGTCGAATCGGACACCTCGACCGCTTCCTGGGCGGCGGCCATCCCGTCGTCCGCGGCACGCAGCGCAGCGTGACAAATCGCCACGTAGAAAAGCGTCCACACCAGTCGGATCGGATCATCGTCGGCGCGGGCGCGCGTCATTTCCGCTTCGTAGTGCGTCAACGCCGCCGCCGCGTCCCCCTCGTACAGGGCCAAGTCTGCGAGCACATCACCCGGGTAGGCGACGCGACCGTTGCCGCGGGCGGGCACGCGGCCGTCGGCCCGCTTGGCCAGTGAGCGCGCCCGGTCGAAATCGCCCTTGTTCCACGCCCCTCGCGCGGCGAACCCGACAGCGGCGGCATACAGCGGGTGGTTCGGGTCAGCCAGTTCGACGACTCGCTCCGCCCAGCCCGATGACTCGTAACCGATTCGCAGATGGACGAATTCGGACAACGACGTCACCAACCGCAGCGCCGTGTCCACGTCGCGAAGGGCCATGAGGTGTTCGAACGCGACGCGAAGGTTGTCGAAGTCGGGGAGCATCCGGTCGACCCAGGGTCCCTCCTCGGGGCCTCGCACGCCCGCGGCTGCGCTCTCGGCGAGCTCGGTGTAGTAGGTGGCGTGCCGCTTCGCGCATACCTCGTCAATGTCATTCTCCCGCAACCGGTCCCGACCGTAGGCGCGCAGCGTTTCCAGCACGAAGTAGCGGGCGCGCTCGGTGCCCGCGCGCATTTTCACCATCGACTTGTCGAGCAATCCGGTGAGCAGGTCCAGCGTGTCGTCCTCGGTGTCGCGCTCGGCGCAGCACACCCCGTGCGCCGCGTCGAGGTCGAATCCGCCTGCGAACACCGATAGTCGCGTGAACAGGGCCTGCTCTTGCGGGTTGAGCAGGTGATAGGACCAGTCGATCGTGGCGGCGAGGCTCTGTTGCCGTCGAGGTGCGTCGCGGGTGCCGCCGCGCAGCAGCCGCAGCCCGTCGAGCCTGCGCGCTACGTCGATGCTGCTCATCGCGCGTATCCGAGCCGCGGCGAGTTCGATGGCCAGCGGCAGACCGTCGAGACGCCTGCAGATCTCGGCGACCGCGCCGACGGGTTCGCTTTCGAGGTCGAAATCGGGGCGCGCCGAGCGGGCCCGCTCGGCGAACAGCGCTGCGGCATCGGCCACCGGCAGCGACGGGACATCGAAGATGCGCTCCCCCTCGACCGCCAGCGCCTCCCGGCTGGTGGCCAGCACCACCACGTGCGGACAGTTCCGGACGATCCGGTCGACCAGCCGCGCCGCGGCGGGCAGCACGTGTTCGCAGTTGTCCACGAGCAGCAGCAGCTCGTGCGTCCGCAGAAACTCGATCACCGTGTCCTCGATGCCGAGCCCTTGCTGCTGCTGCAGCCTCAGCGCCGCGGCGACAGCGTGACCGACGGCCGAACCGTCATCCAGCGAAGCGAGCTCACAGAACACCGCGCCGCCGTCGTACCGGTGTTGCAGGCGGGCCGCGACCTCGAGCGCGAGACGGGTCTTGCCCACCCCGCCGACGCCGGTAAGCGTCACCAGCGGGGCTTCGGCCACCGCGGTGCACGCCGCGACGATATCAGACTCGCGCCCAACGAAACTCGTGATGCGACGCGGCACGGCTGCGGTTGACCTGGTAAGGCCGGCGACCCGTGGTGTGGGCGCCGTGACCGGTTGTCCCGGATCGCCGGACAGGATCTGCTGGTGTATCGCACGCAGGGCGGGGCCCGGATCGGTGCCCAGTTCCCCGACCAGGCGCTCGCGCATGAGGCGGAAGGTGTCGAGGGCGTCAGCCTGTCGACCGCAACGGAATTGGGCCAGCATGAGCTTGGCCGCCAGCCGCTCGTCGAGGGGGTGGTCAGCCGACATGGCGACGAGCTGCGGGAGCAGCTCACCGTGGCGACCGACGCGCAGGGCCGCATCATTGCGGTCGAGAGTGGCCGCCAGCCACTCCGCCTCGGCCGCGGTTCGCACGTCGTTGATCCACGGGGTGTCCAGCGAGGCGAACGGAATACCCCGCCACATCGTCAGAGCCCGATCGAAGAGGCCGTCCGCCTCCGCCGGGTCCGACGCGGCCCTGGCGCGGCGCGTGAGGTGCCTGAAGGAGTGCAAATCGATCGACAGCGGGTCGGCGCTCAGCACGTAGCCGCCGGACTGTCTGGTGATCTCCGCGCCACGGTTGTCGATGGCGGCGCGGAGCCGGGATATGTAACCGGCCAGGGAGTTTCGGGCGCGGTGGGGCAGTTCCTCCGACCAGACCCGTTCGATCAGCCGGTCGGCGGCCACGGGCCGGTTCACGTCAACCAACAGCGCCGCCAGCACGCAGCGCTGACGAGCCGGGCCGATGTCGAGTGACTGCCCATCGGCTCGGGCCTCGACCGCCCCGAGGAGCCGAAACTCGATCGCCACCCCTACAGCATGACGAAGCCGAGGCCTCTGAACTGTGGATTTCATGACACCGCCGGCTTGCCAGCAGCCTTTGCCGGATTCCGGAACGACGGATATGAGGCAAAGGCCTCATGTGCTGACCACCGGAGCTCCTTGACCATTGTGGCCCTGTGCGAGTCCGGCGCGACACCCGTAAGGAGAGACACATGAAGAACAGCACCACAGCTCTGATCGGCGGTGCAGCTGTCATCGCTGCCGCCGCCGGCCTGACCACCGGGGATGTTTGCGCATCCGCCGCGCCGCAGAACAGCCCCGGCGTGGTTCTCAGCGTCACCGACGATCCGGCCAATCCGGCGAACTACCTGCTCCGGGTCGAAGGCAAGCTCCCGATGAGCGAGGGCGACGCCTACGACCGGCTCGCCCACCTGGCGCCCGGCGGTGGAATGGACTACATCGTGTACGCCGATGATCCCGGCGACAACGACAATCCCATTGGGCTGCCCCACGGATATATCGGTGCACCGGGGCCGGCCGGTGGCCTCCTGATCGCGACACCATACGGACTCTCGTTCACGCGCGAAATCAGTGTGCCCAGAGGGGATCTCAACGAGGACTTCTGTTTCAGCTTCGGATGCGGTGACGACACCGACGAGGTGTACGTCAAGGTTCGATTCGTCCAGGGAAACGGCGTACCCGAGCTCCGCGCATATACCAACGCCGTGTCAGGCACGTTCTAACGCCGTTTGATCAGCCCAAAAGCCGTGCAGCAGCGTCGCCGAACCGGCGACATGTGCGAGCATGGCCGCCGCGGACCCGTCGCCGTCACCGGCGACGATCGCCGTGACGATCGCCTCGTGCTGTTCATCGGAATGCACGATGTTGCGGGCCAGCAGCGGGATCTGGTCGAGCAACTGGTTGACCCGCATACGGTTCTCGGCGATCAGCGTCACCAGCGACGGCGAACCGGCGGCCTCGGCGATGGCCAGGTGGAAACGCGAGTCCAACCGCCGGTAGTCGGCATGGGAGGCGTCGCACACATCGGTCATCCGCGCCCACAACACGTCCCTGTCGGCGGCGGTCAAGGCTTGGCTGGCCGCCATGCGGGCGGCACCCACCTCGAGGACTTCACGAAGGCGCAGCAGGTCGTCGATGTCGGCGCTCGACAGTCGCCGCTGCTCGCCGGTGGGCGCCGGAATCGGCTCGGCCAAGAACGTGCCGCCGTAGCGTCCCCGCCGCGATACGAGGTACCCGGCGTTCGCCAACGATTTGATCGCTTCGCGCACGGTGTCGCGGCTGACGCCGAGCCGGGTCGCGAGTTCCCGTTCCGGCGGCAGGGACTCACCCGGTTGCAGGACACCGAGCCGGATCGTCTGCAGCAGCCGGCCGACGGTGTCCTCGAAGGCATTCCCCGGTCGCACCGACCGAAGCAACGCCTCGCCAGCGAGTGGAGCATCCGGGCCTGCGGACATGATTAGAGCGGGGTGACGTAGGCCGAGCTGATACCGCCGTCGACCAGAAAGGTGGAGGCGGTGATGAACGAGGCGTCGTCGCTGGCCAGAAACGCCACAGCGGAGGCCAGTTCCTCCGGTTCGGCGAACCTGCCGAGCGGCACATGCACCAACCGCCGAGCCGCCCGCGCGGGATCCTTTGCGAAAAGCTCTTGCAGCAGAGGCGTGTTCACTGGGCCGGGGCACAGCGCGTTGACCCTGATGCCCTGCCGGGCGAACTGCACCCCGAGCTCACGCGACATCGCAAGCACGCCGCCCTTTGAGGCCGTGTACGAAATCTGCGACGTCGCCGAGCCCATCACCGCGACGAACGACGCGGTGTTGATGATCGAGCCCTTCTGCTGCGGGACCATGTGCCGCAGGGCCGCCTTGCAGCACAGGTACACCGATTTCAGGTTGACGTCCTGAACCCGTTGCCATGCGTCGAGTTCGGTGTTCTCGATCAAGTCGTCGTCCGGCGACGAGATGCCAGCGTTGTTGAACGCGATATCGACCGACCCGTATGTCGTTGCCGCAGTGTCGAACAACGTGTCGACGGCAGCCTGATCGGAGACGTCGACGGGGACGAACAAGCCGTCCAGCTCGTCGGCGACGGGCTTTCCGGCCGCCGGGTCGATATCACCGATGACGATGGTGGCGCCTTCAGACCGCATCCGCTTGGCGGAGGCCAGCCCGATGCCGCTGGCACCGCCGGTGATGACGGCCACCTTGCCGGCCAGTCGCTGAGTCAGATCTGTTGTGATGGTCACTTAGGCTTTCTCCGTTACCGCAAAAAAGACATTCTTGGTTTCCGTGAAGTGCAGGGGCGCGTCGGGTCCGAGCTCGCGGCCGAGGCCGGATTGCTTGAAGCCGCCGAACGGCGTGTTGAAACGCACCGACGAGTGTGAATTCACCGACAGGTTGCCCGATTCCACCGCCCGCGACACCCGGATCGCGCGCGACAGGTTATCGGTCCAGATCGATCCGGACAGACCGTATTTGGTGTCGTTTGCCAGGGCGACGGCGTCGGCCTCGTCGTCGAACGGCAGCACCGTGACGACAGGGCCGAAGATCTCCTCGGTGACAGTGCGGTCGGTGGGCTGCGGGGTCAGTACCGTCGGCGGAAACCAGTACCCGGGACCGCTCGGCGCGCTGCCGCGGAATGCGACGGGCGCGTCATCGGGCACGTAGGCGGCCACCGAATCCCGGTGCGACGCCGAAACCAGCGGGCCCATTTCGGTATCTTCCGAGGCCGGATCACCGACGACGACACCCTTGACCGCCGGCTCGAGCAATTCCATGAACCTGTCGTAGACGCTGCGCTGCACCAGGATTCGGCTGCGCGCACAGCAATCCTGTCCAGCGTTGTCGAAGACACCGTACGGCGCGGTGGCCGCCGCACGCTCCAGGTCGCAGTCGTCGAACACGATGTTGGCGCTCTTGCCGCCCAGTTCCAGAGTGACCCGTTTGATCTGCTTGGCGGCACCGGCCATCACACCGACACCGACCTCGGTCGAACCGGTGAACACAATCTTGCGGATATCAGGATGGCCGACGAAGCGTTCACCGATCACCGACCCCTTGCCCGGCAACACTTGGAGCAGGTGCTCCGGCAGCCCGGCCTCCAGTGCCAGCTCTCCGAGCCGAATCGTCGTCAGCGGCGTCCACTCCGCCGGTTTGATCAGCACCGCGTTGCCCGCCGCCAGCGCGGGCGCGAAGCCCCACGACGCGATCGGCATCGGGAAGTTCCACGGGGTGATCACCCCGACGATGCCGAGCGGCTCGTTGAAGGTGATGTCCAGCCCGCCCGCCACCGGAATCTGCTTGCCGGACAGCCGCTCCGGGCTTGCAGAGTAGAACTGCAGCACGTCGCGGACGTGGCCGGCCTCCCAGGTGGCGTTGCCGACCGGATGGCCGGAGTTGGCGACCTCGAGCGCGGCGAGTTCGTCGATGTGCGCGTCGACCACCGCTGCGAACGCGCGAAGGGCCGCGGCCCTATCGCCGGGTGTCAGTGCGGCCCAGACCCGCTGCGCGGCCACGGCGCGCGCCACCGCCTCGTCGACACCGTCGACAGAGGTCTGCTCGACGGTGCACAGCTTCTCCTCCGTGGCGGGATTGACCACTGTCGAGAGGCTCACGCGTTCACCTTCCCTGTCGCATAGTCTGCGGCGGCGCCTACGACGGCGACGAACAACCGAATATCGTCAAGCCGTTCCTCGGGATGCCACTGCACCGCCAAAACGAAGTCACTGGACGGGATTTCGACCGCCTCGATCACGCCGTCGGCGGCCTGCGCACTGACCACCAGCCCCCGTCCGAGCCTATCGATGGCCTGGTGGTGATAGCACTGCACCCGCGAGGTGTCGCCGATCAACGCGGCTAGCCTGGTGCCGGCCACCGTGGTCACCAGCGAAGTGGTGAACACCGCGTTGCCCTGTTGGTGGCGGGTGTGCCCGACGACGTCGGGCAGATGCTGGTGCAGCGTGCCGCCCAACGCGACGTTGATCACCTGCGCGCCGCGGCAGATGCCGAGCAGCGGAATGCCGCGCCGAAGTGCGCCGAGCGCCAATGCAATCTCCCAGGCGTCGCGTTCGCGGTTCGCCGGTACCGGCTCGTCGGTGGTGGGGTGGCGCTGCTGGCCGTAGGCGGCCGGGTCCATGTCGCGTCCGCCGGTGAGGATCAGCCCGTCCAGACCGTCGAGCACCCGCTCGACGACATCGACGGGCTGCGGCGGCAGCAGCACCGCCGTGCCTCCCGCTAGGTTCACGCCTTCCATGTAGATGGCAGGCAAGAAGCTCGCGTGCACATCCCAGATGCCGGTTTGGGCTTGCTGCAGGTAGGTGGTCAGGCCGAGGACGGGCCTGACAGCCCGAGCTGAATCAAAGGCGCTCAAAGCCGCGCACCCTTTCCCAGTCCGTCACAGCGGAGTTGAACGCCTTCAGCTCGATGCGGGCGTTGTTGAGGTAGTGCTCGACGACGTCGTCGCCGAACGCGTCGCGGGCCACCTGCGACTTGGCAAACAGCTCGGCGGCTTCGGTCAGGGTGGTCGGCAGCCGCTCGGCGCCGCCGGCGTAGGCGTTACCCACCACCGGGTCGGGTAGTTCCATCTCCTGCTCGATGCCGTGCAGTCCGCCGGCGATCAACGCCGACACCGCCAGGTACTGGTTTACGTCACCGCCTGGCGCCCGACACTCCATCCGCAGGCTGGAACCGTGACCGACGACCCGCAACGCACAGGTCCGGTTGTCCATACCCCACGCGACGGCGGTCGGCGCGAAGCTGCCTTCTGCAAATCGCTTGTAGGAGTTGATGTTCGGCGCGTAGAACAGAGTCAGCTCGCGCAGCGTCGCCAGCTGACCGGCGATGAAGCTGCGGAACACTGCCGACATGCCGTCGGACGCGCTGGGGTCGGCGAATACGGCGCTGCCGTCGGTGCCCCGCAGCGAGATGTGAATATGGCAGCTATTGCCTTCCCGCTCATCGAATTTCGCCATGAACGTCAGGCTCTTGCCGTGCTGGTCGGCGATTTCCTTGGCGCCGTTCTTGTAGATCGTGTGGTTGTCACACGTGACACGGGCGTGGTCGTAGCGGAACGCGATCTCCTGCTGACCCAAGTTGCATTCGCCCTTGACCCCCTCGCAGTACATGCCCGCGCCGGTCATGCCGAGCCTGATATCGCGCAGCAGCGGCTCCATCCGGGTGGAAGCCAGCATCGCGTAGTCCACGTTGTAGTCGGTCGCCGGTGTCAACCCGCGGTAGCCGGCCGCCCACGCGTCACGGTAGGAGTCATCGAAGACCATGAACTCCAATTCGGTACCGACGTAGGCCACCAGGCCGCTGGCGGACAGTCGGTCGATCTGCTTGTTGAGAATGCTGCGCGGCGCCTGGGTGACGGGCCTGCCGTCGGTCCATGACAGATCGGCCATCACCAAAGCGGTGCCGGGCAGCCACGGCAGCAAGCGCAGCGTGGAGAAGTCCGGCGTCATCACCATGTCGCCGTAACCGGTTTCCCAACTGGAGATCGCATAGCCGTCGACGGTGTTCATGTCGACATCCACAGCCAGCAGATAGTTGCAGCATTCCGCCCCGTGGGCGGCGACCTCCTCGACGAACAACCGCGAATCGACGCGTTTGCCGGTGAGCCGGCCCTGCATGTCGCAGAAGGCGACGATGACGGTGTCGATGTCGCCCGCGGCGACAGACGACTCCAGCTCAGATTGCGCCAGCATCCCAGTCACCTCCTAAAGGTAGGTCATCAGACCATTAGGCCGCTACCGCTCAGCGGAGCCGGGCGCGTGCCAGGCCTGCTATTCCTGCGAGAGCATGACGGGAGTCCCGTCGCGGTCGTCGTCGATCTCCTCGATTTAAGGGCGGGTCGACTGGCACACATCTGCGAGAATGTGGTTTACGGCGACCGTCAGATTGGTAGATGAGACGCGTGAAAAGTTCGCGGGTGTTCCGTCAGTCTTTCATTGTCGGGTCACCCTTGCCGCGCCATTCGCTACGCCAGCCGGTAGGGTCGAACTGATGTGTGGAGCCACCGGTGAGGTGAGACTCGACGGTCGAACGCCCGATCTTGCGGCGGTGACCGCCATGGCCGAAGCCATGACGCCGCGCGGTCCCGACGCCGCGGGTGCGTGGTCGCAGGGTCGTGTCGCCCTCGGACATCGGCGCCTGAAGATCATCGACCTGTCGGAGGCGGGCGCACAGCCGATGGTCGACAGCGAGCTCGGCCTGGCGATCGCCTGGAACGGTTGCATCTACAACTACAAGAACCTCCGGCGTGAACTCTCCGAGCACGGCTACCGCTTCTTCTCGCACAGCGACACCGAGGTGCTGCTGAAGGCCTATCACCATTGGGGCGACCGCTTCGTCGATCGGCTCTTCGGCATGTTCGCCTTCGCCATCGTCGAGCGCGACAGCGGCCGCGTCCTCCTGGGGCGCGACCGCCTCGGTATCAAGCCGCTCTACATCACCGAGGACGCCAACCGGGTGCGGTTCGCCTCCTCGCTGCCCGCGCTGCTGGCCGGCGGCGCCAAAGACAACTCGATAGACACCCGCATCGATCCCGTCGCGCTGCACCACTACCTCACCTTCCATTCGGTCGTACCGCCCCCGTTGACGATCCTGCGGGGTGTGGCCAAGATTCCGCCGGCCACGCTCGTAGCCATCGAGCCGGATGGCCGTCGGATGTCAAAGACGTACTGGGCGCCGGACTTCAGCCGACGTGACGACCGCAAGGACTGGTCCGAAAAGGACTGGGAGGACGCTGTTCTCGAGTCGTTGCGCGTCGCGGTCGATCGCCGCATGGTCGCCGATGTGCCTGTCGGCTGTCTCCTGTCGGGCGGGGTTGACTCCAGCCTCATCGTCGGCCTGCTGGCCGAGGCGGGACAGAAGAACCTGTCGACCTTCTCGATCGGCTTCGAATCCGTCGGCGACGTGGAGGGCGACGAGTTCAAGTGGTCTGACATCGTGGCCGCCCGGTTCGGCACCGATCACCACCAGATCCGGATCGGCACCGACCGTATGCTGCCCGCGCTCGACGGAGCCATCGGGGCTATGAGCGAGCCGATGGTGAGCCACGACTGCGTGGCGTTCTACCTCCTGAGCCAGGAGGTCGCCAAACACGTCAAGGTGGTGCAGTCGGGCCAAGGCGCCGACGAGGTGTTCGCCGGCTATCACTGGTACCCGCCGATGGGCGAACCCGTTGCCGCCTCGCTCGAGGGCTCTGTCGCGGCGTACCGGGGAGCGTTCTTCGACCGGGACCCCGCCGGGGTACGCGCCTTGGCCACAGCGGGATTCGTTGCCGACGACGATCCCAGCGGAAGGTTCGTCACCGAGCACTTCGCCCGCGAGGGCGCGGCCACCGGCGTCGACCGTGCGCTGCGCCTCGACACCACCGTCATGCTGGTCGACGACCCGGTCAAGCGGGTCGACAACATGACGATGGCGTGGGGGCTGGAGGGCCGGGTGCCATTTCTCGACCACGAACTCGTCGAGTTGGCCGCCACGTGCCCGCCCGAACTGAAGACGGCTCAAGGGGGCAAGGGCGTCCTCAAAGAGGCTGCGCGGCGGGTGATCCCGTCCGAGGTGATCGACCGCCCGAAAGGCTATTTCCCGGTGCCTGCGCTGACCCATCTGGAGGGGCCCTATCTCGACTTGGTGCGCGACGCGCTCTACGCGCCTGTGGCCAAAGAGCGCGGCCTGTTCCGGCCCGAGGCTGTCGACGCGCTGCTCGCCGACCCCAACGGCAGGTTGACGCCGTTGCGCGGCAACGAATTGTGGCAGATCGCGCTGCTGGAACTCTGGTTGCAGCGGCACGGCATCACGGGCACGGCAGCGTGAGTCCTGAGGCGGGAGCCGAAACATGAGCCCTGAGGCGACGCGAGTGAGGATCGCAGCGAAGCGAGGACCGGAACGAGCGGGAGCCGAAGCATGAGCCCTGAGGCGACGCGAGTGAGGATCGCAGCGAAGCGAGGACCGGAACGAGCGGGAGCCGAAGCATGAGTACAGCGGCCGAAGGTCACCCCGAGGAGGCGATTACCCTCGGTCTGCACGACCACGCGTCTCCGCAGGAGCTCGTCGACAAGATGGCCGACGACGTCGTGCTCGAACTGGGCTGGGGCCGACTGATTTTCGGCCAGACCTTCGCCGACGCGGAAAAGCTCGCGGAGGTACTGCGCGGTGAAACCTACGGCAGACGCGACATCTGCATCTATGCCCGCGAACCTCACGTGCTGGTCGCCCGTGCGCCCGCCGAGTTGTTTATCGACCCCAGTCACACGTATCGACTGCGCTTCACCGACGACGACGAGCCCTCGCCGCGTCCTTCAGGCTTCACCGTGCGTCCCCTTCAGAATGAGGCCGAGGCCGACGCGATGAACAACGTCTACGTCCGCTGCGGAATGGTGCCCGCACCGACGGCGGTCATCTGGGACAACCACCGCAACCGCGAACCGGTCGACTACCTCATCGCGGTGCGCGACGACGACAACTCGGTGGTCGGCACCGTCACCGGCGTCGACCACAAGCTGCTGTTCTCCGACCCCGAAGACGGCTCGAGCCTGTGGACACTGGCCGTCGACCCGTCGACCAGCCTGCCCGGTGTGGGCGCTGCCCTGACCCGCGCGCTGGCCGATCTGTATCGCACGCGCGGCCGGGCATATATGGATCTGTCGGTCACCCACGACAACGCCGCGGCGATCGCGTTGTACGAAAAGCTGGGTTTTCAACGGGTTCCGGTCATGGCCGTCAAGCGCAAGAACGCCATCAACGAACCGCTGTTCACCCATCCGCCCGAGACGGTGGACGACCTCAACCCCTACGCCCGCATCATCGCCGACGAAGCGATGCGCCGCGGTATTTGGGTAGAGGTCCTCGACGCTGGCGCGGGCGAGATGCGGCTGTCATACGGTGGCCGCACCGTCATCACCCGAGAGTCGTTGTCGGAGTTCACCTCCGCGGTGGCGATGAGCCGCTGCGACGACAAGCGCCAGACCCGCCGCATCGTCGGCGAGGCCGGGCTCACGGTGCCGAAGGGCCGGTTGGCCACCTTCGATGAAGGTGACCACGAGTTCCTCGCCGAGGTCGGCGACGTGGTGGTCAAACCGACCCGAGGTGAACAGGGCAAGGGCATCACCGTCGGCGTCGACGGGCCTGAGGAACTGGACAGCGCGCTGGCCCGCGCCCGTGAGCAACATCCCGAGGTGCTCATCGAGCAGCGGGCGAAGGGCGACGACCTGCGCTTGGTCGTCATCGACGGGAAGGTCGTGGCGGCCGCGATCCGCAGGCCGGCCGAGATCGTCGGCACCGGCCACCACACCATCCGAGAGCTGATCGAGGCGCAGAGCAGGCGTCGGGCCGCCGCCACCGGCGGTGAGTCACGCATCCCGCTGGACGCGGTCACCGAATCGACCGTCGCCGAGGCCGGCTGGTCGTTCGACGACGTGCTGCCCGAGGGCGAGCGGCTCCGGGTGCGACGCACCGCGAACCTGCACCAGGGCGGCACCATCCACGACGTCACCGCCGAGGTGCATCCCGAACTCTGCCGGGTGGCCGTCACCGCCGCCGAGGCGATCGGTATCCCGGTGACCGGCATCGACCTGCTGGTGCCCGACGTCAGCAAGGACACCTACGTCTTCATCGAAGCCAACGAGCGGCCGGGGCTGGCCAATCACGAGCCCCAGCCGACCGCGGTCGCGTTCATCGACTATCTGTTCCCGGCCACCTCGGGGCTGCCCCAGGCATGGACCCCCGAACACGCGCGGAACTGACGCGGTTTCACCAGGTGCTGGTGCGCAGCACGATCTCGGCGGCCAGCTGAGCCGTGGACTCTTGGGCGTTGCGCCGCCCGAGCAGTTCGACGAGCCGGAAGTCGCCGTACACGTAGCGCTGGCTTGCCCGGACCACCGCCCGGGCAGCCGGTGTGCTGACCAGCGCCGTGGTGTTCATCTCCACCGGCGGGCAGTTCTCGTCGCGGATGACACCGGACTGGTCGGGCACGCGTGGATGACCGCGGTCGACGACCACCAGGCCGATGAAGCGGTCGAGTCGGGTGGCCGCCAGTTCCCACGCCAACTCGCCGCCGACACGGTCGCCCACCAGAAGTCCCCACTGCACGTCGAGCATGTCCATGATGCCGACGACGGATTTGGCGGTCAGACGCGGATCCGGACCAACGACGATGGTCCGCAGCGACGCGGTGTGCAACCGCTGGCACACCGCGTCATAGGCCGACGCCGCCTGTTGCGCGGCGCCGAGCAACACTACGACGGACCCCTTGTCGGGCCCCGCGACATTGACCGGGACGGGGAAACCGTCGACGGTGACCATCGTCGAGGGCATTGGGCCACGCTACAGTGCGCCAGCAGTCGGCGGGTGGTTTTTGCAGTGCGTCTCAGCCGTCGCTCAGCCGCTCGGCTTGCTTGGCGCTGATATCCAGAAACGTCTGCGGCAGCGCGCCTTTGACGGCGATGGCAGGGTTGGGCGTCGGGAACGCGATGCCGAAAGCTGCCATGGCGCCGACGTTTTCGAACGAAAAGAACGCGCTGCTCTTCTTCCCGTTCAGGTCCATCGTCTGCTGGTACACCAGCGCGCCTGGTCGCGGTGTCTGCAACCGGGTCGTCGTCATCGGGATGCCTTCGGATGCCGGGTCGAAGAACGTTTGGTATTCGGCGCACCGCTCGGCGGTGGCGGCGAGCTTGTCGAGATCCAGCCGCCACGTCAACACGGTCATCACGATGCGCGCACCGTCGTAGGCGACGCTGTATTTCGAGGCGCTGCCGGCGCCGCGTTCCGCCGATGCGGCGATCACTCGCGTCAGCGCGTCGGAGCAGCCTTCGGGTTTGGACAGCATCGAGGGCGGGCCGCTGTCGCCGTCGGGTCTGCCCGACTGCTCGACAATGCGGTCGTATTGCACGTCCGGCGGGAAGTCCGCGGCGGTGAGCACGGTCCGGTCGAGCCTGGCGCCGGGCCAGGTGGCAGTTCCCGCAACTGTGCTTGCGCAGCCGGTGAACGCCGCGGCCAGCAGAAGCGCCGACGCGGCCATCCTTGCGGGCCGCCCGATCATGGTGCCAAGGCTACCGATGCAGCGCGCTGACGATCGTCAGGCGCTGCGGCGGCCCGTTCTCCAGCAGGGCCAGGATCGCGTCGATGTCGGTGTGGGCGGCCAGCAGGTCGGCCATCAGATCGAGCTGTGCGTCCCGCCGCGCCGAGACGTCGATATCGGCGGCGACCACGAAGCCGCCCCGCCCGCAGGCCGCGGCGGCCTCGCCCAACCAGCGGCGTCGCGCCTCATCGTTGTCGAAAAGGCCATGCCAGTGCGTGCCGTACACCTGGCCCCGCCGGATGCCGACCCCGAGCCAGTCCTCGTCGGCGGATCGCGACACCTGGCCGTGGTGGATCTCGTAGCCGCGCAGCCCGGCGTCGTGATGATGCAGCGTCTTGGCGGGCGCGAACACGATGTCCGCGTCGAGCAGCCCGAGCCCCTCGATCTCTCCGGCGCCCGACTCCACCGCGTCGTCGATGCGGCGGCACAGCATCTGGAAGCCCCCGCAGATGCCCAGCACCGGCCGACCCGATCGGGCATGTGCGGCGATGGCGTCGGCCAGACCGCGCTCGCGCAGCCACGACAGGTCGGCGACGGTCGCCTTGCTGCCGGGAACGACGACGACGTCGGCGTCGGGCAGGTCAGCGGGATCGGTCACCCAGCGCACCAGCACACCCGGCTCGCAGGCCAGCGCCTCCACGTCGGTGGAGTTGGAGACGCGCGGCAGCCGAATGGCCGCCACCCTCAACCACTGGTCGCCAACCGGCGGCCGCGGCTGGCCGACGACGCGGTGGGCCGTCACCGACACCGAGTCCTCGGTGTCGAGCCAGAAGCCCTCGTCGAACGGCACGACGCCGTATGTCGGCCTGCCGGTCAGCTGTTCCAGCAGCGTGAGCCCGGGTGCCAGCAGGGCCGGATCGCCGCGGAACTTGTTGACCAGAAAGCCGGCGATCAGCGCCTGATCCTCGGCTGCGAGCACCGCTACGGTGCCGAACAGGTGAGCCAGCAGCCCGCCGCGGTCGATGTCGCCCACTAGAACAACCGGCAGGTGCGCCGCCCGCGCCAACCCCATGTTGGCCAGATCGGTCGCGCGCAGGTTGATCTCGGCCGGCGAGCCTGCGCCCTCGCAGATGACCGCATCGAATTCGGCTCGCAGCGAAGCCAATTCGTCGTTGATGACTTCGGCGAGCCGCTCACGGTGGTTGATGTAGTCGGCGGCCGCGACGGAACAGGCGACCTGCCCACGCACAACCAGTTGTGAGGTGCGGTCGCTGCCCGGCTTGAGCAGGACGGGATTGAACCGGATGCTGGGCGCCAGTCCCGCAGCGCGGGCCTGCATCGCCTGCGCCCGGCCGATTTCGCCGCCCTCGACAGTGACCGCCGAATTGTTAGACATGTTCTGCGCCTTGAACGGCGCCACCGCTATGCCCTTGCGCGCCAGCAGCCGGCACAGCCCGGCGACCACCATGGACTTGCCGGCGTCGGAGCTCGTCCCGGCGACCAGCAGCGCGCCACCCCTGGGCGTCGTGGGATTCACAATGCAGCGGGCTAGTCGGCGAGGGTCAGGATTTCGGCGCCGTCGTCGGTGACCACCAGGGTGTGCTCGAACTGCGCGGTCCACTGGCCGTCTTTGGTGACGACGGTCCAGTCGTCGTCCCAGATCTCGTAGTCCAGCGAGCCGAGGTTGATCATCGGCTCGATGGTGAACGTCATCCCCGGCTCGATGACCGTCTCCACGGCCGGCTGGTCGTAGTGCAGCACCACCAGCCCGTTGTGGAAGGTGGTGCCGATGCCGTGTCCGGTGAAATCGCGAACAACGTTGTAGCCGAAGCGGTTTGCATACGACTCGATGACGCGGCCGACGACCGAGAGCGCTCGGCCGGGCCGGACCGCCTTGATGGCCCGCATCGTGGCCTCGCGCGTGCGCTCGACCAACAGTCGGTGCTCTTCGGACACGTCACCGGCGAGGAAGGTTGCGTTGGTGTCGCCGTGGACGCCGTCGATGTAGGCGGTGACGTCGATGTTGACGATGTCGCCGTCCTCGATGACGGTCGAGTCGGGGATGCCGTGGCAGATCACCTCGTTCAGCGAGGTGCAGCAGGACTTCGGGTAACCCTTGTAACCGAGCGTCGACGGATAGGCGCCGTGGTCGATCATGTATTCGTGGGCGATCCGGTCCAGTTGGTCGGTGGTGACACCGGGAGCGACGGCCTTACCCGCCTCGGCCAGCGCCCCCGCGGCGATCCGGCCGGCGACCCTCATCTTCTCGATCACCTCGGGCGTCTGCACCCACGGCTCGCTGCCCTCTTTGGCCGTCGCCTTGCCGACGTACTCGGGGCGGGCGATGGACCGGGGCACCGGCAAGGTCGGCGAGACCACGCCGGGGCTAAGGGCGGTGCGAACAGGCATGACGCCAGGGTAGCGGCTATCAGCCGCCGCGTTTGAACCAGGATTTTCGTGGCCCGCGAAGGTCGACCGACCCGCAGACCACCTTGCCGGTGAGGATGACGTGCGGCGTGCCGTCGGCGGGGGCGTCCCTGCGGTGGTCGGCGGCGCTGCCGACGAAGACCTCGACGTCGTCGATCGACGCGCTTGCTCCTTCCGGCAGCCGCAGGTCAAGACCGCCGAACTTCATGTCGAGCTCGATGATGACCATCGGGCCGGCGAATCGGGCGGAGGTGAGATCCAGCTCGACCGAGCCCATCCGCCGGTATAGCGCCAGTCGGGTCGGTACCGTCCACTCCCCCTGACGTTTCAGCGAGCCCATCACGCCGCGAAGCTCCACCCGGTCGGTGGCGGAGGTGACGATTGCCCCCGGCCCCGGCAGGTCACCGACCAGGTTGTCGAGATCGGAGCGCAGCCGCGCCTGCGATACCAGCGCGGAGCGCTCCTCGAACTCGTCGATGTCGATCAGGCCGAGCGCCACGGCGTTGTGGAGCCGCCGCAGCGTGCCGTTGCGGTCGGCATCCGAAACGCGCAGCGGCGCGGGTTGCTCATTGATCCCCGTCATCGCCATCCCAAAATACCGCGCGACGGTGACGTGCAGGATACGCACTAGCCGACGGAACCGCTGCACTTGATATCAGCGTCTTGGCGCCGGGTTTTGCGCATTTGTGCTGATGTTCCGGGGCTGAGATCGCCCGATGCTGGCTACCATGAGCGAACCTCAGTGGAACGACGTGATCATGGGCGAACTGCCGACCGGAACGGTGACGCTGCTGCTGGCAGACGTCGAGGGCTCGACGCGGCTGTGGCAGACCCAGCCCGAAGAGATGACCGCCGCCGTCGCACGCCTCGACACCGCTGTTGCGCGGTTACTCACCGTCCACGACGGCGTCCGGCCGGTGGAACAGGGTGAGGGTGACAGCTTCGTCGCGGCGTTCGCCCGCGCCAGCGACGCGGTGGCGTGCGCGCTGGCACTGCAGCAGGCCCCGCTGGCGCCCATTCGTCTGCGCATCGGTGTGCACACCGGGCAGGTACAGCTGCGCGACGAGGGTAACTACATCGGTCCGACGATCAACCGGACCGCGCGGCTGCGCGACCTCGCGCACGGCGGCCAGACAGTGCTGTCGGCGGCGACCGAACAACTGGTCGCCGATTGGCTACCCAAGGACGCCTGGCTGACCGATCTCGGCACCCACGAATTGCGTGACCTGCCAAGGCCTGAGCGGGTGACGCAGCTGTGCCATCCCGACCTGCGCAACGATTTCCCGCCTCTGCGAGCATCGAAGAGCACTGAGAGCACCAGCCTTCCGGCACAGCTGACAAGTTTCGTGGGCCGGGTCACGCAGATGGCCGAGATTCGGGACCTGTTGGCCAACAACAGGATGGTGACGTTGACGGGCGCGGGCGGTGCCGGAAAGACGCGGCTGGCGATTGAAGTTGCCGGCGGCATCGGCGGCGATTTCCGCGATGGCGTCTCCTACGTCGATCTGGCACCGATCACCCACGAGGCGGTGGTACCGGTGGCCGTCGCGCGCGCGCTCGGCCTTCCCGACCAGCCCGGCCGGACCACGATGGACTCGCTCGTCCGGTTCATCGGCGACCGCCGGACGTTGATGTTGTTGGACAACTGCGAGCACCTGCTCGACGCGACCGCAGCGCTGGCGGCGGAAGCGCTGGCCACCTGTCCTGGGCTGCACATCCTGGCGACCAGCCGGGAATCCACCGGCGTACCGGGTGAGGTGACGTTCCAGGTGCCGTCACTGTCGTTGGACGACGAGGCCCTGGAGCTGTTCGCCGATCGTGCCCGCCGCGTCCGGCCCGACTTCTGCGTAAGCGCCGAAAACGTCGCGACCGTCACCGAAATCTGCCGCAGGCTCGACGGTTTGCCGTTGGCGATCGAGCTCGCCGCGGCACGAGTCCGGGCACTGTCGCTCGACGAGATCGTCGACAGCCTGCACCGTTTCCGCCTGTTGACCGGTGGATCTCGCACCGCAGTGCGACGGCAGCAGACATTGCGGGCGTCGGTGGACTGGTCGCATGCGCTGCTGACCGAGCCGGAACGCATTCTGTTCCGGCGGCTCGCGGTGTTCCTCGGCGGATTCGATCTCGACGCCGCTCAGGCCGTCGCGGGCGACGCCGAGGTGGAGCGCTATCAGATCCTCGACCAGCTCGCGCTGCTCGTCGACAAGTCACTGGTGAATGCCCAAGACACCAACGGCCGCACGCGATACCGGTTGCTCGAGACGGTGCGCCAATACGCGCAGGAGAAGCTCGGCGAGTCCGGTGAAGCAGAGGCGGTGCGGTCACGCCACCGCGATCACTACACGTCGATGGCGGCATTGCTGGACTCGCCCGCCCGCAGTGACTATGACCGCCTCGTCGAACACGCCGACGAGGACATGGACAACCTGCGAAGCGCCTTCGCATGGAGCATCGAAGCAGGCGACATTGCGTCAGCTGTGGAGCTGGCATCGTCTCTGCAGCCATTGTGGTTGTCCCGCGGCAGGATTCAGGAAGGCATCGCCTGGCTCGACGTCGTCCTGAACGACAAGCGGTTCGCACAAGCGGGCCCTGCCGTACGAGCCAAAGGGCTGGCGGACAAGGCTGTTCTCGGCGAATGGGTCGGTATTTACCACGTGGACGACGCGCAGCAGGCCCTCACCATCGCACGCGAACTCGACGATCCGGGCCTACTGGTCCGGTCGCTGATTGCTTGCGGCGGCGCGGCGGTATACGACGCCGCGGCAGCAGAACGTTACCTGGTCGAGGCGAACGGGCTAGCCCGCGAACTGGGTGATCCG
Source organism: Mycobacterium sp. 1274761.0 (assembly GCF_001668615.1). GTDB lineage: Bacteria > Actinomycetota > Actinomycetes > Mycobacteriales > Mycobacteriaceae > Mycobacterium. The sequence continues at coordinate 27,064 of NZ_LZMC01000053.1, forward strand.
TGGAGGCTGAGCCAGATACTATGCCAACAAGCACAGGCGGCCTTCATCGCCGGCGATGTCAACGGGGTCATTCCGAAAGCCGAAGAGGGACGCGATATTTCCGACGCCGTCGGCAACCGTTTCGGATCGAGGCAATGCCGCTGGCGGCTCGCCGGTGCCTTAGCCTTCCAGGGCAGTCTATCCGCGGCAGTCGGCCTGCTGAATCGGCTTCTCGAGGAAGCCGAGGCCGACCACGATTCCATGTTGCGGGTCACCCTGTTGTTCATGCTGCCGCACGTTCTGGCGTTCCGGGGCGAACCGGACGCTGCTATCGCTGCGGCGCGCGAGGCCATTTCGTCGGCGGCCGAGATTGGGGACCTTTACATTGGCAACGGCTACAGCTCTGCGATGGTCGCGTACATGGCCGCTGGAGACATCGCCGCGGCAGCAGAAGCCGAGAACGAGGCGTGGTCGCACTTGAAGAACTATCCCGAGCTGGCGGCGCTCCAGATGGCTTATATCGCCGGTTCTGCCTTGGCGCGCGCCGATCTGACCGTTGCGCGGCCCTTCGCCGACAACGCGGTCGCGGGGTGCACCGGCTGGTATCGGGCGGTGGCGCTGAGAGCGCGGGCCCGTATCGCGATCCTCGACGGTGACGCCGAGAGCGCCGAGCGCGATGTGCACGATTCATTGGCGTGCGGCGGAGCCGTCGGCGCCTATTTGTTCGCCGCGGAGGATCTCGAGATCCTGGCGAGCTTGGCCACCCGCGCGGGCAGCCATCTCGAAGCGGCCCGCCTATTCGGAGCGGCGGAGGGAATCCGAATGCGGACCGAAGAGGTCCGCTCGCCGATTTACCAAGGCGAGTACGACGCGGTGCTGGCCGAGTGCCGGAATGCCCTCGGTAAGAATGACTTTCAAGCGGCGTGGGACGATGGCGCGGCCCTTTCCACCACCGAGGCTATCGCCTACGCGCAACGTGGTCGTGGTGAGCGCAAGCGACCGTCGAGCGGGTGGGCCTCGCTAACGCCCGCCGAAATGGACGTGGTTAGGCTGGTCAGCGAGGGCCTCGGCAACAAGGACGTCGCCGCACGGCTCTTCGTGTCACCGCGCACCGTGCAGTCTCACCTCACGCGCGTCTACACCAAGCTCGGTCTCACCTCGCGTGTGCAACTTGCCCAAGAAGCCGCCCGCCGGACCGACACCGCTCAGGCCAGGTAGTCCGCCGGCAGGCTCTCGAGCATCCAGCGCAGCATGCGCACCGCGTACTCCGAGCTGCCACCGCCGACAATTAACGCGGAGAACGCCATATCGCCGCGGTAACCGGCGAACCACGAGTGCGAACCTCCGTTGAATTCCGCCTCACCCGTTTTGCCGCGCACGTCGCCCACGCCGTTGAGATCCTTGGCGGTGCCGTTGGTCACGACGAGCTGCATCATCGGTCGCAACCCGTCCAACATCTTCGGGGAGATGGCGGTACGGTCGCCGGTGATCGTCGTCTGCCTGCCCTCGATCAGTTGCGGCACAGGTGTTTTGCCCGCCGCGACGGTGGCCGCCGCCATCGCCATCCCGAACGGGCTGACCAATACCTTGCCCTGACCGAATCCGTCTTCCGTGCGCTCGGCGAGGTTCACCGTCGGCGGCACCGAACCGGAAACCGTTGGGATGCCCTCGACCTGGTAGTCGGGTCCGATGCCGTACTGCGCGGCGGCCTGGGTCAGGCCCCGCGGCGGCATGTGGCTGGCCAGTTCGGCGAAGGTGGTGTTGCACGAACTCGCGAATGCCCGCGACATCGGCACCGTGCCTAGATCGAAGCCGCCGTAGTTCGGGATGGTCCGCTGGCCGATGTCGAGGGTGCCGGGGCAGCCCAGAAGTGTGTTGGGCGTGGCCATGTCGCGTTCAATGGCCGCGCCGGCCGTGATGATCTTGAACGTCGAGCCGGGCGGGTAAAGACCCGTCGTCGCCGCGGGTCCGTCGGCGTCGGCGGCGGAATTCTGTGCCACGGCGAGGATCTCGCCGGTGGATGGCTTGATCGCCACGATCATCGCCTTCTTGCCGCCGACGCCGTCGACCGCGTGCTGCGCGGCGTCCTGCACTGCGCGGTCCAGGCTGATGGTGATCGACGGCGCGGGTGTGCCGGGCACCTCGTTGAGCACGGCGACATCCACGTCGTTCTGGTTCACGCTGACCACCCGCCAACCGGGCTGGCCGTCGAGTTCGTCGACCACCGACTTCTTGACCTCGGTGATGATCGCAGGCGCGAAATGCTCGTCGGTGGGCAGCAATTCCGCCTGCGGAGTGATGACCAGGCCGGGACGTTCACCGAGAGCGCCCGCCACCTGATCGCGGTCTGACTGGCGCAGAGTGATCAGGCTCAGCGGTCCCTGCGACGAACTCGCCTCCTCCGCAAGCCGCTGCGGATCGAGGGCATTGTCAAAGGGCCGCAGCGCGTCGACGACGGCCGCCGCGGTGGCCATCAATTGCGGGCCGGCCGCCTTGGCGTCCAGCGCGAAATGGTAAAGGTAGCCGGGCATCAGCACTTCGGTGCCGCTGCGCTCGTTGACCGATGCCCGCCGCGGCGGGTCCGCCCGCAACGCAAACGTCTGGTGCTCACCGAGTTTCGGGTGCAGACCGGTCGCGGTCCAGCGCACTTCCCAGTCGCCTTCGTTGCGCACCATGTTGAGTTGGCCGTCGTAGGTCCACGTGCGGTTCTTGGGCAGATGCCAGGTGTAGCGGTAGGCCACCGTGCCGGTGTCCTCGGTGAATTTCGAGCCGAGCACCTGCGCGTCCAGTGAGGTGGCCTGCAGGCCCGCCCACGCTTCGTTCAGTGCGGCTCGCGCGTCTTCGGGCCGGTCGGTCAATTGCGACGCGCCCCCGGTGTCGCCGTGGCCGAGCGCCGCGAAGAACTTCTCCGCCGCGGGCTCGGGCCCGTTCTGTTTCGGCGTGCAGGCATTCAGTGATGCGGAGACCGCCACTACCGTCAGCAGGCTCGCCAGACGGGTGACGGATGTGAGCAATGTGACCATTGATGCAAATGTTAAGAAATCGATACCTCAAAGTGGCGGAGGCGCGACGCCAGAGTCGACGAATTCTGCCGCAGGGCGTTCACCGGCTCGGTGAGCGACCCTCAGAACCCGACGCGAGGTCAGCCCGCCGCAGGCGCCCGCACCACCAGCGGCACTGCCGGGAAGTACGCCGCCATCTCCGACCGCGATTTCCGCAGTGCGGCAGTGCCGTAGCCCCGTTTGCGGAATTCCGAACGGATCCAGACGCGCACGTTCACCTCGCCGTTGGCCAGCTCACCGAACACCATGCCGACCTTCTCGGCGCCGTCGACCGCCACCAGCCACACCGCCTCTTCGGCGTGCACGCGACCCACGGCGGCGCGGATCTCGTCATCCAGATCGCCCGCGGGCGCGCCCGATCCGTCGCCCGCCGCGCGTACGTCATCGGTGCGGGCCGCGAAGATGTCGCGGTCGGACTCCGGCGAGAACGCGCGCAGCATCAGGGTTTCGCCGGGCGCGGGTTGCCGGTCGCCGATCGTGAAGCTCAGCTCGTGGTTGAGATCCTCCAACTCGTCGCGAATCCGCCGGCGCGACACTTTGGTCAGCCGGTCGAACGACAGTCGCAGCACCGCCTCACCGGCGGTCAGCGACGTCCCGAGCATGGCCGCGATCGCCTCCACCGCGGCGTCGTAATCCTCAGAGTCCACGATCACGTCGAGCAGTTCATGACGCCGCTCGAGCGCGCGCACCAGCGCGTCGGCGATCTCTCTGCGTTCGGCTTTCTGCGCGTCGTCGGTCATGGCGTGAAGCCTAACCGGGCCCCCTGAGACGTCGGCTCAGTCGAGCAAAACGGTTGCGAATGTCCCCACTTCGGCGAAGCCGATTCGGTCGTAGGTCGCGCGGGCCACGGTGTTGAAGTCGTTGACGTACAGGCTGGCGACGCGTCCGCTGCGCACCACCGCGGCGGCCAGCGTCGCGGTGCCCGCCGTGCCGAGCCCGCGCCCGCGCCAGTCGGGATGAACCCACACGCCCTGGATCTGACCGACGGCCGGCGATTGCGACCCGACCTCCGCCTTGAACACCACCTGGCCACGCTCGAACCGGGCCCACGCCCGTCCGGCCGCGATCAGGCCCGCGACTCGCCGCCGATATCCGCGGCCGCCGTCCCCGAGGCGGGGATCAATGCCGACCTCGCCGATGAACATGTCGACGGCGGCCACCAGGTAAGCGTCGAGCTCGTCCATCCGCACCGGCCGCACCGTGGGATCGAGCGTGCACTGTGGGGCACTGGCCAGCGCCATGAGCGGTTGACGGCCACGCACATCGCGGGCCGGCCCCCAGGCGCGTTCGAGGCGCCGCCACATTGGCAGCACCAATTCGGCGCGGCCGACCAGCGACGAGCAACGCCGTGCGCCGCTGAGCGCCTTATCGGCGAACGCCTGAAGATCGTTGGGCTCCCCGCGCAATGGGATGAGGTTGGCACCGGCATAGCAGAGCGATTCGGTCGGCTTGCCGCGCGACCACAGTTCGCCGCCGATGGCTCCAGGGTCGACGCCGTGCTCGGCGACGCGGGAGGCGACCATGCAGCTGCCGACAGGGTCGGCATCGAGCACCTGGCGCACCGTGCCGGCGTCGCGCACCACCGAAACCCGTCGCTCGTCGACGAAGCGGAATAGCGGCGGAGCCGACATCGGGACTCTTTCTGCGGCCTCAGGGCATCATGACCCCGGTCACAGGGTCATGTTCAGCTTACGGTGACGACCGGCGAACCGCTGCCATCATTCGAACCGCGCCCGGATTCTTTTTCGCTCGCGATTCGCATGGCCTCTTCGATCAGCGTCTCCACGATCTGGTGCTCAGGGACGGTCTTGATGACTTCGCCCTTGACGAAGATCTGGCCCTTGCCGTTGCCGGAGGCCACGCCGAGGTCCGCTTCGCGCGCCTCGCCGGGACCGTTGACGACACAACCCATCACGGCGACGCGCAGCGGCACGTCCATGCCCTCCAGCCCCGCGCTGACTTCATTGGCCAGCGTGTACACATCGACCTGCGCGCGCCCGCACGACGGGCACGACACGATCTCGAGCGAACGCGGCCGCAGGTTGAGCGACTCGAGGATCTGGTTGCCAACCTTGACCTCTTCGATGGGCGGCGCCGACAGCGATACGCGGATGGTGTCGCCGATGCCGCGGGAGAGCAGCGCACCGAACGCGACGGCCGACTTGATCGTGCCCTGAAACACCGGGCCCGCCTCGGTCACGCCGAGGTGCAGCGGGTAATCACATTGCGCCGCAAGCTGTTCGTAGGCGGCGACCATGATGACGGGGTCGTTGTGCTTGACGCTGATCTTGATGTCGCCGAAGCCGTGCTCCTCGAACAGCGACGCTTCCCACAGCGCCGATTCAACGAGCGCCTCGGGGGTGGCCTTGCCGTACTTCTCCATGAAGCGCTTGTCGAGCGAGCCTGCGTTGACGCCGATGCGGATCGGGATGCCCGCCTCCCCTGCCGCCTTCGCGACTTCTTTGACCCGGCCGTCGAACTCCTTGATGTTTCCCGGGTTGACACGCACGGCCGCGCAACCGGCGTCGATCGCGGCGAAGATGTACTTCGGCTGGAAGTGGATGTCGGCGATCACCGGGATCTGGCTGTGCTTCGCGATCTCGGGAAGTGCGTCGGCGTCCTCCTGCCGCGGGCACGCCACCCGCACGATGTCGCAGCCGGATGCGGTCAACTCGGCGATCTGCTGAAGCGTGGCGTTCACATCGTGTGTCTTGGTGGTGCACATCGATTGCACCGCGATCGGGTGGTCGCTGCCGATGCCGACGTTGCCGACCATCAGCTGACGAGTCTTTCGCCGGGGCGCCAGCACTGGCGCCGGAGGCGCCGGCATGCCTAGACCGACGGACATTGTGTCTCCTATTGGAACGGGTGGATCGGGTTGACAAAGTCGGCGGTGACGGTCAACGCCATGTAGCCGACAACGAAGACCAGGATCACGTAGGTGGCGGGCATGAGCTTGAGGTAGTTCACCGGCGCCGCGGCCGCCATGCCGCGCGCCTTGCGGATGGTGTTGCGAACCTTCTCGAACCAGGCCACCGCGATGTGGCCTCCGTCGAACGGCAGCAGCGGGACCAGGTTGACCGCGCCGAGCACGAAGTTCAACTGGGCGAGGAAGAACCAGAACGCGAGGTAGAGGCCCCGCTCGAAGGCGTCGCCACCGATGATCGACGCGCCGACGACGCTGATCGGCGTCTCCGGGTCACGTTCGCCGCCGCCGATCGAGTGCACCAGCGCGCCGACCTTGGTCGGAATCTTCGCCAGTGACTTGCCGAGTTCCACGGCCAGGTCACCGGTGAACGCGACCGTGCCCGGAATCGCGGTGACGGGGTTGTACTGCGTGTACTTGACGGGTCCCCCCGCGGCGGCCGACACCCCGATGGCGCCGACGGTGGTCGGGGCGGTGGCAGTGTCGGAGGTGAACCGCCGGGTCTCGACGACATTGACGACCTTCGTCATCTGCTTGCCGTCGCGTTCGATGACGAACGGAGTAGGGCCGCTGGCTTCGCGGACCGCGTTGACCATCTCGTCGGGGTTGTGCACGTCGGCGTTGCCGACCTTGACGATGATGTCGCCCTGCTTGATTCCCGCGGCGGCCGCCGGCCCGTCGCCCGTGCAGTCGGCGTACTTGTCCTTGCTGAGAGCCGGTGCGACACAAGACGTTTGGCTGACGTATGCGGCGGATTGCGGGGTCAGGTCGGGCAGACCCCAGTGCAGCGCGATGCCGTAGAGGATGGCCAGGCCGACGACGAAGTTCATGCCGGGACCGGCGAACAGCACGGCCGCGCGCTTCCACGTCTTCTGCTTGTACATCGCATACGGGCGGTCCTCCGGCGCGATCTCATCGATCGACGTCATGCCCGCGATGTCGCAGAACCCGCCGAGCGGGACCGCCTTGACCCCGTATTCGGTGTAACCCAGCTTGTTGGGTCGGCGGGTCGACCACAGCGTCGGGCCGAAGCCGACGAAGTAGCGGCGCACCTTCATGCCGGTGGCCCGCGCCACCCACATGTGACCGCACTCGTGCAGCGCCACCGACACCAAGATGGCGAGCGCGAACAGCGCGACACCGATGACCCACATCATTTTGTGGCGACAACCTCCCGAGAAACCGCGCCCCGTGCCCTGTCTTTGGCCCAGCGTTGCGCGTCAAGTACCTCTTCCACGGTAGCGGGTTCTGCGGCCCACTGGTCTGAGGCGTGCAGCACGTCGGCGATGGTGCGCACGATCGCCGGGAACCGGATGCGGCCGTCGAGGAAAGCGGCCGCAGCCTCCTCGTTTGCGGCGTTGTATATCGCGGTCAGACAGCCGCCCCGCTGACCGGCCTCACGGGCGAGTTCGACGGCCGGGAACACCGAGGCGTCCAGCGGCTCGAAATCCCAGCTGGACGCGGTGCCGAAATCGCAGGCCAGCGCGGCCGCAGGGACCCGCGACGGCCACCCCAGCGCCAGCGCGATGGGCAACTTCATGTCGGGTGGGCTGGCCTGGGCGATCGTCGAGCCGTCGGTGAACGTCACCATCGAGTGCACGATCGATTGCGGGTGCACGACCACGTCGATGCACTCATAGGCAATGCCGAACAGCAGGTGGGTTTCGATCAGCTCTAGACCCTTGTTGACCAGCGAAGCGGAGTTCAGGGTGTTCATCGGGCCCATCGACCAGGTCGGATGCGCGCCGGCCTGCTCAGGCGTGACGCCCTCGAGGCGATCGGCGCTCCAGCCGCGGAACGGGCCGCCCGAGGCGGTCAGCACGATTCTGGCCACTTCGTCGGGGGCGCCGGCGCGCAGACACTGGGCGATGGCCGAATGCTCGGAGTCGACGGGCACGATCTGGCCGGGTTGTGCGGCCTTGAGCACCAGCGGGCCCCCGGCGATCAGCGATTCCTTGTTGGCCAGCGCCAACCGCGCCCCAGTGGCCAGCGCGGCCAGGGTCGGCTGCAGGCCCAGCGCCCCGACCAGCGCGTTGAGCACGACGTCGGCCTCGGTGTTCTCGACCAGCGCGGTGGCTGCGTCCGGGCCGACGTAGGTGACGTCACCGACCTCGTCCGCCGCGTCGGGGTCGGCGACGGCGATGTCGGTGACGCCGGTGTCGGCGCGCTGGCGGGCCAGCAGGTCGGGGTTGCCGCCGCCTGCGGCCAACCCGACGACCTCGAACCGGTCGGGGTTGGCGGCGATGACGTCGAGCGCCTGGGTCCCGATCGATCCGGTACTGCCGAGGATCAGGACCCGAAGGCGGGAGCTAATTGTGCTCCTCGCGTCCGCATTACTCACCGTCCCATTGTGCCGCTCGCCCGCGACGTGGGGTCGACCGTCGCCTGGATCTTGAGAATCAGGTTGTCGCGGACGGTGAGTGTGATGACCGCGAACAACCGGCGCCGGTCGAAGGCCAGCAGCACCGGTTCGCCGACCGGTGCGCTGACGAGCGTCGCGCCGCCGAGGTAGCGCAGCAAGTTGCGACCGACCTCGTCCGGGCCGTAGTTGGTCTGCGGAGGGAGCCCCGCGGCGCCGAGAATCGTGCCCACACCCCACACCGTCGGGTCGAGCATCGACATCAACGCCTCGAAATCGCCGTTGGCGCAGGCCGTGATGAACGTCTCGGTGACGAGCTGATGTTCGGCGTCGGTGATGTCGGCGGCGTACGGCGCGTCGCCGCGGAACTTCGCCCGTGCCCGTCGCGCGAGCTGACGACACGTACCGGCAGGCCTGCCGACCATGTCGGCGATCTCGTCAAACGGCAACCCGAACACGTCGTGCAGCACGAACGACACCCGCTCGCCCGGCGACAGCCGTCGCAGCACCTCCAGCATCGCGTGGCGCACGTCGTCGTCGAGGGTCACGCGATCGGCGGGTTCCGGGTCCGTCGACGGCACCGCGCCTACGGACTCCAAATCCTGCGGGCGTTCATGCCGCATGCGCGCCGACCGCAACTGGTCGAGGCACAACCGCCCGGCAACGACGGTGAGCCAACCGCGAACGTCGTCGATCTCGTCGATCGGGGCGCGGGCCAGCCGCAGAAAGGCCTCCTGGGCGACGTCTTCGGCCTCGCCGACGTCGCCGAGCATCTGGTAGGCGAGGTTCACCAGGTACGGCCGATGGCTGCGCCATGCCGCATCGACCGTCGAAGGGGCGTTCATGTCACTACGACGCAGCAGCGGCGGCAGAAGTTACCCGGGCCCCGCGTAACTTTTCCGGCGGTCGCGCCGTCCTTGGATTGCATGAACACCATGATCGACAAGGGAGACAGCAGATGTCGCAACTACGGCCGCCCCGCTACCTCAAACCCATGAACCGGATCGTCAAAACGATGCAGCGGCTGGGCATTCCGACCGGACCTGCGATGATCCTGACCGTTCCCGGCCGCAAGACCGGCAAACCGCGCAGCACGCCGATGACGCCGTTCACCTACCGAGGCGGCCTCTACACCGTCGCCGGATATCCCGGCGCCGACTGGGCGGCCAACGCGCGGGCCGCGGGCGCGGGAACCCTCACGCGGGGACGACGGTCGCGTCAGGTCAGGATCGTCGAACTCGACCTCGACGAGGCGCGGCCGGTGCTACGCGAATTCCCGGCACAGGTGCCCGTGGGTGTGGGCTTCGCCAAACGGTCGGGGCTCGTGCAGGAGGGCAGCCCCGACGAATTCGAGGCTCTCGCAGGCCAATTGACGGTTTTCAGGTTCGACCCGGTTACCTGAAGTCGGCGATGATGTCGTCGGCGAATCGCTCGATCGACTCACGGAACTGTTCGACGCCACCGCGCGCCGGACCCGCCACCCCCCACGGCCGCACCATCACCTGCGTGATACCGGCGTCCTCTGCGCGCCGGTAGAGGTCGACCGAGGGCGGTTCGAGCAGCGCCAGCAGAATGTCGAACGGCTCGTTCTCCCGCCCGTACTCGCGGCGCAGCGCCGTCAACCGCTGGGCGTAACCGACGGCGTCGTCCCATCCGTATGCGTAGCCGACCCAGCCGTCGCACAGTCGCGCCGCGCGCCGCAGCGCCGCGTCGGACTCGCCGCCGCACAGGATCGGCACCGGTGCGGGCGGATGAGGTTCGACCATCATCTCGGGCACCTGGTAGTAAGGGCCGCTCCACGACACCCAACCGCCCTTCCACAGTTCGCGCAGCGCGGGAATCATCTCGTCCAGCCGCTTGCCCCGGTTGGTGAAGTCCTGGCCCATCAGCTCGTACTCTTCGCGCATCCACCCCACGCCCGCGGCCAACGCCACCCGTCCCCCGGAGATATCTGATGCGGTCGCCACCAGCCTCGCCACCTCCAGCAGCGGCCGCGCGGGCGCAATGTAGATCGCGTTGGCGAACCGCACCCGACGCGTCACGGCGGCCATCGCCCCGGTGAGCACCCACGCATCGGGCCACGGATTGTCCGGCTCCCATCCCGGCTTGCCCGTCGGCGAATCCGGATACGGCGACGACAGCTCGCGCGGGTAGATCATGTGGTCGGACGTCACGATGCCGTCGAAGCCGGCCTCGTCGAGCATCGGCGCGACGGCCACGCTGTCCGAGGCCGTCATGAACGCCGTGCCGCTCCAGAACTGCATCCGTCACCCTTTCGCTTCAGCAATGCTTCGTAGTTTCTTTAGCGGGAAAACCGGGCAGCATCAATGGCATGCAAAGCCTGCTGTGGTTCCGCCGGGACTTGCGGCTGGACGATCTGCCCGCGCTGCTGGACGCCGCAGAGCCGGCCGGCGACGTGCTGGCCTGCTATGTTCTCGACCCGCGCCTGCAGTCATCGTCGGGACCGCGTCGGCTACACCTCTATGAAGCCCTGCGCGAGCTGCACACCGCGCTCGACGGTCGGCTGATGGTGACCCGGGGGCGGCCGGAAAGCGCGATCCCCGCGCTGGCGAAATCCGTCGGTGCCACCGCCGTTCACGTGTCGGCCGATTTCACACCGTTCGGCCGCAAACGTGACGATGCCGTCCGGAAAGCACTGGGTGACATTCCGCTCGAGGAATCCGGATCGCCGTACCTCGTGTCGCCCGGCCGCGTCGCGAAGGGCAACGGCGAACCCTACAAGGTATTCAGCCCGTTCTTCGATGCCTGGCGTAAACACGGCTGGCGCGCACCGGCCAAGTCGGGCCCCACCTCGGCGAACTGGATCGACCCGGCCGGCCTCAAAGGGCGTGTCGAAATCCCAGAAGACACAGCGCAATTGGACCTACCGGCGGGTGAACGGGCCGCGCTACGCCAGTGGCGCAAATTCGTCAGCGATGACCTCAAGACTTACGCGGACGACCGCAACCGACCTGACCTGCCCGCCACGAGTCGGATGTCGGCGCACCTCAAGTTCGGCACCATCCATCCACGCACCATGGTGGCCGATCTCGACGGAGGCAAAGGCGCGCAAGCGTACCTGCGCGAGTTGGCATTTCGCGATTTCTATGCCGACGTACTCAACGACCGGCCCGACAGCGCGTGGTGGAACTGGAACAAGAACTTCGACGCCATGAAGCTCGATGAGGGAGCGGAAGCGAAGAAGTCGTTCGAGGCGTGGAAAGCCGGCAAGACGGGCTATCCGATCGTCGATGCCGGCATGCGCCAGCTCGCGCAGACCGGCTGGATGCACAACCGGGTGCGGATGATCGTGGCCTCGTTCCTGGTGAAGGATCTGCATCTGCCCTGGCAGTGGGGCGCACGCTGGTTTCTCGAGCAGCTGGTGGACGGCGACGTGGCCAACAACCAGCACGGCTGGCAGTGGGCCGCGGGCACCGGCACCGACGCCGCCCCTTACTTCCGGGTGTTCAATCCGACGACGCAAGGCCAGAAATTCGATCCCGACGGCGTTTACATCCGGCGCTGGATACCCGAGCTCGACACCGCCGATTATCCGGACCCGATCGTGGACCACAAGGCCGAACGCGCCGAAGCCTTGCGGCGCTACAGCGCGCTCACCTGAGGGTCAGGCCGCCGTCCAGCGGCAGCGCGACACCCGTCAGATGCCTGCCGCTATGGCCGCACAGGTAGACGATCGCGTCGGTGACCTCGCCGGGCTCCAGCGGCGGCATGGACAGCTTCGGCTGCTGCGCCTCGCCAAATGCCGGCTGATCGCCGATCAGCACACCCATCGCCTCGTTCATGATCATCGGTGTCGCGACACCGCCGGGATGGACGGAGTTCACCCGAATGTTCTTCTCCGCCAACGATGTTGCGTAGTGCCGCATCACGCCGAGCACGCCGTGCTTGGCGGCCGTGTAACCGGCTGCGCCGTGGCTCATCGTGTCGAACGTGGTGCTGACCGACTTGAAACCGGCCGCCGAACTCGTGATGACGACCGCGCCGCCGTCCCCCTGGCTCAACATTGCGGGCAACGCCGCCTCGATGGTGAAGTACACGCCTTTCAGGTTGACGTCGATCGCGTCGATGAACGCACTGACATCGAACCGCTGCCTGCCCGCGGCGGGGAAGATGCCGGCGTTGGCCAACACGAAGTCGATGCGGCCGAGCTCGGCGACGCCGTCGGCCACGACCTCGTTGAGGCGTTCGAAGTCGCGGACATCTGCCTGCTCGGCCACGATCCGCCGACCGGTCTTCTCGACGAGGTGGACCGTCTCGTCGAGGTCCTCCGGGCTCGGCATCGGGTAGGCGACGCTGTCGATCTGTCCACACAGGTCGACAGCGATGACGTCCGCTCCTTCCTCGGCGAACCGCACGGCATGGCTGCGCCCCTGACCCCGCGCCGCTCCGCTGATGAAGACGACTTTGCCCTCGAACTGTCCCGCCATGACGCACCACACTACGGCGGTGTGTAGTAGTCGTGTCACAATGGCGAGCAGCGTGAAGCCCGACCCCGAGGAGCAGCCGTGGTGAGCACCGAGTTGGACAAGACCAACGGTGTCGACGTCGAAGATGTGCCGTCTGCGGAGTGGGGCTGGTCCAAGGAGAACCACAAGGCGATACAGATCGGCGGCATCCTCGCCGCGTTGTTCCTGCTGGCCATGCTGCGCGGAAACCACGTCGGCCACGTCGAGGACATCTTCCTCATCTCGTTCGCCGTGGTGATCCTCGTGGTGGTGGCACGCGACTGGTGGCTGCGCCGCCGCGGCTGGACCCGGTAACCGCCTAGCTCTACGGGGCCGCCGCCAGCGGCAGCACCTCGCCGACCGGCCGCAGCTCGCCGGTCATTCCCGCCGCAGCACGGATTTCGACGAATGCGTCGAGCATGGCATCGGTGGCCTCGTGCGGATCATCCAGCGTGCGGTCGTCGGTCAGCACCGAGATCGCCAGCTGGTCGACGTAGCTCCACACCGTGATGTTCATGCCGCTGCCCACGACCACGGGGCCGACCGAGTAGATCTCGGTGACCGTCGCGCCCTCGATGAACCCTCGCTCGCGCGGACCGCGGACGTTGGAGATCGTCAGATTCATGACACTGGCCGACTCGAGCCGACGAGCCTGCTTGCGAAATACCGTCGGGGCAAGCGCGGGCGGCAGGTAGGACAGCCACGCGGGAAGGATCGTCGGCCCGAGCAGCTGATGGTCCTCTTTTGCCCTGGCGGTCGACAACGCGGTCAGCTTGACCCGTTCCATCGGGTCGGCGATGTGCACCGGCAGCGAGGTGGTGAGATAGGTGAATTCGTTGCCCGCCAGCCGTTCTGGGGACGGATTGGTGCTCACCGGTACGCCGGCGATCAAGGGCGACTCCGCCTTGCCGTCGTAGCGCAGCAACAACTGGCGCAGCGCTCCCGACGCCGTTGCGAGCACGATGTCGTTGATGGTGACGCCGAGGTGTTTGGCGGTGTCGCGCACGTCATCGAGCGACAACGGTGCCGTGGCGAAGCGCCTACCGGGGGTGACGACGTGGTTGATGAAGCAGTCCGGAGGCGAGAAATTCTTGGCGAGGTCGGGGTGCTCGCCGCGCTCCTTGGACCGTTGCCGCACCCGCGAGATCCCCGTCGCCGTCTCACGCACCAGCCGCGGTAGTTTGCGGATGAGCCCGGCGTGATCGCGCGCGGCTGCCTTCAGCAGTGACGCCCGGGTGCGTGCCACACCGGGCTCCTCGAACATCCCGACGACCCCTTGCGGCCCCTCTGGCGCGATCGTCTTGGCCACCTGGTTCGCGGAGGCCGTCCCGTCGGCGAGCACATGATGCACCTTGTGGATGACGGCGACCCGGCCGTCGGCGAGCCCTTCGGCGACGTACATCTCCCACAGCGGACGACTACGGTCCAGCGGGGTGCTGGCGATCTCGCCGATCAATTGGTCGAGTTCACGGCGTCCGCCGGGCGGCGCGACTTGTGTGCGGCGGACGTGGTAGTCGAAGTCGATCTCCTCGTTGATCACCCACATCGGGTGATGAAGCTTGAACGGAATGTCGACGAGTTGGTACCGCAGCGGCGCCATGGCCTGTAGTCGGGGGAACGCGATGGC
>NZ_LZMC01000054.1 GCF_001668615.1 Mycobacterium sp. 1274761.0
GGGTGGCACATGTCGATGGGTGATCACCGAAAGGCCCGTGGCCCGTAAACCGTCGAGCACCAGGCGCAACAGCAGGGCATTCTGGAAAACCCCGCCTGATAACGCGATCGGCTGACCGCCGGGGTCCTCCATCACCGCGAGCCTGACGATTATATCGGCGACCGCGCGGTGGAATCTCGCGCCGATGACCCCTGCTGGTGCGCCGGCTCGCACGTCGGCGACGACGGCTGAGAGAACCGGGGCCGGGTCGATGAGCACGGGTGATGCCGCGTCATCGGTACCGAAGCTATACACCGAAGCGCCGCAGTCAATTTCGCGGGACATGCCTTCCAGTTCGATGGCCGCCTGGGCCTCATAGGCGACGACCTGTCTTACGCCGGCCAGCGCCGAAACGGCGTCGAACAGCCGGCCCATGCTCGACGTGGACGCGCACCCGAAACCCGTTTCCAGTTGCTGCATCAGGACCCGGCGCTCGTCGGGCGGGCAGGCCCGCACCGGTGGCAGGTCATCATGCCAGACCACGCCCGCCGCCCACAGGTGCGACAGTGCCATCCGGTAGGGCCGCAGCACGCTGACATCGCCGCCGGCCAACGGGACGTATTTCAGGTGGGCCAGGCGTTCGAAGCCCTTATAGTCGGCGAGCAGGACCTCGCCGCCCCAGATGGCACCGTCGGGACCGTAACCGGTTCCGTCGAACGCAAACCCGAGCACACGCTGAGAACCGTCGAGCCCGTGCTCGGCCATCACCGCCGCGACGTGTGCGTGATGGTGCTGGACGGATCTAACAGGACGCGGGCCCGCATTGCGGTGTGCCCAAGCGCTCGAGCGATAGCCGGGGTGCGAGTCGGCCACGACGACCTCGGGGGACACTCCGGTCAACGCCTCGAGATGCTGCGCGGCAGCGTCGAATGCGGACAAGGTGGCCAAATCGTCCATGTCGCCGATGTGCTGGCTGAGCCAGGCGTACTTCTGGTCGGCCACTGCCAGGGTGTTCTTGAGGTCGCCGCCGACGGCCAGGGTTGGGGGCACGGGCACGGGTAGGGCCACAGGCAGCGGCGCGTAACCCCGCGAACGTCTGATCGGCATCTCGGCACCGTCCACCACCCGGACCACGGAGTCGTCACACGGAACCAGGATCGCGCGGTCATGCATCAGCCACCCGTCGGCGAGAGACGAAAGCCGCTGCAGCGCGTCGACATCGGTGAAACAGATCGGCTCACCGCCGAGGTTGCCCGACGTCATCACCAGCGCCGACGGGCCGGGCTCATCGCCGGGCAGGCCGAACAGCAAGGTATGCAACGGCGTATAGGCGAGCATGACGCCCAGGTCGGGGTTGTGCGGGGCAACCGACTCGGCCACCGGCGCGCCCGCGAGCCGAGGCATCAGCACGATGGGCCGCTGCTGACCGCACAACAGCCGCTGTGAAGCGTCGTCGCATGCCACGATTCGTTGTGCCACATTTAGATCGGGCACCATGACCGCGAACGGCTTGTCACCGCGACGCTTGCGGCGGCGCAGCTCGGCGACCGCGCGCTCGTCGGCGGCGTCGCATGCCAGGTGGTAGCCGCCGATGCCCTTGACGGCGAGGATGCCGCCGTCGCACAGCAGTTGCCGTGCGCGGCGAAACGCGGATTCGCCGTCGCCCACGCCATCGCCGCATCGGTACCGCAAGGTGGGGCCGCAGTTCGGACAGCACACCGGCTGCGCGTGAAAGCGCCGGTCCGCCGGATCGCGGTATTCGCGCTCGCAGTCGGCGCACATCGGGAACTCGGCCATGGTGGTGGTGGCCCGGTCGTAGGGCAGCGAGGCGATGATGGTGAAGCGCGGGCCGCAGTTGGTGCAGTTGACGAACGCGTGCCGGTACCGGCGGTTGCCCGGATCACGTTGTTCGGCGGCACAGTCGGCGCACATGGCGACGTCGGGGGATACGAGCGTGCGGCCACCGCCGCACCGAGACGTATCGGCGATCGCGAAGCCGGTACCACCGGCGACCGGAATGGCCTGTTTATCAACGGAGTCGATGATCGCCAGCGGCGGGGCACGATGGACCAGCATGGTCAAGAAGTCGTCGAGATCCGCTTCGGCGCCCTCGACCTCGATGACGGCGCCGGTGCTGTCGTTGTGTACGAAGCCCGACAGCCCGAGTGATGCGGCACAGGTGTAGACGAAGGGCCGAAATCCGACGCCTTGGACAACGCCGTTGACGGCCACCCGCAGCCGCCGTCGCCCGGTCATGGCGAGACCTCCGCGTCCTCGCCGCTCCCCATCATTTTCAAACCGGCCAGCGCCGCTTCGGCGCCCGCTTTGTCCGTTTTCTCGACGACGAAACCCATGTGGATGATCACCCAGTCGCCTGGGGCGAAGGTCTCCTCCGACAGCATGCCGATGTTGACCTTGCGGTGCTCGCCCGCGACGTTGACGAGAGCGAGTTGTCCGCCGTAGCCCTCCAGCACCTGGACCACCTGGCCGGGAATGCCGAGACACATGGCTCAGCCCACCACCTTCGCGTCGTCGAGCAGGTTCGCCACGACGTTCTCGATCGCCGCCACGGCGCCGGGAACGGCGGCCGCCACCCTGGCGGAGAGTTCCATCCGTTCGTCGACGTCGTCGACCTCACAACCGACCACGACGGTGTAGGGCGGGATCCCGCCGAGCGCAGTGAGGCTGGCGAACACCGCGGCGGGATCCATCGCGTGTGCATCGACACCGCTGTGCTGCGAGGGGGTTTCGAGGTCGGCCTCGAAAACGTGCAGGGCGCCAGGCGAGCCACGGTTCGGCATTGCATCGACGAGAACCAGTGCGTCACAGCCGTCCAACAGGTCGTAGGCGAGATGCATGCCGCGGATTCCGTAATCGACCACCCGCACCTGTGGGTTCGCGACGTGTTCGGGCACATGGCGCATCACCTCAGGTCCGAACCCGTCGTCACCGAGGAAGATGTTGCCGATGCCGGCTACCAGAATCTGGGACGTGATTGCACCTCGCTGATTTCCTACATCCGACGAATCTTCAGGTAGCGGTTCAGGTCCGGCAGGGAGCGGACCCCGATCACGATTGCGCCGAGCACGATGACGCCGGCGATGACAGTCGCGGTCACGCCTACTGCTTGCATGTCGAATTCCTTTCTCTCAACGGTTCGACCTCATCGGGTGCGAAGTACAGGTAGCGGCCGTACCACTGGTGCAGGTCGGCAGCCGGGTCGTCCTCGAGCACTACACCGACATGCTGGTCGCCGTCGACGGTTTCGTGCACGGAGGTGACGACCGCCGTCTTGTCGGCGAAGAACAGGTCCTGGGCATCGGCGCGCCGGGACGGATGAAGCCGCACCCTGCTGCCGCGGCTCACCTTTACGCCGTTGACCAGCACGGCATCGATATCGGGTCGTACCGCGTTGTCCGCCAAGGGATCCCACCAGTCCACACCCTCGGGTATGTCCGGGATCAGGCCCGCCGCCTCATCGAGTTCGTGCGGGTCGCGCAGCACACCGTGCAGGTTGAGCATTGCCTCGGGGGACATCGAGTCACAGCGGTCGATGATCTGGGCGGCCAACGGGTCCGTGGCGCGCGCGACTGCCTTTTCCTCGTCGGTCATCGTCATGATCCGCAATGTGAGGATCTCGTCGATCTCGGTGGAGTCGTACAGCGCGCCTCTGCTCTGCTCGGCGATCTCGGGATGGTCGTACAGGATGATCGGCGATATAAGCATCAGCGCGTGGTCGTCTTGTGGCCCGGCGAGAACGGGGAAGCAGCGGTGGTGGCGGCATCGTGCGACAGCGTTGGCGGCCGACGCCGGCGGCTCGAGAAGCGACACGAAGTCACCGTCGTCAACCTCGGCGATGAGGTGAGTTCCGATCAGCGACACCGCGGTCGCGTCATCCTTGGTGGCGGCGGGCGCCGTGGTGTTGCGCACGGACACGGTGAGGCGCACGAGTCCCTCGTCGCGTTCTGCCGACACCTCGAGGCGCGCGTGCAACGCGCGTCGCGAGCGCACCAGCCTCCCACCGTCGACGAGTTCGATGTCGGTGCCCGCGTCGACCTCTATCGGAAACGTGAGCGCCAGGCCGGATTCGACATCCAGAGGTCCGAACGAGACTTCACGCTCTACCGCCTCGTCCCAACGCAGCCATGACTGCGAACCCGAAACGAGCTCATCGACTGGCTCGAAACGTCCGTCGTTTTGCGCTTTCTCGACGCCTCTGTGCTGCAGTTGCAGGAAACGCAGCTTGATCGAGACAGTCGGTCTCGTCCCCGGCGCTATGAGTATCTGTGCCGCCAACGAGTCGTCCTCGCCGAGTCCGGCGTGCGCGGCGCCGGCCGGCCCCAGCACGCCGAACTGCCAACGGATCTGGTTCTTCTGCGAATTGGCGCGGTACGGATAGAGCAGGTAGCCCTCGTAGAGAACCGCGTCTGCGACGGCGCGGGCACGATCCCACTGCGTGGTCATTGGACCTTCTCCGTCGAACTCGCCGCAAGCAGGGAGGTGACCGCCTCGTCGAAGGAGATCAGTCCGCGCGCCGACCGGTACGCCACCAGCGCTTCGATGGTGTCGTGGTCCAGCCTCAACCAGCCGGTGTTGGGGTAGTGCTGCCGGATGAGATCTCGCCACACCAAGACAGGCATCTCGAAGCGGTCCTCGCAATCCCACGGCACCTGCTGCACC
This sequence comes from Mycobacterium sp. 1274761.0, assembly GCF_001668615.1. GTDB lineage: Bacteria > Actinomycetota > Actinomycetes > Mycobacteriales > Mycobacteriaceae > Mycobacterium. The sequence goes on from NZ_LZMC01000054.1 coordinate 4,660, forward strand.
GCGAATCCGCGGGGACCCTTCGAGAAAATCGTTCCGCTGAAAAGGAATTGCAACGGTACGTATCCGTCGCGCAGCGCGTGCAGATACTTTGCGGCGGCCACGTCGAAGTCGTAGGTGCACTCCAACGGGAGACTGCCCTGGGTGGCGCCGCTGAATCCCTGGACCATCGTGCTGGTCTGCAGCCATTGGAAATTGTGCAACGTGGTCGACCAACGCTCACGGGGACCGAAGAGGTCGAGCAGACCGGCGGCTTCCTCGTCGGTGTAACCTCGGCGCATCGGCTCGATCCGCACCTGGCAGCGAAGCGCGATCGCATGTACCGGGTCCTCGCCCACCGCGCCGATGCCCAGTCGCGCGTTGAGCACCGGTGTGACCGCGAACGGCTCCGGTTCCACCTCGACGACGGTGAACGTGAGGTCTGTCATGCGCGAGCCACCGCCTCGCTGCGCTCTTCGAGCATGCGGAAGAAATCGTCGATGAACGCGTTTACCTGGTGGCCGCCGTCGAAGCCGTGCCACATCAACCGCAACCGGCCGACGAACTCGTAGCAGGCGTCGACGGGCAGTAGATATCCGTGCAGCGCCGATCCTTCGTCGTCGGGCACCCGAACCAGCAACGCCTCCGTGTCGTCGGCGAGTATGTCCACGCGCGGGTCGGATGTGCGGATCTCGTTCCACGCCTTGAGATCCAGCTCCGACTCCGTGGCGCCGGCGGGCCCCGGATAGAACGCCACCGTGCGATCCAGCATCGAATTGCGGAAGAAGAACGCGAGGCCGACGGGAATCTGCAGCGTCTCCCAATGCCCCCTGTCCAGGGCGAAGTCCGGAAAAACGAGATAGCGATCGGGGATGGCCCGGTAGCGCAGGTCCGCCTGGGTGTCGGTGAACAACAGATAGCAACCCCGGCAGACACACATCAACTGTCGGCCCTCGACATTGACCACATGCTGATGCTCGTCGGCGATCGCCTCGGCGCACATCTCGCACCGCTCGCCTGCCGGTTGGGGTGCCGATGCCGCGCGAATGCGCGCGAGCACGTCATAAGCGCTATTCATGCGCGATTCGCCCCCGCTTCTCGCTCGCAATCACGACACCACCGCCATCGACAGAACCCCGTCACGTTCCAAAAGCGGGACCGGCTCGAGATGTGCTGCGGCCGAGCCGTTCCCGTCGACGCAGGCACCGGCGTGCACGACGTCGAAGTGGGCATGGCAGCGCGGGCATCGCAGCACGGCGTCGTCTGCGGCCGAACCCATGCGGCGGTGCAGTACGGCGCCCGCCAGTGACTCGCCGCAACGGCCGCACCGGTCGAGGTAGGCGAACACGCGGTCACCCACGCGGCACGCCAACACGGTCGTGCCCGCCACCGCGAACCCGCCGACCTCTCCGGGCGCGAGGCCGGCAACGTCGGGCACCGCATGCCACGCATGCCCGTTCCGCGGGGTACTGCGGACGTGGCTCATGAGGCTGTCGGCCGCAATGACCGCCGATGGGCCGTCCGTCTCCGCGGCCACCACCTCGATCGACGAAATCTCCGGCGCCACAGCGCGTACCGCGTCCTCGACCGCCAGCTCGAGGGTGATCGCCGACGACGGACAGCTCTTGCAGCTGCCTGCGAACCGCAACCGGACCACGTCGCCGTCGACCTCGAGCAGATGCACGTCCCCGCCGTGCGAGCCGAGGTAGGGCCGCACGCTGTTCAGCGCATCCTGGATCCGTCGCTCGACCGAGTGCGGGTGGAGACCGTGCACCAGCAGCAGGCTGGCGACGAGGCCGTCGCCGGCGAACGCGTCTGCGAGCTCGGGATGCCGATCCACGGCGATGCCCATCATCCGTTCGACGCAGGCGCCGTAGAGGTCGGTCACTTCGCGGACCAACTGTTCGGCGCGCTCGTGGGCGACAGCGCCACCGGCTGCGCTGGCGTCGAGGAGGTTCTGTATCCGCTCGCCCGACATGCGCCACCGTGCATCTTGTTCGGGGTTTCCCGGGCGATGCGGCATCTGTCACTCCCCGGTGGCGGACTGGGTGGGGGAGTGCAACCTCTCGAGCGTCTTCCCGTTTCCCAGATACATGTGCACACCGCAGGGCAGGCACGGATCGAAGCTGCGCACCGTACGCATGACGTCGATACCCTTGAAGTGCTCCCTGTCGTTCTCCTCGAAGATCGGTTGACCCTGCACCGCATCCTCGTACGGGCCCGGCGTGCCGTAGCTGTCGCGGGGATTGGCGTTCCACGGCGTCGGCGGGTACGGGTGATAGTTCGCGATCTTGCCGTCGCGAATCACCATGTGGTGACTCAGGACTCCGCGCACCGCCTCGGTGAAGCCGCAGCCGATGCCCTCCTTGGGGACGTCGAACTTCTCCCAGGTCTTGGTGCGGCCGGCGCGGATCTCGATGAGCGCCTTCTCGGCGAAATGGAGCGCGCAGGCCGCCGCATAGGCCTGGAAGTACGTCCGGGCGCGGTTACGCTCGATCGTGTTGCTGCCATGCTGCGGCACTTTCCATTCCAGCTCGGCCGGACCTTTCAGCGCCGTCTTCGGCAAGTTGATCTGCACGCTGTTGCCCGTGGCCTTGACGTAGCCGATGTCGACTAGGCCCGCCAGCGCCGTGGACCACAGCCGTGCCAGCGGACCACCGCCGGTGTCCAGCGCCAAGTGGTCGGTGCCGTCGAACCACCGCGGTGACATCACCCAGCTGTAGTTCTCGTCGAAGTCGCGCTTCTGCGGACGCGGGTTGGTGTGCTGGTTCCACGGATGGCGGCGATCCACCGGATTACCCAACGGGTCGGTCTTGACGAACATCTCCTGGTCTTCCCAGTCATCGTAATAACTGTGGCCCAGCAGGATTCGGATGCCCAGGTTGATGTCAACCAGCGAATGGGTGTGCAGCTTGCCGTCGATCACCACGCCGGGCGTGACGAACATGGCATTGCCCCACTTCTCCATGTCCTTGTAGTCGAAGTTGCAGACCTCGGGATCCTGGAAGGAACCCCAGCAGCCGAGCAGCGTGCGGCGAAGTCCCACCTGTTCGTAGCCGGGTAGCGCTTCGTAGAAGAAATCGAACAGGTCGTCGTGCATCGGCACAACCTTCTTCATGAACTCGACATAGCGCATGAGCCGGGTCATGTAGTCCGTCATCAACTGGATGGTGGCCGTCGTGCCGATGCCGCCCGGATACAGCGTGGACGGGTGCACGTGTCTGCCTTCCATCAGACAGAACATCTCGCGGGTGTAGCGGCTGGTCTGTAGCGCCTCGCGGTAAAACTCGCCGGTGAACGGGTTGAGTGCGCGCATGATGTCGGCGATCGTCCGGTAGCCGTGCATGTCGGCATGTGGCGCCTGGGTGTTCTCAGCCTTGGCGAGCACACTCGGGTTGGTTTCGGACACCATCTTCTCGCAGTAGTCCACGCCGACCAGGTTCTCTTGGAAGATGTTGTGGTCGAACATGTATTCCGCGGCCTCGCCGAGGTTGATCAACCATTCACCGAGGTGCGGCGGCTTCACGCCGTATGCCATGTTCTGGCAGTAGCACGAGCACGTGGCGTGGTTGTCACCGCAGATGCCGCAGATGCGGCTGGTGATGAAGTGGGCGTCGCGAGGATCCTTGCCCTTCATGAAGATCGAGTAACCACGGAAGATCGACGACGTGCTGTGACACTCGACGACTTCCCTGTTGTCGAAGTCGATCTTGGTATAGATGCCGAGACTGCCCACGATGCGGGTGATCGGGTCCCATGCCATCTCAACGAGCTGACCGGGTTCGCGCTTCACGTGTGACGGTTCGGGGATGATCGTTGTCATCAGAACTTCTCTCTATGAATGAAATGCACGACGGCATAAAGCTTTTGTCATGCTGGACAGAGCCGCGGTGCGCGCCGGAGCGCCCGCACCTACCAGGTGCGGGTTGCCCCAGTGGTCAGTTTCTCGCCGGGATGGCGCCACTTCGGTTCTTTGTCGACCGTCCGACCGGTCACATGCCGCAGGCTTCGGATGACTGAGCCGTACATCTTCGAGCCCGTCGTGGAGACCTTCCCGCCGGGTGGTTCGTCCATGAACGGCATGAACTTGTCCGGGAAACCGGGCATCGTGCAGCCGATGCAGATGCCGCCGACGTTCGGGCAGCCGCCGATGCCGTTGATCCATCCCCGCTTCGGCACGTTGCACTTGACCACTGGGCCCCAGCAGCCCAGCTTTACAATGCATTTCGGGGATCCGTACTCGGTGGCGAAGTCGCCTTGCTCGTAGTAGCCGGCGCGGTCACATCCCTCATGTACCGATGCACCGAACAACCATTGGGGCCGCAACGCATCGTCGAGCGGAATCATCGGGGCCTGATCGGTGGCCATGTACAGCAGGTAGGTCAACGTCTCAGCCAGATTGTCCGGATGGATCGGGCAGCCGGGCACGCACACGATGGGGATGCCGGCCTTGCTCTTCCAGTCCCACCCGAGATAGTCGGGCACGCCCATAGCGCCGGTGGGATTGCCCGCCATCGCGTGGATGCCGCCGTACGTCGCGCACGTTCCGACCGCGACGATCGCGGTGGCCTTCGGTGCGAGCCGATCCAACCACTCACTGGTGGTCATCGGCTGGCCCGTCGCGGGATTGTTGCCGAAACCGCACCAGTAACCTTCGTCGTGGAGCTGCTCGTTCGGAATGGAACCCTCAACGACGAGTACGAACGGGTCGAGTTCTCCGCGGTCGGCCTTGAAGAACCATGCGAGGAAGTCGTCGGCTCCCCCGTTTGGGCCGCATTCGAAATCGATCAGGGGCCAGTGCACGGCGATCTTCGGCAGGCCGGGGAGTGCACCAAGGGCAATCTCTTCGACACTGGGTTGTGTGGCGGCAGTCAGCGCCACAGAATCACCGTCGCAACTCAACCCCGCGTTGATCCATAGAACGTGAATCAGCGCTTCCTCCGCTTTGACTGCTGCCTCGATTGGCATATGTCACAGCTTTCCGGGGCCCGGGCTGGGGACCCCATTCGTCACATTGGACGTTGGCGCCCGCGTATGGAGCGCTGGTTCTGGGTTTACTCCGAGCTAGTTCTGTTGTCAACGGATTCTGTGGCCGTACGGGTGTTTGCCGGTCGGCCCGCCCGTAGCGCGATCCAGTCGTACCATGCCTCGACACCCTCACCGCTTGTCGCAGAGAGGGGCAAAATATTCACGCCGGGGTTAACAGCGCGAGCATAGGCAGCCAAGCTTTCAAGATCGAAGTCCACATACGGCGCTAGGTCGATCTTGTTGACGATAACGAGTCCCGCTGCAGCAAACATGTGCGGATACTTGAGCGGCTTGTCCGCCCCCTCGGTTACCGAGATGACAACGACTTTGCTGTGCTCGCCGAGGTCGAAGAGTGCGGGGCACACCAGGTTGCCCACATTCTCGATAAACAGCAGCGAGCAGGCTTCCGGTTCGAGCGTGTGCAGAGCCCGGTGCACCATGTCGGCATCGAGGTGGCAGCCTGCGCCGGTGTTGACCTGAACCGCCCGGGCGCCCGCGGCGCGGATTCGTTCGGCATCCAGCAGCGTCTCCTGGTCCCCTTCGATAACGGCGACGGGCCAGACGGGTCTCAGCTCGCGGATGGTGCGTTCGAGAAGCGTCGTCTTGCCCGCACCCGGCGAGCTGGTGACGTTGAGCGCGAAAATGCCGCGGGTGCGCAGCCATTGCCGGTTCTTGTCGGCTAGCAGATCGTTCTTCTCGAGGACCTTCTGCTCCAGCGTCACGGTTTCGGTGTGTCCGTGGTGGTGCTCGTGCCCGGGCTCGTGCTCGTGCTCGTGCTCGCGGACGTGTCCGGGCACGGTGATGACGGCGCCGTCTTCGCCGCAGCCACATGTTGCACACATCGTCAGCTCACCTCCATGGAGAGGATTCGTAGGTCGTGGCCGGCCAGCACGTCGACATCGGCACTTCCGCAGGGGCACAGAAGGATCAGGTCGTGAAGCTCGAACTGCCGGTCGCAGGTGCGGCATCGGGCGGCACCCGGGCGGACGTCGAGATCGAGACAGGCGCCGTCGGCCACTGTGCCCTGGGTGGCCAGCTCGAAGCAGAACCGCATGGAGTCGGGGACCAGGGCGCACAGCTCGCCGACCTCGAGCTTGACGCTGTGAACCTTGCGTCCGGCGGCGTGTTCACACACCGCGTCCACAACGCTCTGGGTGATCGCCATCTCGTGCATGTGAATCCGCTCAGTCGCAGCCGGCGAATCCCACGATAGGCCGATATTCAGCGACCCGCCGCCCGATCGGCGTGTCAGGCTTGAGTCGAACAGGTGTTCGTCTACTGTGGGCAGTGTTCGACGGCTAGATGCTGGTCAGGCCGACTTGTCGGTGGCGGCCTCTAGCGTCACGGCCAACTGATCGATCACCGATCAACCGAACACATGAGAACGGGAGACTCAAATGCCGCAGGCCCCTGATCGCGAGAAAGCCCTCGAGCTGGCGCTCGCGCAGATCGACAAGAACTTTGGCAAGGGTTCGGTGATGCGGCTCGGCGAGGAAGTGCGCCAGCCGATCTCCGTTATCCCCACCGGCTCCATCGCCCTGGACGTGGCGCTCGGCATCGGCGGCCTGCCGCGCGGCCGGGTCGTCGAGATCTACGGCCCGGAGTCCTCGGGTAAGACCACCGTCGCACTGCACGCGGTAGCCAACGCCCAGGCGGCGGGGGGCATCGCAGCGTTCATCGACGCCGAGCACGCCCTGGATCCGGAATACGCCAAGAAGCTCGGCGTGGACACCGACTCGCTGCTGGTGTCCCAGCCGGACACCGGCGAGCAGGCGCTGGAGATCGCCGACATGCTGATCCGGTCCGGCGCGCTGGACATCCTGGTCATCGACTCGGTGGCCGCGCTGGTGCCGCGCGCCGAGATCGAAGGCGAGATGGGTGACAGCCATGTCGGTCTGCAGGCCCGGCTGATGAGCCAGGCGCTGCGCAAAATGACCGGCGCATTGAACAATTCGGGCACCACCGCGATCTTCATCAATCAGCTTCGCGAAAAAATCGGGGTCATGTTCGGGTGCTTCAACTACAGCACTCGGGTACAGCTGGCCGACGGCACGACCGAGAAGATCGGCAAGATCGTCAACCAGAAGATGGACGTCGAGGTGCTGTCCTACGACCCGAACACCGACCGGGTCGTGCCCCGCAAGGTGGTGAACTGGTTCAACAACGGTCCTGCTGAGCAGTTCCTCCAGTTCACCGTCGAAAAGTCAGGCGGCAACGGCAAGTCACAGTTCGCCGCAACACCGAACCACTTGATCCGCACACCTGGTGGATGGACGGAAGCAGGCGATCTCATCGCCGGTGATCGGGTGATGACCGCCGAGCCGCACCGGCTCAGCGATCAGCAGTTCCAGGTGGTCCTCGGCTCCCTGATGGGTGACGGAAACCTGTCGCCCAACCGACGGGACCGCAACGGCGTGCGGTTCCGTCTCGGACACGATGCCAAGCAGGTGGAGTACCTGGAGTGGAAGACCGCGCTGATGGGCAATATCGGGCATTCGGTCCGCGAGAATGCCGCGGGGGCACGGTTTGTCGACTTCACCCCGCTACCTGAGTTGACCGAGTTGCAACGTGCGGTGTACCTCGGTGACGGCAAGAAGTTTCTCTCCGAGGAATACCTCAAGGCACTTACTCCGCTGGCGCTGGCGATCTGGTACATGGATGATGGCGGATTCACTGTGCGGTCCAAGGGTGTTCAGAAGCGCACCGCCGGTGGCAGCGGACGTATCGAGATCTGTGTCGAAGCGATGAGTGAGGGCACCCGCACCCGGCTACGCGACTATCTGCGTGACACCCATGGCCTGGATGTGCGGCTGCGTCACTCGGGTGCGCGCGGCAAGGTTGTATTGGTGTTCTCCACCAACGCGTCGACGAAGTTCCAGGAACTGGTGGCGCCGTACATGGCTCCGTCGATGGAGTACAAGCTGCTTCCGCGGTTCCGCGGCCAAAGCACGGTGACGCCCCAATTCGTCGAGCCCACACAGCGCTTGGTTCCAGCCCGGGTCCTCGACATTCACGTCAAGCCGCACACGCGGTCGATGAACCGATTCGACATCGAGGTCGAAGGCAATCACAACTACTTCGTTGACGGTGTCATGGTGCACAACTCGCCAGAAACGACGACCGGTGGCAAGGCGCTGAAGTTCTACGCCTCGGTTCGCATGGACGTCCGGCGCATCGAGACGCTGAAGGACGGCACCGACGCGGTCGGCAACCGCACCCGCGTCAAGGTCGTCAAGAACAAGGTGTCGCCGCCGTTCAAGCAGGCCGAGTTCGACATCCTCTACGGCAAGGGCATCAGCCGGGAGGGCTCGCTCATCGACATGGGTGTCGAGCAGGGCTTCATCCGCAAGTCCGGTTCGTGGTTCACCTACGAGGGTGAGCAGCTGGGCCAGGGCAAGGAGAACGCGCGGAACTTCCTGCTCGAGAACACCGATGTGGCCAACGAGATCGAGAAGAAAATCAAGGAGAAGCTCGGCATTGGCGCCGTGATCACCGATGACGTGAGTGATGACGTACTGCCCGCCCCCGTCGACTTCTAAGCCGGTCGAAGCCTCTCGCGAGGAGCAGGCCAGGAACCTGTGCCTGCGCCTGCTCACCGTGAGGGCGCGCACCCGAGCCGAACTGGCGGCCCAGCTGACCAAGCGCGGCTATCCCGACGACGTCAGCACCCAGGTGCTCGACAGGCTGGCCGAGGTCGGCCTGGTCGACGACGCCGGCTTCGCCGAGCAGTGGGTGCGGTCGCGTCGTCTCAACGCCGGAAAGGGCAAGCGCGCGTTGGCCGCTGAGCTTCGCACCAAGGGGGTCGACAATGACGTCATCTCCGCGGCGCTGGCAGAGATCGACGCCAGCGCCGAACGCGAGCGTGCAGAACAGCTGGTGCGGGACAAGTTGCGCCGGGAACGGCTCGACGGAGACGACGACGCGAAGGTGATGCGTAGGCTGGTCGGAATGCTGGCGCGGCGCGGCTACAGCCAATCGATGGCGCTCGACGTGGTCACCCTCGAACTCGCCTGCGAGCGGGAGCGCCGTCGCGTCTAGCTCACCGGTAGGTTGGCGGCCATGCTGCTGTCGGCCAAGATCGCCCCGACCTTCGACTATCCGGTGCTGGAACGGTTCTGGCGCACGGCAGACGAACTCGGATTCCATTCCATCGCCAACTACGACCACTTCTACGGGTTGATCGACCACCCCGTTCCGACGATGGAGGGGTGGACGTCGCTGGGGGCGATGGCGGCGGTGGTGCGGCGCGCCCGGGTGAGTTGCATGGTTACCGGTGTGACGTATCGCAACCCGGCGGTGCTGGCGAAGATGGCGGTGACCGTCGACCACATCAGCGGCGGGCGGCTGGATTTCGGGCTCGGCGCCGGCTGGCATGAGGCCGAGCATCGCGGATACGGCATCGAATTCCCCAGTGCGGGAACGCGGGTGGCCATGCTGGACGAAGCGCTGACGCTCATCAAGAGGCTGTGGACGGAAGAGTCCGTCGGCTTCGACGGCGAGTTCTACACGCTGCGTGACGCGCTGTGTGAACCGAAACCGCTGCAGCGGCCGCATCCGCCGATCGTCGTCGGAGGCGAGAAGCCGAAGATGCTCAAGGTCATCGCGCGCCATGCCGACGAGTGGAACGTGCCCAGCCACGGCAACGTCGCGCAGTGGGCCAAGACCAGCACGGAGCTCGACCAAGCCTGCAGGGAGGTCGGCCGCGACCCGTCAGTGATCCGGCGTTCGGTGCAGCTGTTCATCCAGCCTGCGCAGGACGACCATCTCGAGCAGCAGTTGGCCACACTTCCTGAACTGGAAACCCTCGGCTGCGGGCATGCCGTGCTGTCGTTCTATCAGCCGCCGACAACCGACCAATTGAAACGCTGCGCCGAGCTGATCTAGCGAGTGGTGACCTCGCTGCCGGGCGCGCCCTCCTGCTCGATGGCCTCGGGGTCCAGCGGCAGGGGCGCGCGACGCGAGCGGCGCATTCGCCCCTCGAGCCAGGTGGCGAACCACGACAGCGCGAAGTTGACGACGATCATCAGCGCGGCGACGACGATCAAGGCGGGGATGTAGTTTTCATACTCCGAACCGACGTTCCTGCCCTCGCGCACGATTTCGAGGAACGTGATCTGATATCCGATCGCGGTGTCCTTCAGCACCACCACCATCTGCGACACCAGCACCGGCAGCATCGACGTAACGGCCTGCGGCAGCAGGACCGACCGCATAATCTGGCCCCACGTCAGGCCCAGTGCGAACGCCGCCTCCGACTGCCCGCGCGGCAGCGCGTTCACTCCCGCGCGCACGATCTCGGCGATCACGGCGCTGTTGTAGAACGTCAGACCCGCAATCACGCCGGCCAGCGCTAACTGCTTTCCGGGGAACACGTCGTAGAGCGCGAACAGGCCGAAGGCGAAGAGCATCATCACCAGCACCGGCACCGCGCGGAAGAACTCGACGAACACTGCGCATGGCCAACGGATCACGCCACGTGATGACATGCGACCGATGCCCAGCACTGAGCCGAGCAGCAGCGCCAGCACGATCGACACCACCGCCGCGGTGAGCGTGCCCCGGATGCCGGGCAGCAGGTAGGTCCGCCACAGGTCCGCGGTCAGAAACGGTTCCCACTTCGCGGCGGTCAGTTGCCCCTTCGCATCGAGCTTCGAATACACCACCCAGACCACTACTGCGAGGACCACCACGGTGACCGCGGTGACGGCCCAGTTGCGCACCCGCCCCCGCGGCCCCGGCGCGTCGAAGAGAACCGACGAGCCACTCATCAGCGCGCCACCGCCAACCGCTTGCCCAGCCATCCGAAGAACAAGCCCAGCGGCAGCGTCAGGACCACGAACCCGAAGGCGAAGATCGCGCCGACGGTCAACAGCGCGGCGGTGTTCTCGATTATCTCCTTCATCAGCAGCGCGGCCTCGGCCACACCGATCGCCGACGTGATCGTCGTGTTCTTGGTCAGCGCGATCAACACCGACCCCAGCGGAATGATGACCGCGCGAAAGGCCTGTGGCAGCAGGATCATTCGGAGGTTCTGTCCGAATGTGAAGCCCAAAGACCGCGCCGCCTCGGCCTGTCCGAGGGGAATCGTGTTAACTCCGGAGCGCACCGTCTCGCAGACGAACGACGCCGTGTAGACGGTCAACCCGAGAACGGCCAGCCGAAAGTTGCTGTCCTCGACCGAGGTCGCGGAATTCGCGTCGACGAGCGTGATGCCCAGCGTCTGTGACAGGCCGAACGCGCAGAACAGGATGATCAGCGTCAGGGGAGTGTTGCGCACCACGTTGACGTAGGCGGTGCCGATCCAGTTCATCACCGGCACGGGCGAGAGCCGCATCGCGGCAAGAAGCGTGCCGAGAATCAGCGCGCCGATGGCGGCGAAAACCGTCAGCTCGATCGTCGTCCAGAACGCCTCGAGGATCTGGCCGACGGGGTATCCGGGAAGGACCTCCATTAGCGGCGTGTCAGCTGCGCCGGGCTCAGCAGGGGGCGACAGCCGGCGGCGCGGGTGCGGGGATACCCGCCGGACCGAGGTTCTTGTCCCACGCGGACTTCCAGGCGCCGTCGGACACCATCTTCTTGATGGCGTCGCTGATCTTGTTGCACAGCTCGGTGTCGCCCTTCTTCAAGCCGATCCCGTAGCGCTCCTCCGAGAACGGCTTGCCGACGATCTTGAACACGCCCGGGCTTTGGGCCGCGTAGCCGGCGAGGATCACCTCGTCTGTGGTGACCGCGTCGATCGCCCCGTTTTTCAGCGCCTCCACGCACGCCGAATACGTGTCGTACTGCTGCAGTTGCACGCCCGGGTACTCATCCTTGATCCGCTGCGCCGGTGTGGATCCCGACACCGAGCACAGTTTCTTGTTGTTTTGCAGCGACTGGGCGCCGGTGATGTCCTTGTTGTCGGCCTTGACCAGCAGGCTCTGCCCGGTGACCAGGTACGGCCCGGCGAAGCTGACCTTCTGCTTGCGGGCGTCGGTGATCGAGTAGGTAGCGGCGATAAACTTCACCTGGTCGTTCTGGATCAGCGTCTCGCGCTGACCCGACGGCGACTCTTTCCATTCGATCTTGTCAGGGCTGTAACCGAGTTCCTTGGCGATGTAGGTGGCCACGTCGACGTCGAAGCCGCTCATCTTCCCGTCGCGGCTCTTCTGCCCGAGGCCGGGTTGGTCGACCTTCGTCCCGATCACGATGCTGTTCTCGTCACCACCACCGCAGGCCGTGGCGGCGAGCGGCAGGGCCAGCGACAGCGCGACGGCACCTGCGACGCGCAATGAGAAGGACGGCATATCGGTTTCCTTTCGCCGGGGCGTCAGTGCTCTCAGTGCTTGAGGATCTTGCCGAGGAAATCTTTGGCGCGATCGGAGCGGGGATGTTCGAAGAACTCCCTGGGTTCGGCGGCCTCGACGATCGCGCCGTCGGACATGAACACCACCCGGTTGGCCGCGCCGCGGGCAAAGCCCATCTCATGGGTGACCACGATCATTGTCATCCCGTCCTTGGCCAGCGAGGTCATCACCGACAGCACCTCGCTGATCATCTCCGGGTCCAGCGCGCTGGTCGGCTCGTCGAACAGCATCACCTTCGGGTTCATCGCCAGCGACCGGGCGATCGCCACCCGCTGCTGCTGGCCACCCGATAGCTGGGCGGGGTACTTCTCGGCCTGGTTGGCCACTCCGACGCGCTCGAGCAGCTCTATCGCCTTGCGGCGCGCGTCCTCTTTCGACGCCTTGCGGACTTTGCGCGGCGCCAGCGCGACGTTTTCCAGAATTGTCTTGTGCGCGAACAGATTGAACGACTGGAACACCATGCCGACGTCTGACCGCAGCTGCGCCAGCTTGCGTCCCTCCTCGGGCAGGACTTCGCCGTCTATCTCGATGGTGCCGGACTCGATGGTCTCGAGCCGATTGATGGTGCGGCACAACGTCGATTTGCCCGAACCGGACGGCCCCAGCACGACGATCACCTCACCCCGGTCGACATCCAGGTTGATGTCCCTGAGCACATGCAGATCACCGAAGTGTTTGTTGACGCCCTTGATCGAGACCATCGGCGTGCCCATGGACGCAGACCTTACCCAGGGAAAGCGCAGCTTGTCCCCGACTCGTGAATCCGCTCGATTAACGCTGTGTTGCCGCCCGTAACTACCATGGGCCGGGTGACTTCGACCCCGACCGCTGCCTCCTCGCGCGAGCGCTCGTCGGTCGCACGCTGGTATCCGGCCGCCTCGAGCAGGCCTGCCAGCCGCTCGGAATCGTGCACGTTCATCTGGCAGCCGTACGTACGCACCTGGTAGGTGCGTGGTGGTGCGACCGACGAGCGCTCGCGCGAGGAGGCAGCGGTCGGGGTCGAAGTCACCCGGCCCATGGTAGTTGCGGGCAGGC